>CAIXBB010000030.1 GCA_903917565.1 uncultured cyanobacterium | reverse complement strand
GATCGGCAGCCGGATCGTGCGGCTCTTCTCGGCGATCGCCCGGGTGATGCCCTGACGGATCCACCAGTAGGCATAGGTGGAGAACTTGTAGCCCCGGGTGGGGTCGAACTTCTCGACGCCCCGCACCAGGCCGATGGTGCCTTCCTGGATCAGATCCAGCAGCTCCATGTTCCGCTTGGTGTACTTCTTGGCGACGCTCACCACCAGCCGCAGGTTGGCGGCCACCATGCGCTCCTTGGCGCGCCGGCCGGCGTGCAGACGCTTGCGCAGCATCGCCGGGGTGAGGCCCGCCTCGGCGGCCAGCAGGTCGGGGCTCGGCTCCTCCCCACCGGAGCGCAGGGTGAGTTCCTCGCGCATGTCCTCCAGGGCCATCAGCTCCTGCACCTGGCGGCCCAGGGTGATTTCCTGCTCATGGCTGAGCAACGGCACACGGCCGATGTCCCGCAGGTAGGAGCGGAGCGAATCGCCGGTGGGGACCAGCAGGGACGCGGAAGCAGCCGAAACGGTGATCGAAGGCATCGTCCCTTGTTACGAAACCATTTGGTTTCGTAAATCTACCATCACTTTGCGGACTCGCTCCGACCTGGAGTGGTCCGCAGAATGGGAGCATGGGCGCGGACCGTCTCCAGAAACTCGTGGCTGCCGCAGGGCTCTGCTCCCGCCGGGAGGCGGAGACCTGGCTGCGCGAGGGCCGGGTGCGGGTCAATGGTGACCTGGCCCAGCTCGGCGACCGCGCCGATCCCGCCTGCGACCGCATCAGCGTGGATGGCCAGCCCCTGGAGCTCCCCCGCACCACCCTGACGCTGCTGCTCAACAAGCCGCCAGGGGTGCTCAGCACCTGCCATGACACCCACGGCCGTCCCACCGTGCTCGACCTGCTGCCGCCGGATCGGCGCCGCGGCCTGCATCCGGTGGGCCGGCTCGATGCCGACAGCCGCGGCGCCCTGCTGCTCAGCAACGACGGCGACCTGACCCTGCGCCTCAGCCATCCCCGCTACGGCCATCGCAAGACGTATCAGGTGTGGGTCGAGGGATGGCCGCGGCCGGCCACCCTGGAGCGTTGGCGGGCCGGTGTGGCCCTCGATGGCCTGCCCTCCCAGCCGGTGGAACTGCATCGGCTGCGCCAGCACCGCGGCGCCACCCTGCTGGAGCTGGTGCTGCGGGAGGGCCGCAACCGCCAGATCCGGCGCACGGCGGAGATCCTTGGCCACCCGGTGCTGGATCTGAGGCGGATCGCCGTCGGCCCTGTGCAGCTGGGCGATCTGGCGGAAGGATCCTGGCGTGAGGTCGAACCGGGAGAATGGGGCACTCTGGCCGTCGCTCCCTGAGCCCCGATCCCTTGCCCAAGCCGGCTCCGTCCCTTCTCCAGCGTCTGCGCGAGCGCCTGCCGGGCCAGCACCGGAGCGTGCGGACGGTGGTCGTGGAGCGCCCCCAGGATCCCCTGCTGCTCGCCGGCCAGCAGCTGCGCGAGGCCCGGGAGAGCCGCGGCATTGGCCTGCGCCAGCTGGCCCTCGACACCCGCATCAGCACCGCGGTGCTGGAGGCCCTGGAGCGGGGCTGGCGGGACCGGCTGCCGGAAGCGGCCTACCTGCGAACCATGCTTCCCCTGCTGGAGCACCATCTGGAGCTGCCCGGCGGTTGTCTCGACGGGGTGCTGCCGCCGGAGCAGGATCGGCGCAATGGGCGGCGGCGGGACTCGGTGCTGCTGCGATTCACCCCTGGCTCGATCGATGTCTTCACCACCTGGCAGGGCACCGTGCTCTACGCGGTGCTCTGCGGTGCTCTTCTCTATGGCCTCAACCTGCAGCAGCGCCAGCTGGCCGCCCAGGGCCTGAATGTCTTGCGGCCGATTCAGCCCCTGAGTGCCGCCCAGACCGACCAGGCGAATCTGGAGGATGCCGACCGGGCGATTCTGGGCGCCTACCCCGACCTGCGCCCCCTGGGCAAGGCCGCGGCCGGCCAGGGGCTGCAGCGGCTGCGCCGCGAAACCAGCCAGAACCGCCCCGATCTGGCCCTTGGCCTGCTGCGCCTTGAGCTGGCCAGGCCCACCCTGGTCTCGCTGCGCAGTGAACGGGGCGTGGAAACCAAACTGCCGGCGGTGCAGGGCAGCCTCAGCCTGCCGGTGCTGCCCCCCTTCAGCCTGCGGCTCGAGCCAGCGCCGGCGGCCGGATCCGTGCGCTGGAACGGCCAGCCGCTGGCGCCCGCCACCCCTGTCGACCCGAGCCCCGACCCGACGGGCGGCCAGGGCCCGGCGCAGTTCCTCTACCCGCCCCCGCTCCCGACCGCCACGTCACGGCCTCGGCCATAGCGGGCCGCCATGGCGCCGAAGCCCTGCAGGGGGCCCGTCAGCGCGGCCACGGGCTGGGCCAGCCGCCAGCTCCAGTTGCCTTCGATGGTGCCGGGGGTGTTGAAGCGGGCCTCGTCGCCAAGCTCCAGCAGGTCCTGGAGCGGCACCACGGCCAGCTCGGCGGGGGAGGCCAGGGCCACCTCCAGCAGCTGCCAGCTCGGCGCCCGCACCTCACCCCCCACCACCGCCGCCACGCGATCCCTGGCGCCGTCGTCGAGGCCCCGCCACCAACCGAGGCTGGTGGCGTTGTCGTGGGTGCCGGTGTACACCACCCAGCGGCTGCCCTTGTAGTTGGCCGGCAGGTAGGCGTTGTCGTCGTTGCCGTCGAAGGCGAACTGGAGGATCTTCATCCCCGGCAGGGCGAAGCGATCGCGCAGGGCCTCCACCGCCGGGGTGATCACGCCCAGGTCTTCGGCGATCAGTGGCAGACGATTGCCGGGGAGCAGCCGGCCCTGGCGTCGGCATCGCCACCACAGGCGGCGCAGCAGGGCGCGGCCCGGGGAGGGGCGCCAGGTGCCGAGCTCGGCGGTGACATCCGCCCCGGGCACGCTCCAGTAGGCCTCCAGGGCCCGGAAGTGATCGAGGCGCAGCAGATCCATCAGCTCCAGCTGGCGCTGCAGCCGGTGCAGCCACCAGCTGAAGCCGCCCAGGCGGTGCGCCCACCAGCGGTACACGGGGGTGCCCCAGAGCTGGCCAGTGGCGGCGAAGTAATCGGGCGGCACGCCGCTCTGCTCCACCAGCCCCCCATCGGAGCGCAGGGAGAAGAGGTGCCGGTGGCTCCAGACATCGGCGCTGTCCTGGGCCACGTAGAAGGGCAGATCCCCCACCAGCCGCACCCCCTGGGCGTGGGCCCGCTCCTGCAGGCGGCTCCACTGGCACTGCAGCTGCCATTGCAGCAGGGCCTCCTCCTGCAGGGCCCGGCTCTGGGCGTCGACCAGCGCCCGGAGCGCCGGGGGCTGGCGCAGCGCCAGGGGTTCGGGCCATTCCCACCAGGGCCGCCCTCCCTGCAGGCGGCGGATCACCATGAAACGGCAGTGGTCGACCAGCCAGTAGCGCTGGCGCTGCTCCCAGTGATCGAAGGCGTCCTGGCGCGGCTGGCTCTGGTCGGCCCAGCGTCGCCCCAGG
Organism: uncultured cyanobacterium; assembly: GCA_903917565.1. Lineage (GTDB taxonomy): Bacteria > Cyanobacteriota > Cyanobacteriia > PCC-6307 > Cyanobiaceae > Cyanobium. The sequence goes on along the minus strand of CAIXBB010000030.1, from coordinate 89,567 downwards.
GCCACGGCGATGGCTGCCGCCCGCTCCGCGGCGGCGGCCGGATCGAGGCGCTCGAGGGGCCCGGCAGGCAGGGTGTCCCGGTCGGCGGGGGTGATCAGGCCCTCGGCCACCAGATCGTCGGCATCGATCAGCCAGGGGTTGAGGGCCGAACCGCTGGGGGAGCTGTAGGGGGAGCCGGTGCCATCGGTGGGGGCCAGGGGCAGCAGTTGCCACACCCCCACCCCCTCGCTGGCCAGCAGGTCGATCCAGTCCCGCGCCGCCGCCCCGAAGCTGCCGCAGGCCGGGGTTCCCGGCAGGGCGGTGGGGTGCAGCAGCACCCCGCAGGCCCGAGGATTTCCGCTCACGGCTTGGGCAGGCGGTAGCGGGCCACGATCCGGCGGGCGAAGGCAGGGATGTGGGCTTCCACCTTCTCCGGGTGGTGGCGCTGCAGCCAGAGGGCGTTGCGCGTGAAGTGGGAATCGATCGAGAAGCGGCCGTACTCCAGCCCCTTCGGCCCGAAACGCTGCACGAACACCCCCACCAGTTCGGCCAGCCATAGCGGCAGCTTCAGGGCCTTCTCGTAGGCGTCGATGCCCTGCTGCACCGCCTGGCGGCGGTCGCCGGAGCTGGTCACCGGCGTCAGGTCGAGCTCCGGTTCCACCAGATCGAGCAGCTCCTGGCCGATGGCATTGCGGACGGTGATCCACTGGCGGCCGAAGCTGGCGCCCATGTAGCCCACCACCAGATCGGCGCCGGCGTTGGTGTAATCGAAGCAGCTCAGGCAGCTGGGCGCGAAGACGTCCTTGAGGGCGGGGGTGTCGAGGCCGAAGAAGGGCACCGTTTCCTCCTGGCCATCGCTGTGGCGGAAGTGGATGCGGAAGTCCTGCATGAACTCGTAGTGCACCACCGTGTCGGGGGAGCGGCTGGCGCTCTCCAGGAAGGTCTGCAGCCCCTGGCGGCTGACGTTGTCGACGCAGGGCAGCCCGAGTACGTAGAGCTTCTGGAGGGGCAGGGTGGCCTGCACGGCGCGCAGGGCCTGGATCTGGCAGCCCACCCCGATGGCCAGCAGCCGTTCGATGCCGCTGCCCGGCAGCTGCTCGAGCACCTCCAGGTTGGGGGAGAGGGTGGGTTTGTTCACCCGGGCCGCCAGGACCTCTTCCGGGGTGCGGGCCAGCACCGGCACCGGCGTGAAGCGGTCGTGCTCGCTCTGCTGCACGCACAGCACCGCATCCACCAGGCCCGTCTCCAGGGCCCGCACGCCAATGCGGCTGACGATGCCGGTCCACTGGGCCCCCTCGATCGGCTGCCGCAGGCGGGCGGTGACCATGCGCTGGTGCACCCCGAAATAAAGCTCGTCGTCGTCGTCGAGGTTGCGGCTGCGGCCGTGGGCCTGCTCCTCCATCGCCTCGAAGCGCTGCTCGAGGAAGGCGCAGGCCCGGCGCACGTAGGCCACCCAGCGGCTGTCGCAGAGGCCGCAGTCGCTGCAGAGATCCTTGGCCGGTTTGGGGCTGCCCTTGGCCAGGGGTCGGGCTCGATCGTGCGGCGCCACCGACGACGGCGCCGGTGAAGGAACGGTGGACAAGCGGTGGATAGGCGCAGTGGCTCGACGCTCAAGCTATCCGTCGTTGGGCTCCCATGCCGTCGACCCCTGAAGACGCCAGGGCCGAGGGGGGGGGCACCTGCGTCAGAGTGCCCCCAGCACCCCTCCGTTTCGGCCCAGATGCCCGCCCGCCGGAAGCCCCGTCGCCCCGCCGAAACCCCGGTCCCCGGAACCGGAACCCCCACCGCGACGTCCACGGTGGCGGCCCCGGCCCCGAAGCGGCCCCTGCTGAGCGGGCGGATGCTCAGGAGCTTCGGCATCACCGCCGCCGGCGCCGTGGTGGGCGTGGCCACCCTGGGGCTGCTCTGGCCGATGCCGGACCGGGCCCTGGCCCCCACGCCCGAGGTGGGCCCGGCCAGCCTGGCCGCCAAGCCGGCGCGGCCCATCACCCTGTTGCTGATCGGCAGTGACGCCGAGCGGATCGGCGCGCCGCTCAATGGCGCCGCCCCCGCCGGCCCCGCCAACGCCGATGCCCTGCTGCTGGTGCGCATCAATCCCGAGGGCCCCTTGCAGGTGCTCAACCTGCCCACCGAAGTGGCGGTGAACCTGCCCGGCCAGAAGGGCCCGAAGCGGCTCGGTGACGCGTTCCGCGTCGGCGGGGTGGCGCTCACCGCCGATGTGGTGCGGGAGTTGGTGGGGCTGGAGCCCCCCAGCCCCGACCGCTACCTGGTGCTCTCGCGGGGGGCGCTGAGGGACCTGGTCAACGGCCTGGGGGGCCTGGAACTCAGCCCGCCCCGGCGGATGAGCTACACCGACAAGACCCAGAAGCTGACCATCGACCTGGAGGCCGGGCTGCAGCAGCTGGGGGGCGCCAAGGTGGAACAGCTGGTGCGGTTCCGCGACCAATGGCTCGGCGACACCGGCCGCCGCAGCAACCAGCAGCTGGTGGCCAGCAGCCTGCGGGAGCGGATGCTGCAGCCCGAACGGCTGGCCACGCTGCCCTTCCTGGTGAGTCAGCTGCAGCCGAAGCTGGAGACCAACCTCTCACCGAGCGAGACCCTCAGCCTGTTAGCGGCCGGACTGGATGGCAGCAAGCCGGTGCAGTTCGCCAGCCTGCCGCTGAAGCCCGCAGAGGAGAAACACAAGGGCCTGCGCCAGCTGGAGGCCGGCGCGACGCCGCCGCTGTGGAAGGAGCCGGTGGCGCCGTAGCGATCCTGGCCGGGTTAGCGATGATGGCCCTACCCCGCGGGGCACCATGGCCATCCCTCCCGAGCTGTTGGTGCGGAGCACCTTTCAGCACGACCTGCTGGGGTTGTTCGCCGTGGCCAACAACTTCCCCGCCATCGGACCGTTTCTCACCCTCAGCCAAGGGTGCCCGGCAGTCAGGTTCGGCGGGTGATTCGCATCACCACCTTCTCCAGCCTGCTGATCATGCTGGGCGCCTGCTTTCTGGGCACGGCGGTGCTGCAGTTCTTCGGCATCAGCGGGAGTGCCTTCCAGATCGCCGGCGGCCTGCTGCTGGGCTTCAGCGGCCTGAGGATGCTCAATGCCACCGATCCGGGCGATTCGCACGAGAAGAACTTCTATGTGTCGCCCATGGATGTGGGGCAGATGACCACTTCGGCGATCGTGCCGATCTCGTTCGCATCGAACTGTTCGCGGCGATCTGGGCGATGGCGATCCTCATCGGCCTGATGTTCACCGTTGCCACCCGCCTCACCCAGCTGCTCGGCCATGTGGGGATGACGGTGCTGATCAAGGTGATGGGGCTGTTCACCATGGCGATCGGGGTTCAGTTCATCGCCACCGGGGCCAGCACCATTCTTGGGCAGGTGACGCTGCGGGTGTGAGGGTGGGGGGCCGGAAGCATCGCCTGTTCGATGCGGTGTATGTGCACTTCGGGCTGTGCTGGCAGTTCTGGAAGCACGACATCGCCAGCGCGGCGGACCTGGCCCTGGCGGTGCTGCCCCTGCTCGATGGCGTCGATGACGACCTGCGGGCCATCGGTGCCGCCAACGACCTCACCATCGAAGCGGGCCGCCTGATCGGCCACAGCAACGACGGCAAGGGGAGTGGTGAAAGCCATCGAGAAGCTGGCGCCCCTGGCCTGCCCGAGCTGGAGCCGGTACCCGTGCGCTGGGACTCGGTGGATCCGGCCTGTGTGGTGGTGGGTGTGATCACCAATCCCCGGATCACGCTTTTCCTGGCCACGGCCCGCCAGCTGGCCATGCAGATCTTCGAGCAGCGGACCGGTGTGACTCCCGAGGAGGCGGTGTTTCAGCGGGCCGTGGCGGCGGCCCTCGGGGGGTGAGCTGGGAACTAGGCCGCCTGCAGCACCCGCCAGCGGCCGCGCAGCACCTGCTGCAAGGCGGCCATCGCGTCCCCGTTCTCCGTGATCTCCGCGCCAGAGTCCGGCAGCCAACCCAGCCAGGCCAGGCCGTCGCGGCGGCGCTCGGTAAGCTGCCAGTCGCCGCCCACCTGCAGCAGGCCAGCCAGGGGCACCCTCCAGCGCTCCAGCAGCGCAGCGCCGGCCGCCGGCAGCCCCGTGGCCATCTGCTCCCCCCGCACCACCAGCAGGCAGGGCTGGCGCCAGGCCCCGAGGGCCTCGGCCCAGCTGCCACCCCGCGCCAGCGGCAGGCCCGGATCCAGGGGCAGGGCGGCCAGCCACGGGCCAGCCGGCGCCGCTGTCAGGGCCGCCAGAGCGGCATCGGGATCGTTGGCGCCGGCCAGCTGACGCAGGTCCACACCTTCGGCGGCAGCCAGTCGCCCGGCGACGGCCGCCAGCCCCTCCAGCTCCTGCCGCAACCCCAGTCCCACCAGCAGCAGGCCGCCGCGGCGCTCCGTTTCGGCCCCTGAAACCGACATGGTTGTTTGCACTGTCCGGGTCGGCTCGCTTCTACCATCGTGCTGCGAAGCAACGCCGCCTGCGCCCTTGTCCACTTTCTCGACCGCTGAACGGGTGGAGCAGAGCGGCCAGCCGCCCCTCACCAGCCACGACCCTCGCCGGTTGCGGTTGTTCTGCGGCAACGCCAACCCCGACCTGGCGCGGGAAATCGGCGCCTATCTCGGTGTGCCCGACGGCCCGAGGGTGATCAAGCGTTTCGCCGATGGCGAGCTCTACATCCAGATCCAGGAGTCGATCCGCGGCTGCGATGTCTTCCTGGTGCAGCCCACCTGCGCCCCGGTGAACGATCACCTGATGGAGCTGCTGATCATGGTGGATGCCTGCCGGCGGGCCTCGGCGCGCCAGATCACGGCCGTCATCCCCTACTACGGCTACGCTCGGGCCGACCGCAAGACGGCCGGGCGGGAATCGATCACGGCCAAGCTGGTGGCCAACCTGCTGGTCAAGTCCGGGGTGGAGCGGGTGCTGGCCATGGACCTGCACTCCTCCCAGATCCAGGGCTACTTCGATATCCCCTGCGACCACATCTACGGCTCGCCGGTACTGGTCGACTACCTCTCCACCCGGGATCTGGGCGAGGTGGTGGTTGTCTCCCCCGACGTGGGCGGTGTGGCCCGGGCCCGGGCCTTCGCCAAGCAGATGAAGGATGCGCCCCTGGCCATCATCGACAAGCGCCGCTCCGGCCACAACGTGGCCGAAAGCCTCACCGTGATTGGCGATGTTGCCGGCAAGACGGCAATCATGATCGACGACATGATCGACACCGGCGGCACCATCTTCCAGGGCGCCCAGCTGCTGCGGGACCGAGGGGCGGCCCGGGTGCTGGCCTGCGCCACCCACGCCGTCTTCTCCCCGCCCGCCGTCGAGCGGCTCTCCACCCCGGGTCTGTTCGAGGAGGTGGTGGTCACCAACAGCATCCCCCTGCCTCCCGACCTGCACTTCCCCCAGCTGCGGGTGCTCTCGGTGGCCAACATGCTCGGTGAAACGATCTGGCGGATCCACCAGGAGAGCTCGGTCAGCTCGATGTTCCGCTGAGCGGCACCGCCATGACCGCCCCCCAACCGCCCGTCCAGCGGGTGGCCCTCAAGCGCTTCGCCCATCTCAAGCGCCACCTGCCGGTGCCGCTCACGGTGCTCGTCACGGCCCTGCTGGCCCTGAGCGTGGATATCCCCCGGCCGGCCAGCGCCGAGGGCCGCCTGCCTGGAGGTTTCGAGCGACGCGTGGGGGTCTGGCTCACCAACAGCCCCAGCCCCCTTTACTACGACGCCGACCGCATCGAGACCGCCGTGGGCCAGCTCGATGCCGCCGGCTTCAACACCCTCTACCCCAACGTCTGGAGCCGGGGCGCCACCTTCCACCGCAGCCGCTGGGCACCGCTGGAGCCCGCGTTGGCCCGCTCCAACCCTGGCCTCGACCCGATCTGCCGTTTCACCAAGGCGGCCCACCGCCGTGGCATGCAGGTGATCCCCTGGTTCGAGTACGGCCTGATGGAGCCGGCCGATGCCGATGTCGTCCAGCGGAACCCGGAGTGGGTGCTGCGCCGCGCCGATGGCAGTGCCCTCTACGCCATGCACGGCGCCAATCTCAAGACCTCCCCGCTCAAGGATCTTCGGGTGTGGCTGAACCCGGCCCATCCGGGGGTGCGCGCCCGCTTCATCGGTCTGATCGGCGAGATCGTCCAGCGCTGCGGGGTGGACGGCATCCAGCTCGATGACCACTTCGCCTGGCCGGTGGAACTGGGCTACGACCCCTACACCCGCGCCCTCTACCTGGCGGACACCGGTCGGGAACCGCCCGCCAACTTCACCGATCGCTATTGGATGAAATGGCGCCGCCAGCAGCTCACCGCCCTGCTGCGGGAGCTGCGGGGCACTCTCCAGACGGTGGGCGGCCCGCGGCGCACGGTGATCAGCCTGTCGCCGGGCCCCTTCCGCTTCGCCTACAACCACTGGCTGCAGGACTGGGAGCTCTGGGCCCTGGGCGAACTGGTGGACGACCTGATCATTCAGAACTATGCCTATTCGGTGAAAGGCTTCGCCCGCGACCTCGACCAGCCGGCGCTGGTGAAGGCCCGTCGCTGGGGCATGCCCGTGGAGATCGGCATCCTCTCCGGCTTTGGCGGCCGCACCCCCGACATGGCCACCCTCGAGCAGAAGGTGCGCCTCTCCGCCGCCAGGGGCCACGGGGTGATCTTCTTCTACTGGGAGGGGCTCTGGGGGCAGTATGCGGGGCCGGAGGGGGGCGCCTTCCGTCAGGACGCGTTCCGGCGTCTCAACCGAGAGGTGTTCGGAACCGGGGGCGGTGGTGCCCCCAGGATCTCGCCCCCGCCACTCCCCTAGGCGCTCTCCAGCGGCCCGCCCAGGCATTGCCCCACCACCTCCCGGGTGTTGGCGGAGAGTTCGGCTGCCGCCAGCTGGCCGAGGGCCTCCCGCATCCGCTTCCCCCGGCCCGGGCCGTAGCTCTGCCAGCGGCTGAACACCTTGGCCAGGCGCGAGGCCGTGATCGGATTGCGCTGGTCCAGAGCGGCGATCTGGTCAGCCATGAAGTGGTAGCCGCTGCCATCGGTGGCATGGAACACCGGCGGATTGCCCGCCAGCCCCCCCAGCACGGCCCGCACCGAGTTGGGCGCCGCCGGATCGAAACGGGGATGGTCGAGCAGCCGCTGCACCCGCTCCAGGCCATCGGCGAAGGGGGCGGCGGCCTCCAGGGCGAACCAGGAATCGAGGATCACCGGCTTGTCCATCCAGCGGGCGTAGAAGGCCTCCACCGCCTGCTGGCGGGCCGCGATCGGGTGATCCTGGAGCGCCCGCAGGCCCGCCCGGGCCAGGGTCATCGAAGGGCCGTCCACCGCCGCCCGGGCCTCGGCGATCACCGAAGCGTCGCCGGCGGCCACCCGCCAGCTCCAGATCAAGGCCGTCAGCATCCGGTCGCCCACCCCCTCCGGCCAGGCCAGGGACCATTGGTCGCTGCAGCGCTGGAGGGCCCGCTGCAGCGGCTCGGCCAGGGCCTCACCGAAGCGGCAGCGCAGGGCCTTCAGGGCGGCGAACAGGGCCGGGGGATCGGGCTCGGGCGCGGCATCCTCCAGTTCGGCCAGGCCGGGCAGGGCCAGGAGCACGCTGCGGCTGGCCTCCGAAAGGGAGGGATCGGCCAGGATCCGCTCGAAGGCGGCGATCAGCGACTCTTCCAGGCCCACGTCCACCCGGTCGGCGGCCCGGCGCAGCGCGGCGCGGCGCAGCAGCACCTGGCCCGCGTCCCAGCGGGCGAAGGGGTCGCTGTCAGTGGCCAGCAGATGCACCAGCTCGCTGCAGGGCCGGCCCAGCTCCACCTTCACCGGCGCCGAGAACTGGCGCAGCAGGGAGAGGGCCGGCGGTGGCGCCTGGGCTGGCAGTCCCTCGAAGCGGAAGCACTGCTCCTCCTGATCGATCAGCAGCAGGCGCGTGCCCGCCCCCCACCGCCGCGGCAGCAGCGGGGCGGCGCCGTGGTCGGCGTCTTCCGCCACCAGCCGCATCGGCAGGGGCTGGCCGGCCTGGCTCACGAGCCCCACGGCCAGCGGGATCACCAGGGGCTGCTTGTGGGGCTGGCCGGGGGTGGTGGGGGTCGACTGGCGCAGGAACAGCTCCAGGATCCCCGCCGCCTTGTTCCAGCGGCGCCGGATGCGCAGCACGGGCGTGCCCGCCTGGTGATACCAACGCCGGAACTGAACGAAATCGAAGGGTGGCAGCCGGCAGCTGTCCTCCACCTCGCCGGCCGCCTCCTGCATCGCCTGGATGAAGTCCTCGCAGGTGGCGGCGGTGCCGTCGTGGCGCTGGACGTAGAGCGCCATGCCCCGCTGGAAGGTTTCCTCCCCCAGAAGGGTATGCAATACCCGGATCACCTCTGCGCCCTTTTCGTAGATCGTGGTGGTGTAGAAGTTATCGATGGCCTGGTACTGTTCAGGCTGCACCGGATGGGCCGTAGGCCCGGCATCTTCCCGGAACTGGGTGTTGCGCAGCATCGCCACGTTCTCGATCCGGTTCAGGGCATGACCGTGCAGATCAGCCGAGAAGCACTGGTCGCGAAAGACGGTGAGTCCCTCCTTCAGCGACAGTTGAAACCAGTCGCGGCAGGTGATGCGGTTGCCCGTCCAGTTGTGGAAATACTCATGGGCGATCACACTTTCGATGCGCTCCAGCTCAGCGTCGGTAGCCGTGGCCGCATCGGCCAGCACCAGCTTGGAGTTGAAGATGTTGAGGCTCTTGTTCTCCATCGCGCCCATGTTGAAGTGGCGCACGGCGACGATGTTGTACTCGTCGAGGTCGTACTCCAGGCCATAGACGCGCTCGTCCCATTGCATCGCCCGTTTCAGGGAGGCCATGGCGTGGGCGGTGAAGGGGGCATCGCCCGGCTCCACATGCAGGCGCAGTTGCACAGTCCGGCCGCTGGCGGTGACGAAGCCATCGCGGATCTCCTCCAGCCGGCCCGCCACCAGGGCGAACAGATAGGAGGGTTTGGGGAAGGGGTCGTCCCAGACGGCGAAATGACGAGCTTCCCCGCCAGGACCGGGCGGCAGGTCGCCGCTCTCGATGCCGTTGCCGTTGGAGAGAAGCACCGGAGCGGTCTGGCGGTCGGCCTCGATCCGCACCCGGAAGCGGCTGAGCAGGTCGGGGCGATCCGGGTGATAGGTGATGCGGCGGAATCCCTCCGCCTCGCACTGGGTGGTGACCATCCCCCCGCTCACGTAGAGCCCTTCGAGGCTGGTGTTGGCCCTCGGATCGAGCCACACCGTGCTGGTGATCACGAAAGGCCCTGCGGGCGGCTGCAGCACCAGCAGGCGGTCGTCCTCCAGCCGAATGGCCTCGGGGGGCAGGGGAACGCCATCGAGCTCCAGGGAGCGAAGTTCCAGATCCACGCCCCTCAGCTCCAGTGGCACGACGGACCCCTGCGGCGCTTTGGCGCCAGCTCCGGGGAGGAACGCCAGTCGCGCCTCCACCAGGGCATGGTCGGCGAACAGGCGCACCGTGAGATCGGTGCGCTCGAGCAGGTACGGCGCAGGCCGGTAATCGGCGAGGTGCACGACGGCCATCAGAGGCTCACTTGGGGGCTGGCTTGGCGGCCGGCTTGGCGGCGCCCTGCTGCTTGACGGCCTCCTGAACCTTCTTCATGACGTCGGGCGGCACCTCCTTGGGGCAGATTTCGGCGGCTCCGAGCACCGCCGAGTTGATGGCGCCGCGGCGCAGCTCCTCGATGGTGAGGGCCTTGTTGCCCACCTGCTGGATTTCTCCCTTGTGCTGGCCCAGGATCAACTGGGCGATGGTTTCGCCGGCGATGCCCACCGATTTCTCGAAATCGATGCCGGCGGCGCGGGAGATGCAGACGTTGACGGCGCCGATGCGGGTGTAGAGGCCCATCTCGGCGGCGGTGGCGGGTGCGGCATGGGCCGCTACGGGTGCCAACAGCAACGGCATGGCCACCAGGGGTGCCACCAGCAGCGGTCTGGTGCGGCGAAGCAGGAGAGACAAAGGGGTAGAAATCCGTGAACCCCCATCGTGATGCATCACAGCTGCTGCCACACCTGCCGCAGAGACCGCTCCGCGAGGCGGCCCTGCCGTCAGCGCCCCGCCGCCGACAGCGCCTAACCGATCGGCGCTCCCGCGGCCTCCAACCGGATCTCGTGGTGGAGCTCCACCAGTTCGAGGCTGCCGTGGCGCCAGGTGTGGATCGAGCGGGAGCGGTAGTTGTCCCCATCCACCAGGCGGATCTGCTCGAGGACCTCCCAGTCGTCGTAGTGGGACTGGAATGCCATGGTGTGCTCATCGATCTGGCGGATCTGGCTGACGGTGGGGCCCCCCGCCAGGTAGCCGCCGCTGCGCCGCAGCTGGTGACCGCACAGCCAGGCCTCCATGGTGCCCTCGGGCCTGTAGTCGGGTTTGCGCTCGAAGAACGGCTGATCCCCTTCCGGCCACCAGGTGAAGCGGTAGCCTTCATCCCCCTCCACCAGTTCGCTGTGCACCTCGATGCGCAGGTTCATGTCGACCCGCAGCACGGCATCGTCCTCGGTGAAGAAGTAGGTCCGGCGTGAGCGCCAGAGCCCCAGGCTGCGGGCGAACCAGCGTCTCAGGCTGGTGTCGAGCCGGATGCGGCTCTGCACGGGAGCTTCCCTGGAAAGGCCTGGCTGGCTTGGTGTGGTCATGGCTGGCCCACCACGGCGCAGTCTGGCGATCCCTGAAGTCCTAGCGACGTTTCGGGGTCGTGCCCAAAACCCCATAAGGTTGGGGGCAGTGCCGAAGGGCTGCCGTGCCGGTCTTGGAGGAGTCCGAGTTCCCCACTTCGGCGGTGACCGAGGCCGGCGCCGCCGGCGCTGAGGCCCAGAAACCCCTGAAGTTGATGCTGGTGGCGGCCCGTCACCACATGGCTTCGGCCGACCTCCGTGCCCTGCTGGGCTTCCTGAACTCGGAGGAGTGCACCTGCAAGGTGTCGCTGCAGGTGGCCGACCCGGCCCACCATCCGGAGCTGCTCGAACTGCACCGGCTGGTGGCCACGCCGGCCCTGATCAAGCTCGACCCCCTGCCGAAGCAGGTCTTCGCCGGCAACACCCTGGCGGTGCAGCTGCGCACCTGGTTGCCCCGCTGGCAGCAGATGGAGGTGGTCACCAGCCTGGGGCTCAGCCTGAGGCCGGCGGAGATCGACGGCAGCCGCAGCCAGCGGGAGGTTCAGCTCGAGGACCAGCTGCTGGTGCTGCGGCAGGAGAACGAAACGCTGATCGAACGGCTCGGGGTCCAGGAACGGCTTCTGCGCATGGTGGCCCATGAGCTGCGCACTCCCCTCACCGCCGCGAAGCTGGCCCTGCAGAGCCACGCCCTGGGCCAGATTGACGAGAGCCGCTTCCGCGACGTGCTCAACCGCAGGCTCGACGACATCGAGGCCCTCTCCAGGGACCTGCTGGAGGTGGGCACCACCCGCTGGGAAGCCATGTTCAATCCCCAGCGCCTCGACCTCAGCCAGGTGGCGGCCGAAGCCATCCTGGAGCTGGAGAAGCTGTGGGTGGGTCGGGGGCTGCGGCTCGTCACCGACATTCCTGCCGACCTGCCCGATGTCCATGCCGACCAGCGGCGCATGCGGCAGGTGATGCTCAACCTGCTGGAGAACGCCCTGAAGTTCACCCCCGATGGCGGCAAGGTGAGTCTCAGCCTCATGCACCGCACCAGCCAGTGGGTGCAGGTGAGCATCTGCGACAGCGGCCCGGGCATTCCCCGCGAGGAGCAGCACCGCATCTTCCAGGACCGGGTGCGGCTGCCCCAGACCTCCGGCACCACCTCCGGCTTCGGCGTGGGGCTGTCGGTGTGCCGCCGCATCGCCGAGGTGCATGGGGGCCGTATCTGGGCGGTGTCCGAACCCGGTGAAGGCGCCTGCTTCAACGTCACGGTGCCGGTCTGGACCGGCCAGTGCTCGCCAGAGCCCTAGCGCGTCACACCACCGGCCCTTCTGCCGCCAGGGCACCGCCCACCACCATCGACCTTCCTTGACGAAGGGTCCCTCCGGCCCGTAGCGTCCAACACATCAGATCGGTTGCAAGCCGGCTGTGGCCTCGCCCCCATCGTCTAGAGGCCTAGGACACCTCCCTTTCACGGAGGCGACAGGGGTTCGAATCCCCTTGGGGGTATCCATCGGTTCCGGGTCCGGTTAGGAGCTCGCCCGTCCTGCCGCGCCCATTGCTGTGCAGGCGGCAGCGGTCGGCTCCTCAGTGCAGGGTCAACCTTCAGCTCTGCGCGTAGCGCCGCTGGGCTTCCCGCTGGACGCCCCGGAGATTGCTGGCCAGGTCCTCCTTGAGGCGCTGCTCAATCAGACCGATCGGCATGCCCGGTTTGCCCTGCACCGTGAGGTCGTAGAGGAGCCAGGTGCTGGTGTCATCGGCGCCCACCTGCCAGAGCCCCTGGAAGCAGCGGAAGTCGCCCTCCAGCATGCGGAAGGCCAGGCGGCCCTGGTCTGGTTCTTCGCTCAGCGCCAGCTGGACGCGGGCACTGAAGCGCAGACCGCAGAACTGCTGGGTGCCCACCTGCTCCAGGGCGACCTGGTTGCCGCGGCGCCAGAGCTGGCGGGAGCTGGTCAGGTTGGGGATGAAACGGTCGAGATGGTCGTAATCGGTGAGCACCGACCAGATCCACTCGGGGGCGAGTTCAAGGCGCAGCTGCGCCGCCAGACGGCGGGTGCCCTGGGGGAGCCTTTCCATCGCCTGCTGGATCGTGTCGAGGGCACAACAGGACTCTGTGGCGACCATGGCCTCTGGGGACGGGAGGGTCACGGGGCTGGGAAACAACGCCAGAAGCTGTGCCAAGACGGATCAGAGCTCGCTCGGGGCTTGAGAGAGGGTGGCAGCGGTCGGCACCTGGAATGGTGCGACGGAACACAAACTAACCCTAGTTTGCGCTTTCCGGTCAAAGAATCCGCACCGATGGTGCCTGAGGCGTGTTCTCTATGATCGGCCCGATTTTCGGTACCGTCGCCCACATGCGCGTTTCCACCGGCAAGGCCACCCAGTCCGACGGCCGCATGTTCACGGTTGTCGTCGAAGGCTTCGGCGTCGGTCTGCAGCGGCGCGCGGAACGCCGTCTCACCGTGCCCTTCAGCCAACTGCAGCGGCTGATGCAGACCATCGCCCTTCAGGGTGGTCGGATCCGTGCCATCAGCGCTGAGGAGGTCCCTGCGGGGTCCTCACCCCAGGCCCCCTCCACCGACGCCGCAGCCGACGCCCCGGCCGCCACCCCCACCCCCGCCAGGAAAGCCCCCGTGAGCCACGCCGACGTTCCTGTCAACCTCTACAAGCCGAAGGACCCCTTCATCGGCACGGTCACCGGCAACTACAGCCTCTTGGCCGAGGGGGCCATCGGCCGTGTGAACCACATCACCTTCGACCTCTCGGAAGGCAACCTGCACTACGTCGAAGGCCAGAGCATCGGCATCATTCCCGATGGCGAGGACGCCAACGGCAAGCCCCACAAGCTCCGCCTCTATTCCATCGCCAGCACCCGCCACGGCGACAACTGCGAGGGCGGCACGGTGTCCCTTTGCGTTCGCCAGCTCCAGTACGAGAAGGACGACAGCACCATCTTCGGGGTCTGCTCCACCTTCCTCTGCGACATCGAACCGGGGGCCAAGGTGAAGATCACCGGCCCGGTGGGCAAGGAGATGCTCCTGCCCCCCGATGAGGACGCCAACGTGATCATGCTGGCCACCGGCACGGGCATCGCCCCGATGCGGGCCTACCTGCGCCGCATGTTCGAGCCGACCGAGCGCGCCAAGAACCCCGAGTACCAGTTCGGTGGCAAGGCCTGGCTGATCATGGGCGTCCCCAAGACCCCCAATCTGCTCTACGAGGACGACTTCCAGCGCTACCTGGCCGAGTACCCGGAGAACTTCCGCTACACCAAGGCCATCAGCCGCGAGCAGCAGAACCCCAGCGGCGGCCGCATGTACATCCAGGACCGGGTCACCGAGCATGCCGATGAGATCTTCTCCCTGATCGAAGATCCCAAGACCCACGTCTACATGTGCGGTCTGCGCGGCATGGAGCCCGGTATCGACGAGGCCATGACCGCCGCCGCCGCCGCCAAGGACCTCAACTGGAGCGAACTGCGCCCCCAGCTCAAGAAGGCCGACCGCTGGCACGTCGAGACCTACTGACCACGGCGGCTGCCCAGCGCCTTCCATCACCCCAGGGCCCGCTTCCGGCGGGCTTTTTCATGGCCGACGATCCGAGAATGCACACACCGGCAGGCTCCCTGCGGCGGCGATGCAGCGGGATGCCGGAGCAGCCGTTAAACCAGGGTGACCGGACGCCCTCCCCATGACCGCCATCCTCACCAATCCCCTGCGGGTGGGTCTGCGCCAGGAGCGGGTGATCTCGCCCCAGTGCATCGTCATCTTCGGGGCCAGCGGTGACCTCACCCACCGCAAGCTGATCCCGGCGCTGTTCGAGCTGTTCCGCCAGCGCCGCCTGCCCAGCGAGTTCGCCGTGCTCGGCTGCGCCCGCCGGCCCTGGAGCGACGAGGAGTTCCGCGAAAAGATGGGCGCCGCACTGGTCGATGAGATCGCCTCCCATCGCACGGCCTGGGAGCAGTTCGCCCAGGGGCTCTTCTACGAGCCGGTGGATCTGCAGCAGCCCGAGCACCTGATGCGCCTCGGCCAGCGGCTCGAGGGCATCGACCGGTTGCGGGCCACCCGCGGCAACCGCACCTTCTACCTCTCGGTGTCGCCGGAGTTCTACGGCAGCGGCTGCCGTGCCCTGGCCGGGGCCGGCCTGCTGGCCGACCCGGAACGCAGCCGGGTGGTGATCGAGAAGCCCTTCGGCCGGGATTACGCCAGCGCCCAGGCCCTCAACAAGGTGGTGCAGGCCTGCGCCAAGGAAAGCCAGGTGTTCCGCATCGACCATTACCTGGGCAAGGAAACGGTCCAGAACATCCTGGTGCTGCGCTTCGCCAACACGATCTTCGAGCCGATCTGGAACCGCAACTACATCTCCAGCGTCCAGATCACCGCCGCCGAAACCGTGGGGGTGGAGGAACGGGCCGGCTACTACGAATCCTCCGGCGCCCTGCGGGACATGGTGCAGAACCACCTCACCCAGATCCTGGCCCTCACGGCCATGGAGGCTCCAGGGCGGTTCGATCCGGAGGCCATCCGCAACGAGAAGGCCAAGGTGCTGCAGTCGGCCCGCCTGGCCAATGAGGACGAGGCCTGGAAGTGCTGCGTGCGCGGCCAGTACGCCCCTGGCGGCAGCCTGACCAAGCCCCTGCCCGGCTACCGCCAGGAGCCGGGGGTGAACCCCAACAGCACCACCGAGACCTACGTGGCCATGAAGGTGGCCATCAACAACTGGCGCTGGCAGGGCGTTCCCTTCTATCTGCGCACCGGCAAGCGGTTGCCGAAGCGTCTCAGCGAGGTGGTGCTCACCTTCCGCGAGGCCCCGGTGCACCTCTTCGACGCCGCCGGTGGCGCCCCCACTCCCAACCAGCTGATTCTGCGCATCCAGCCCGACGAGGGCGCCGAGTTCAAGTTCGAGGTGAAGGCCCCGGGATCGGGGATGCGCAGCCGGCCCGTTGACATGGCCTTCAGTTACGACGAATCCTTCGGAGAACCCTCCGACGAGGGCTACGTCCGGCTGCTCGCTGACGCCATGCTGGGGGATCCAACCCTGTTCACCCGCAGCGACGAAGTGGAAGCGGCCTGGCGGCTCTACACGCCTCTGCTGGCCCTGATCGAGGAGTCCCCCTGGCAGCTGCCGGTCCACCCCTACGAAGCCCGCACCTGGGGGCCTGCCGCCGCCGATGGTCTCCTGGCCGATGACGGCCTGATCTGGCGTCGCCCCTGAGGAACGGCTTCACGGCCCCTCCCTTCCGATCCGTTTCCCCCGACCAGCGATCTCCGCCCCCTCCATCGCCCCCTATGGCTCCCCAGCTCACCCTCCAGGCTCCCCTCGATCTGCCGCCCGAGGAGGTCCATCCCTACCTCCAGCGCCTCTGGACCCATGATCTGGAGGGGTCCACAGGGGCCACCACCTTCACCCTTGTGGTGTGGGAACCCTCCTGGCTGGAGCAGCAGATGGTGCGCATCGGCCGGGTCGACGGGCCGATCACCGGCCTGCTGCGCAGGGAGCTTCTGGAGGCGGCCCGCTTGGCCGTACCGGACACCGATCTGCCTCAGAGCACGGCCCCCATGGATCCCAGACTGGCCTGGGCCATCGGCCAGAAGGATGGGGATCACAGGGGTCAGGATCTGCGTGGCCAGTTCGTGGAGAGCGCCATCAGCGCCCACATGCCACGGCGGCTGATCACCCTTGCCCCCACCCTCGACCCCGGCCATCCCCTCGAGACCCTGGTGGCGGCCTACTGCCCGCTGCCGGAGGAGGGAGGCGCCGGAGCCACCTGTGGGGATGTGGTGGTGCTGCGCGGCGGCATGGGAGCCCTGCAGCAGGGCCTCGACCTGATCCAGACCCTGGTGGATGACACCCTGCCCTGCTGGGTGTGGTGGAACAGCAGCCTGGATGAGCCCCCCGAGATGCTGGAGGCGCTGGCACCGGTGCCCCGGCGCCTGGTGATCGACAGTTCCCTCGGGCAACCGCGCCGCTGCCTCGACCTGATGCTGTCCCGGATCAGCGCCGGTCAGGCCGTCAACGATCTCAACTGGCTGCGGCTCCGCACCTGGCGTGAATCTCTGGCCATGGTGTTCGACCCCCCGTCCCGTCGCGATGCCCTCGGCCATGTGGTGCAGCTCGACATCGACGTGGAGGGGGACCACCCGGTCAAGGGGCTGCTGCTGGCGGCCTGGATCGCCGACCGCCTGGGCTGGCATCTGGTGAGCAGCTATGTGGTGGAGGTGGATGGACCGGGCCCGGGAATCACGGCCGAGTTCGAGCGCAATGACGGTGTGTCCGTTCAGTTCACGCTCATGCCCGTGCCCATGGGGGTGCCCAAGACCCATCCGGGCGCCATCGTCGGTATGCGGCTGATCTGCGAACCTGCGCACCGGCCGCCCCTGTGCGTGATCCTCTGCTCGGAATCGGGGGGCTGCATGCGGCTGGAATCGGGCGGCATGGCCAGCATGGAGCTGGCCGAGGACGTGGTCCCCCTGCCCGAGGAGAGTGAGGAGATGGAAATGGCCCGCCTGCTCTCCGGTGGCCACGATTCCACCGCCCCGCTGCTGGCGGCGGCCGTGCCGATGGCAGCCAGCCTTCTGCCAGCCTGAAGTCCCCGCCCCACCTTCCCCGGCTGCGCCACCCACCGCATGAGTTGCCTGATCGCCGCCCCCTGCAGCGGCAGCGGCAAGACCCTGCTCAGCCTCACCCTGGCGGCCGTGGCGCGGGCGCGGGGGGAGACCCTCCAGCCCTTCAAGGTGGGGCCCGACTACCTCGACCCGCAGTTGCTCGGGGCAGTGGCGGGCCGCCCCTGCCGCAACCTCGACCCCCTGCTCTGCGGCGAGGCCTGGGTGCGGCGCTGCTACCGCTGGCATGGCGGCCGGGCCGCTCACGTGCTGGTGGAGGGGGTCATGGGCCTGTTCGATGGCCGTGGCTCCGGCAGCGAGGGCAGTTCCGCCGCCGTGGCGGATCTGCTGGGGCTGCCGGTGGTGCTCGTGGTGGAGGCGTCACGCCAGGCCGGCAGCCTGGCGGCCCTGGTGCGCGGTTTCCGTGACCACGGCCCGCCCCGGGTGGCCCTGGCCGGGGTGGTGCTCAACCGGGTCGGCAGCGAACGGCACCATCGCCTGCTGGCCGAAGCTCTCCACGCGATCGAGGTTCCCCTGCTGGGGGTGCTGCCCAGCCATCCCAGCCTGGAATTGCCCTCCCGCCACCTGGGCCTGCTCACCCCGGGCGAACTGGGCGACCTGGGCGAGCGCCAGCGGATCTGGGCCCGGCTGGCCGAAGATCATCTCGATCTGGCTCGGCTCTGGCCCCTGCTGGCGCCGCCCGCCGGCCCGCCGGAGCGGCTGGATCCGATTCGCTGGTGCCTGGAGCAGGCCCCGCCGGCTCCGGGCGCCGTCGCCAACGCCGCCGCCGCCGTGGCCCACGGCCCCCTGCCCGTGGCGATCGCCAGCGACGCCGCCTTCCACTTCCGCTATCCCGAAGCCCAGGAGTTGCTCTCGGCCTGCGGCCTGCGGACGGTGCCCTGGAGTCCCCTGGCCGACGAGCCCCTGCCGGCGGACTGCCGGGCGGTGCTGCTGCCCGGGGGCTATCCCGAGCTGCATGGCGCCCAGCTGGCGGCCAGCCGGCGCAGCCTGGGATTCCTCGCCGCCGCCGCCCGCGCCGGTCTGCCGATCGTGGCCGAATGCGGCGGTCTGCTGCTGCTGGGCCGGGAGCTGGAGGATGGGAACGGGATCCTGCACCCCATGGCCGGCCTGCTCCCCTTCAAGGCCCGCCGCGGTGCCCTCAGCCTCGGCTACCGGCAGGCCCTGCCGGGCGCCGATGGACTGCTGGTCCGCCGCGGGGAAGCCCTCTGGGGCCATGAGTTCCACCGCTGGCAACTGCAGCCCCGCCCGCCTCTGGGTGATGAGTTGGCAGAGGGGCAGGGCCTGTGGCAACTTGAAGGCTGGGGAACACCAGCAAGGAGCGAAGGATGGACCGCCCCGACCGTTCACGCCAGCTGGCTGCACCTCCACTGGGCTGGATGCCCGGCGATTCCCTCGAGACTGGCGAAAGCCGCCGCCAACGCCGTGCCGCTGCCGACGAACGCCGTTTCGTACAGCCCGCTCTCCGGGTGACCTCCTCGCCCCATGAACGCTGGCGCATGAACGTGCGGGGGCTGGTGCAGGGGGTGGGGTATCGGGTGGGCTGCCGCCAGAAGGCCATCGACCTCGGCCTCAGCGGCTGGGTGCGCAACCGCTCTGACGGTTCGGTGGACCTGGAGGCCGAAGGGCTTCCGGATCGGCTGGTGGAGCTGCGGCTCTGGTGCGAGAAGGGGCCCCAGGGCGCCCAGGTGAGCGGTGTCAGCAGCGGCCAGGTGGCGGTGGCGGGCACCGACTGGTTCGAGATCCGCGCCTGAACGCCTGAGCCGCCCAACGCAGGCCCCCGCTCACAGCTCCGCGTCTAGATCGTCCAGCATCCGGGCCATGGCATAGGGCTCCTCCTGCAGGGGATGGAGCACCCCCAGCTCCCGCCGCCAGTCGGCCAGGGGCCGCTCCCATCCCGCTTCCCAGCGCTGCACGCAGAAGGGGGCGCTGGCCAGGCCAATGGCCATGCCGCGGGCGATCGCCTGGCTCACCAGGCCATAGCGCTCGGGCTGGAAGCGGAAGCTGCCGAAGGCCGCCGCCGTGTTGAGGATCACGAAGGCGGGGAAACCGATCTGCACGGCTGTGATCGCCAGCACCCCGTTCTCCCCCTCACCGACGGTGGCGAACCCGCTCACGACGTGGTGGATGTCGTGGGTGGTGGCGAGGCGTTGGATCAGCCACTGCTCCGGCGTTTCCACGGGCCGGGGCCGGGCGAAGTCCGGGTCGTAGCCGAGCCGCTGCAACACCGCGGCCACGCTGTGGCCAAGGGTGCCCCACGGCAGCTGCGCCAGGGTCGCCAGATCCAGTTGCAGCGGCGCTGGGGCCTCCGTCAGCAGCTCCCGGCCACCGGGCAGGGACAGAAAGCGTTCGAGGCAGAGGGCCATCTGCTGGCTGCCGGCGAAGTTGTCCACCAGGTCGGCCACGCTGCTCAGGGACCCGCCGCTGCGGCCGATGTCCCCCAGCAGTCGCAGGGTGCGAAGCGAGCGCAGGGCTTCCTGGAGACGGGCCATCGGGACAGGAACGCAACCGACACCCACTCTGATGCCCCCCGGGCCGCCACAACAAAAGCGTGGCAACGGCACGACGGCACCGGACAATGGGGCGTTCCGGATCGCAGCGATGCCGCCCACCAGCCTCTGGCGTGAACTGTTCGGATTCGGCCTGGCGATCAGCTTCAGCCCGCTGCACATCGGCCTGCTGCTGCTGATCCTGGTGGGCCCCAGCCCACTGCGCAGGGGGAGCTGGTTCGTGCTGGGGTGGTTGCTTACCTCCGCGGCGGCCATGGCCCTGCTGCTGAGCGTGGGCCATGGCCTGCTACTCACCATGGAGCAGGGCACCGATCAGCGCACGGGCCTTGACCTGCTGGGGGCGGGGGGGCTGCTGGCCCTGGGCCTCAACGGTCTGCTGGGCAGCCGCCAGGAGAAGGGTCCCCCCGGCTGGACCCGCCGGCTGGATGGCTTCTGCGCCCTGCCCCTGCCGATGCTGCTCGGCCTCAGCGCCGCCGTGCAGGTGTCCAGCCCGGACGATCTGTTCCTCTACGCCAAGACCGCCGCCAGCCTGCTGGATGCGGGGTTGAGCCGTCCCCGGGAGGTGATCACCACTGGGGTCTTCAGTTTTTTCACTGGCACCCTGCTGCTGCTGCCCCTGGCGGGGCTGGCGCTGCTGGGCCAGGAGCGGCTTCTGCCCTTGCTGCAGGCGGGCAAGGGCTGGTTGTTTGCCAACGCCGAGCTGATCGTGGCGACCCTCTGCTTCGGCCTGGCCGGCTATCTCGGCTGGCAGGGGATCGAGGGGCTGCGGGCCGGCTGAGATCACTGACCGGCCGGCGGCTCATCGGCCTCGAGAATCCGGCCGAGGTACTTGGGGTCGTGGATGGTGCCGTGGCGCGAGAACGGCAACACCGGCTCCTTCGGCAGTCCCGGCATCGGCGGTCGTGAGCGCAGCCTCCACCAGCGCCGCACGAGCACAATCACCCCCACGAGGACACCCGCGACCAGCAGGGCCCCCACTTCGGTGGCCATCTCCCCGCCAGCACCGGATCCACTGGACACGTCCGGACGGACTGCGGCGTTGCCCACTGGTCGGGCGGTGCCCAGCAGAGGCGCCGGATCCGCTGGGACAGGCGTCATTCCGAGGGGAGGATTTAGGGTGCGATCCCGATAGGAACCAACGGAACGAGGTTAGGTGCTGGGCTCCCGTCGGTCCACCTCAGGGGGACGCTGTGCCGCTGTCGGCCTCCCGCAGCCAGCGTCCCCAGTGCTCCCGCTCGGCGTCATCCCCGGCCCCGGCCATCAGCGTCACCGCCTGGCTGGCCCGGCTCACCGCCACGTACACCAGCCGCTGCCGCAGCAGCAGGTCCCGGGGCCAGAAGACGTCCTCGTCGATGAAGACTTCGCCGAAGGTGCTGCCCTGGCTGCGATGGACCGTGAGCACGGCGGCCGGTCCCAGGGAGGCGAAGGCGTCGCGCACCAGGAAGTAGCGGCGCCAGAACGGTTTGCCATCCTTCTTGCCCCCCTCGCGGGCCTGCTGCCGCAGCCCCTCCATCACCCCCTCCAGGCTGGCCCTGGGACCGCTGCCGAGGGGCGGCAGCAGCCGAAGGTTCAGCTGGGCCTCCCCCGCCTCCACGGTGGCGGTGAGGGTGTCGATCACAGGAGCCCCGAGGGAGGCGTCCACACCGAAATCGGCCAGATCACAGCGTTCGGGTCGCACGTCGCGCACCACCAGCTCCCGGTTGCTGCCCAGCAGCAGGTCGGGCTCCTCGGCCGCGGCGTCCCCTTCGCGGCAGGCCGGCGCCATCACGGCCGTGCGGGTGATCAGCACCTCACCGGGGAGCACGGGCAGCTGGTCCGCCATGGCGCCATGCAGGGCGCGGCGGGCGATCGGCACCAGCCGCTCCAGGGAGCGGTTGGTGTAGCAGAGGATCCTGGCCAGGTCGGGATCGCCGGCGGCGACGCTGCGGCGCAGCCCCTCCTGGGCCGCCGCCAGCCAGTCGCCCCGCCCAAGCAGCGACACCCGGCCCGCGCTGGTGCGGACCGGGGCCAGTACGGGCGGCCGGCGGCAGGGCAGACTGCCTTCCCGCAGGCCGCCGGCCAGGCGCAGCACCGGTCCCTGATGGCGGACCACATGGGTCAGGGCCACCCGCTGCGACCGGGCCATGGCGAACACCGGACTCTGCTCTTCCCCCACAGGCGGCAACTGGGCCGGATCCCCCACGAACACAAGACGGGTGCGGTAGGCCTGGGCGCAGCGCAGCGTGATCTCCAGCAGGCTGCCATCCATCATGGAGGCCTCGTCGACCAGCACCAGAGCCAGGTTCTCGAGGGCCAGGGCGGTCTGCGCCGTTTCCTCGCAGCGCTCCCGATCCCCCTCCCGCTTCAGCTTGAGCCGCAGCAGCCGGTGAATGGTGGAGGGGTACCAGGTGGGGTGCAGGCCCGCCAGGGCGAGGTGATGCCGCAGCACGCCCACCGCCTTGTGGGTGGGGGCGACCACGGTCCAGCAGAGGCCGGCCCGCTCCGCCTGGGCCAGGAAGCGCATCGACAGGAACGTCTTGCCGGTGCCGGCATAGCCCTCCAGCACGAACGGTTGGCCGTCGGCGGGGGCCGTCAGCCAGGCGGCGAAGGCGGCGGCGGCGTTCTGCTGGTCGTCGCTCAGGCCGGTGAGATCGCTCACCCCAGCGGCAACCAACCGGCCCGGAGGGCGATCTGCCAGGGAGATCCCAGCACGGCCAGGCCCGGCAGGGCCACCAGGGGCCCCATCAGGCTTCCCACCAGCACCTCGGTGCGGGTATGGCCCAGGTTCTCCTTGAGGGGACGGAGCACGGGCTCGGTGGTGCTGTCACCATCCTCCGCCTGGGTGTCCCAGAGGCCATCGGGGAGGCCGTTCACCCTCTGGGCCGTCAGCCCGGCGGCGCGGCGGACGCCGCTGGCGTCATAGAGGACGACGAAGCAGAGCACGGCGGCCAGGGCGAACAGGGGATCGGCAAAACCCAGTTCCCAGCCCAGCCCCGCAGCGGTGCCCGTCATCAGGGCGGAATGGCTCGAGGGCATGCCTCCGGTCTCGACCAGCACCGCCGGCCGCCAACGGCGATGCACCACCAGCTCGATCACCAGCTTGGAGAGCTGGGCCATGCCGCAGGCGGCCAGGCCCCAGGCGAGCACACCGTTCGACAGGAGTCCCCCAAGGGCATCAAGCGCTCCGACGGCCTGGCTCATCGGTCGCGACTGGTGATGTAGTCGGCCAGGGCCAGCAGGGGAGCGGCCTGGGCGCTCCAGGGGTCCAGCACCGCCTTGGCCTCGCTCACCAGGGCGTCGGCCCGGCGGCGGGATTCCTCCAGGCCCAGCAGTTTGGGATAGGTGGACTTGTCGGCGGCCAGGTCCTTGCCCGCCGTCTTGCCCAGCACGTCGCTGCTGGCGGTGACATCAAGGATGTCGTCAATGATCTGAAAGGCCAGTCCGATGCCGCGGGCGTAGGTGCTCAGGGCCATGAGCAATTCTGTGGAGGCCCCGGCGATCAGGGCGCCGCAGATCACGCAGGCCCGCAGCAGGGCTCCGGTCTTGTGCAGATGGATGTATTCCAGCGTTTCGAGATCCACCTGCCTGGCCTCACACTCCAGATCCACCACCTGGCCGCCTACCAGACCGGGCGCACCGGAGGCCAGGGCCAGCTCGCCCACCACCTGCAGCAACCGCTCCGCCGGCACCCCCGGGGTGCGCAACGCCACCATCTCGAAGGCCCGCGTCAGCAGGGCATCGCCCGCCAGGATCGCCTTGGCCTCGCCATACACCTTGTGGTTGGTAGGCCGGCCGCGGCGCAGGTCGTCGTTGTCCATGGCCGGCAGATCGTCATGGATGAGCGACATCGTATGGATCATCTCCATCGCCACCGCAGTGGGCATGGCCAGCTCGGGGTCACCCCCGGCCAGCTCGCAGGCCGCCAGGGTGAGGATCGGCCGCAGGCGCTTGCCGCCGGCCAGGAGCGAGTAGCGCATCGCCTCCCGCAGCGACTCTGGGCGCTCCGGGCCCAGGGCACTTTCCAGGGCGGCCTCCACGCGCCAACGGGCCCCCTCCAGGTAGGCGGTGAAGTCGAAGGCCGTGCTCACCGCCGAGGACATGGAGACGCAGGGTGTTGGCGCGGATTCTCTCAGGCCGATGGTGGCAGGTGCCGCGTCCGCGCAACAGTTTGGGATCGGTTGGGCTGAGTCGGGGCGCGCGTGCGCTTCATCCGAAAACCCGCCTATGGTGGTCTATCGGCCCTCAGTCGGTTCTCAAAATGAGACATTCCAGGGGCGACTGCACAGCCTCACGGGATCCGCAGCCGTTGTGATCGTCTCCCTTACGTCCTTGGTGGAGGCTTCCATTCTCCTGGCCGGACTCCTGGCCACGTTGGGAGGGGGTGCCGGACTCTGGTTGGTCAGCGTCAGGCGACAGGTGCGCCGGCGGACGGCGGAGTTGGACAAGGAGCAGGAGAACCTCCACGCCACCATCGAATCGATTCCCGAGCCGCTGATCGAGCTCACCGCCACTGGCGAGATCCTGGCGATTCACAGTGCCCAACGGGGAATCTTCCACCTGCCCGAGAACCCCGCCTGCCGCTCCCATCTGGCGGATGTTCTCTCCCCCGCTTCTGCCGCCGCGATGATGGCCGCCCTGAAGGTGGCTGAAACTGCAGCGGATGGAAGGTCCCCGAGGCGGCAGATTGAGGTGCCAGGGCCCGATGGCTCCGATTGGTTCGAGCTGTCCATCGCCCGGCGGGAACCGCTGAGAAGGGACCCTCCCCGCTACCTGATGCTGTGTCGGGAGATCACCGAGCACAAGCGCGACGAAGCCAGAATCCTGCGGCTCAACCGGCTCTACGCCACCTTGAGTGCCTCCAACCATGTGGTGGCCAGTGCGAGGGATCCCGAGGCCATGCTCGGAGAGATCTGCCGCCTGGCGGTCACCTCTGGAGAGATGCGCCAGGCCTGGGCAGGGATGATCGAGCCGGACACCCGCTTGATCACGCCGGTGGCCTGGTTCGGGGACGGCAGTGGCTATCTGGAAGGACTGGCGATCAGCCTTGATCCGGACGATCCGAAAGGCCAGGGGCCTTTCGCGGTCGCCCTGAGGGAGAACCGCCCCTTCTGGGTCAATGACTTCATGGCGGATCCTTCGCTCATGCCCTGGCAGGCGCAGGCACGCGCCTATGCCTGGGGGGCTGCCGCCGTCCTGCCCCTCCATCGCAATGGCGTCGTGATCGGCGGCCTGGCGATCTATGCCGGTCAATCCGACAGATTCGATGTCGACAGTCAGCAGTTGCTGCTGGACATGGTCTGTGACATCGATGCCGCCTTCGATCGGCTCAGCCTTGAGGCCACCCGCGAGGCTCTCGAAGCGGCGATCAAGGCCAGCGAGGAGAAGTTCCGGGAGATCACCGAGTCCACCCACGAGGTGATCTGGTCCCTTGATCCCGAGAGCCTGGGCTACCTGTATGTGAGCCCATCCGTGGAGCGGCTGCTGGGGTTCACCGCCGAGGAGGTGATGGCCAGGCCATTTGGGAGTGCCTTCCGAATGGAGGACGCCGAGCAGCTGAACCGGAAGCTCAGCCACCAACTGGCCGACTTCGGCGCCGGGCTGCAAAGCAGCGACATCGTCTCGACCAGTGAGAATGAACTTCTGGCCAAGGACGGCTCCATGATCTGGGCCGAATCGGTCACCAAGCTGGTGCGCAACCCACGCACCGCCAGGGTGGAACTCCACGGAGTGACCCGTGACATCACCGAGCGCAAGTTCGCCAAGGAGCAGATCGAGCGGCTGGAGTTCTTTAATCCCCTCACCGGGCTGGCCAACCGGACCCTCCTGCACGATCGGATCCGTAACGGGCTTGACCTGGCCAAGCGCTCCAGTCTTCCCCTGGCCCTGTTGTGCCTCGATCTCGACAACTTCAAGCTCGTCAACGACAACCTCGGCCATGCCATGGGCGACCGGGTGTTGCTGGAAGTGTCCCGCCGCCTGAAGGCCAACCTGGGGGACGCTGACACCCTGGCCCATACCAGTGGTGATGAATTCGCAGTGGTGCTGCCCGACTCAGACACCACCAGCACCCTGGCCATGGCGGAACGGCTGCGGCAGTCGGTCGCCCAGCCCTGCAGGCTCGACGCCGAGCCCCTCTTCCTCACCGCTTCGGTGGGCATCGCCCTCTTCCCCGGCGATGGCACCACCATGGAGGCGTTGATGCGCAATGCCAACACGGCACTCCATCAGGCCAAGCTCGCCGGCCGCAATGCCATCGATTACTTCACTCCCAGCGTTCAGGAGCGAAGTTCCCGCGACCTGCGGCTCACCAATGCCCTGCACCAGGCCATCGAGCGCCAGGAGTTCAGCCTGCTCTACCAGCCACAGCTCGAGCTCAGCAGCCAGCGGGTCTTCGGGGCCGAGGCCCTGATCCGCTGGACCCATCGGGATCTGGGGCCGATCGCACCGACAGAGTTCATTCCCCTGGCCGAAGCCAGTGGCCTGATCGTCCCGATCGGCGCGTGGGCATTGGGTCGTGCCCTCAAGGAGGCCAACGCCTGGACGGCGTTCGGACTGCCGCCGTTGACCGTCTCGGTCAACATCTCGGCGGCCCAGTTCGACAAGGAGGATCTCGTTGCCATGGTGATCGACCAGGTCAACGCCGAGGGGTTCCCGCCCGATCGGTTGGAGTTGGAGCTCACCGAGTCCGTGACCCTCGAGAATCCGGAGAGGGCTCTGGCCCAGATGGCTCGCCTCCACGCCGAGGGCATCCGACTGGCCATTGATGACTTCGGGACCGGCTATTCCTCCCTGAGCTACCTGAAGCGGATCCGTGCCCACCGGCTCAAGATCGACCAATCGTTCATCCGCGATCTGGTGACCAACGAAGACGATCAGGCGATCGTGGCGACGATCGTCAGCCTGGCCCGTTCCATGGGGCTGCGCACGATCGCCGAAGGGGTGGAAACGCCGGAGCAGCTGGCCCTGCTGCGCAGACTCGGTTGTGATGAAATCCAGGGCTATGTGCTCAGCAAGCCCCTGCCCCAGGCAGCCTTCGTGCAGTTCATGAAGGACCAGATCCCGTTCAGCATGCCGTTGCCGTGCTCAGGGGAGCAGATCACCTAGGCCATGCTCCAGTCCATGGCGATGGCACCAGGCCACCACGGTGTTCACCAGCAGCATGGCCACCGTCATGGGCCCCACCCCACCCGGCACTGGCGTGATCGCCGCCGCCAGGGGCTCAACCGTCTTGTAATCCACATCGCCGCAGAGTTTCCCGTCCAGCCGGTGGATGCCCACATCCACCACCACCGCGCCCGGCTTGACATGGACGGCGCCGATCAGACGGGGGCGGCCGGCCGCCACCACCAGCAGATCGGCCTGCCGGGCCACCTCGGCCAGGTGATGGGTGCGGGAATGGGCCACGGTGACGGTGGCATCGGCGGCCAGGAGCATCAGGGCCATGGGCTTGCCCACCAGGATGCTGCGCCCGACCACCAACGCCTGGGCACCGGCGATCGGCACGTCTGCACGGTGCAGCAGGGCCATCACCCCGGCCGGCGTGCAGCTGCGTGGGCCAGGTTCCCCCTTCAGCAGGCGACCCAGGTTGAGGGTGTGCAGACCATCGGCATCCTTGTCCGGGTCGATCGCCCCCAGCAGCGGTTCTTCGGCGAGGCCCTCCGGCAGCGGCAGCTGCAGCAGGATGCCGTCGACCGTCGGGTCGGCATTGAGGCGCCGGATCAGGGCCAGCACCTCCTCTGCCGGGGTGTCCGCCGCCAGATGGCCGCCACGGCTGCTGATGCCCACCCGGCTGCAGGCCTTCTCCTTGTTGGCGACATAGATACCGCTGGCCGGATCGTCCCCCACCCGGAGCACCGCCAGGCCGGGAGATCGGCCCGCCACCTCCAGCCCTTCGCAGATCACGGCGCTCAAACGACGTTCGATCTCCGCCGCCAGTCTTCGGCCGTCGAGAAGGGTGGCCATCGGATGCAAGCGGTGCCTTCCCCCAGCTTGCACCGACAACTCCCGGATGGAGCGCCCTCGTGCATTGGCTAGCGTGGGTTCATGAAATTGGGGCTGCGGCGGATCAGGGGACTCTGGCGCCAACTGCTGCGGCTCGAGCGTCCCCGCCAAGCCCTGGTGGCCTGGCGGAGTGGCGGTTCGCTGCTCGTCCTGCTGCTCTGCCTTCTGGTGGCCCTGCTCTCCAGCTGGCCCTGGCTGGTGGAGCCGAGCCTGCGTCCCGGCATGGCGGCCCCCTTCACCGTCCGCGCACCTGCCGATGCGACGGTGATCGACAGCACTGACCTGGAGCAGCGCCGCAGCCAGATGCTGCCCCGCAGCCAGATCCAGGTGGTTGACCCCCAGGCCAGCGAGGCCCTGGTGCAGCGGCTGGAGCAACGGTTGCAGAGCGTCCGAGAGAAGCTGGCCGAAGACCAGCCCCGGCCCGATACCCTCAACCTCACCAAAGAGGAGCGCCTCTGGCTCACCGGCCTGACGCCCCCCCAGCTGGTGGCCTGGAAGGTTTCCCTGCGCCAGGCCCAACAGCGCATGCTCAGCCAGGGGGTCGTGGCGAGCCTTTCCGAGGGCCAGCTGCTGCAGGCCGCGGTGCTTCAGCTCAACAACCTGCCACGGCCCGCCCGCAGCCTGGGCAGCCGTCTGCTGGCCAGCAGCCTGCAGGGTCGTACCAATCTGCGCAGCGACAGCTTCCTCAGCCAGCGCCGGATCGAGGACCTGCTCACCCGCCAGGGGCTGCCGACGATCCGGGTCAGCAAGAACGACCTGATCACCCGTCAGGGGGAGGCGATCAGCCCCCAGTCGTTTGATGTGCTGGAGCACTTCGACCTGGTCAACCATCGCCCCCGCCCCCTGGCCTGGCTGGTCCGCTTCAGTGAGGCCCTCGCCGCCTGCGCTGTGATGCTTTTGGTGATGCGGCGCTGGCGGGCCAGCCTCGAACCGCGTCAGGCCCTGCTGGCGCTGGCGATGCTGGTGCTGGTGCAGGGATGCAAGCTCTGGCTCGGCAACCAGGTGAGCCCCCTGGCCCTGCTGGTACCCCCCACCCTGCTCCTCTCCCAGGGCCTGGGTACGGCGGCAGGCCTGGCCTGGCTGGGTGTGGCCGCCATGCTCTGGCCGGTGCCGGTGCAGGGCCTGCTGGTGCCCCAACTGGGGGTGGCGGCCATGGTGGCGGCAATCGCGGCCGTGCTGGCCGGGCGTCAGCGCAACCGTGCCCAGCTGCTGCAGCTGGCCCTGTTGCTCCCCGTCGGCGCCGTCCTGCTGCAGGGGCTGTTGATCCAGGTGTTAAACAGCCGCGACCTGGAGGCCTCTCAAGGACCCTTCAGCGGCAACGACCTGCTCCAGGAGGCCCTGCTGGTGACGGGTCTGCTGATGGCGGGTCTGCTGCTGGCGCCCTTGGTGGAAAGCTTCTTCGGCCTGCTCACCCGGGCCCGGCTGATGGAACTGGCCGATCTGGAACGCCCGTTGCTGAGGCGCTTGTCGATGGAGGCGCCGGGCACCTTCGAGCACACGCTCATGATCTGCGGTCTGGCGGAGGAGGGGGCCCGTGCCATCCAGGCCGATGTGGATCTGATCCGCACCGGCGCCCTCTACCACGACGTCGGCAAGCTGCACGGCCCCCAATGGTTCATCGAGAACCAGGAGACCGGCGCCAATCCCCACGACGAACTCGATGATCCCTTCGCCAGCGCCGCCATCCTCCAGGCCCATGTCGACGAGGGTCTGAAGCTGGCCCGCCGCTACCGGCTTCCCCGCCCCCTGGCGGATTTCATTCCCGAGCACCAGGGCAGGCTCAAGATGGGCTACTTCCTCCACCAGGCCAAGGAGCGGGATCCTGCGGTGAGGGAAGAGCAGTTCCGCTACCGGGGACCCGCCCCCCGCAGCCGGGAGACGGCGATATTGATGTTGGCAGATGGTTGCGAGGCCGCCCTGCGTTCCCTGCCGCCAGGCACCACGGAGGTCGAGGCCCGGGCGATGGTGCGACGTCTCGTGGAGGCCCGGCAGAACGATGGCCAGCTCGATGGCAGCGGCATTTCGCGCGCGGAACTCGAACTGGTGATCCGCGCCTTCGTGCGGGTCTGGCGGCGCATGCGCCACCGGCGCATTCCCTATCCCATCTCCCCCCGCAAGGCCTTCAGCGCCTGACGCGCCCCTGGCCAAGCCAGCGGCCCACCGCCAGGCCCACGCTCACTGCCACCAGCCCCCCCACCAGGCTGATCAGCACCACGGCCACGGCTTCGTCGGGGCGCCCGCGCCGCAGCGCCAGGCTGATCTCCAGCATCCAGCTGCTGAAGGTGGTGAGCGACCCGCAGAAGCCGATGCCCGCCAGCAGCATCAGCCGGGGCCGGGGGGCCGGCAGCCCCGCGACCACGCCGATCAGAAACGTCCCCAGGAGGTTGGCCACCAGATCGGACTCGATCAGCCCGACATGCACGCCCTCCAGGCCCTTGCCCAGGTCCTCCAGGCGCCAGCGCAGCAGGGCACCGGGCACCGCGCCGGCGGCCACCAGCAACAGGTCCCGTGCTTCGCGGCGCAGGGTGGGTGGGCCTCCGGTCGGGGACGTTGCCATGGCGTGCCTAGGAGCTGCCCAGGGCCAGGCCGGCGCCCACGGCCAGCAGTCCACCCAGCACCGAACCGCCACAGAGGAGGAGGGCCTCCCGGCGCTGGTGCCGGCGCAGGGTCTCGTGCAGTTCGGCGATCCAGGTGGAGAAGGTGCTGAAGCTGCCCAGGAATCCCGTGCCCAGGAGCAACAGGGTGCGGCCCGCCGCCAACCCGCAGCTGGTCTGCAGGCTCACCAGCAGTCCGAGGGCGAAACAGGCGATCAGATTCACACCGAAGGTGCCCCAGTGCTTGCGGGGCAGCATCGGCTCGAAATGGTTGACGACCCGGAAGCGCAACCAGGCTCCCGGTACCGCTCCGAGGGCGACGAACAGGGCCTCATTGCTGAAGGGTGCCGCCATCTCAGCCCTCCCCCCGGGGACCACGGCCCCAGCGCTCCTGCCCGTCCAGCAGTGCCCGTAGCTTGCGTTCCAGCACCACCGTCGCCGGCACCAGGGTGATCAGGTTGGCGACGATCACCGGCCCATCGGCCTTGAACACGCCGTAGGCGGCCCAGGCCAGCACACCCAGCGTGAACAGGCCATACATCCGCAGGGAGATGGCGCTGGTGTCGCCGCTGCGGACGGTCTTCACGGCCTGGGGGAACAGGCTCAGGGTGGTCAACGAGGCGGCCCCATAACCGAGGGCACTCACCGCGAAGGGCTCCATTGGCGATGGCCGCTGTTGGGGTCAGCATGACGACATCCCGCCCATTCCGCCGTGGTCCTGAGCTTCCGCGAACTGCAGGGGCAGCTGCAGGCCCCTTGGGGCCGGGAGCATGGGGAGGCCGGTGGCGGGGGTGCCGGTGTGGATTTCGATCTGCTGATGGTGCCGTCGCTCACCATGGATTCTTCCCAGCTGGCCCTGGTGACGGGGGCCCACCACTACGAGGAACGGCAGCTGTTCTCCCTGATGCGGCTTCGCAATCCCGGGGTGCAGGTGGTTTACGTGACCAGCAAGTTGTTGCCCGAGCTGGTGGTGGACGCGGTGCTGGAGCTGATGCCCGGGGTCCCCACCTCCCATGCCCGCCGGCGGCTGCACCTGTTTGACACGGACGACGGCTCCGCCCGACCGCTCACCCAGAAGCTGCTGGAGCGTCCGGCCCTGCTGGGGAGGATCCGGGAACGGCTGCGGCCCGGCCGCAGCTTCATCAACTGCTACGTGGTGACGGAGCTGGAGAAGAAGCTCTCCGAGTGCCTGCAGGTGCCCCTGCTGGGTACCGATCCGGCCCTGGGCTACTGGGGCACAAAGGCGGGCAGCCGGGAGCTCTTTGCCCGCTGCGGCGTACCCCATCCCCCCGGCAGCGCGCTGGCCCACAGCCCAGAGGAACTGGCGGAGGCGGTGGCCGATCTCTGGGACGCCAACCCCGAGCTGGGCAGTTGTGTGGTCAAGCTGAACGAGGGATTCAGCGGCGAAGGCAATGCCCGGCTCGACTTCGCCCCCCTGGCCCTGGCCGGTCTCTCCCGGCGGGAGCGGGTCGCCCGGCTGATGGGGGCCCTGGACGCCCTGCCGATGCCGGCGGCCGCCTGGAAGGAGCTGCTGGACCAGCAGGGGGCGCTGGCTGAGGCCTGGCTGGAGGGTGGCGACTCCCTCCGTTCCCCGAGCGTGCAGGGCACGATCCATCCGGGAGGGGTGGTGCAGGTGCTCTCCACCCATGAGCAGATCCTCGGTGGCGTCGGAGGCCAGACCTACCTGGGCTGCTGCTTCCCCGCCGCCGAGCCCTATCGGGTGGCGTTGATGGAGCACGGCCAGGCCGTCGGCCAGGCCCTCGCCGCGGAAGGGGCCCTTGAGCGCTACGGGGTCGATTTCATCGCCCGCCGCTTCGGTGAGCGATGGGATCTTCAGGCCATCGAGGTCAACCTGCGCCAGGGCGGCACCACCCATCCCTTCATGGCCCTGCGGGCGATCACCGCCGGCAGCCTTGAGCCCGCCACGGGTCGCTTCCTCTCCCCCACCGGGCAACCGTTGCACTACCGCGCCACCGACAACTTCAGCGACCCCCGCCTGCGGGGCCTGATGCCGCTTGACCTGATTGACATCGTGGCCGAGGCCGGCCTCCACTACGACCCCGCCCGACTGCAGGGCAGCGTCTTTCACCTGCTGGGCTGCCTTTCGGAGTTCGGCAAGCTGGGCATGACCTGCATCGGCCGCGATCCCGAGCAGGCCTCGGCCGTCTACCGATCCACGGTGGCGGAGCTGCTGGCCGGCGCCAGCGCCCGCAGCGGGGCCTGACGGCCCGGCCCACGCAGGGCAGGATGGGGCAACACAGGGGGCGCATGGTCTCGATCACCGACCGCGACGACGACGGGTCCCGGCGCCCCCTGCCGGCACCCCCCGGACCGCCCCTCTGGACCGGCTGGCTGCAGATCGGCCTGAGCACCATGCTGGCGGTGCTGTTCCTGGTGATCCTGAGCAAGACGCTGGAGCAGAGCCAGCGGCTGATGCGACTGGAGCAGCGCCTGCAGAGACTGGAGAACAGCCGGGCCCTCGATCGCACCTCGGTACTGGAGGAGCAGCAGCGGGCGATGGTGGGACGCCTGCAGACCCTGGAAGCCGGTGCCCAGCGGCTCGAAGCCCTCGAGCGGCAACAGGAGCAATGGCGTGCGGCCCTGGCCGACATGCAGAGCCGCGCGGTGCGGCGCCCCCAGCTGGATCAGGATCCCTCCCCCGTCTCGCCGATGCCGTCCTCAGGCCCAGGCGGCCGCCCCAGCCCACCCCCGAGCGACCGGGGCAATGGCGGCGTTCTCCGCCCCCCACCGACCGGCAGCCCCTGAGGGGAGGCGGCTTCAGCCCTTCACGGCATCGCCGCTGGCGCTGGGCAGGATGTAGCGCTGCAGGAGCACGAACAGCAGCAGCACCGGCAGGATCGAGACCACCGACCCCGCGGCGACGAGGCGCCAGTCGAGGGAAAAACTGCTGGCCAGCTGCTGCAGACCCAAAGGCAGGGTGTATAGATTGGGATCGTCGAGAATGATCAGTGGCCAGAGGAAATCACTCCAGGTGCCGATGAACACGAACATCGCAAGGGTGATCAGATCGGCCCGCGCCGCCGGCAGCATCACGTTCCACCACTCGCCGACCGGCGTGCAGCCGTCGATCCGGGCCGCCTCCTCCAGTTCCACCGGCACCGCCAGGAAGCTCTGGCGCAGCAGGAAGATGCCGAAGGCCGTGGCGGCCTGGGGCACGATCAGCGCCCAGAGGGTGTTGCGCAGGCCGATCTGCACCATCAGCAGGTAGAGGGGAATCATCACCACCTGGAAGGGGATCAGGATCGTGGCCACCACCAGGGCCAGCACCAGCCCGCGGCCACGGAAGCGCATCCGCGCCAGGGGGTAGGCCGCCAGGGAGCAGAACAGCAGATTGGCCAGCACCGCCAGGGCGCTGACGATGGTGCTGTTCAGCAGGTAGGTGCCCATGGGATTGGCGGCGAACAGGCGCCCGTAGGCCTCCAGACTCGGCTGGCTCGGCAGCAGGGCTGGAGGGCTGGTGAAGATGTCTTCCCCCGGTCCCTTCAGGGAGGTGCTCACCAGCCAGAGCAGGGGCAGCAGCAGCAGCACGGCCAGCAGCAGCAGCAGGGCGAGCTGCAGGCCCCTGGCCATCGAGGAGCGGTTGGGGGCGTTCACAGACGCGGCAGTTCCGCCACCGGAAGGGGGGTCTTCTGGGGATGGAGCGGGGCGCGCTGGCTGCCGGACACCAGCCGGTTGAGGGCGTTGACGAAGGCCTGGGCCGCCGCCACGACGATGTCGGTGTCGGCCGCATGGCCCGAATAGAGCACCCCCAGGTGGCGCAGGCGGATGGTCACCTCGCCCATGGCGTCGATGCCTTCGGTGACGGACTTGATGCTGAACTCCACCAGTTCGTTCGGCACCTGGGCCAGGTGGTTGAGGGCCTGGCAGACCGCGTCCACCGGTCCGGTGCCGATCGCCGCCTCGGTCAGGTCGATGCCATCCCCATCCCGCAAGGTGACGGTGGCGGTGGGCTGCAGGTTGGTGCCGCAGCTCACCTGAACCGATTGCAGGGAATAGCGGGGTCCGTCCTGCTGCTGCACCTGCTCGCTGACGATCGCTTCCAGATCCCGGTCGGTGATCTCCCGCTTGCGGTCGGCCAGCTCCTTGAAGCGGGCGAAGGCGTCATCGAGATCCTGGCGCTCCAGGGTGTAGCCGAGCTCCTCGAGCCGGGCACGGAAGGCGCTGCGGCCCGAGAGCTTGCCCAGGGAGAGCCGGGTGTCGGCCAGGCCGACGGTGCGAGCATCGATGATCTCGTAGGTGAGCCGGTTCTTGAGCACGCCGTCCTGGTGGATGCCGGACTCATGGGCGAAGGCATTGGCGCCCACGATCGCCTTGTTGGGCTGCACAGCCATGCCGGTGAGGTTGGAGACCAGCCGGGAGGTCTTGGTGATCTCCTCGGTGCGCACGTTGGTGAGGGGATCCCGCTGCTCCGCCGGCCGGCCCAGGAAGGGATTGAAGTAGCTGCGGCGCACGTGCAGCGCCATCACCAGCTCCTCGAGGGAGGCGTTGCCGGCCCGTTCGCCGATGCCGTTGATCGTGCACTCCAGTTGGCGGGCGCCGTTCTTGACGGCCTCGAGAAAGTTGGCAACGGCGAGGCCGAGATCGTTGTGCCCATGCACCGAAATCACCGCCTGGTCGATGTTGGGTACGGAGCGGTTGATGCCGGCGATGATGTCTCCGAACTCGGCCGGAGTGGTGTACCCCACCGTGTCGGGGATGTTGATGGTGGTGGCCCCCGCCGTGATCGCTGCTTCGATCACCTGATGCATGAACGCGGGGTCGCTGCGACCGGCATCCTCGCAGGAGAACTCCACGTCCTCCACCAGGGAGCGGGCATAGGTCACCATCTCCGCGGTGATGGCGAGCACCTCGGCGCGGGTCTTGCGCAGCTTGTGCTC
This sequence comes from uncultured cyanobacterium, assembly GCA_903917565.1. Lineage (GTDB taxonomy): Bacteria > Cyanobacteriota > Cyanobacteriia > PCC-6307 > Cyanobiaceae > Cyanobium. The sequence goes on along the minus strand of CAIXBB010000030.1, from coordinate 54,411 downwards.
CAGATGGATGTCACTGGTGGCGATGAAGGTGTGGATGCGCCGGCGGGCGGCGGGGGCCACGGCTTCGGCGCAGGCCTTGATGTCGCCTCTGGCGGCCCGGGCCAGGCCGCAGATCACGGGGCCATCCGGGGTGCCCACGGTGGCGGCGATCCGCTGAACGGCGTGAAAATCGCCGCTGCTGGCGAAGGGGAAGCCGGCCTCGATGATGTCCACCCCCAGGCGAGCCAGTTGCTGGGCGATCGCGAGCTTCTCCTCAAGGTTGAGGCTGGCGCCGGGGGACTGCTCCCCGTCGCGGAGGGTGGTATCGAAGATCAATACCCGGCCAGGATCGCGGGCCATGGGGGTTAAGCGGAACAGCTATGAGTTACGACACTCTAGGGGCCTCCCGACCCGCCCCTGGAGCGGAACGTACAGTGACGCCACAGAGGTTTGTCCATGGCCGCAGGCGATCTGGCCCTGGTGTTGCATGCCCACCTCCCCTACGTGCGATCGGGGGAGGCCGGTTCGTTGGAGGAGGACTGGTACTTCCAGGCACTCCAGGAATCTTATCTGCCCCTGCTGGCCGTACTGGAGCAGGCGGTCGCCGATCCACGGCAACAGCCGAAACTCACCCTCGGTCTCTCCCCCACCCTGCTGTCGCTGTTGAGCGACAGGGGTCTGAACGGCCGTTTCCCAGCCTGGCTGGCCCTGCGCCGGACCCTGCTCGAGCAGGCGGATCCGGAGCTGCAGCTGCCGGCCCGCCAGCTGCAGCTCACCCTCACGGCCATCGAGGCCCAGTGGCGGGAGATGGGGGGGAGCCTGCTACCCCGGTTCCGGCGCCTGCAGGAGCAAGGGGTTTTGGATCTGATCACCTGCGGTGCCACCCATGGCTACCTGCCCCTGCTGCGGGATTCTCCGGAGGCGGTGAGGGCCCAGCTGCTCACCGCCGTGCGGGAGCATCAGCGGTTGCTCGGTGTGCGCCCCCTGGGGATCTGGCTGCCGGAGTGCGCTTACTACGAGGATCTCGACCGGCTCCTGGCCGAGTGCGGCCTGCGCTACTCCCTGCTCGATGGCCACGGTCTTCTCCATGGCCTGCCCCGTCCGCGCTACGGGGTCTACGCACCGATCTGTTCCACGGCAGGGGTGGCCTTCTTCGCCCGCGACAGCGAGTCCACCCTGCCGGTGTGGAGTGCCAGCCAGGGCTATCCCGGCGACGGTGCCTACCGGGAATTCCACCGTGACCTGGGCTGGGATCTGCCGGAAGCCTTCCTGAGCGCCCAGGGCATCCTCGATCGGCGACCCCTGGGGCTCAAGCTGCACCGGGTCAGTGCCCAGGGCTGCCCCCTTGAGCTGAAGCAGCCCTACCACCCGGAGCGGGCGGCGGAGAAGGTGAAAGACCATGCCGAGGCCTTTCTGCGGGGCCGCAGCGAGCAGATGGCCCACCTGGCCGCGACGATCGAGCCACCACCGCTGCTGGTGGCACCCTTCGATGCCGAACTGTTCGGCCACTGGTGGTTCGAGGGCCCCCAGTTTCTGGCCGAACTGTTCCGCCAGGGCCCGGCGATGGACGTGGGCTTCACCCATCTGCGCGACGTGCTCAGCCAGGGCCGGTCTCTTCAGGTCTGCCGGCCGGCGCCCTCCAGCTGGGGCCAGGGGGGATACCACGATTACTGGCTGAACGACACCAACGCCTGGGTCGTGGCGGAGTGGCAGCGGGCCTCCCGCGCCATGGTGCAACGGGTGAATCGGGGTGTGGGCAGCACCGAGCAGCGCGACCTGCTCACCCAGGCGGGGCGGGAACTGCTGCTGGCCCAGAGCTCGGACTGGAGCTTCATCCTGCGGGCCGGCACCACCACCGGCCTGGCCCGCGAGAGAATCCGTCGCCACCTCGACCGTTTCTGGCGCCTGATCGATGCCCTTGAGCACGGCACCGACCTGCCCCGGGAATGGCTGGTGGGGATGCAGCGGGAGGACGGGCTGTTCCCGGAGCTGAACGCCGCCGACTGGGCGACCCGCTCCTAGGAGCCTTCAAAGGATCTGATCCAGGAAGCGCCTGGTGCGCTGGTGGCTGGGATTGGTGAAGAACACCTCTGGTTCGGCCTCCTCCACCACCTCCCCATCGGCCATCAGCACCACCCGGTGGGCGACATGGCGGGCGAATTTCACCTCGTGGGTCACCACCACCATGGTGATGTCGTCAGCGGCGAGGTTCTGCATCACCTCCAGTACCTCCCGCACCATCTCCGGGTCGAGGGCGCTGGTGGGTTCATCGAACAGCAGGATGCGGGGTTCCATGCAGAGGGCACGGGCGATCGCCACCCGCTGCTGCTGGCCCCCCGAGAGCTGGCCGGGATACTTGCCGGCCTGTTCGGCGATGCCCACCCGCTCCAGCAATGCCCAGGCCTGTTTCTCCACCTCGGCCTTCGGGCGCCTGCGCACGAGCACCGGAGCCAGGGTGAGGTTGTCGAGCACCGAGAGGTGGGGAAAGAGGTTGAACTGCTGGAACACCATCCCCACCTCCCGTCGGACGGCGTCGATGTTGCGCAGGTCGTTGGAGAGCACGATGCCGTCCACGGTGATGCTGCCTTTCTGGAAGTCCTCCAGGGCATTGAAGGTGCGGATGAAGGTGCTCTTGCCCGAGCCCGAGGGGCCCATGATCACCACCACCTCGCCCCGCCGCACCGTCAGGCTGGCCCCGCGCAGCGCCTGGAATCCATTCGGGTACCACTTCTCGACGGCCCGCGCCTCGATCATCAGTTCGCTGCTGGGTTGGCTCATGGGGCGGGAAGCGGAATCAGAGCGGGGAATGGGAGTTCAGGTGGCGGAGGGCACCGCGTGGGGATCGAGGCGACGCTCCAGGGCCCGACTGCCCAGTCCGAGGGCGGCACAGCAGCCCCAGAACAGCACGGCCAGGGTGAGGTACACCTCACCGTTCCGCCCCAGGAAAGCCGGGTTGGCCATGACGGTGCGGGCCGTGCCGAGCAGTTCCAGCAATCCGATCAGCGACAGCAGGGTGGTGTCCTGCAGGAGGGAAATGAACTGGCCCACCATCGCCGGCAGGGCCACCCTCAGGGCCTGGGGCAGGACCACGTGCTGGAGCGCCTTTGGATAGGACAGCCCCAGGGAGCGGGCGGCTTCCAACTGGCCCCGGGGCACGGCCGCCAGGCCGGACCGCACCGCCTCCGCCAGATAGGCGGCGGCGAAGAAGGTGAGCACCCAGGCGGCCCGCCAGACCCGCTCCGGCGCCAGGCCGCCGGGCAGCAGGAACCCAAGGATGTTCTGGCCGAGGAACAGCAGGGTGATCAGGGGGGCCCCCCTGATGAACTCGATGTAGAGCACCGAACCCCAGCGCAGCAGGGGGAGGTCGCTGCGGCGGCCGAGCGCCAGCAGCACGCCGATCGGGAAGCACAGCAGGATGGCGAAGCTTGAAGCCAGCAGGGTGAGCATCAGTCCGCCCCATTCCGAAGGGGAGACGGTCACCAGGCCCAGGCCGCCGCTGATCAGCACCATGCCGACGAGGTAGAGCGCCGGCCACACCAGGGCCGCCAGCCGCTGGCCGCTGGCCGGCAGGCCAGCCCCGAAGCGGCCGGCCAGCCAGCGGCAGAGAATGAGCAGCACAGTCAGCCCCCACCAGCGGCTCGCGATGGCGAGGCTCAGACCGAGGGCCGCAGGCACGGCCAGGGCGATCAGGACGAGCAGCACCAGGGCCAGCCGGTCGTTGCGCGGCCACAGCACGCCCGACCGATCGGGGCGGGGGTGGGCCCGCAGCAGGCCCCAGGTGGCGCCGCTGGCGGCGACCAGCAGGGCGGTGAGCAGCCAGAGGCGCCACTGCTGTTCCACCGGGTAGCGCCCCACCGCGAACAGGGTGCTGTTGACCCTGATCACGGCCCACTGGGCCTGGGTGAAGGCCCAGCGCAGGACCCCGAAAGCCGCCAGGGTGATCAGGGAGATCAGGGCCAGGCTCAGCACCGTGTCGGTGCGGGTGGCGAAGAGTTCGGCGCGCAGCCGCCGCAGGAGGGGTTTCATCTCAGCGCTCCCGGATCTGGACCAGGTGGTTCAGACCGTTCATCAGCGCCGAGATCAGCAGGTCGAGGGTGAGGTAGGCCGCCAGCAGCACCAGGATCACCTCCACCGCACGGCCGGTCTGGTTGAGGGTGGTTTCGGCCACCGAATAGAGGTCGGTGTAGCCCACCGCCACCGCCAGGGAGGAGTTCTTGGCCAGGGAGATGTACTGGGTGTTCAGCCCCGGCACGATCACCCGCAGGGACTGGGGCAGGACGATGCGGCGCAAGGTGGCGAACCAGCTCAGTCCCAGGGAGGAGGCCGCCTCCCACTGTCCCTTGGGCACCGCCGCGATGCCGCCCCGCACCACTTCGGCGATGAAGGCACCGGAGTACACGATCAGACCGGTGATCAGGGCACCGAACTCGACACTCAGGCGCACCGGCGCCTGCCACACCCCGTTCACCAGGGTGGGACCCATCCAGCGCAACCCCTCGCCCAGCCCGGCGATGTACAGCCCCGACTTGGCCAGCACCACCCCGGGAAGCTGGATCGCCGCCACGCCGTTCGGGAGGGTGAGGAACACCACGAAGTACCAGAACACCAGCTGCAGCAGCAGGGGAATGTTGCGCACCACCTCCACGTAGACCCGCGCCAGCCGCCGCAGCAGGCCGTTGTGGCTGAAGGAGGCCATCCCCACCAGGGTGCCCATCAAGGTGGCCCCCACCAGACCCACCAGCACCGCCCGGATCGTGTTCACCAACCCGGCGGCCAGGGCGCGCCAGTAGGGCAGCTGGGCATTGAAGGGAATGACCGACTCCGAGATGTCGAAGCCGGCCGGCTGCTGCAGCCAGCGCCAGCTCAGCAGCAGACCGGCGGCGGTGAGGTTGCGGACCAGGTTGCCCAGCAGGAAGGCGATCAGCAGCAGCACCAGCAGACCCACCACGGCCTGCACCACCCAGGGAACGACGCGGCGGTCGCGCCACCAGGGGGGCGTGGGCGGAGGGAGTGGGGGAAGGGCCGGGTCGGCGGGGGGGACCGGCACCATCAACGGAAGGGTGGGGAGTAGATCAGCCCGCCATCCTTCCACTGCCGGTTGAGGCCCCGGTCCAGCTTGAGGGCTGAGGCGGGGCCCACGTTGCGATCGAAGATCTCGCCGTAGTTGCCCACGGCCTTCACCGCCTTGACAACGAAGTCGGGCGGCAGGCCCAGCAGCTTGCCGAAATCTCCCTCCACACCCAGGAAGCGCCGCAGGTCGGCCTGGTTCGTGTTGGCCTTCGCCTCGTCCAGCTTGGCGTCCACATTCGCCTGGGTGATGCCGCTCTCCTCGGCCTGCATCAGGCCGTAGACGATCCAGCGCACGGCATCAGCCCAGGCGGGATCGCCGTTGGTGGTGGCGGGGGTGAGGGGCTCCTTGCTCATCACCACCGGCAGCAGGGTGTGGGCGTCCGGTTTGGGGAAGCTGGTGCGCTTGCCGGCCAGCTGGGAGCGGTCGCTGGTGACGGCCACGCAGCGGCCACCGAGATAGGCGGCGAAGGTCTGGTCGCTTGTCTGGAACTTCAGAGGCGTGTAAGGGATGTTCTGCTCCCGCATCCGGTCGGCCAGGTTGAGCTCGGTGGTGGTGCCGCTCTCCACGCAGATCGGCTTGCCGGCGAGGCCCTTGAGGTCCTTGATGCCGCTGGCCACGGGAACCAGCACGCCCTGTCCGTCATAGAAGGTGGTGGGGGCGAAGCTGAGGCCATTGCCGCCGGCCGCATCGCGGCTCAGGGTCATGGTGGTGTTGCGCGAGAGCAGGTCCACCTCTCCGCTGGCCAGGGCGGCGAAGCGCTCGCTGGAGTTCAGATCCCGGTACTCCACCTTCTCGGGATCCCCCAGCACCGCAGCGGCCACCGCCTTGCAGACGTCCACATCCAGGCCCAGATACTTGCCGTCGGGCCCCACGAAGCTGAAGCCGGGCAGCTTGCCTTCCACGCCGCAGATCAGCTTGCCCCGCCCCGTGATGGTGGACAGCTTCTGGCTCTGCACACCGCCACCGTCCCCGGCACAACCGGCGAGCAGACCGGCGGCCAAAAGGGAGGCCCCAAGGGTGCGGGTCCGGTTCCAGAACATGCCTGCGTCTTAAAGGTGGCCGCATTGTTGCAGGTGCGGGCCGGTGGGGGTATGCCTCCCGGAACCTCCTCAGCGGAAGGGGGGCGCGATGTGAAGACCACCGGCGGTCCACAGCCGGTTCAGACCCCGCTCGAGGCCCAGGGGGGTGGCTTTCCCCAGGTGCCGCTCGAACAACTCGCCGTAGTTGCCCACCGCCTTCACCACCCGCACCGTGAAGTCGGCAGGCAACCCCAGCTGCCGGCCGAAATCCCCCTCGATCCCAAGGAAACGGCGCCGTTCGGCCTGGCTGGCGTCGGCGCGGGCCGCCTCGCGGCTGGCCTCCACGTTGGCCTGCGTGAGGCCACTCTCCTCGGCCTGGAACAGGGTGTAGGTGATCCAGCGCACCGCATCGGCCCAGGCCGGGTCCGCCTGCACCGTCACCTTGGCACTGGGTTCCTTGCTGAGCAGGTCGGGGAGCAGCACGTGGGCGGCAGGATCCTTGAAGCCGCTGCGTTTGGCCGCCAGCAGGGAGCTGTCGCTGGTGATGGCGGCGCAGCGACCCTGCTCATAGGCCGGGTAGGCCTGCTCACCGGACTGGAAACGCAGCGGCTGATAGGCCAGGCCCAGCTCCCGCATGCGATCGGCCAGGTTGAGCTCGGTGTTGGTGCCGCTTTCCACGCAGATCGGCTGGCCGGCCAGCTGCCGCAGGCTGTTGATGCCGCTGGCCAGCGGCACCATCACCCCCTGGCCGTCATAGAAGAAGACAGGGCCGAAGCTGAGGGCATTGCCGCCCGGGGCGTCGCGGCTGAGGGTATGGGTGGAGCTGATCGAGAGCAGATCCACCTCACCGCTGTTGAGGGCCACGAAGCGCTCCCCGGCCGTCACCGGCCGGAACTCCACCTTGCCGGGATCCCCGAGCACCGCGGCCGCCACCGCCCGGCAGAAATCCGCATCGATGCCCACGAAGGCACCGCCGGGAGCCACGGTGCTGAAGCCGGGCACGGCCCCGTCGACGGCGCAGACGAGCCGGCCCCGCTCGCGGATCTTGGCCATCGTGGGGCTGCCGGGAGCCTCATTGGCGCTGCTGCAGCCAACCAGACCGGTGAGCAGCGCCAGCAGCAGCAGACGGGCGGCCCGGGAGATGGTGTTGATCCCCACGAGCCATCGGGGTCGAGGTTCGCCGCGCAGCTTGCCAGAGCTGCCGGCAGGGCTCAAGCGGCGGCGACCGGAGAGCGGCGGCGGCCGGCGGGCTGGGTTCAGCCCGGCAAGATCACCCGGTCGATCACATGCACGATGCCGTTGTCACAGACGATGTCGGCGCTGACGACGGTGGCGTTCTTGACCTCGAAGGGCTCAGCCCTGCGGATCGCCACGGGTGCCCCCTCCAGGCTCTCCCATTCCGGCTGCTCCACCAGTTGCTCCCGCCGGTAGGCCCCGGAGAGCACATGGAATTTGAGGATCCGTGCCAGCTGGGGGACGTTGTCCACCAGGGTCTGGACCGTGCCGGGGGGCAGGGCCGCGAAGGCATCGTCGACGGGGGCGAAGACGGTGAAGGGGCCGGGGCTTTCCAGGGCACCCGTGAGCCCGGCCACCTCGACGGCGGTGAGCAGGGTTCCGAAGCAACCGGCGCCCTTGGCGGTTTCGATGATGTTGGCCATGGGGATCTCCTAGCGGTAGTCCGGTGTCTGGATCTGGGGCAGGCGCGACTCGGGCCTGAGGAACCGGTCCATCTGGGCCTCGAAGAACTTGCGGTTGGCCATCAGATGCACCGGATCGGTGTCATCGAGCGGGTAGAGCAGGGCGCAGCGAAGGGCCTGGATCACGGCCGAAGTCACGTTGTACATCGAGCGCTGGAAGGTGATGCCCAGCTGGATGAGGATGTCGCCCTCACCGCGCTTGTGCTTGTCGTACATCTCGGTGAGATAGGGGGGCAGGAAGTGGAGCATGTCCTGCATCAGGAGGGTGGGGGGAATTCCCGCCGAGCCCACCGGGAAGACGTCGGCGTAGAGGATGCCGTAGTGGAAGTCCTCCTGCTTGTCAGGCACCTGGCCCGCCTGGGCGTTGTAGCTCTTGGTGCCCCGGAACGGAGCCGTGCGGTAGAACACGGCCTCCACATAGGGAAGAGCGGCCTCATAGAGCCAGGTGAATCCTTCCGATTTGGGGATGATCTCGAAGCATTCACCGCCGATGAACACATGGTGGTAGATCGGCCGACCCGCCACAGCGAAGATGCCATTCACCAGGAAATCCATCGCCGCGGGAACGCCTGCAAAGCCCCCTTCGTCGTAGATGTCGCTCATCTCGAAGAACACCGGCGCCATCACTTCCCAGAACAGACCGAGATTGGCGTAGTAGCTCATCTTGCGCACCTGCTCCAGGAACATCTCCGGGAACAGCTTGTAGAGCCCGAGCATCAGGGGGTTGCCCTTGAAGTAAGCCTTGATCGCCTTGTCGGCGTTGGCCTTGTAGACGTCGGTCTCGAGGTAGTCGTAGAAGCGGCCGCCCATGCCCTGATGCCAGAACATGGCATCCATGCAGGCCTCGGCGAACTCCATGTTGATCCGGTCGTGCCAGAGGTGATGCAGCAGCTTTGGCATGGCTGTTGTTTCGCCCTTGGCCATGAACTCCAGCAGTTCGGGGTGGGCCTTCTCACCGCCGCGCCAGATGCGCAGCTTCGACTCGTCGCCTTGGTAAGAGTTGGGCAGATCGAGATACTCCTGGGATGGGAAGTACTTGAAGGCGGGAAGGGGATCGAGGAACACCTGCTCGGCGATATAGAGCAGGTCGCGCCAGTAGAAATCCATCGGCACGGCGTAGGCCTTGTAGATGCCGATGATCTGCATCAGGTTTTCCGGCGTGTCCGGCAGCATCGAGCCGCCTGCCTCGAGCCGATGGATCACCTCCGCGTAGCGATGGGTCGACGGGGGGATCAGGGGCTGGGGCGCCGTGTCGGTGAGGCTCGCGGTGGGAGGAGTCATGAGGGGATCGGAGCTGGGGACTCGCTGGGGGCGTTGGCGACGAGGCTGGTGAAGGGTTCGTGGCGCAGGGCCAGATCGGCGGTGGCGGACTCGCTCCAGCCCAGCAGCAGGCCGGGCCAGAGGCCGCCCACCACCACCAGGGCTGCGAGAATCACGGCCGGGAAGCGTTCCCTCCAGACCGTGGTGGGGTAATCGACGCGATCGTTGTCGAGCCGCCCGAAGCCCACCCGGTTGAACAGCCGCACCGCGTAGACGGCCGTGAGACCAGAGGCGATCAGGCAGACCAGGGTCGGGATCGGAAAGGGGGTCCAGCTGGCCTCAAACATCAGGAATTCCGGAACGAAACCCGACAGGCCGGGGATGCCCGCGCTGGCCATCAGGGCCAGCAGGAACAGCCCCAGGGTGAAGGGCAGGCCCCGGTAGGGATTGAGCAGGCCGGCGAGATCCGGAATCTGGGTGGAGCCGGTCTTGCGATCGATCAGGCCCACCAGATGGAACAGCAGGGCGGCGATCATGCCGTGGGCCAGCAGCTGGGCCACCACCCCCTGCAGGCTCAGGGGGGTGGCCGACGCCAGCGCCAACAGCAGCAGACCCATGTGACCGAGGGAGCCGTAGGCCACCAGCCGGCGCATGTCGCTCTGGGCGAGGGCGTTCAGGGCGCCGTAGACGGCGGTGACGGCACCGACGACCGCGATCCAGGGGGACCAGAGGATCCATTCCTGAGGCAGGAAGCCGATGGCGAAGCGCATCAGGCCGTAGGCGCCGAGGATCGAGACGCTACCGCTGAGCATCATCGCCACCGGGCTGGAGGCCTGGCTGTAGGCCAGGGGCTGCCAGCCGTGCAGGGGCACCACCGGCAGCTTGAGGCCGAAGGAGAGCAGCAGCAGGGCCAGGACCCAGCGACCGGTGACCGGCGAGAGCTGCAGGGAGGCGAGATCGGCGTAGGCGAAGCTGACACTGCCGTTTCCATGGAGCCAGCCGAGGGCCAGAACGGCCCCAAGCAGCGAGAAACCCGAAACCGCGCCGTACATCAGGTACTGGATGGCGGCCCGGGCCCGGCTCGGGCCTCCCCAGACCGCCAGCAGCAGGGTGGTGGGGATCAGCACCAGCTCGAACGCCAGCAGGAACAGCAGGGCATTGCGCGCCAGCACCGCTCCGACCAGGCCGAAATCAGTGGCCAGAAGCAGGCTGAAGAACAGCCTGGACCGGGGCTGGTCGCTGGGGGTGGCCAGCACCGTGACCAGGGTGATCAGGATGATCAGCGTGGTCAGGGGGGTGGAGAGGCCGTCAAGGCCCAGATCGAGAGAGAGGCCGATGCGCGGCAGCCAGACCTGGTGCAGTTCCTGGGGATCCCGGCCCAGCTGGAGCAGGATCACCAGAAGCTGCGGCACAAGAGCGGCGAGGCACACCCGGCGCAGCAGGGTCTGACGCTCGGGCAGCAGGGGCACCAGCACCGCAGCCAGCGCTGGCAGAAGCAGAAGCAGGAGGAGGGCCATCAGCGCAGCAGGGTGGAGGGAACGATCGTCAGCAGCCAGGCGGCCATCAGCACCACCCCGATCAGCAGGGTGAGGGCGTAGGTCTGGGTGCGGCCGGAGGTGGTGAAGCTGAGACGGCGGGCGCTCTGGAGGGTCGCCTCGCCGGTGGCGCCGGTGAAGCCGTCCACCAGCTGACGGTCCGACCAGGAGCTCAGCCGCGACAGCCCCACCACCAGCGACACGACGGTGCGGTGATAGAAGCTCTCGGTGTTCATGTCCTGGGCCAGCCAGTGCTGCAGGCCGCCGAGGGCGGAAGGCAGCTGGGCCATCGGGTGGGGCCGCAGGTAGAAGACGGCCGAGAGACCACCGCCCACCAGGGTGGAGAGCAGCAGGGGCACGGCCTGGGGGCCCCAGCCGAAGATGGGTGCAGATGCGAACACCTCGAACCGTGCCAGGACGATCGGCAGGTGCAGCACCACGCCCATCAGCAGGAGGGTGGGCAGCACCATCAGCCAGAGCACCTCGGCGGAGCGGATGGTGAAGATGCTGGGCCGGCCGCCCCAGATCAGACCGAACACCCGTACCAGCCCGGCTGCGATCAGGGCGTTGGTGATGAGCACGAAGCCCCCCAGCAGGGCCGGCTGGGTGGTGTTGGCGCACAGTTCGAGCAGTTCGCGGATGGCGGCGAAGCCACCAAAAGGAGGCAGGGCCATCAGCCCGGCCGCGCCGGTCAGGAACGCGAGGCCCACCAGGGGGCGACGGCTCCAGAGGCCGCCCAGCTGGGTGAGGTCCTGGGTGACATTGCTGACGATCACCGTGCCCACGGCCATCAGCACCAGAGCCATCGGCAGGGGGTAGACGAGCAGCAGGTGGCCCGCCACGGTGGGATCGCCGAGCCCCACGGCAAGGAACAACAGGCCCATCCAGCTGCTGGCCAGGAAGGAGAGGGCCCGTTTGATGTCGATCTGGGCCAGGGCGATCAGGGCACCCACCAGGGCCGTGGTGCCGCCCACCACCACCAGCACCGTGGTGGCCAGCGGGCTGAGGGCCAGGAGCGGCTCCAGCTTCAGCAGCACCCAGCCGCCGCCGGCCACCACGACAGAATTGCGCAGAACCGTGGAGGGCAAGGGGCCTTCCATGGCCTCATCCAGCCACAGGTGCAGGGGGATCTGAGCGCATTTGCCCATCGGGCCGGCAACAAGGGCCACCAGGATCAGCTGCTGGCTCAGGGGCAGGCTCCCCGGGGCCTGGGCCGCAGCCCAGGTGGCGAGGGCTCCGAAGTTCCAGGTGCCGGTGACCGGCAGGATCGCCACCAGGCTGGCGAGCAGGATGAGGTCACCGATGCGCTTGGTGAGGAAGGCATCCCGAGCCCCTTTCACCACCAGCGACTGGTTGTACCAGGTGCCCACGATCAGATAGGTGCCGAGTGTGAGAAGCTCAAGGATCACGTAGCTGAAGAACAGCGAATCGGTGAGTAGAAGGGCACAGAGACCAGCCTCGAAGAAGCTGAGGGAGCCGAAGAACCGTGGCCAGCCCCAGTCCATCTCCAGATAGCCGATGGCGAAGATCTGGGCGAGCACATGCACCCCTGTGACGAACAGGGTGGCGATCAGGGCCGGCTGGGTGATCGAGCCGTCGAAACCGATCGACAGGCCAGCGGTGTCCAGCCAGGTCCAGCCGAAGTGCAGCGGCAGGGCTTGCGGATGGGCATTGGCCGCCAGCAGGGCCAGGAGGCTGTGGGCGAAGGCCACGCTGACCATGGTCAGGTTGAAGTAGCCGCAGGGGCGTGGTCCCGTCTTCCAGATGAACCCAGGCGACCAGGCCAGGGACACCAGGGCTGCCAGAAGGGGATAGAGGGGAACCAGCCAGGCCGTCTGGGCGAAGAACAGGGTCATGGCGGGAGAACGGTCGGGACCTGAGTTGGCCCACGTGGTGGCGAACACTAAGATCCCGAGCGCTTGGCGGTGGCCTTTCCGGGAAGGAAAGTCCTATGGGATCTGCAAGCTGTCGTTATCAGTCAGCCCCGGTGACCCCGTCCCCCACCTTCCGCCGTCCCCGGAGCAGGAACGGCTGGACACGCTTCAGGCGTTGGCGCTGCGCCGACGGCGCCAGAGCCGCCATACCTTCTCGAGTTCCAGGTACAGGAAGAACACCAGACTGAAGCCCACGCAGATGCCCAGATCCCTGGCCGAGAGAGGCACGGTGCCGAAGAACTGCGCCAGCGCCGGGACGTAGAGCAGCGACAACTGCAGCAGGGAGGTGAACACCACCGCTCCCAGCAGCCAGGGGTTGGAGAAGGGATTGACCTGCACCAGCGGACGGTCGCTGCGGGCCGCCAGGGCATGACCCATCTGGGCCAGGCACAGCATGGTGAACACCATCGTCTTCCAGGGGCCATCGGACCCACCGGACCTGTAGGCCACCACCATCATCGTGATCGTGATCGTGATGACGGCGAACACCACGCCGATGCGCAGGATGTAGCTGCCGATGCCCCGGGCGAAGATCGATTCACCGGGTTCGGCGGGGGGGCGCTGCATCAGGCCGGCCTCCCCGGGCTCCAGGGCCAGGGCCAGGGCGGGCACCCCGTCGGTGACCAGGTTCATCCAGAGGATCTGGATCGGGGTCATGGGCACGCCCACCAGCCCCAGCAGGGGGGCCGAAGCGATCGTGATCAGCTCGCCCACGTTGCTGCCGAGGATGTACTTGATGAAGCGGCGGATGTTGGCGTACACCAGCCGGCCCTGCTCCACGGCGTTGACGATCGTGGCGAAATTGTCGTCGAGGAGGACCATGTCGGAGGCCTCCTTGCTCACCTCGGTGCCGGTGATTCCCATGGCCACGCCGATGTGGGCCTGCTTGAGGGCCGGGGCATCGTTGACGCCGTCGCCGGTCATGGCCACCACCTGACCCAGGCCCTGGAGGGCCTTGACGATGCGCAGCTTCTGCTCGGGCGGCACCCGGGCAAAGACGTTGCAGCGGGCGACGATCGCGGCCAGGGCCTCGGCATCGGCCTCCTCCAGCTGCCGGCCGAGCACCACCTCGGCACCGGGATCCACCAGACCGATGTTGACGCCGATGGCCCTGGCGGTGAGGGGGTGGTCGCCGGTGATCATCACCGGGCGGATCCCGGCCTCCCGGCAGCGGGCCACCGCCAGGGCCACCTCGGGACGGGCGGGATCCAGCTGGGCCATCAGCCCCAGCAGCACCTGATGCTCCAGTTCGTGCTCGGGGCTGGGGTGGTGGGGGGCGCAGGCGAAGGCGAGCACCCGCAGGCCGGAAGCGGCCAGATCCCGGGCCTGCTCCAGCCACCACTGGCTCTGGGCGTCGCTGAGGGGAACAACGCCGGACGCGTTCAGCCAGCGATCACAGGTGCCGAGGATCACCTCGGGGGCCCCTTTGCTGATCATCAAGGTGGCGGAGCCGGCGGCCGTGTCCCCCAGGGGGGCCTGGAGGCTGCCGTCGGGGTCCTGCACCCAGACGGCCATCAGCTGGCGTTCGGAGCTGAAGGGGATCTCGGCGTCCCGCTTGTAGTGGCTGCGCAGGGCGAAACCATCCAGATCGGCCTTCGCGGCCGCCACCACCAGGGCACCTTCGGTGGGATCGCCGAGGATTTCCCAGCGACCGTCGGGTTCCTGTTTGAGTTCGGCGTCGCTGCAGAGGACACCGGCCTGGAGCAGCAGATTCCGGCCGCCTGGGGCCAGACCGGCCGTGCCATTGGCGGGGGGGGTGAGCGCGGTGGCGTGGAAGTCACCGTGGGGGTCGTAGCCGTTGCCGCTGACCTGGAGCGCCGTGGTGCCGCTGCGCAGCTCCTGCACCACCTGGCGGTTGAGGGTGAGGGTGCCGGTCTTGTCGGTGCAGATCACCGTGACCGAACCCAGGGCCTCCACCGCCGGGAGGCGGCGGATCAGGGCGGCGCGCTGCACCATCCGCTGGGTGCCGATCGCCAGGGTCACCGTGATCACCGCCGGAAGTCCTTCCGGCACGATCGCCACCGCCATCGACAGGGCCACTTCCAGCAGATCGAGCAAGCGCTGGCCCAGCAGCCAGCCCAGCAGCACCACCGCGGCCACCAGGGCCAGGGCGGATCCGACCAGCACGTTGGCGAGCCCGTCGAGCCGTTCCTGCAGGGGTGTGGTCTCACCGCCTGCCGTGTTGATCATCTGGGCGATCTTGCCCAGTTCGGTCTCCATGCCGGTGGACGTGACCACCGCCAGTCCGCGGCCGCGCACCACCTCGGTGCCCTGGAACAGACAGTTCTGACGCTCCAGAACGGGGGTGGAGGGTTCGAGCACCAGCACGGCCAGCTTGTTCACCGCTTCGGCCTCGCCGGTGAGGGCCGCTTCCCGCAGGCCCAGCTCGGCCACCTCCAGCAGGCGGGCATCGGCCGGCACCCGGTCTCCCGCCTCCACCCGGACCAGATCCCCCGGCACCAGCTGCTCACTGGACAGCCGTTCCCAGATGCCGTCACGACGCACGGTCACCAGGGGTTGGGCCATGTCGCGCAGGGCCTGAAGTGCCGGCTTTCCTGCAGGTAGCCGAGCAGGGCGTTGAGGCCGACGATCAGCACGATGGCGATCGCATCCTTGGGGAATCGCTGGGCGGCATAGGCCACAGCGGCCGAGACGGCCGCCACGGCCAGCAGCATGATCAGCATCACATTGCTGAACTGGTCCCAGAGGATGCGCAGATTGCTGCGTCCGGCCTTGAGCTCCAACCGGTTCAGCCCCACTCTTGCCAGGCGTTCGGCGCACTGGGCCGTGCTCAGACCGTCGGAGCTGGCCTCCAGCGTCTTGAGGCACGCTTCAGGATCCAGGGCGTGCCAGGGGCACCCTGCAGGGGACGGATTCAACGCTGCGATTCACGAAGCGCTCAAACATTAGTCACAGGCTCCGGCGGTTCCGGTCAGCTGTGCACACCTTGAGGGACTGCCTCGAGGCGTTTCAGCCGCCGCTCCAACAGCAGCAATCCCACCACCGTGGTGAAGGTCACCATCAGCACGAGGGAGGAGAACTGCACCGCATCGATGAGCCCCTGGCTCAGTGCCGTGGTGGCGAACACCAGACCCGGCAGGCCCCGCGGGATCAGGCCGAACACCACCAGCCAGCGGTCGACCCCCGCCCGCCTGTCGTTGCGATCGATGCCCAGACCGCAGGCCAGCTTGCTGAGCACGGCCATCACGATCAGAGCCGTCGCCAGGCTCCAGGCCGCCGGCTGCAGCAGGGTGCCCGCGGTGATCCGCATGCCCACACCGATGAAATACAGAGGAAGAAACACTTCCGAGAGCACCGTCAACACCCGCTGAACCTCCCCTTCCACCGGCCCCAGTCGGGCCATCAGCACCCCCCCCCACAGGGCTCCCAGCAGGCTGGTCAGGCCACAGGCCTCCCCTACCCACGCCGAACCGATCAGCAGCATCAGGATCGCCAGCGCACTGGTGGGTCGTCTGCTGTTAAGGCGAGTCCAGCGCTCCACCGCCAGCCAGCTCAGGATCGCCAGAAGGATCCCCACCAGGGGACCGGCCCAGCCGATCCCCTGGGTTCCAAGGCGCAGCCCGGCAGTGGCCGTGGCCGCCGCCAGCAGGCCGATGGCCGGCAGATCGTCGAGAACCGACACCCCTACCAGCATCCGGCCCGAGGGGGTCTGAATGGCACCCCGCTGGGCGAGGACCCGCAGGGTCACACCGGTGCCTGTGGCGCTCAGCACCGCCAGGCAGAGAAGGGTGGTGGGGATGGAGAGGTCGAACAGACTCCTGAGGGGCCAGAAGGCCAGCAGGGGGGTGCAGAAGCTCAGCGCCACCGTGCGCAGGATGGCGGCACGGCGGGAGCTGAGCAGGTCGCCCCGTACCTCCAGCCCGACCTGGAAAAACAGGGTGAGCACCCCAAGCTCCGTGAGGCCGCTCAGGGGCGCCATCGCCTTGAACGGCACCACGGTGTTGCCGAGGATGAAGCCCATGAGGAGCTCCAGAACGATCGCCGGCACGGCCAGGCGTGCCATCCAGCCTTCCGTGAAGCGTGCGATCAGGACGCCCATCAGCAGGATCAGGAGGATGCTGAGCAGCGAAGGTTGTGTCATGGCTCGGATCAGCCCCAGCGGGACGCTTAAGGCAACCGGGGAATGAGAATGAAGGGGGATGCAGCCTTAGGGTCCTAATCCATTCAGCGGAAGTGCCGAAAGCGCATGCTCATCCTCGACAATCTGCGGCGCAGGCTCATCGGCACCCCCCTGCCGACCAGCGCCCACCATGAGGAGCGCTACAACAATGCCGAGGCGCTGGCGATCCTCAGCTCCGATGCCCTCTCCTCGGTGGCCTATGCCACCCAGGAGATCGTCCTGGTGCTGGGGATGGCGGGGGCCGCCGCCCTCTCCTACACCCTGCCGATTACAGCCCTGATCGTGGGGCTGATGCTGATCGTGGCCACCAGCTACCGGCAGACCATCAAGGCGTATCCCATGGGCGGTGGTTCCTACCGGGTGTCGCAGCAGAACCTCGGGCCGATCACGGGGCTGGTGGCCGGGGCCTCGCTCTCGATCGATTACGTCCTCACCGTGGCCGTGAGTGTGGCCGCCGGCATCGCCGCTCTCACGTCCTATTTCCCTGCTCTGGAGGCGGATCGGATTCCGCTCTGCCTGCTGGCGGTGGTGCTGGTGATGATTGCCAATCTGCGGGGGGTGAGTTCCAGCGCCAAGTTCCTGAGTGTGCCCACCTACCTCTTCATGGGGGCGGTGGTGACCATGCTGGTGGCGGGGGCGATCAAGACCGGGCTGGGCCAACTTCCCCCCCTGCCGCTGCCGGAACAACAAGACTTGTTGGAGGCCGCCCATCACGGCGCGAACGGCATGCATGTGTTGGGCCCCCTGCTGCTGATGCGGGCCTTCAGCTCCGGCTGTGCCGCCCTGACAGGGATCGAGGCGATCAGCGACAGCGTCGCCGCGTTCCGGCCCGTGGAATGGCGCAACGCCCGCCGGGTGCTGGTGGTGATGGTGCTGATGCTGGCCGTGATGTTCAGCGGCATCAGCGCGCTGGCCCACCAGAGCGGTGTGGTGTACCTGGAGAACGGCCCGACTCTCCTTTACCAGTTGGGCGAGCGGATCTTCGGCAACGGCATCCTCCTGTTCGTGCTGCAGATGGCCACCCTGCTGATCCTGCTGCTGGCGGCCAACACGGCCTACGCGGATTTTCCGCGTCTGGCGGCCTTCCTGGCCCAGGACGGCTTCCTGCCCCGTCAGCTCTCCTCCCTGGGGGACCGTCTGGTGTTCAGCAACGGCATCTATGCCCTCAGCGGCCTGGCCGGTCTGTTGCTGGTGATCTTCAACGGCAGCGTCAGCCGGCTGATCCCGCTCTATGCCGTGGGGGTGTTCATCAGTTTCACCCTCTCCCAGGCGGGCATGGTGATGCACTGGTGGAAACTTCGGGAGCGGGGCTGGGCCTCCAAGGCCCTGCTGAACGGCTTCGGCGCCCTGATCACCGCCCTGGTGGGAGGCGTGCTGCTGTTCAGCAAGTTCACCCAGGGGGCCTGGGTGGTGGTGGTGGCGATCCCGCTGCTGGTGTCGATGTATCTGCGCATCCGCACCCACTACAACCATGTGGCGCGCCGGCTGCGGATGGCCACCGATGCGCGCCTCAAACTGCCGCCAGCGCCGCCCCCAGGGGCCGGCACCCCCACGGTGGTGCTGGTGGGGCAGCTGCACCGTGGCACCTTCGAGGCCATCTGCTTCGCCCGCAGCATCGGCAGCGACCTGGTGGCCGTGCACGTGGATCTAGGGGGCGGTCGGGCCGAGGCCTTCCGCGACCAATGGATGCGTCAGGTGCCGGAGGTGCCGCTGCAGGTGCTGGAGTCGCCCTATCGCTCCCTGGTGGATCCGGTGGTGGAGTTCGTGCAGCGCTTCGAGAAGGAGCACCGCAAGGACAAGAACCGTTTCTGCATGATCGTGCTGCCGGTGTTCGTCACAAGGCACCGCTGGGAGAACCTGCTGCACAACCAGTCGACGATCCTGCTCCGGCAGGCGCTGCGGAAGCGCGGCACCCGCGTGGTCACGACAGTCGGGTTCTACCTCTGAGCCGCTCCGGCACCCCGCTGCCGGAGCGAATCGCCGAGTGAGAGGGCCAGCAGTACGATCCCGATCAGGCCGGTGATCCATTCCGGCAGATGGAGATCGTGCTGGGCCAGCACGACGCTGGTCAGCATCAGCAGCCCCAGGGCTCCGATGGCGTAGTGGGCGCCATGCTCCAGGTAGATCAGCTGATCGAGCGCCTTCTCACGGCTGAGCATCAGGGTGAGGGAGCGGATGAACAGGGCACCGAGCCCCAGACCGGTGAGGATCAGGCCCAGGTTCTGGGTGATGGCGAAGGCTCCGATGGTGCCATCGAGGCTGAAGGAGGCATCGAGCAGCTCCAGGTAGAGCAGGCTGGCCAGCCCACCGCCGGCCGCCAGCCTGAGCCCCGCTTGCTCCTCATCACCGAAGGCCGTCGCCAGCGAGGTGCTCAGCAACTGGAGCACCAGGCCGATCACGCCGCTGATCATCACTTCGGCCCGCAGGTCATCCGGCAGAACGGCGACGAGCACCAACAGCAGCACCAGGGCCAGGGCCACCTCCAGCGACTCCACCCGTCCGGCGGCGCTGAGCCGGCGCTCCAGGGGCCGGAACCAGTGCAGGGTCTTGGCCTCGTCGAAGAAGTAACGCAGGAACACCATCAGCAGGAACAGGCCACCGAAGGCGAGGATCCTGGGTTCTGCCAGCTCCAGCAGCTCCCGGTAGCGCTCCGGGTGGTGCAGGGCCGCCTCGAGGGCGGTGCCCATGCCGACGCCTCCGGCCAGGGACACCATCACCAGAGGGCCCGCAAAGCGCACACCGAACACGGGAATCACCAGGCCCCAGGTGAGAAAGAACCGCTGTTGCCCGGGGGTGAGTCGATCGAGCACCCGGGCGTTCACCACCGCGTTGTCGAAGGAAAGCGAGATCTCCAGCAGCAACAGCACCAGGGTGATCCAGGCCGCCTCCAGACCATGCAGTCCGAGCACGATCGCCAGTCCCGCAGTGCAGCAGGCCAGGGGGACCAGGAGATAGCGCAGGTAACGCATCACGGGGAGGTCTCCTCGCTCTCAGCTTCGAGCTGGCGCTCCTCGAAACGGGCGATCAGCCGGGGGACCGCCAGCAGCAGAACGACGAGCACCAGGGCCCCGATGCCGAACTCCACCACCCCCCGCACCATCCGCTCGAAGGGAATCCAGCGGCCACCGACCCAGGCCAGGCTCACCATCGTGCCGGCCCAGAGCACCGCCCCCAGACAGTTGAACAGCACGAAGCGGCCGTAGGGCATCTGGACAGCTCCGGCCATGGGCCCGGCCAGCACCCGCAGCACCGCTACGAAACGCCCGATCAGCACCGACCTGCCGGCGTGGCGCAGGAAGCCTGTCCGCAGGGACTCCATCTGCTCGGGGGAGCGGCGCAGCAGACGTCCCACCCGCAGCACCAACCCCCAGCCGGCCCGACGGCCGACCCAGTAGCCGAGGTTGTCCCCAAGGATCGCGCCGCCGGCTGCCGCCGCCATCACGCCGAAGACGTTGAGATGGCCGCTGCCGGCCGCATAGCCAGCGAGCAGGGTGACGGTCTCCCCGGGCAGGGGCAGGCCGGCGTTCTCCAGGAGCATGGCGCCGAACACCACCCAGTAGCCCCAGTCCCGAAGCAACGACTGCAAAGTGTCCGTGCTGACGGTGCCATCGAAAAAGGCCAGGGGCCACACCATCGGGTCGTGAAGGGAAGCCAGACCCTATCTCGCTCCTGGCAAGGGCCAGCCCATGCTGCCGGTCCAGAGCCAGCGGCGCCGCCGCAGCCGGTTGCGATGGGGGCCCGGCCAGGTGAAGCGGGGCAGGGCCAGGGGTGGCGTCGATGGCGTGATCAGGCCCCCGTCCACGGTGGCCACCTGGCTGAAATGGCGGCCGCAGATCCGCTCATCGCCGGCCTGGTGGCTGTTGAAGGGGTAGGAGAAGCTGCGGGGCACTTCGCCCAGGATCCTCTCCAGGACCGCGGCGGAATCGATCAGCTCGGCTTCGAAGTCGTTGGCGCTGATGCTTCGCCTCGGAACGTGATGGTGGCCGTGGCTGGCCACCTCATGGCCGGCCTGGCGGGCCCGGCGCAGATCGGCTGGGGTGGGGTAGATCCGCTCCGCCAACGCCGCCAGCTCGGCCAGCGTCCCCCAGCGTTCCGCCATCGCCGCCAGCAGGCTCCGGACCCGATCGATGGGGGTGTGGTCCCGCAACCTGGCGATCAGCTCCGCGCCCTGGAGGTTCGCCGGCAAGTCCAGCTCCCGGCGGGCGAGGTCAGCCAGGTGGGGCGCGAACTCCGGGTGATCCCCATACCAGTAGAGACTGTGCTCCCAGATCAGCGCCTGGCCCGCGAGCATGCCGGAGGACTGGAAGAACACAGCGGGAAGGCCGAGGGCCGCCAGCACCTCGAGGCCCTCGCGGTAGTTG
Organism: uncultured cyanobacterium; assembly: GCA_903917565.1. Taxonomy (GTDB): domain Bacteria; phylum Cyanobacteriota; class Cyanobacteriia; order PCC-6307; family Cyanobiaceae; genus Cyanobium. The sequence goes on along the minus strand of CAIXBB010000030.1, from coordinate 33,414 downwards.
CAGCGCAATCCGTCATCGAAGCTGACGATCACGCCGAAGTCATCGGGGCCGGGGAAATGCCCCTGGCGCAGATCGGCGAAGGTGAGGAAGCGGGCCCCCTGGCGCTGCAGAAAGCCCAACTCCCCGGCCAGCTCCGCCGCCGGGATCGGCGGCACCCCGAAGCGATCCAGAAACGGAATCCGGCCGGGTTCATCCACCCGGTGATAGAGCAGACACAACACCTTGCCCCGCAGTCGGCGGCGCCAGAGGCCATCCAGCGGTGGCACGAACAGCAGATCCGCCGCCCGATTGGCGAGCCGCGCCAGGTCGCTCATGGCGTCATTCCCTGCACCAGGCGGACGTTCCTGTCGCGGTTCGGCCGATCGGCCAGGTAGGCCCGGATGAGCCCCTGCTCGGTGCGGCGATTGGCCAGCAACCGCTGCCAGGGCTCGTAGGTGTAGCCGGTGCGACGCAGGAACAGCTTGCCCTGCTCCCACTGGGGCACCCGCTGGGCGGTGCCGGCCTCCAGCTGGCGCGTCGCTTCCAGCAGCAGTTCGATGCCGACATGGAAACTGCGCACATCGATCGTTTCGAAGTTGTCGTCGCTCTGCATCGGAACCTGCGCCGAAAGAATGATGTCACCGCTGTCGATGCCCGGATCGATGTGGTGGACCGTGACACCCACCAGCTCTGGGCAGCCCTCCATCACCATGTAGAGATTGCAGTTGGCCCCCCGGGAATAGGGCGACAAGCCGGTGTGCAAGTTGATGAGGCCGTGACGGATTCCTGGAATCAGCGCCAGGATCGGCTGCCGCAGCAACTGGGTGCCGTTCACCAGCACGATGTCCGGCGCCAGGTCCGCCAGGAAGCTGGCGGTGCGCACGTCGTTGATCGATTCCGTGACCAGAAGCGGCACCTCCTCCGGCAGCTGGGGAGGCTCGCCCTGCCGGAAAAAGAGCTGCTGCTGCAGCCGGGCGCCCCGCCGCTCATGGGGCGGCAGCAGCAGGCGCGCCTTGAGCTGGCGCAGCAACCGGCGCGGATCCCGGTATGGCGCCAGCCGCGCCAGCCGGCCCCCGCGTTTCGGCGCCGACACCTGCAGCACCACGCCGGCCAGGGTGAACTCCTCGGCCACCCGAAGGATCAGATGTCGCTGGTAGAGGCCATCACAGCAGATCACAACCACGCGCAGGGAGCTCAGGGTCATGGATCGGCCAGCGGCAGCGACACCAGCGGATGGTACGGAGGGCTGATGGAGGCGGCACAGTGAGCGTCCTGAGCGCCCCTGTGCCCATGGCCGTCCGCGAGGTGTTGACGATCGGAGATCCCCGCCTGCGGCTGGTGAGTGCGCCGGTGGAGCGGTTCGACGACCCGGCGCTGCCGGCCCTGCTGCAGGACCTGCGCGACACCATGACCGCCACCGACGGCGCCGGCCTGGCCGCCCCCCAGATCGGCGTGCCCCGGCGGGTGGTGATCTTCGGCCTCACCCACAACCCCCGCTACCCGGAGGCCCCGCCCATCCCAGAGACGGTGCTGATCAATCCGGTGCTCACGCCCCTCGGCGAGGAGATTGACGACAGCGCCTGGGAGGGGTGCCTGAGCGTGCCGGGGTGGCGTGCCCTGGTGCCCCGCTGGCGCCGCCTCCGTTACCGGGCCTTCGATCCTGCGGGGCAGCCCTTCGAGCGTGAGGTGGAGGGGTTCCATGCCCGGGTGGTGCAGCACGAATGCGACCACCTCGATGGGGTGCTGTTTCCGGATCGGATGCTGGGGGGGCTGCCCCGTGGCTGAGCTCGCCAAGCCGTCCCCCCGCTGGTGGGTGCGCGGTGACCTGGACGGGTTTCTGGGTCTCGGCCTCGACAACCTGATCCAGATCCTGCTGATCCTGGCGCTCTGCCGTGGCGTACTGGGCTACTCGGATCAGCTCATCTTCGCCACGATCCTGCCGGCCACCGGCGTCAGCCTGGTGGTGGGCAACGTGGCCTACGCCGTCCAGGCTCACCGGCTGGGGCGGCGTGAGGGCAGAGGCGACCGCACCGCCCTGCCCTATGGCATCAACACGGTCAGCCTGTTCGCCTATGTGTTCCTGGTGATGCTGCCGGTGAAGCTGGCGGCCCTCGGCCAGGGCCTGGACACTGAGGCTGCGGCCCTGCTGTCGTGGCGCGCCGGACTGCTGGCCTGCCTGGGATCGGGGCTGATCGAGGCGGGCGGCGCCTTTCTGGTGGCCCCCCTGCGCCACTGGTTGCCCCGGGCCGCCCTGCTCTCCACCCTGGCCGGCATCGCCCTCGGCTACATCGGCCTGGGTTTCCTGCTGCGCACCTACGCCGTCCCGGTGGTGGGGCTGGCGGTGCTGGCGGTGATCCTGCTGGCCTACTTCGGCCAGGCCAGGCTGCCCCTCCCCGGCGGGGTGCTGGCGGTGCTGGTGGGCATCGTCCTGGCCGCCGCCACCGGCCTGCTGCCCCTGGATGGCCCCGCCTGGCAGACCAACCTGGCCCAGGTGGGCCTGCACCTGCCCGTTCCCCGCCTCGGCGCCCTCTGGGCCGGCCGCCACGAACTGCTGCCCTGGCTGGGGGTGACAGTGCCGATGGGCCTGTTCAATCTGCTGGGTTCCCTTCAGAACCTGGAGAGTGCCGAGGCGGCCGGGGATGCCTACCCCGTGAAGAGCTCCCTGCTGATCAACGGCATCGGCACGATCGCGGCGGCCCTGCTGGGGTCCTGCTTCCCCACCACCATCTACATCGGCCACCCGGGCTGGAAGGGCATGGGGGCCCGCATCGGCTACTCCTGGCTCAACGGCCTGGTGATGGGCCTGGGCTGCCTGCTGGGGCTGTTCGGTGTGGTGGGCCAGCTGGTGCCGATCGAAGCCGGCATGGCGATCGTGCTCTACATCGCCCTGGTGATGGCGGCCCAGGCCTTCCAGGCCACCCCACCGGCCCATGCTCCCGCCGTGGCCCTGGGGCTCCTGCCCGGTCTGGCCGGCTGGGGCTCCTTGATGCTGAAGGCGGGGCTGCGGGCCGGGGGCAGCGGCACCCCAGCCCATCCCTTCGGTCCCCAGCTGCTGCTGCCGCTGCAGCAGGCGGACGTGTGGGCCGCCGGTGCCTTCGCCCTCGAGCAGGGCCAGATTCTGGCGGCCATGCTTCTGGCCGGGATGCTGGTGTATGTGATCGAGCAGCGGTATCGTGCCGCCGCCGCCTGCGCCCTGGTGGCGGCCGTGGCCTCCTGGCTGGGCCTGATCCATGCCTGGAGCTTCACCCTGGCCGACACGGTGCTTAATCCGGGCTGGGGCAACGGCACCCCCTGGGCCCTGGGCTATCTGGCGATGGCGGTGGTGTTCCTGCTGGGGCGAAGGCCCCGCTGAAGCCGACGCCAACGGGCACCATGCTGGCTGAGCCCACGCTTCCGGTCATGGCAAGGGAGAACAAGGCCGTTACTGCCAGCGCTCACCAGTCCCATGGTGGACGTCGCCACAATGAACAACACCGCAGTCAGCGGGCGGGCTGGTTGCGGGCCGTGGTGCTCGGAGCGAACGACGGCACCATTTCGGTGGCCTCCCTGGTGGTCGGCATCGCCGCTTCCGGTGCCACCCGAGACTTCATCCTGCTCTCGGGCCTTGCCGCCACCGTGGCCGGGGCCATGTCGATGGCTGCCGGGGAATTCGTTTCCGTGCAATCCCAGGTCGACACCGAGCGGGCCGATCTGGCCAAGGAGCGGCGTGAGCTGCTGATGGATCCGGCCGGCGAGCTGGCCGAGCTCACCGAGATCTACCGGCAGCGGGGCCTCGATCCGGCCCTGGCCCGGCAGGTGGCCGAACAGCTCACCCTGCTCGACGCCGTCGGTGCCCACGCCCGGGAGGAACTGGGCCTCAGCGAGACCCTGCGGGCGCGGCCGATTCAGGCGGCCCTCTCTTCGGCCGCCAGCTTCGCGGTGGGATCGGTCGTCCCGATCACCGCGATCCTGCTCAGCCCCCAGCGGCAGATCACCCTGGTCACCACCACCAGCGCCCTGGTGGCCCTGGCGGCCCTCGGCGCCCTGGCGGCCCGTGCGGGAGGGGCCTCGCTCCGGAAGGGAGCTCTGCGGATGCTGTTCTGGGGGGGCCTGGCCATGGCGCTCACGGCGGGGGTCGGCCGTCTGTTCGGCGTTGCCAATCCATGAGCGTTTCGCCATCGCCGGGAGCATCGGATCCGGACACCTGACCGTATCTGGAACGCTCCCTATGGTTGGCCGAACGCATCTCCGGCTCCATGGCCTCGAGTATGAAGGGCCGATTCAAGCGGTTCGAGCATCGCTTCGAGCGGATTCTGTGGCGTCTGCGGCTGATCGCCATCCTGCCGGTGATCATGAGCCTCGTCAGCACGGTGGTCGCCTTCGTGCTCGGCACGCTCGAGATCGGCAAGGCCCTGGCCAGCCTGGGGGATGTGGCCCACACCAAGAAGACCTTCGTGGCCGAACTGCTGGGGGCGATCGTTACCGGGATCGATCTCTATCTGATCGGCATCGCCCTGCTGATTTTCGGTTACGGGGTCTACGAGCTGCTGATCTCACCGATCGAGGCGGCCCGGGAACACGACCAGGGGGGCGGCGGCCTGCTCGACATCCGCGACCTCGACCAGCTCAAGGAGAAACTGGTCAAGGTGCTGGTGGTGGCGCTGATCGTGTCGGCCTTCAAGGCGATGCTGACCCTGCCGATCCATGACGGCCCTTCCCTGGCCTTCTTCTGCCTGAGTGTCCTGCTGCTGTCCCTGAGCGGTTATCTGGTCACGGGCAGTGGCGGTAAGCGGCTGTTCTAGAGACTGGGTGACATGAACAGGTTCCTCAAAGGCCTCCCCAAGGTGAGCTCCCGGCTGAGCCTGCGGCGCCCCGATGACTGGCACGTGCACCTGCGGGACGGCGCCCTGCTGCAGGCGGTGGCGCCGGCCACGGCCCGCTCGTTCGCCCGGGCGATCGTGATGCCCAATCTCAACCCGCCGATCACCTCGGTGGCAGCCGCGGTGGCCTACGGCGCCAGGATCCGGGCGGCCCTGCCGGAGGGCAGCTGTTTCAGCCCCCTGCTCACGGCCTACCTCACCGACACCATCGAGGCGGAGGAGATCGAACGCGGCCATGCCGAGGGGGTCTTCACCGCCTGCAAGCTCTACCCGGCCCATGCCACCACCAACGCCGCCGCCGGCGTCAGCGACCTGGCGCGGATCGAGGCGGTGCTGGCCGCGATGGAGCGAATCGGCATGCCCCTGCTGATCCACGGGGAGGTGACCGACGCGGAGATCGACATCTTCGATCGGGAGGCGGTGTTCATCGAGCGCCACCTGGCGCCGCTGCTGCTGCGGCACCCGGCGTTGAAGGTGGTGCTGGAGCACATCACCACCGCCGAGGCCGTGGCGTTCGTGCGCCAGGCGGGGCCCAACCTGGCCGCCACGATCACCCCCCACCACCTGCACATCAACCGCAATGCCATGTTCCGTGGCGGGTTGCGGCCGGACTTCTACTGCCTGCCGGTGGCCAAGCGCGAACGGCATCGGCTGGCCCTGCGGCAGGCAGCCACGTCCGGGGAGACCAGTTTCTTCCTGGGCACCGATTCCGCCCCCCATCCCCGCTCGGCCAAGGAGAGTGCCTGTGGCTGCGCGGGCATCTACAACGCCGCCTACGCCCTGGAGAGCTATGCCGAAGTCTTCGAGCAGGAGGGGGCCCTGGATCGCCTCGAGGCCTTCGCCAGCCTGCACGGGCCCGCCTTCTACGGATTCCCTGTGAATGAGGGGACGATCACCCTGGTGCGGGAGGCCCACACCGTGCCGCCCCGGTTGCAGGGCAACGCGGCGGGAGGTGCCAGCACCGAACTGGTGCCCTTTCACGCGGGCCAGGTGCTGCAGTGGAGGCTGGCGGACGACGGCTGAGATGGGACGATCAGGGCCGCCGCTCAGCACGGGGTTCCCAGATGAGAGTCCCCCCATCCGCCAGCAGACTGAGGTGGAGGCGGCCGTCCCGCAGCAGGTAGCCCCGCACGTAGGGAAGCTGGCGGGCCAGCGGCTCCCCGAGGCTGGGCGACGGGCAGAAGGCCCTGGTGGAGGCCAGGGGTCCGAAGCGGAAGCCGCCGTTGCTGACCTCGGCACTCGGCTCCACCCGCCAGGTGCCCATGGCGCGGTTGCAGTCGAGCTGCAGCACGGCCCGGCCATCCGCCTGGAGCGTCAGGGTGTAGCGGGAGGGCTGCGCGGGGCGCCTCAGGCCCTGGGCGTCATCCATCGACTGCAGGCCGACCAGCTGCCAGGTGGTGCCTTGCAGCGGCAGCGTCTGGGGGGCTCCGTGAAGGGGTAACCACGCCCCCGCCAGCAGGCAGGCCAGCCCCACCCCGCAAAGACGCCAGCCATTCCGGAGTCGCGCCGTGCTGGATGTGCATGCCATCGGTCTTCTCCTGCTGGTTCGACGCTATGCCCCTGCCGATGCCCTACCCGCTGCTGCCGCTGCCGCCGCCCAGGGGTTCCACCACCACGGCGGTGCCGTAGCAGAGCACTTCGGTGGCAGCCGCCGTTCCGCCCTGCACCTCCGATCCGTCGTAACGGGTCCCCACGATGGCGTTGGCCCCCAGGGCCCTGGCGTGCTGGATCATCTGGTCATAGGCCTGCTCCCGGGCCTGCTCGCACATCTCGGTGTAGGCGCCGATCCTGCCGCCCACGATCTGCTTGAGCCCTCCCAAGAAGCCCTGCACCAGGGTGGGGGAGCGCACGACAATGCCGCGCACCAGGCCCCGGTAGGCGGTGATCTGGTAGCCCTCGATCGTGAAGGTGGTGGTCACGAACATGGTTGGAACTCGTTCAGGTGGCTGGTCCGAGGCTGGCCTCCAGCAGGGGAATCACCCGCTCCAGCGCCACCCCGCGGCTGGCCTTGAGCAGCACCCGATCCCCCGGCTCCAGCCATTTCAGCAGCACGGCGGCGGCCGCTTCGGGCGACGCCGCCCGCTGCAGCCGCGGCATCCCGGCGGCGGCGGTTTCCATCGCCTGCGCTTCGGCCTCGGCGGCCACGATCAGCAGCCCATCGAGGTCCAGCGCCCCGGCCCGGGCGGCCACCTGAGCGTGCAATTCCAGGCTGCGCTCCCCCAGCTCGAGCATCGTGCCCAGCACCGCGAAGCGCCGCCCCCCCCCCGCTGCGCCGGTGGCCGCCAGCAGATCCAGGGCCGCCAGCACCGCCTCCGGCGAGGCGTTGTAGGTCTCATCGAGCAGCTCCACCCCGCCCAGCCGCCAGCGGCGGGCCCGCCCGCCGGGCAATTCCACCGCCAGGTCGCCGAGGGCCGCTGCCGGCACACCCAGTTCCTGGGCCACCGCCACCGCCAGCAGCAGGTTGCGGGCGTTGTGGCGCCCCTCCAGCGGCAGCCGCAGGCTCTCTCCGCCCGCCAGGGTCAGGCGAGGGTCTTCCAGCCGTCCCACCAGGTCCGCCGCCGGCATACCGGCAGGGAAACCCGCCAGCTCGTCCTCCAAGGCGATCCGCACCACCCGGCCCCCCCAGACCGTCCCCAGGGACTGTTCCAGCAGCGGATCCCCGGCCGGAATCACCAGCACCCCGTCCGGGCCAAGCCCGGTTGTGATCTCGCACTTGGCCTGCCCGATCGCCTCGCGGCTGCCCAGCCGGCCGATGTGGGCGGTGCCGATGTTGGTGATCACGGCCACATCCGGATCGGCGCAGCGGGTGAGGCGATCGATTTCCCCCAGGCCCCGCATCCCCATCTCCACCACCAGGGCCGCGGTGGTGTCGTCCGCCTTCAGCAGGGTGAGGGGTACCCCAACGTCGTTGTTCTCGTTGCCGCTGCTGGCCACCACCGGCCCCAGGGAGGCCAGGGCCGCCTTGATCAGTTCCCGCGTCGTGGTCTTGCCCGCCGACCCCGTCACCGCCACCACCGCCAAACCCAGCCGCCGCCGCCACAGCAGGGCCAGCTGCTGGTAGGCCACCAGGGTGTCCTCCACCAGCCAGATCGGCCGGCCGCCGCTGGCCACGAGCTCCGCCAGGTCGGCACCCTCCAGGCGGCCCTTCTGCAGCAGGGCCGCCGCCGCCCCAGCGGAGAAGGCGCCAGCCACGAAGCGGTGCCCATCAAAGGTCTCCCCCACCAGGGGTACGAACAGGGCGCCGGCCAGATCGCCGCGGCTGTCGGTGCTCACACTGCCAAAGGATTCAGGCGCGATGGTGCCGGGGGCCATCAGGGGCTCCCCCCAGAGCTGACACAAGGTCTCGAACGGCAGCAACATCAGCCTGAGGCACCGGGATCGAGCAGGATCATGCCGGAGCCCACCAGGGCCCCGCGGGCCAGCAGCCGCCGCTGGCCGTCCACCAGCTCCAGCCGTTCGTAGCCCAGGGCCAGGGACCGATGCTGCCAGCGCTCCGCCCAGCCCCGCCGGTTCGCTGGGGTGAGGCTGCTGTAGGTCGGCGCCATGGTCAGCACCAGGCGGCCTTCGGCGGGCTCCGGATGGGCCGAGGCGATCAGATGCTCCGGATCGTCCTCCGCCAGCAGCACCAGGAGGGGATCGAGCTCAAGCGGTGGTGGCGGCGGCGGTTGTGGTTTTGGTGGGGGCTGAGGCTCCGGCAGGGGCTCACCCATCGCCACGGCCGGGGCCTCCAGGGGCGCCGGGGCCAGCTCCGGCGAAGCGGGTTCTCCCCCCGGTGCTCGCACTGTCCCCTGGGAGAGCCCGCGCCAGGCCAGCCCCGCCAGGGCCAGGGTCAGCGCCACCAGGGCCGCCAGCAGCAAGGGCCAGAACAGGGGCGCCAACGCCTGGGGCCAGAAGCCCGGGACCGACAGGTCCCCTTCACCGTTGCGGCGCCAGAGTTCACGCAGCTTCAGGCGCAGGGACGCCTGCACGGCCCGCAGGGCGCCGCCCAACTGGCCCCAGGGACTCGCATAGGGCGCCGGCAGATCGGAGGGTGGTGGAACCGGATCAGCCATGGGCGCCGGACACGGGAAGCGAGCTCAGGAGTCGTTGCGGCGACGCAGCAGGGCCAGGGGATTGCGGGGACGCGGGGCCGGTGGGGGTTCCTTGCTGCCCACCTCCGGCCTGGGCTCGTCGTGCAACAGGCTGGGATCGGCCCCCTGGCCCTGGGAGAAGCGCTCCACCTGGGCGGCGTCGGGGGTGGGCTCCTTGACGCCGCAGACCTCCCGGTACATGGCGTCGTACTCCAGGGCCGAGCGGTTCCAGCTGAAGTCGGTGGTCATGGCCCGGCGCTGCAGCTCCTGCCAGCTGGGCTGGTTGCGGTAGGCCTCCCAGGAGCGCACGATCGTGGTGTAGAAGTCGATCGCTTCGTAGCGATCGAAGCCGTAGCCCGTGCCGGTGCCGGCGGTGGCATCGTTGGGGGGCACGGTGTCCACCAGTCCGCCGACGCGACGCACCACGGGGATCGAGCCGTAGCGCATGGCCAGCATCTGACTGATGCCACAGGGCTCGAAGCGGCTAGGCATCAGAAAGGCGTCGCTGCCGGCATAGATCAGCCGCGAGAGGGCGTCGTCATAGGTGAGGAACACGGCGAAGCGGCCGGGGTGGCGGGCGGCCATCTGCCACAGCCCCGATTCCAGGCCGCGATCGCCGGTGCCCAGCACCACGAACTGGCTGTCGCTGTAGGCCAGCACCCGGTCGGCCACCTGCAGCAGCAGGTCGACCCCCTTCTGATCCACCAGGCGGCTCACCATCCCCATCAGGTAGGTGCGGGGACTGACGTTCAGCCCCATCCGCTGCTGCAGCAGTTTCTTGTTCTCGGCGCGGCCGGACAGATCGTCGGCCGAGAATGTTTTCGGCAGGGTGCTGTCGGTGGCTGGATTCCAGTCGGTGGTATCGATGCCGTTGAGGATGCCGCGCAGCTTGCCGCTGATGAAATTGAGCAGTCCGTCGATGCGCTCGCCATACTCCGGCGTGCGGATCTCCTTCGCATAGGTGGGGGAGACGGCGTTCACCCGATCGGCGTAGAGCAGGGCCGCGGCCATGGTGTGGTCGCCCTGCATGTACCAGGGACACCAGGTGATGCGATCCAGTTTCCAGCGCCAGGGGCCCTGGTACCGCAGGTTGTGGATCGTGAACACCGTGCTGATTTCGGGGTCCTGGTGCATCCACACCGGAATCATGCCCGTGTGCCAGTCGTGGCAATGGAGAACCTGGGGCTTCCAGCCACTATTCCAGGCGAATTCAGCCGTGGCGTTGGCGAAGAAGGTGAAGCGCCAGTCTTCGTCTTCACCGCCGTAGATGCGCTCCGAATCGAACACCGGATGGCCTACCAGATAGATGGGCAGGCCGCTGGTCGGGTGGCGCGTTTCGTAGATGGCGAAATCGGTGCCCATGGCGTGGCCACGCCACATCGGATTTGCGGGAATCTCCAACCGACCCCACAACTTGCCGTAGCCCGGCAGGATGATGCGCACATCGTGGCCCAGTGCCGCCAGGGCCGGTGGCAGGGAGCCCACCACATCTCCCATGCCCCCCACCTTGATCATCGGAGCGCACTCCGCAGCGGCAAACAGAACCCTCATCCGCGCTTGATCCCTGATGCGCCACGAACTCTACGGGCTGCCCCGGAGCGCCGAGACGCCTCAGGGCAGCACCGTCACCGGGGTGCCCAGATGAACGAGGTCGAACAGCTCCTGCACGTCCTCGTCGAACAACCGCACGCAACCATGGGAGACGGCGCCGCCGACACTGCCGCGGTTCGGCGTGCCATGGAAGCCGGAGGTCACGCACCCCTTCACCTCCAGATGCTCCTGGCCGTTGAAACCACTCCGGCCCTTGCAGTCGCGGTAAAAGCCGATCCAACGGGAGCCGAGGGGATTGGTGGGGCCTGGGGGGATGCGCACCCCCTTGGCCGGATGCTCCCAGATCGGATTGGCGGTCTTCTCGATCACGCTGAACGACCCCACCGGCGTCTCCCAGCCAGGCATCCCGACGCCCACGCGAAAGCGGCGCAGTTCCCGATCCCCTTCCATCACCCTCAGCAGCCGCTGGTGACGGTTCAGGACCAGCTGGAGAGAAGGGGAGTCGGTCGCCGTGTCAGGTGGTGGTGCAGAAGCCGCGAAAGCGGGCACCAGCAGCAACCCAGCCACCGAGCCGATCAGGGGAACAGTCAGGGGCAGGATGGATCGGCGGATCACAAGCGGATGGCAGGCGGCCAGCGTTGTCTGGAGGGTAGCCAGCGCCAAGCCGTCATGAGCCCTCGGGGAACGCTGGCCTCGCCAACCGTCCAGCTACCTTGAAGGAGGCGACCTGACGGTGAAGACGGTTGCATCGATTCGCTGCCATGACGTCTGCCGCTCTGCTCATGGGTCTGGAGATCACGGCCCCATCGCTCGGGTCCCTGCAGCACCATCCCGGCGTTATCTACAGCTATAAGGACGACACCGTGCCAGCCACCTGCTCGCGGAGCTTCTGGTTGCTGCACAAGAGCAAGAAAGTCTGGTTCAGACTGGACGAGAAGGATCGGGGGCTGCCCGTGGAGCCCGCCTTTTACTACAGGGGCCGAAGGATTCTCTACAGCGGCGATCTGACGAGGCTTCCCAAGCAAAGGCGAACCTCGCTGGAGAGCAGCAGCATCATCTGGGGCCAGCACCTGGCCAATGGATGGGGACGGGGACCGGAGGGAACCAACTACTACCTTCACCTCTGGACGCGGTGGTCGATCTTTCAGCCCGCCCGCTGCCATCCAGACTATTTCAGCATGACCTACCAGCGACTCCGTCGGCCGTGAGAGGATGGCTAAAAAACAGGCAGTTGGTTCCATCATCGCGCCTGCAATAGCTGATGCTCCATCCATAGTCTTTCTGAAGTTTCAGAAACATCACCAGCCCCCAATGGGCCTCTCGGGCGAGAGGATCTTCACCACTGGCGGCGCTGTCTGCTTCCACCCTGGCCAGGGCCTCCGCGAAGTCGAAGGGTTCACCATGGTCGATGATCTGAATGCAGAACAAGCTTCTGGTCACCTGCAACGAAAGCAGCACCTGGGGCGGCGCCATCAGATGGGCTTGGGCATGGCGGACGGCATTGGTGAAGCCTTCCACAAGAGCCAGTTGGGCTTGCATCCATAGATCCGTTGGCACCCCAGGGTCGCTGAGCCGGTCAAACCAGCTGACGACAGCCTCGAGTTGATCGAGATCACTGTCCACGGCCAGTTGCCTGTTGGGCAAACCTGAATCTCCTGCCAAGAGCGGAGTCATGCAGCCCCCGAATCCTTGCTGAAGAGGACAAGGAATGTCTTGGCAATCAGCTGAAGATCGTAGCCAAGACTCCAGTTCTGTTGATATCTGAGGTCAAGCCTGATCACATCTTCAAAATCTCGGATCGAAGAGCGGCCACTTACCTGCCATTCGCCACTCAACCCAGGACGCACATCGAAGCGCTGCCAACTGGGAATGGCGTAGCGACGCACTTCATCTGGGGTGGCAGGTCGTGTTCCGATCAGACTCATGTCGCCGATCAGCACATTCCAGAACTGGGGCAGCTCATCGAGGCTGGTCTTGCGCAGGATTCTGCCCACCCTGGTGATCCTGGGGTCATTGTCATTCTTGAAGAAGGCGCCCTGGGCCTGGTTCACCACATTGCCTTTCAGTTTCTCGGCATTGCTCACCATCGAGCGGAACTTCCAGATACGGAAATGCCGGCCCATCCAGCCACAGCGAACCTGGCTGAACAGAATCGGCCCCGGGCTGTCCAGGCGAATGGCCAGCGCCATGGGGAGAAACAGCAGCGCCGTGACGCCGAGTCCGACCAACGCACCACAGATGTCCATGAACCGCTTGACTCCGGAGCGCACCGAGGGGGTGTCAGGGGGGGGCGTTGATCCTCCGCGCCTGACAACTGGGGGAGCAGCCCCTCCGAGTGGTCTGCCACCGGTAACACCTTCTCCAGCCCGGTCATCTGCAGGGCCAGGAACACCTGCCGGTGCAGGCTCCAGGCGCAGAGGGGAACAGGGCGCTCCTGGGCGGTTTTGATGGCGCCGACCAGGGCGCCGATGCCGCTGCTGTCGATGACGGCCGTCCGCCCGAAATCCAGGATCACTTCCCGCAGGCCTTGCACTTCATCCAGCCAGCCGGCGAATCCGGCACGGAACGCCACGGCTTCGTTGACGGTCAGCCGTGGCGGCAGCTGGAGGATCAGGATGCCGTTCCGGGCTGTCCTGACGACAGCGGAGTGGGGGGACTGGCGACCCATCATGCCGGAGAAAAATGGCTCTGAAGACTGCGGCACAAGGACTGGGCGGAGCTTTCGGTCACATCACTGATTGAGGTCTTGAAGGGGGCTTCAAGAAAGCGAACCAGATCGCCCGGACTCCAGGCAATCGGAACACCCATCTCCGTCAGCGCCAGGGCGAGTTCCACCTGGTGATCGTCAACATGCTCCTGATAGCGGACGCTGCGTGGGACAAGAATGAAGGGCTGTTGCAATTCATCGAGCAACAGGACCGTACCCTCCCCGCAATGGGCGATCACGACCCGTGCCTTCTGAACCAGTGCCCGAAAGGAATCTTCCTTCAACAGCCGATACACGGTGGTGCCACTGGGGAGAAAGGTACAGGTGCCGTACTGAACGACGATATCTTCATCAATGAGCGCCCGTTGGATCAGCAGCTCCAGCCACTGCATCAACCGATTGAAGGGGAACTGCTCCGTTCCGACGCTGACCAGAATCATGATCCGAGCTTGCCCTGGACAAGTTCGGCGCGGGGATAGCGAAGCTGCAGCTGGGGCCAGTGCACATACAGAATATCAAGGAATGGACGCACGAGCCGCGCCGAAAGGCTGAGCGTTTGAATACGGGTCACGGACTCGATGAACACTGTCTTGCATCGAAACAGTTTACCGAGCAGAAGAAAGGGAACAGCTACGCCAGCGCCGGTGGATAGGATCAGGTCAGGCCTCTCGGTGCGGATCACCTGAAAGGCCAGCCACAGGTTTCGCATCAGATTCGGCAGGTTGCGGTTGGTGGGGCTGTGGGCCCACAGCACCTGCTCCTGGGCCAGGGCCGCTTCTGTGGTGGCCGTTCGGAAGGTGACCCAGAGATGGGGATGGCACTGCCAGAAATCGACCAGTTGCTGCAGCGCCTTGAAATGTCCCCCCGAAGAACAGACCAGCAGGATCTTCATGGGCTGACTTCCCCACGCATGCGCCGCTGCTGGCTGGCTCCGGTGGAACGCAGCATCAGACCCTCCAGCCAGCGATAGGGACGCTCCGGCAGGACCCGCAGCAGGTAGGCCGCCAGGAGGGTGATCAGTGTGCGTCGCGGTTCCTCCAGCAGCACCCTCCAGTCGGTGGCCAGAGATTGGTGCAGCAGACGCACGGCCAGGGCCCCATCACGCTGACGGGTGGCCCGGCGGGCCAGGTAGCGCAACTGATAGGCCCGTGCCCTGGAGCCCCATTGCGCCACGAACTCCGGATGGCTGGCCTCGGTTTTGACCAGAACGCGCTCCCAGGAGGCGTACTGCTTCATCAGGTTGGCCGAGAGTCCACCGTCACTGATGCGGTAAAGCGTCAGCGCCTCGGGGATCCCCTCGATCCGCCAGTGGGTCTGGAGCGCAATCCGCAGCCAGCACTCGATGTCTTCGGACTGACGAAAGGTGTCGTCAAAGAAGAAGTCTTCCGCCTCGCCATAGAGATTCGCCTCGAAGCGAATGGCGGCAAAAACTTCCCGACGAATCACCACAGCCGAGCCATTCCCGATCGGATTCCGGCAGAAAACAATCTCCGGGGTGATTCCCTGCAGCCTCGGCATCTGATAGATCCCGATCGGCCTGGAGTTTTCATCGATGAATCCGGAGCGGGAAAAGCTGATGCCCACACCAAATGGATCAGGACGCTTTGAACATGGTCTTGGCAGGCGATTGGTTGATCCTCGATCCGAAATGGAATACTTCTAAAGGCAAGGCTGATGCTGACTTTTCAGACGGTATTATCCATTTTTTAGGAAAAGTCAAACCATGGCACGCAGATTATGCCGCGAATTTTCAAGATCGATGGTTTGCACTATTGGATCGAACCGCATTTGCTGGTCAGCGTCCTGTCAAGCTATTTGGAATAGCAGCCGTCTATAAAAAGTTTGTCCGCTCTATCCCTACCTTGGAGATGGTGGAGGGAAAGCTGCGGCGTCTGATGCGCTCTGCCTGACCTTATTTCACAGGTGCTGTCTTTCGTCTATTCTCTGGTCTTCAGTCTTGGGGAGCAAACTCCTTCTTCATTGGAGACTGATGCAATAGTTGAGAATTCAGTCCCAAGCCAACAGAGTGGAGAAGTCCTGGCTCATCTTTGCGTGATCCTCTGGCTCCAGTTGGTTGATTGCTCAAGAGTCACTTCTCGGATTCTCGGATGTCTTCATTGCCGACGAGTGGATGTAATACGAAGCTTCAATGGCCAGAAAGAAGTTACAATAGCTGATCATTGGGTGGCAGTCAGCTTCTCGTGAGTCATGCCTGAATTAATCCACCGCTTCCCCTGTACGCTTTTGCTTTCGACAGCGTCTCTTTGACGCTGATCATCCAGAAACTGTCTGGTGTAACGGCGTCATTGGCTTGAGGGCTGGGGTGTCAATGACAAGTGGGCGCATTGGATCTGGCGGAAGGAGGGGCTTGAGAGGCTCCTGCCGTGCCGACGGAAGCGTTCAGGCCCGGTCGACTGCTCCACGGAGCTGCTGAGAGCCGAGTACCCGCAACACGTCTGGGCGATCGATTTCCAGCTCGATCTGACGAAGGATGGCCGCATGCTGAAGGTTCTCAACGTGGTGAATGAATTCAGCCGCCTCTGCCTGGTGATTCGTGTCGGTCGGAGATGCGGAGCTGTTGACGTGATCGGCACGATCCTGGAGCTGCTCAAGCTCTCACCACCAGCGACTCACCTGCGCATGGACAATGGCCCTTAGTTCATTGCCCATGCACTGCAGGAGTGGTGCACAGGTAGTGGAACAGGCATGGCGTACATCGCGCCAGGTTCACCCTGGGAGAATCCATTCGTGGAATCCTGTGAGCTCCAATCGACGTCATCTACAACACCCGGTTCAGAGTTGAATTTCTGACTATTGAGCTGTTTGTCTCGGTGCCGGAAGCCAGGCTGTTGGCAGAGCAGCACCGAATCGAGTACATCAGCGACAGACCGCATTCGGCGCTCCAGGGGCGTATGCCCCTGGATATCCTCCAGCAGTGCAGAGCGGCTTGACAACCCACCAGCTCTCAGAGGAACTGGACCAGTCATGGGGTCACGTCATCGGGCTGATACGATGACAACGAGTGTCATGCTCCTGCTTTACTCTGGAACCATGCGCAACGCGTCGAAACCTCACGCGTCGTCTCCAGAACAGTTTTTTCTTTTTCTATCTTCCGTGCGCATTGGCCTGATCAACGCCTACAGCACCCTGAATCTGGGTGATGCAGCCATCTATAGTGCTTTTCGCAAACTGCTACCAGACGTGGAGCTGGTGGGCTGCGTTCAGGATGAACGGCCGGATCCCACTCTTGGGGTCAACTTCCTACCCTACAGGCCTCGGAACTGCGACGCTTACGTCAGTGTGGGTGGGGACATCTTCAATAACTCGCGCGAATGGTTCGTCACCAAAGCGTTTCTCAAGAACCTGGCCGAACTGCGGCACAGTCCCAAGCGCACCATTCTTTTCGGACAGTCAATTCCACGATCCTGCCACGGCCTCAGCTTTCTGATGCTGCAGCGCTATTTGAAGCGACTGGCTGCTGTCTGTGTGCGGGATGCTGAAAGTCACAAGCGACTCTGCGCCGCTGGCGTGAAGGCACGGCTGTCTTACGACGTTGCGTTCGTCCTTGAGGGCTCGCTCCTGGCAGAGGCCTTGGCGCGTCAATGCCTTGAGAGGTTGGCCATTGATCCCAGCAAGGCGGCTGTGCTGTCGGTCCGTGGTTTCGACAGCATGTATGGCCACGACAACCAGGACTTTGTGGTCAGGATGGCCCAACTCTGCGCCAATCTCACCGAGGAGGGGCTCAGGCCTTTGATCCTGATTCAGTCGGGTGCCTACGGTTCTGACAATGATCTGGAGGTGGCCGCCGCCATCCAGGAACGCTCCCCCGGGACCGCCATTCTGAATCCTTTCGTGGATGATCCGAAGGTTCCCAGTTGGCAGCTTGCCATGGCTCTGTTCGCCTTGGTGGATCTCGTCATTGCTGTGCGTTTTCACACGGCTGTTCTGTCGCTGGCGGCCGGGCGGGTTCCTTACCACCTCCACTATTCCAATAAGGGACGGGATCTTTGCCATCGTCTCGACCTCCCCGGCTGTGATCTTGCCAGCCTGGAGCCTGCGACGGCGATGCCGGCCATTCTGGCCACCCGAGGCCGCCTGTTCGATCACCAGCCTGTCCGCGCGCAGGTTCGTCGCGACTTCCAGTGGTGCCTCGATCAACTGCCCGGCGCTGCCTGAAAGAAGTCTCCCTGCCAGTCTGGGCTAGATTTGATTTATTGTCTGTTTAGACATGTACGGGCTTGTCAACCGGGCCATCCAACAGATGGTCTGCACACAGCATGGTGAGGATGTCTGGCAACGGGTCAAGGACAGGGCCGAACTGAAGGATCTAGATTTCTTCTTGACGTACCAGGCTTATACCGACGACGTGGGCCATCGCCTTGTGGCCGCAGCCACAGTGGAACTTGGCCTGTCGGCTGATCAGATCATGCAGGCCTTTGGTGAGTACTGGATCACCTACACGGCATTGGAAGGCTACGAACAGCTGCTTGAGAGCACGGGCGAAACGTTGCCGGATCTTCTGGATCAGCTCGACAATCTCGACGCCCGGGCTGCGGTCGCTTTTCCGGAGCTGCAACCGCCCTTCTTCCGCTGTGAGCACAGGGCTGATCGATCAATTACGTTGGAGTATCGCTCCAAGCGAAAAGGTCTGGCTCCGATGGTGACGGTCCTTTTTCACGGCCTGGGTCAACCATTTCATACCCCTTTGACGGTTGACCAGATCGCCTCTCGGGAGCGGGGCGATGCGAGGGAGCTCCTCCATGTTTGCCTCTCTCCGCCGGCCGACGTCTCCGCTGCCCATCCCGATTCACGTGACGCTCGCGAATGAGGACTTGCTGTTGATCATGGATTTCTTCCCCCAGCTGCCTGGCCAACTTCTCGATCCTCTCTTTCCTTTCCATCTCGTTCTCGATGGGCAGCTGAGGATTCAGTCTGCCGGCTCTGTGCTCCGCCGCATTCTTCCCGGTCCGGATCTGGTCGGACAGTCGCTCTGCGATCAGTTTGAACTGCTGCGCCCTGATGTCCCCTTTGACTATCATGGTCTTTGGGATTCCGTTGAACAGCGTGTGATCCTGAAGGCGCATTCCATTCCCTTGCAGTTGGAGGGACAGATCTGTCGCTTTGATGAAGCTAAGCGGCTGCTTTTTGTTGGCACTCCCTGTTTGCTGCATCTCGCAGACCTGAGCTTACTTGGATTGAAGATCGATGATTTTCCTTTGCATGATTCCCTTGTTGACTTTCTATTTCTATTGCAATCGCGCAATGTCGCACTTGCGAAAAGTCAGAAGCTCAATGGTATTCTGAAGACGCAGCAGGAAGAACTGCGCGCGTCCACCGAGCGCCTCTCCACGCTCAACGCTGAGCTTGAGGCGGCAAGGCAGGCCGCCGAAGACGCCAATATCGCCAAGGATACATTCCTGGCCACAATGAGCCATGAGATCCGAACGCCCATGAATGCCATCCTCGGCATGGCAGGGCTGCTCCAGGACTCCCATCTCGACCCGGTGGATCGGGAGTATGTCGAGATCATCAACAGCAGTACCGACTCCCTGTTGACGATCATCAATGACATTCTTGACTTCTCTAAGATTGAATCCGGTGCCATGCAACTGGATGAGCAGTGTTTTGACCTCCGTATCTGTATTGAGGATGCCCTTTTTCTGAGCGCTTCCCGCCTTCTGGGTCAGGAGGTGGAATTGATCCTGGACATCGAGCCAGGCACCCCCTCGGCCGTGATTGGCGATCTCACCCGCCTACGTCAGATCCTCTGGAACCTTCTTAGCAACGCCGTCAAGTTCACCTCCCAGGGTGAGATCCTTGTCGCGGTGTCGGCGGAGCCCATCAACGTCGACCCTGGCCTGCCCCCATCCTGCCGCTTCAGGTTCCAGGTTCAGGACACCGGCATCGGCGTCTCCAGCGAGTTGATTCCCCACCTCTTCGAGCCATTTCGGCAGGCTGATCCCTCCATGGCTCGGCGTTATGGGGGGACCGGGCTTGGTCTGGCAATCACCCGTCGCCTGTGTGAACTGATGGGCGGCACGATCAGGCTGGAAAGTGTGGAGGGCCAGGGCAGCCTCTTCACTTTCTCGCTGCAGCTTCAGCTTGACCCTGCCTGTCCTGCACCGCCCCCCATCCCCACCGCGCTGGTGCCTTCCCAGCCCCTAGCCGCGGTTCTCCTGCTGGTTAACAATCCCACCCTTCGCCGGCTGCTGCAGCAGCAAGTCGGTCGGATGGGGCTCCGCGTGTTCGCCCCCGATCCTGACGGGGACTCCCTGCGCTCCGATCGTCCCCAGAGGCCTGAGTTCAACCCTGGCGTCTTGGTGATTGATGGCCGCATGCTCTGCCGGCAGGGGGATCAGGCGCCAACGACCCTTCTGCAGGACCCCTGGCTTCTCGCCTGTCCATGGATCGTTCTGGCGGACCATGGCAAGTTGCCAGAGCTGGTTTCCCTGTCCGCCACACCGCCAGTGGTGCTGCGCAAGCCTGTTCGATTGGAGCAGCTGCGTCGAGCCCTCCTGAAGCAGTTGCAGAGCCCAGCGGAGAGTCACCCGTCGATGGACTCCGGGCTCCCACGGGCGGCAGGTCTACCGGCTCATCCGGCCGCAGATGCTGGCTCCTATCGCCTCGCCGACCGGCTGCCCCTGCGCCTTCTTGTGGTGGATGACATCCCTTTGAACCGAAGGCTTGCTGTACAGATGCTGCAACGCTTCGGCTATCTGCCCGATACGGCGGCTTCCGGTCCCGAAGCGCTCGGCGCCGTGCAGGAGCACCCCTACGACGTTCTGTTCATGGACGTTCAGATGCCCGAGCTTGATGGCTACGGCACCACGCGGGCCATCCGCGGGCTACCGGCTCCATTTGTGCAACCCTGGATCATCGCCATGACGGCCCATGGTCGTCCTGAGGATCGACAGGCCTGCCTTCGCGCTGGCATGGACGATTTTCTGAGTAAGCCGATCCTCCCCGCGCAGCTGTCCTACGCCTTGGAGCACTACCAACCTCGCCCCCAGCCCGTTGCTCCAGTGGGGGGAGATGGGCCCGACCCGATCGATGACGCCGCCTGGCAGGAATTGGCACACGCTCTTGGTGATGAGTCCCAGGCCATGCTCCAGGAGTTGATCGACCTCTATCTCGATGACGCGATGCGCCTGGTGTCCGCACTGGTGCTGGCCCAGCAGCACCACGATGCCGCCGCGATGATCTCCGCCGCCCATTCCCTGCGTTCCCCCAGTGCCAGCCTTGGGGCGCTGCGGTTGGCCATGTTGTGCGGTCAGGTTGAGGACGCTCTGCGCACCGATTCGGAGGCGTGGCCCCACGTCGGAGTTGAGCAGTTGCTGGTTGAAGCCGGACGGGTGAGCGAGGCCCTGCGGCTCCGTCACCCCGCGGCATCCTGATCTCGCCATGGACGACTGTTCCGCCCCGATGAAGATCCTTCTCGTCGATGATGACCGCATCCTTCAGGTGCGTCTCCAGTCGCAGGGTTATCAGCTTCAGGTCGTTGAATCCGGTGAACGGGCCCTTCTGGAAGCCCGCCGATGCCCACCAACGGTGATCCTCTGCGACTGGTTGATGGATGGCATGGATGGGCTGGAGGTCTGCCGGGCGTTCAAAGCGGATCCTGCTCTCAAGGCTGCCTATTTCATCCTGCTGACCTCCCGTTCACGGGTGGAGGACCGGGTGGAAGGGCTCGATTGTGGCGCCGATGATTTCCTCAGCAAGCCGGTCGACCCCGAGGAGCTGCTGGCGCGCGTCCGCTCTGGCATTCGTCTGCACCAGGCCAACGAACGGCTGAAGGCTCTGGCCGAAGAGCTGCGTCATCAGAAGGCCCGACTGGATCAGGAGCTCGAGGAAGCGGCCAGTTACGTGCGATCGCTGCTGCCACAGGCCATCAGCGGTGCCGTCCAGGTGGATTCCCGCTTCGAACCCTCCCATGAACTGGGAGGCGATTCCTTCGATTTCTTCTGGTTTGATGACGATCATTTCGTCATTTATCTCACCGATGCATCAGGCCATGGACTGGCGGCGGCTTTCCCCTCGATATCAGTCCACAACCAGTTGCGTTCCCGTTCGTTGCCCGTCGACCTCCTTGATCCGGCAGCGGTGTTGAAGGCCCTGAACGCCGGTTTTCAGATGGAGCGCCACCAGGGTCGCTACCTGACGATGTGGTACGGAGTGTACGAGCGCTCCAGCAGGACACTGCGCTATGCCAGTGCGGGCCATCCCCCTGCCTTGCTCTAGAGCCGTACAGGGGCGTTTCCCTGCCGCTGGCTCAGGGGCCAGGGCATGGCTGTGGGTCTGTTTGAAGAGTCGACCTATGACGTAGAGAGCCTTGAGGTTGGCGAGGGGGGCTGCCTGCTCGTCTACAGCGACGGCCTCTACGAAGTGCCCAGGCCCGGAGGTGTGATGGGGTCGCTGAGCGAGTTCATGGATCTGGTGGAGCATTGCCGAGGTCTGCTTGCCGACGACAATGGCTTGGACCGGTTGCTGTCACAGATCCATGACTTCACGGCCAATGCACCATTCACGGATGATTATTCGGTCATCCGTGCCCTGCTTCCTTGAAATGCTTCTGCCGTTGATGGGATTCAGGCGTCTGATGGATCTGGCGTCAGGAAGGCGACGCAGGCTTCGCTGTCGGGGAAGATGCTGAACACCCGTTCCGTGCCGGTGAGCTCCAGAACAATCCGCACCTGGCTGTTGAGACCACAAAGAAACAACTGCTTCCCTTGCTCCCTGACCCGCTTCAGCACGGAGACCAGGGCCCCGAAGCCGCTGCTGTCCATGAAATCAATGCCCTGGCAATCAATCAGGATGTCCCTGGGTTTTTCAGCCAGAATCGTGCCGATAGAGTGACGCAGATCAGCGCCGCTCTGAGCGTCAAGCAAGCCCTTGGGATTGAGGATGCAAAGATCACCCACAAAGTGAATCTCAAATTTTGATGATCTTACCATTTTTAGAGCTTCAGCCCCTGCCAACGGAAGGCGCCATTCTTCTGACGAGTGCCATGGGCCCCATGGCGCTAAGATTTGTGAACAACAGGCGGCTGCAGCAATGGGGACCATGGTCACGATCGACGAGCTCCGTTCCAAGCCACTACCCTTCGTGGCTGCAGATCAGGAAGGGATGATTGTGGAGATCAACGATCTGTTTGTGGAGACCTACGGGTGGACATTGGAGGATCTCAAGGGTCAGTCCCTTTCCATGATTCTGCCAGCCGCCTTTCAAGACGCTCATCACCTTGGATTCTCCCGCTTTCAGATCGTTGGTGAATCACAGATCCTCAACCATCCCCTGGAGCTGATGACCATCTGCAAAGACAACCGAGCCATCAACTCTGAGCACTTCATTGTGGCCGAACGCAGTGGGGAGAGCTGGGTGTTCGCGGCCACCCTGCGCCCGCTGACGTGAGGCTGGAATGCCGGATCTGAACCTTCTCACTCAGCTTCGCACCACCCTGGGGAGGCTTGAGGCGGCCTTGGGAGCTGTTGATGAGGCTCTCGCCTTCACCGATCTCAACGGAATCGTGGAATGGACGAATGCGTCTTTTGATCGTTTTGTGGGTCTTTCCCGCTTGCAGTGCCTTGGCCATTGCCTGAGCCAGATCATTCCCAAACGACACCTCTGTGAGCTGTCCGAACCCAACTCTGACCTGCCTTTCTGGGGATCAGATTCAGAAGGAACCACCACCTGGGAACTGTCGAGCGAGCCTCCCCGAAGGGTCTTTGAGGTCTCCTGGGCCACCGTCAATCTGCCGATCACGCCGTCTCTGGTTTTCACCTTCAGGGATCAGAGCGCGATTGTCCAGGTCCAGGACAAGTTGATTGATGCCCGTGACCAGCTGGAGGAGCAGGTTGCCCAGAGAACCCTTGAGTTGCGTCAGGCCCGTGATGAGGCGTTGGCTGCCAGCCAATCCAAAACCCGGTTTCTGGCGAACATGAGCCATGAGATCCGAACCCCGTTGAATGCCGTGATCGGGATGACGGATTTACTGCTCAGCAGCTCGATCGCGGGGCAGCAACGGGAGATGCTCGAAACGATTCATGAGAGTGGTGAATATCTGTTGAGTCTGATCAATGACATTCTGGATATCTCGCAGATTGAAACCGGCCGCCTTGCGCTGAAACTCAGAGGATTTGACTTACATTGCTTGCTCAATGACATCATCAATCTGTTTCAGCATCAAGCCTCTGTCAGGCGCCTCGGCTTGCACCTTTGCATTGCACCAGGAACAACGCGATGGCTCGTGGGGGATGATCTTAAGCTGCGTCAGATTCTGTTCAACCTATTGGGAAACGCCTGCAAATACACCAACCAGGGGGAGATTCGTCTGAATGTCGAAGAAGTGCCAGCTTCGGGTGGCGAGAGAATGATGTTGTTCCATGTTTCCGACACGGGCATTGGCATCTCGACAGAGGTCCTGCCACTCATCTTTGAGGAGTTCTTCGGCCATTCCAACCCAGCCCAGACCAAGCAAAGTGCCGGATTGGGTCTCGCCATCTGCTCCCGATTGTGCCAGTTGATGGGGGGGCAGATCTCTGTTGATTCGAGCTTCGGATCTGGCAGTTGTTTTACGGTGAAACTGCCGTTCGCAATGGCAGCACAGGAGCAACCTGAGATTGCAAAAACGAATCCCTATGGCGCCTTGGATCCTGCAACCGGGATCCTCGTTGCCGATGATAATCGCGTCAACCAACGCGTCCTCGAGTTGATGCTGGGTCGATTGAATCTGACAGCGCATTCGGTGGGGGACGGCCATGCGGCCGTTCAATCGGTGAAAGATGGAGGCGTGGATCTTATCTTTATGGATGTGGCCATGCCAGGTCTTGACGGCATTGCAGCCTCCCGTCAATTGCGTGGCGAAGGCTTTACAGATACCTACATCATCGCTTTGACGGCCTATTCGTTCGGCTCCCACCGTCAGGAATGTGAAGCGGCCGGGATGAACGACTTTCTCTCCAAGCCCCTTCGGATAGCGGATCTCTCTGCAGCCTTGGACAGGTACCGCGATTGGCGCAAAGCCAGGCTGGCCGCCATCCATTGCTAGCCGGTTCCCCCTCCACGTCAGTCTGGGACTGTCGCTTACAGGGAGTGCGCAGCTGTGAGCCTTTGTTCAGAGGAACGACTGATTTCATTGGCAAGCCGATCAGGGTCGAGTCGTTGCAAGGCGCCCTGTCCCGGGCCCATGCGGCTGCATCGGACCAGTGAAAGCTCTCCGGCTCAGCCTGGCGCACCTGTTCCGGACAGCCTGGCTTGGCTCAGAGCTGCCTCGGCCCGCCGGAACAGATCCATGAATTCGATGTCATTGGTGTCCAGGGTCGCGACACCACTGCTGAGGGGCAGAGGATGGCGGACGCCGTTCACCACAGAGCCATGGAGAACCAACCCGGAACGGAAGCTCTCCGCCAGGCCCGTTGCCTGTTGGTCCACCAAGCCCGTGCGCAACACGGCGAACTTGTCTTCGGTCACGCGCCCGTAGCAGGCACTCTCCCCAAAGTCCGTTTGAAGTTGCCTGGCCACCTCCTGAAGCACCCGATCGCCTTGCGGCTGGCCGAATGGCGTACAGAAGCCATGGAAATTGTCGAGACCGAAAAGCATCAGGGTCAGCGCTTCACCGTTCTGCCGTGCTCGCTGGAATTCTCGCCGACCGGCATCAAAGAAGGGGCGTCGGTTCTTGAGGCCCGTCAGTGGGCAGAGATAGCCGTTCCGCCTGGATTCCATGTGCTGGATCACCATGCCGGCGAGGTCCTGCAGCAACTGGTGCTCATTACCAGCAAGTTGCCTCGGCTGGGGGCTGATCACGCACAGCGTCCCCAGGTTGAAGCCTGAGCGGGTCCGTAGCGGCGCGCCCGCATAGAACCGGATGCGGGGGTTGCCCGTGACCAGGGGATTGTCCTTGAAGCGCGCATCCTCGGTGGCGTCATTGACGACCATGACGTCGTCGGAGCAGATGGCGTGGGCACAGAAGGCCAGCTCCCGCGGCGTTTCACTGGCCTCCAGGCCCACCCGGGAGAGAAACCACTGCCGCTGGCGATCAACCAGGGAGATCAGGGCAGTAGGAACCCCCAGCATCTGGCTGGCCAGACGGGTGATGCGGTTGAAATCCTCATCGGACTCCTTATCGAGAATGTGCTGCTCGTCAAGGGCCGCCTGGCGCTCAGCTTCGTTGTCCGGTATCGGATAGGCGGACATCGCGTGGCGCAGGCTCGGTGGATGGGACCAGGTCACTGCGAGTCGACCGTTCCTCCCGGATGTTTCAGTATGTCTTGCCTTGCAGAGGACCCGGGGCCAGACGCCGCCGCCTCATGGCAGCCAGGGCGCTTCGGAAAAATCCGGATCCCGCTTCTCCAGGAAGGCATTGCGTCCCTCCTGGCCTTCGCTGGTCCGGTAGAAGAGATGGGTGGCCTGGCCTGCCAGTTCCTGGATCCCGGCCAGGCCGTCGGTCTCGGCATTGAAGGCGGCCTTGAGGCAACGGATCGCCGTGGGGCTGTGCTGCAGCACCTCCCGGGCCCAGGCCACCCCCTGGCGCTCCAGATCCTCCAGGGGTACCACGGCATTCACCAACCCCATGGCCAGGGCCTGGGTCGCGTCGTAGCGCCGGCACAGGAACCAGATCTCCCGTGCCTTGCGCTGCCCCACCACCCGGGCCAGGTAGCCGGCGCCGAAGCCGCCGTCGAAGCTCCCCACCCGGGGCCCGGTCTGGCCGAAGACGGCATTGTCGGCCGCCAGGCTCAGATCGCAGAGCAGGTGCAGCACCTGCCCGCCACCGATGGCGTAACCGGCCACCAGGGCGATCACCACCTTCGGCAGGCTGCGGATGATCCGTTGCAGGTCGAGAACGTTCAGCCGCGGCAGACCCGAGACGTCGAGGTAGCCGCCGTCGCCGCGGACGCTCTGGTCCCCCCCGGCGCAGAAGGCCCAGACGCCGTCGGCGGCCGGGCCCTCGCCGGTGAACAGCACCACGCCGATGGAGGGATCGTCCCGGACCCGGTTGAAGGCATCACAGAGTTCCTGGACCGTGAGCGGCCTGAAGGCGTTGCGCTTCTCGGGCCGGTTGAGGCTGATCCGGGCGATCCCATCGCCGCTGGTCTCGAAGCGGATGTCGCTGTAGTCGCCGGCGCTGGTCCAGCGCGGCAGGGGCGGGAGAACGGGAGTCATGGGGTGGTGATCGGCCCGGTGGCCAGGGAGGCGGCCAATGCTCCGGCCATTGTGCGCAGCCGCTGCCGCAGGGCGGCATCGCGGCGCCGGTCAGTGGTGATCACCAGCAGAGCCAGCGGCTGTTGCCGTGCCCAGGCCAGGGAGCTCTCGAGGGCGGCCAGGGTCGGGACCCGCCTGCCTGGCACCCCGTGCACCGCCGCCAGCGCCAGCGGATCCACCGGCTGGGCCATGGCGAACAGGCGCTCGAAATCCAGGGCCGCCGCCGGCTCGGTGCGGATGGGTAGCTGCTCGAAGATGCCACCCCCCCCGTTGTCGATCAGCACCACGGTGAGGCGTCCGGTCAGCTGGCTCCGCCACAGCCAGCCGTTGGCATCGTGGAGCAGGGCCAGATCGCCGCTCACCAGCACCAGTTCGCCCAGGGCATCGGCCAGGCCGCAGGCGCTCGAGAGGGTGCCATCGATCCCCGAGGCTCCCCGAAAGCCGTGCATCGGCCGGGGTGGGGCGCCCGGGTCGGCAAAGCTTTCCCAGTCTCGCACTGGACTGCTGTTGGCCAGCAGCACCGGCAGCCCCGCTGGCAGCAGCCGGCTGAGTTGGCGGGCCAGGGCCGGCTCTCCTTCCTCTTCGGCCAGCTCCTGCTCCAGCAGCGCCTGCACACGCACCTCCGCCTGCCGCCAGTGGCTCGCCAGCGCCAACGACTCCGCCGTGGCCTCGCCCGCTCCGCTGTCCTGCGGTTGACCCGCCAGCCACACCGCGAGGCCGTCGCCGCACTGGGCCCGCACCAGCCTGAGGGGATCGAGGGGGCGCCCGTCCCCTTCGCTCACCAGCACCTGGGGGCCGCTCTGAGCCGCCAGCCAGTGCTGCAGTCGACGGCTGGCCGGCAGGGGACCCAGCCGCAGCACCTGAAGCGCCCCTGACTCCGCCGTCGCGCTGGTGGAGCCCTCCGCCAGGATCAGGTCGTAGGCGTTCACGGTGTCCAGCCCAGGCAGGCCCCGCAGGCCCGAGAGGGCATCGGCCAGCAGCGGCCAGCCGCTGCGCCGCTGCCAGCGCCGCAGGGCCTCCACGTGGGCGGGCCAGGCGGCGGGGCTGCCGCGCCAGGGGCCTGCCACCACCACGCCGGGCTGGTCCGGGTCCAGGCTCGCGGCGTCTCCCTTGCAGAAGCGGGGAGACAACGCCGGACTGCCCACCGCGGTCGGGACGCCGCCTGCCGCTGGCTGGCCGAGGAGCGTGGCGGCCAGCTGCGTCAGCTCCCCGCCGCCCGCATGCAGGGGCTCATCGAAGGGCAGGTTGAGGTGGACCGGGCCGGCGCAGTGCCCGCCCCCATCCCCCCGGGCGGCGGCCAGGGCTTCGCTGGCGAGGCTCTCCAACTCCCCGGGCGCCATCGCCGACAGCCCCTCGGGGGCACCCGTGCCCAGCCAGCGGCAGCTGCAGGCCAGAAACGCCTCCTGGTTGACGCTCTGGTTGGCGCCGCAGCCCTTGAGCTGCGCCGGCCGGTCGGCCGTGAGCAGCAGCAGGGGCAGGCCGCCGTAATCAGCCTCCACGGCGGCGGGGAGCAGGTTGGCCACCGCCGTGCCCGAGGTGGTGATCACCGCCGCCGGCTGGCCGCTGCCCCGGCCCAGTCCCAGGGCAAAGAAGGCGGCGCTGCGCTCGTCGATGGCTGTGTGCAACCGCAGGCCGCCCGGCTCCAGCAGGCCGGCGGCCACCGCCAGGGGCGCCGAGCGACTTCCCGGGCAGAGCACCACATGGGCCAGCCCGCCGCGTCGCAGAGCCTCCAGCAGCGTCACGGCCGCACGCAGGTTGGCCAGCGATGACGGTGACCCGGCCAAGGGAGGACGCTCCACTGTTCAGGATGGGGGAACCATCCTCATCGACGGCTTCGCCATGGGCAGCGACCCCGCTTTCGCCAATCCTCCCTCGGGCCCCCCGGGTGGGGCCAGCGGACTGCAGCAGCAGCTCGCCCGCCTGCTGCTGTGGGTGCTGCTGGCCCTGCTGCTGCGCTGGGCGGTGGTGGAGCCCCGCTGGATCCCGTCGGGGTCGATGTTGCCCACCCTGCAGCTCCAGGACCGGATCCTGGTGGAGAAAGTCACCCCCCGTTTCGGCTCGGGTGTGCGCACGGGCAGCATCGTGGTGTTCCATCCGCCGGCCCGGCTGCAGGAGGCGGGCTACGACCCGCGCTCAGCCCTGATCAAGCGGGTGGTGGCGGTGGCCGGCGATCGGGTGGAGGTGAGGGACGGCCAGCTCTGGCGCAATGGCACCCCCGCCGAGCCGGACTGGGCCAGCGAACCGATGGCCTACGCCCTGGAACCCTTCGTGGTGCCCGCCGGCGAGGTGCTGGTGCTGGGGGACAACCGCAATGCCAGCCTCGATTCCCACCTCTGGGGTCCCCTGCCGGAGGCTGATCTGATCGGCACCGCCATCTGGCGGTACTGGCCGCTGGCCCGGTTCGGTCCGGTTGGGTTCTCCTCTCCCCACGCTGGGGGAGTCGCTTGAAAGACTGCGTTAGGGTGCACGTCGTGTTGCAGCGCACACCGGAGGGCAAATGTTCAACCCGGAGTTCCTGACCGCCGACAACGAGGCGATCAGCGACAATTCGCTGATTCAGTACCTGCAGGAACAGTCCCCGGACGTGCTCCAGAGGGTGGCCCGCTCGGCCACCGGCGACATTCAGGACATCATCCGCCACAACGTTCAGGGCCTGCTGGGCATGCTCCCCGGCGAGCAGTTCGAGGTGAAGATCCAGGCCAGCCGTGACAACCTCGCCGGTCTGCTGGCTTCGGCGATGATGACCGGTTATTTCCTGCGCCAGATGGAGCAGCGCATGGAACTGGAATCGGCCATGCTCGGCAGCGGCGGTTTCGAAGGCGGCCTCGACGACGACCCCGGCGAGCTGGAGCTCTAGGTCTGGGGCTTGTGGGGCTGGGGAACGTCACCTGGCACCAACCCCAGGCGCACCAGGGTGTGGTCGATCCCGGCCAGGGTTTGCCAAGGCCCCTGGTCGGGAGCCCATGGGCCCCTTTCGATCCGATCCGCCAGCTCAGCGAGATCCACCGCTGAGCTGGCCACGGGGGCATCGTGGTGGGCGGGCATCACCCAGCGCAGACCCTGCAGGCCCGCCAGCAAGCGGATCCATGCCACCAGGGAGGCGCGCTGGCGGGGGAACACCAGCCTTTCCAGCACCGCTGCCACCTGCAGGCTGCTGCGGTCTCCCGGCACCAGAGCCTCAAAATCTTTCTGCCAGCCGGGCTGCCAGCGGAACGGGTAGAAGCCGAAGTGGACCCTGGCGCCACGGCATCCCGGTGCCAGGCAACGGCCCAGCACCTCCCCCAGGGGCGGCACCTCCAGGGGCCTGGGGCGCAGGTAGGTGGCGAACAGCACCATCCGCCACCAGCCCTTGCGGCGCCGCTGGGGATCGTCCAGCAGGGGTTCGTCGCCTCGCTCGCGGGCATGGAACAACAGCGGTGTGGGATCGAGATCGAACACCGCCGGCGGTTCCGGCGGAATCGCCACCAAGGCATCGGTGAGCAACAGGCTGCCGCTGGCCCGATCGAAGCAGGCGATCTCCATGAAGGTGCCCAGCCCCAGGTCCAACGGGCCCAACGGCAACCAGTCCAGCTGATCCCCGTGGGGCAGCCCCTCGCTCAGCAACACCCGGGTGCGGGACGCGGGGAACCCCAGCCAGGCGGGCGGAAGCGGCAGCGGAAAACTCCACTGCTTCGGCGACACCCACACCTGGGCCTCGGGGAAGGCCCGGGCCATCGCGGGCACCGGCAGCTTGTGCTCCAACCCCGAAGCGGTGGGCAGCACGATGGTGCACACCCGGCCGTGGCGCTCCTCCAGCTGGTGCAGCTGGGCCAGGACTTCGGCTGTGGGCGCCACCGGGGCATAGAGGAGCAGTCCTTCGCGCACCCGCAGCACGATCATGCGGATCGGCACCGCCACGTACCAGACCCCCTGCACCTGCTCGAAGCTCCAGAGCCGCTCGGCGATCAGCTCCCGCACCAGGGTGCGGCGGCGACCATAGGGGTAGAGCGGGAGCAGGGGCCACCAGGGCCAGCGTTGCTCACCGGGCGAGGCCGTGGCTGCGACGGTGCCTGAATCCCTCACGCGGAGGGGAAACGGGAGGCCCGCGGAGAACGACGCCTCTGGGCCAGGAGGCCGTGGCGGGGGGCCAGCAGGAAGCAGAGCAGGAACAGCAGCGTCTGCACCAGCACGATGCAGCCGGCGGTGGAGGCATCCATCCAGTAGCTCCAGTAGATGCCGGCCACGCTGGAGATCACCGCCGACAGGATCGAGAGCCACACCATGCGGTCGAAGCGATCAGTGAGCAGGTAGGCGGTGGCTCCCGGGGTGACCAGCATCGCCACCACCAGGATGATCCCCACGGTCTGGAGGCCGGCCACTGCCGCCAGGGAGAGCATCGACAGCAGCAGGTAGTGCAGCACACCTGTGTGGAGGCCTATCGAACGGGCGTGGGTGGGATCGAAGCAGAACAGGAGCAGGTCCTTGCGGAGCACCACCAGCACGGTCAGCACCAGCAGGCTGATCACCACAGTCTGCAGGATGTCGGAGGAGCTGATGCCCAGCACGTTGCCGAACAGGATGTGCGAAAGGTCAATGTTGCTGCGCACCTTGGAAATCAGCGTCAGGCCGAGGGCGAAGAAGCCGGTGAACACCAGCCCGATCACGGTGTCCTCCTTGATCCGGGTCATCTGCTTGATGTAGCCGATCAGGGCCACCGAGCCGACGCCGAAAACGAAGGCCCCCACCGCGAAGGGCAGATTCAGGGCATAGGCGATCACCACGCCGGGCATCACCGCGTGGGAGACCGCATCCCCCATCAGGGCCCAGCCCTTGAGCGTCATGTAGCAGGAGAGCAGGCCGCAGACACAGGAGACCAGGGTGCTGACCAGCAGGGCCCTCACCATGAACTCCTGCTGGAGCGGTTCAACCAGCCAGGTGAGTACCGCCGTCATGGCGCCTGCCGGGGATCGGGGTCGATGGTCGCCGTCGGTGACGCCTCCAGCCGCAGGCCACCGAAGGTCAGGGCGAGGTTCTCGCTGGTGAACACCGAGGAGGTCTCTCCGTAGGCAAGCACGGTCTTGTTGATCAGCACCACCTGGTCGCAGAAGCTGGTGACGTGGGAGAGGTCGTGGGTGGAAATCATCAGGGTCCGCCCTTCGCGCCGAAACTGCTCGAACAGCTCGATCATCAACTTCTCGGTGCGGATGTCGACGCCGTTGAAGGGCTCATCGAGCAGCATCACCGAGGCGCCCTGGGCCAGGGCCCGCGCCAGGAAGGCCCGCTTGCGCTGCCCCCCTGAGAGGGCCCCGATCTGGCGGTCGCGCAAGTGCCAGAGCTCCACCCGATCCAGAGCCTCCTTCACTGCCTCCCGATCGACCGGACGGGGGATCCGCAGCAGATTCATGGCGCCGTAACGGCCCATCATCACCACCTCATGGACGTTGACCGGAAAGTTCCAGTCGACGCTTTCGGTCTGGGGGACATAGGCCACCGCCCGGGCCCGCCGGGCCTGGTCCAGGGGAAGGCCGTTGACGGCGATGGTGCCGGCGGAGGGGCGCACGAAGCCCATCAGGGCCTTGAACAGGGTGGATTTGCCGGCCCCGTTCATTCCCACCAGGGCGCAGATGGTGCCTGCATTGAGATGCAGGGAGGCGTCATGGACGGCCACCACCCCGTGGTACTCGACGCAGAGATGGCGGACCGAGATGCGCTCGTTTCCGCAGAGGTGAGGTTGGCGCGAGGGCATCGGTTCAGCTCCCCGCCAGACCCGCTCGCAGGGTCTCCAGGTTATGACGCTGGAGTTGCAGCAGGTTGGGGGCCGGACCGTCCGGCAGAGAGAGTGAATCCACATGGAAGACCCCCCCGAAGCGGGCCCCCGACTGCCTGGCCACCTGCTTCTGGGGCTCGGCGCTGACCGTGCTCTCGCAGAATACCGCCGGCACCTTGCGCTCCTTCACCAGGGCGATCAGGCGGGCCATGCGCTGGGGTGTGACCTGGGATTCGGCGTTCACCGGCCACAGGTAGGCCTCGGTGAGGCCGTAGTCGCGGGCGAGGTAGGAAAAGGCCCCCTCACAGGTGGCGAGCACCCGCTGGCTGGGGGGGATCCTGGCCAGGGACCCCTGCAGCTCCTTATCGAGCGCGTCCAGCTGGGCGCTGTAGCGCTCCGCGTTGCGGCGGAAGGTCACCGCCCCGGCGGGGTCGAGCCGGGTGAGGGCCAGGCGGATGTTCTCCACATAGACCTTCGCCAGCCGGGGGGACATCCAGGCATGGGGGTTGGGCTGGCCCTGGTGGGCGTCGCTGGCGATCGGCAGGGGGGTGATCCCCTCGGTGAGGGTCACATGGGGCACATCCGGGAGGTTGGCGTAGAAGCGCTGGGCCCAGCGCTCCAGCCCGAGGCCGTTCTCCAGCACCATCTGGGCCCCCGAAGCCCGTTTGAGATCGCTGGGGGCGGGTTCGTAGCCATGGATCTCGGCCCCCAGTCGGGTGATCGATTCCACCCGCACCCGCTCTCCGGCCACCTGACGGGCCATGTCCGCCAGGATCGTGAAGGTGGTGAGCACCAGTGGCCGCCCATCCGGCGCCCCGCTTGCCCCGGGGGTCGATCCGTTGCCAGATGGCCTGGCGGTACAGCCGCCGGCCAGCATCGGTGTGAGCAGGGCGGCGCCCACCAGAGCCCACGTCAGACGTTTCCTGAGGCCGCTGCGGCCCTGGCCATGGCTGCGGAACTGGACCATGCCGGCCGTCGGGGAACGAGAAAGTTTGGCATGAACATTTTGGCGGCCGTTCTCCCTGGTCAGTGGCCAGGCCAGCCCACAGAAAAGCCCCCTCCGCAGAGGGGGCCTAGGGGTGGATCGCCCGGCCACGGGAGCCTGGCCGACCACCGCATCAGCCGATGGCCGGGGCGCGCAGGGCGACGGGAAGCGACTCTGTCGCGGCCAGGTCGAGCGGGAAGTTATGGGCGTTGCGCTCGTGCATCACTTCCATGCCCAGGCCGGCACGGTTGAGCACGTCGGCCCAGGTGTTGATCACCCGGCCCTGACCGTCGAGGATCGACTGGTTGAAGTTGAAGCCGTTC
>CAIXBB010000029.1 GCA_903917565.1 uncultured cyanobacterium | reverse complement strand
GAACGGCTTCAACTTCAACCAGTCGATCCTCGACGGTCAGGGCCGGGTGATCAACACCTGGGCCGACGTGCTCAACCGTGCCGGCCTGGGCATGGAAGTGATGCACGAGCGCAACGCCCATAACTTCCCGCTCGACCTGGCGGCCGCCAGCGCCACTCCTGTGGCCCTGACCGCCCCGGCCATCGGCTGATCCCATCCTTTCACCCCCTGAACCACAGATCCCCCTGCCCAGGCAGGGGGTTTTTCATGGCTACTTCCCCCCGATTAGGCTGTGATCTTGTTTAGGTCCTTGCAATGCGCATTGCGGTGTCTGGATCCCACTCTCTGGGCACGTAGACCGTATCGTGAAACCCTTTCAACATTCTGTCGCCAGTTAATCTCCACGGCTGTTGATTGAACTGGTGGGCCCGCCAGAAGAGCGGCTCCTGCAGTTGTCCCATGCCGCCGAGCAGCTGGCAGGTCTGTCTTCCTAAGCCCAGCCTTGTGGCCGTCAAAGCGTATCTGAACCGATCACCTGGTGATCAGGAAACCAGCCTGGTCAGGGACTCCTGCGAGAGGCTCGAATTGACGAAAGAAAGGCCCACGTAGGTGTTGAATCCGGTATCTCTCAGCCAGCACACCTTGCAGAGGAGGCTGATCCTCGACGCAGAGTCATACTCCAGGACCAAGATGACGACGTTGTCGTCCTCCTGGATGTCAAGAGGCCCTTGCCGCACCACGCAGGCCCCGTACTCGCTGACGTTGCGAAGGTTGACGAATACCGACTGCTTCGTGGGCAGTCTGAGGCTGACGGAGACGCCGACAGGGACATGGAGCCTTCGGCTGCGGCGTTTCTCCTCTGGATTCGGATCTTGGGACATGAATGGCGCGACAGCCATCGCAAAGGAGCGATTTGAGGGAGTTTACCAATTTTAAGTCTGGATTTTCGCCTGGCTACCACCTATTTTCTGTGCGTTTGTGGTGCCTTAGGGTGGAAAGGCGCGAAGATCGGCTATGATTGATACCTTCGGCAGAAGCCGGCGGGCCTGTCGTTCGCCTTCGCCGAAGCCAGCACCGAGCCGCCCCGCGCTTCCTGGGGACGGTCCACCAGGTCCAGCAACGGCTGCCGTGTGTGATTCCCCGCGTGGGAACGTCAGCCTCCCGGTGCGAGATCCATATCCCTTCGTTCCATTTCCCATGAACACCCTTTCCAGGCGTCCGTCGCCCTTGACCCACCCAAGCTCGTCCTCCTCCGCCTCCGGCCGGGGAAGCCATGCCTATCCCAGCTGCCTGCTGGTCGCCAGGCCCCCACGCCACGACCCATCCCAGCACCCCCTCACCTGGGAGGACCTGCTCGGCCGACGCTGACGTTCCGTTTCTCAAGTCCGTAGGAGCCCCGGGAGGGTGTTACCACCAACCGGGCCTGGTTCATCGGCACCCGCAGGTGGATCGGCTGGGTGGAGGCCTGCGTCCAGCGGTCGCGTCCCCTGGAACTGGGTCTCACGTTCACCTTCCGGTAGCCAACCACCGGCGGTGCGTCCTGGTGGCCGAGGTTGATCTTGCCGTCGTAACCGGGCTGGCCCAGTTGCAGGGTCAGGGAGGACTGGGCCAGCACCGGGCCGTAGACGATGCCCGCGCCACAGGCCACCACCAGGGCGGCATGGAGCAGGCGGGACGAGCGGCTGATCATGGTGGAGGCTCCGTTGCCCCCCAAGAGAACCGCCCCGGGATGACTCACCCCTTACCGGCGAGGGGGCCATCTGTGACCAGACGTGACAGGTCGGTGCCGGTACCGTGGATCCTGGCGAGCGCATCGGCGGCACGCACCACCAGGGTGTGCCGCTCCACCAGGGCGGCCAGGTCGTCATAGCCCCCGCCAATGACCGTGGCCACCGGGATCCGGCGTCGCAGGGCGGCGTCGATCACCATCCAGTCCCGCCGGTGCAGCCCGTCATCGCTCAGCGCCAGCCGGCCGAGGCGGTCCTCCCGGTGCGGATCGACGCCGGCGTTGTAGAGCACAAGATCGGGCCGGACCTGTTCCAGCAGATCCGGCAGGGTGTGCTCCAGGGCCAGCAGATAGGCCCCATCCCCCACACCGTCTTCGAGGGCCAGGTCAAGGTCGCTCAGCTGCTTGTGCAGGGGGAAATTACTGGCCCCATGCATGGAGAAGGTGAACACCCGGGGCTCTGCGGCGAAGATCGCGGCCGTGCCGTCACCCTGATGCACATCGAGATCCACCACCAGCACCTGCCGCACCCTGCCCTCGGCCAGCACCACCCGGGCCGCCACGGCGATGTCGTTGAAGATGCAGAAGCCGCTGCCATGGAGCGGGAAGGCGTGGTGGGTGCCGCCGGCCAGATGGCAGGCCAGGCCGTGGCGCAGGGCCAGCCGGGCCGTCAGCACCGTGCCCCCCACCGCCAGCCAGCTGCGCCGCACCAGTGGCTGGGACACGGGCAGACCGATGCGTCGCAGTTCCTGATGGCTCAGCAGACCCCGGGCGAAGGCTTCGTGGTAGCTGCGGCCATGCACCTGCTCCAACCAGCGGCGCGGTGCCGGCAGGGGCTGGTGGATCTGCTCCGGGCGGGCCAGCCCGAGGTGCTCCAGCCGCTCCTTGAGCAGCCGGAACTTCCGCATCGGGAAGCGATGCCCGTCGGGCAGGGGGACCGAATAGGCCGGGTGATAGACCAGCGGTGGACCCATCAGTCGGTCTGGAGCGGCTCCGGCTGGCCGTAGGTGGAGTAGCCGCGTTCGATCCGGCAGCTGACGTCGGCGTCAGGGTTCCAGCTGAGCGTCACCTCCACGTTGCCGTCCAGGCGCCAGCGGGTGGGGAACCATTCGATCTCGCGGCCATCGGGGCCCAGGCGGAGGAACAGGCCCTCCCAGCCGCCGCCGTTCACCTCCAGCAACCTCTGGCGGGGTGGGGCGCTGAACGTCAGGGCAGGCAACGAAACCGCGTTCAGCATGGCGAGAGAACCCACTGACGGCGAGGAGCGGAAGGAGGAGGGTGTCCGAATGAATGGGGTGGACCTGTCGCAGGCACGTCGGACGGATCAGGGCGGCAGGGCTGAATGTGTTTCCGGCCGCGGCTCAGGCGGGCCACAACGTTCAGAAGAAGTAGGCCAAGATGAGCACAAATACCACGAGAGCCAGAATCTCCCACCCTGAAACCCTGAAGAAGGGGTTGCTGGTTTCGGCGAGCATGAACAGCCGGTAGCGCCGCTTGATGGTGCGTTTGCTCAGGTTCTGAGGGGGTCGCGTCTTCCGCATGGCATCACTCATCCCAGCGTCCGTGAAGGGTTGACTGCTCAGCCAGAGGTCAATGGTGGGTCGTGACGGCAGCCCATGCTGCGTCGTGTCCCCACCTCAATCGCTGACTGGTGTTTGGAAATCACGAAACCTTAGTCCTTTCTTCATCATTGCTACGTTTCGTTCACATTGCGTTCACTTTCTGGGGGCCATGGATTGGGCTTGTTATGCCTCGTCGGCTCGCTGCGGGCCCCTTCCGATCCGATTCGCCTGCAGGTGATCAAGGCCCTGGGCGGTGGCGAGGGCTGCTTCTGCGATCTCACCAGCGCGCTTGGCCTGGCCCAGTCGAAGTTGTCGTTTCACCTCAAGGTGCTTGAAGGACACGGGTCTGTTGGCCGATCGCCAGAGCGGCTGCCGACTGCAGCAGGAGGCCCTGGAGCGCCTGCGGGCTTGCCTGGCGGCCCTGGCGGCCAGCTGTACCGCCCCTGCTCCACCGTGAAGCTGAGCTCTCCACCCGTTGGGACCGCAGCCAGCAGCCTGCTTCTTATAACGGGAACGGGGCTTCAGATCAGGCAGAGTTCTGGTGTCGCTTCCCATCGAGCGACCAATAAGGCTTCCGAAAGGCTTGAGAAGACCTG
Source organism: uncultured cyanobacterium (assembly GCA_903917565.1). Lineage (GTDB taxonomy): Bacteria > Cyanobacteriota > Cyanobacteriia > PCC-6307 > Cyanobiaceae > Cyanobium. The sequence continues at coordinate 25,258 of CAIXBB010000029.1, read as the reverse complement.
AAGAGCATAGCCGCCATTCATCAACCCAGCTTCGTCGAAAACCTTCCTGACCTGGGGCTGAAGATCGGTGACGATGACTCGGATGTTTCGTTGATTTGTGCATTCCATCAAGAAGCGGTGAAAGGCCGAGGCCGCGCCAGCATCGAAGACGGTGATGCCATCGGCGTAGAGAATCAGATTGGAATTCGATTCTGTCGAATCAAGAAGATCCCTGAGAACATTCTCTGCGGCCGCAAAGAACATAGCGCCGGTGATTTTTACCATGCGCCATCCTGGTGGGAGCGGCTCCTGGCTGTAATGGCGGCTGGTGCTGATGTCGCGGACCTGTGTGAATCGAGCCAGATCTCTCAGCAGCAGCATGGTGGCAAGAACGCAACCCACTCCTATGGCGATCACCATGTCGAACGTCACGGTGAGTCCAACGCACAGCAGGAAGACCAGCCTGTCGGTGTGCGTAGCCGTGCGCACAAGGTGGAGCGCATGGGGCGCTTCACTCATGTTCCAGGCGACCACCATGAGGAGCCCTGCCATGGTGGCCATGGGAATGATCGAGAACAGCGGGGCGAAGACCAGTACGGACAACAAGATGAACAGGGAATGAAACACCCCCGAGAGCGGAGAGCGCGCTCCAGCTGCGACATCAGCTGCCGAACGTGCCAGGGCTGCCGTCACCGGAATCCCTCCGAAGAAGGGAGTGATGAGATTGGCAATGCCCTGGCCGAGGAGCTCACCGTTGGAGTGATGTCGGGTCCGGGTGGTGCGATCGAGGATCACCGCACAGAGCAGCGATTCGATTGAGCCCAGAATGGCAATCGTGAATGCGGCCGGAAGCAGCTCCCGAACTGTCCTCAGGCTGAGGGGAAAGGGTTGCCCGTCAGGGCCTGGCAAATTCCACGGGAGGTGGATCTGCGGAGGAATCGATGGCACACCATGCCCAAGCACACCGTGAAAGTGATAGGTGAAACGGGATCCGATGGTTTCAATCGCGTGGCCATGCTGTGCGAGCCATAACGACAACAGTGTGCCAGCCACGATCGCGGGTAGATAGCCTGGTACGATCCACCGCTTCTGAGGCCATAGCAGCGCAATGATCAGGGTCAGCCCGCTTACCGATAGGCTGGCGGGATTGATGTTGGGGAAGGCAGAAACCAAGGCCTGGATGCGCTCAGGAAAGTGCTCAGGGACGTGGCTGATTCCAAGTCCCAGAACATCATTGACTTGCAGTAGGGCGATGACGATGGCGATGCCCATGGTGAAGCCAAGGCTCACGGATTCGGGCACATATTCGATCAGTCTCCCCAGTCGACAGAGTGCAAAGCCGATAAGGATCAGTCCTGCCATCAAACCCGCTGTGGCCAGTCCGGCCATGCCGTAGTGGGCGCTGATCGGTGCGAGCAGCACCACGAAAGCGGCCGTCGGGCCGGAGATGCTGAATCGCGACCCGCCGAAAATGGCAGCCAGGATTCCGCCGACGATGGCGGAGTTCAACCCGTACTGGGGGGGAACTCCGCTGGCGATGGCGAGGGCCATGGCAAGGGGGATGGCGATCATGGCCACGGAGAGGCCTGCCAGGAGATCCGCCCGCAGGCCGGTGCTGCCGTACCAGCCCTTCGAGAACTGATCAAGCAGGGCACTCATCGGCCGCAAGGCCCCCATGGACCGACTGCTGGCAGAACCTTCCTTCATCAATCTCGCCCCCTCTAATGCGGATCAGATATTATTTTGTTTCCATTTGATCTTACGCCCTCCCTGCGAGCCGGTGCCTGGGGGGTCCCCGCCTTCACAGGGGGAGAGAGACCGGCTTGAGCCTTACGCCAACGGGGTCGGCGCCCTGGCAGCGTCGAGGATGCTCGGATCTGCAGGCGCTGAAGGATCGGGATCTTCAATCAGCATGTGCTGGAGCACCCGCTCGGGCCGCTCGCTGTCACGCCAGCGAATCATGTAGGCCGGCATCATCGTGCCACGGGTGTTTTTCTGTTCAACGGCCCCTAGCACCCAGCCACGGCGTGAGCGCCCTTGGGGATTCCGCTTGATCACGGAGTCACCGTTCTGGTAGCGGAAACCGATGCGGGTGGTGCTCATTGGACGATCAGAAATGAAACGACGTTGATCAGGGAGGCAGGGGTGATGTCAGGTTTCAGTGTTATCTTCCGAGCCAAGAACCTGCAACCGCCAGTCAGGGCCAACTCTGGCTTCGATGTAGTCACGAATCAGCTGGCGGATCACCTGAGAGGGGGTGACGTCTTCCTGCTTGCAGAGCGACTCGAAACAGGCCTTCTTCTTCGGGTCAATGAGGACGCTCAGACGCGCCGTTCTTGCTTCGTTGGGCAACTGGGGGAACTCCTGAGGGGAGAGGCCTGGTAGCGAGCTTAGGCAACCGACGTTCACTGGATGGGCGGTTGATGGACTCCGGATATTACTGGATGATACCAGGATGGCAGCTTGGTGCGCTTCCGGCCCTCCTGGACCCTGGTCCGCCGTTGCGCAGACCGTCCTGGATCTGGCCGAACTCACCTGGCAATGGAGCTCCGGCCGGCGGGGATCCGCAGCGACTGCGGGGTTTTCCATGGCTCCTGCACCGTCAAGACTGGTCAAGCCCCAGGCCCTTGTCCATGCTGCGCTTTCTGCTCAACGTCCTCTGGTTCGTGCTCGGGGGCTTTCTGATGGGCCTGGGCTGGTGGCTGGCCGGATTGGTGGCCGCCATCACCATCGTGGGGATTCCCTGGGCCGGGGCCTGCTTCGTGATCGGCAGCTTCTCCTTCTGGCCGTTCGGCTACGAGGCTGTCAGCCGCCGGGAGCTGACCGGCCGCATGGATTTCGGCACCGGTCCGCTGGGGCTGATCGGCAACGTGATCTGGTTCCTGCTGGCCGGCTGGTGGCTGGCGATCGGCCATCTCAGTTCTGCGGTGGCCTGTTTCGTGACGATCGTGGGCATCCCCTTCGGCATTCAGCACATCAAGCTGGCCCTGATCGCCCTGGCCCCGATCGGCCTGCAGGTGGTGCCGGTCAGGCGCTGAAGCCCTGCGAAGGACCCGGTTCCGTCCGGGTCCTTCAACGCCCCCTGCTGGATTCGAACCAGCGACCGGCTGCTTAGAAGGCAGCTGCTCTATCCAGCTGAGCTAAGGGAGCACGGTGGGCATTGTGGCAGCGTTCGGTGGCCAGGCCACTCCGGTAGCCACCCTTACAGTGAGCGACCGCGCTTGAACCGTTCCATGGCCGCCACCCGGCTCAGTGACAGCCAGAAAACCGAACTGGTTGGGCGCTTCCGGGAGGGTTCCAGCAGCCAGGAGCTGGCGGAGAGCTTCGGCTGCAGCCCCAACACGGTCATCCGGGTGGTGCGGTCGGAGCTCGGGGACGAGGCGTACGAGCGCGTCAAGTCCGAGCGTTCCCGTCGGCGCAGCCGGCTGGTGGTGCCGGTGGAGGCAGCCGAGGTCCTTCAAACGGCCCTGGCGATCAGCAGCCCCGAACCCAGCCCCGACCCCCCCCTGGAACCGGCAGCCCTGGAACCCATCGAGGAGCCCGAGACCGCACCCGCGCCGGCTCGCAAGGTGATGCCAGATCCCCCCCGCCGCCTGACCGTGACGGTCCCGGTGAGGGCCGAGGTGGTGGCGGAGGACGGCCCAGCGGTGCTCGCCATCGAGGATGCCGACGATTTCGGCGCCGATGACGACGACCTGCTCACCAGCGACGACAGCGACGACGACGATGCTGACGACGGCCTCGACGGGGAGATCAACCCGTTCCAGCCGATCCCGGTGGTTTTGCTCGACGACGGCGCCCCCGGCGCTGGTGAGGGGCGACTTCAGCCCCTGGTGGCCGCAGCCCTGCCCGCCAGCGCCTACATGCTGGTCGACAAGACGGTGGAACTGCAGGCCAGGCCGCTGAGCGAGTTCCCAGAACTGGGCAGACTCCCCGCCGCCGAACTGGAGCGCCAGGCGCTGGTGGTGTTCCTCAACCCCCGCCAGGCCAAGCGCCAGTGCGGCCGCACCCAGCGGGTGATCAAGGTGCCCGACCTCAAGGTGTTCGAGCTCACGGCCCCCTACCTGCTGGCCCAGGGCATCAGCCGGGTGGTGATCGAGGGAGCGCTCTACGCCCTCCCGGGCAGCTGAAGCCTCAGCCCTCCTCGTCGGCGGGGCGGTTTCCGGGCAGCAGCAGGGCCGCGCTGGCGCCTCCGCTGATCACCCCCAGCACCAGGGCCACGCCCACGATGAAACCGGCCGGCAACGGGGCGCTGCGGGCGAAGCCGAGGCGCAGCTGGGGACGCGCCTCCAGGTTCTGGGCCCCCAGGCAGAGCAGGGCCAGCAGCAGGGTGCCCCCCAGCAGGGTGCCGCACAGGAGGCGCAGGCGCAGAAGCATCACGGCGTCGAAGGAGGAGGGGACCAGTCTGCCGGCTCCTGGTGCAGCAGGGCATAGAGGGCCCGGCGGCTGTGGCCACTGCTGCCGGCCAGGCTGCGGGCGGCCTCCCGGTTGCTGAGGCCGCCACTCACCAGCTCCGCCAGGGCGTGGCGCAGGGCGGTTTCGTCCCAGACAGGGGCGGCCGCCGGAGGGGCACCACCGAGCACCAGGGTGCATTCCCCCTGGGGCGGGGTGCGGCGGAAGTGCTCCAGGGCCGCCGCCACGCTGGGGCCCACCTGCTCCTCGTGGCGTTTGGTGAGCTCCCGTGCCACCTGCAGGGGCCGGTCCCCCAGCACCGCCAGCAGATCTTCGAGCAACGCCAGCAGCCGGTGGGGGGCTTCGAACAACACCATCGTGCGCTCCTCGCCCGCCAGCGCCTCCAGCCGCTGCCGCCGGGGCCCGCCCTTCGGGGGCAGGAACCCCTCGAAGCAGAAGCGGCCCGAAGGCAGGCCGCTGCTCACCAGGGCAGTGGTGACGGCGCTTGGGCCAGGGATGCAGATCACCTGGCGGCCGGCGGCCCGGGCGGCCGCCGCCAGCTCCTGGCCGGGATCGGACACGCCGGGCAGGCCGGCATCGCTGATCAGGGCGATCGCTTCGCCCGCCTCCAGAGCCGCCAGCAGCAGAGGAATGCGGGCCGCCTGGTTGTGCTGGTGGAAGCTCAGCAGGGGCACCCGCAGGCCCAGGTGATGCAGCAGCAGGCCGCTGCGGCGGGTGTCCTCGCAGGCCACCCGATCGGCCCCCGCCAGCACCCGCCGGGCCCGGGGGGAGAGGTCGTCCAGGTTGCCGATGGGGGTGCCCACCAGATAGAGAACGCCGGCGGCGGGTTCGTGCTCCTGCACCGGTTCCTGCACAATGCCTGTTTCCCGCTCCCATGATGCCGTCTCCCTTCGCCTTGCCCGACGGCATCGGCTGTGAACCCCTTCTGGCGGAGCTGCGCCGGCTGGCCTGGGGCGCGGCGGACATCCTGCGGGCCTATGCCCGCGGTGAACAGCCCCCCTATGGCTACCCGCAGGCCTTGAGCGTCGACCATGGCGGCGAAGGGCCAGTGTCGGCGGCGGATCTGGCGGTGAATCGCTGGCTGCTGGAAGGCCTGGCCAGCGCCTTTCCGTCCGCCGGTTGGACCCTGCTGAGTGAGGAGACCGCCGCCGAAGTGCTGGTGCCGGGCCAGCCGCTGGAGGCCGAATGGCTGTGGATCCTCGATCCCCTTGATGGCACCAAGGATTTCCTGCAGGGCACCGGCGACTACGCCGTCCACCTGGCCCTGGTGCATGGCCAGCGGCCGGTGCTGGGGGTGGTGCTGCTGCCGGAGCCGGAGGAGCTCTGGTTCGGGCTGCTGGGGGCCGGTGGGGCCGGCACCGGGGCGGGGGAGGCCTGGCGGGAGAACCGGGCCGGCGAGTGCTTCGCGCCGGCCCTGAGCAATCGCGGCGAGGATCTGGTGCTGGTGGCCAGCCGCAACCACCGCGACGCTCGGCTGGAGCAGCTGCTGGTCGACCTGCGGCCCGCCCGCAGCCTGGCGATCGGCAGCGTCGGCGGCAAGGTGGCCACGATCCTGCGCGGGGAGGCCGACCTCTACATCTCTCTTTCCGGTCGCAGTGCCCCCAAGGACTGGGACATGGCCGCCCCGGAAGCGGTGCTGCGCGCCGCCGGTGGCGGCTTCGACCATGCCGATGGCCGGCCGCTGCTCTACAACACCGGCGACGTGCGCCAGGTCGGCTGCCTGATCGCCAGCAACGGCCTGGCCCATGCCGAGATCTGCCGCCGTGCGCTGGCGGCGATGGCGGTGATCGATCCCGGCTTCGCAGTGTGAAGGCCTGGCCGCTTGGCCAGGCCCCGGCGATCAGACCGCCGCCGGTTCCTGCTGCTCCACGCCCCGCAGGGTCAGGTTGATGCGGCCGCGGTTGTCGATCTCACGCACCCGCACCGTCACCTGGTCGCCGACGTTGACGACGTCTTCCACCTTCTCGACCCGAGATTCGGAGAGCTGGGAGATGTGGATCATCCCTTCCTTCCCGGGCAGGATCTCCACGAAGGCACCGATCGGGATCACCCGGGTGACGGTGCCGTTGAACTGCTCCCCTTCGCTGACGCGGCGGGTGAGCCCTTCGATGATCCGCTGGGCCTCCTCTGCGGCGGCGCCGTCGTGGCTGGCGATCGTGACGATGCCGCCGTCCTCGATGTCGATCTTGGTGTTGGTGCGCTCGGTGATGCCCTTGATCGTGCGGCCACCGGGGCCGATCACGGTGCCGATCAGTTCCGGGTCGATGCGGAAGCTGAGCAGCCGCGGCGCGTGGGGCGAGAGGGTGTCGCGGGGCTTGTCAATCGCCTCGAGCATCTTGCCGAGGATGTGCAGCCGGGCCGGGCGGGCCTGGTTGATCGCTTCGGCGACGGTCTTCACCGCCAGACCGGAGATCTTCATGTCCATCTGCAGGGCGGTGATGCCCTTCTCGGTGCCGGCCACCTTGAAGTCCATGTCGCCGAGGAAATCCTCGATGCCCTGGATGTCGGTGAGGATGCGCACCTCGTCGCCCTCCTTGATCAGGCCCATGGCGGCGCCGCTCACGGGGGCGGCCAGGGGCACGCCGGCATCCATCAGGGCCAGGGTGCTGCCGCACACCGAACCCATCGAGGTGGAGCCGTTGGAGCTGAGGCACTCCGACACCACCCGCAGTACGTAGGGGAAGCTCTCCTTGGAAGGCAGCACGGGGATCAGGGCCCGCTCGGCGAGGGCGCCGTGGCCGATCTCGCGGCGACCGGGGGAGCGCATCGGGCGCGTCTCCGCCACCGAGTAGGGGGGGAAGTTGTAGTGGTGGAGGTAGGTCTTCTCGCTGATGGGGTTGAGATCGTCCATCTCCTGGGCATCGCTCGGGGTGCCGAGGGTGGCGCAGGAGAGCACCTGGGTGAGCCCCCGCTGGAACAGGCCGGACCCATGCACCCGCTTGGGCAGCACGCTCACGGCCGCCTGGATCGGGCGCACCTCGTCGAGGCTGCGTCCATCCACCCGCCTGCCCTCGGAGATGATCTGCTGACGCATCAGCTTCTTGGTGAGGCTCTTGTAAGTGTTGCCGAGCAGCTTGCTGTTGCTGCCCACGGCCACCCTGATCGGGTCCTCGCCGTTGAGGGCGGAGATCTTCTGGCTCACTTCGGCCTTGATCGCATCGAGCTTCTCGTCACGTTCAGCCTTGGTCTGCTCGAACTGCTTGAGCACCTCACCGATGCCATCGGCGCATTCCTGCTCAAGGAACGAGGGCAGGGCAGGGTCTTCGCTGCGCTCTTCGGGGAGCACCTGCTCGATGCCGAGTTCCTTGAGCAGCTCGAGCTGGGCCCGCAGCAGTTCGCCCACGGCTTCGTAGCCGAAATCGATGGCCTCGATCACATCCTGTTCGGGCAGCTGGTTGGCGCCCGCTTCGACCATCACCACGCCGGCAGGCGAGCCGGCCACGACCAGATCCAGCTCGCTGCGCTCGATCTCGCGGAAGCTGGGGTTGAGCACGAAGTCATCGCCCAGCAGGCCCACCCGCACCGCGGCCATCGGCCCCATGAAAGGGATCTTCGCCAGCAGGGTGGCCATCGAGGCACCGGTGACGGCGAGCACATCGGGGGGGACGCGCTCATCCAGGGACATGCAGGTGGCGACGATCTGGAGGTCGTCGCGCAGCCAGCCCGGGAACAGGGGCCGCATCGGCCGGTCGATCAGGCGGCAGGTGAGGATGGCCCTCTCGGGGGGGCGGGCCTCACGGCGAAAGAAACTGCCCGGGATGCGGCCGGCGGCGTAGAGGCGCTCCTCGTAATCGCAGATCAGGGGCAGGAAATCAATGCCGTCGCGGCCTTTCGAGCGGGTGGCGGTGACCAGGATCGACGTATCGCCGCATTCCACCATCACCGAGCCCCCGGCCTGGGGCGCAAATCGGCCGCTGGTCAGCCGGATCTCCCGACCATCGAAGGAGATCGACTGAGTGTGTCCTTGCACTGGGCGTTATGTCCGTTTTGTTGTCACTCCCCATTCTCGCATCCGCCCCTTCCCGGCCATGAAGAAGGCGCCCTGCCGGGGCGCCTTCTGCGGCCGAAAGCCGTTGCGGGAAGGGGCCTTGGCCCTGGCTGATCACCAGCTCGACTTCACCACGCCGGGGAGTTCACCCTTGTGGGCCCGCTCCCGCAGCTGGTTGCGGCAGAGGCCGAAATCGCGGTAGAAGCCACGGGGCTTGCCGGTGGCCCAGCAGCGGTTGCGGATGCGGTTGGGAGCGCTGTTGCGGGGCAGCGACTGCAGCTTGCGGTGAATCTCCAGGCGCTCCATCGGATCGCCGGCCGCATCGAAGGCCTCCTTGAGGGCGGCACGGCGCGTCGCGAAACGCTCCACGATCTTGCGGCGCTTGACGTCACGCGCGATCATCGACTTCTTCGCCATGCGGCCGGAGGAGAGAGAAACTACAGCCGATCACCTTACCTCCTGGCCTGGATGGCTGGGGCAGAGATCGGCGAGGCCGCAGCCCTGGCAGCGGGGCTTGCGGGCCACGCAGACGGCCCGGCCGTGGAAGATGAGCCGGATCGAGAGGTTTTCCCACTCGGGCCTGGGCACCAGCTTCATCAGGTCGGGTTCGATCCGTTTCGGGTCACTGTGGCGGGTGAGCCCGAGCCGGTTGGCCAGCCGCTTCACGTGCGTGTCCACCGTGACGCCGGCATTGATGCCGTAGGCGTGGGCCAGCACCACGTTGGCGGTCTTGCGGGCCACCCCCGGCAGGGGCAGCAGCTCCTCCATCGACGCAGGCACGGCGCCCCCGTGGCGTTCCATCAGCAGCCGGGAGGCGGCCACGATGTGCTTCGCCTTGTTGCGAAAAAAGCCGGTGGACTGCACGTAGGGCTCCACCGCCTCGCTCTCGACGGCGGCGGCGGCCGCGGCATCGGGGAAGCGCTTGAACAGGGCCGGGGTGACCTTGTTGACCCGCTCGTCGGTGCACTGGGCCGAGAGCATGGTGGCCACCAGCAGTTCGTAGGGGGTGCGCCAGTCGAGGGAGCAGGTGGCGTCGGGATAGAGCGCCCCGAGCCGCTCGAGGATCAGCGGCGCCCGGCTCCGGGGGCTGGGGAAGCGGGGCACCTCAGCGGCTGAGCAGCTGCTGGATGGCCGGCAACTGGCTGGTGTCCTTGACGATCAGCACCAGGGAGAGGCCCACCAGGAACACGAATCCCGACTGCATGAAGGCCATCTGGTAGCGGTCGGAGAGGGGCCGGCCCCGCACCCCCTCCAGCAGCAGCAGGGCGAACTGGCCACCGTCGAGCAGGGGCAGGGGCAGGGCATTGAGCACCGCCAGGTTGATCGAGATCAGGGCGGTGAACAGAAAGAGGCTGCTGCCCCCCTGGCTCGCCAGGGAGGCCCCCATCTCGATGATTTTCACCGGACCCGACACCTGGGGGGCGGTTTCTCCGAAGTGGGTCAGCAGGGTGCCGAACCCTTCCACGGTGCGGCGCGTGAGTGCCAGGAAGTCGTGGTTGGCCTGCAGGATCGGCTCCAGCGGGCTGGTGGGGGCCCGGAAGGACTCGCTGCCGTTGGGCTGCAGCTGGGCGCCGATGCGCCCGATGCCGTCGCTGTCCGTGGGGGTGAGGGGCAGGTTCACCGTGGTGCCGTTGCGGTCGGCCTGCAGGCGCAGGGTGCGGCCGGGGGCGTCCTTGATGCGTCCCACCAGGGCCATCACCGCCTCCTGGCCGCCGGCCAGGGGGGTGCCGTCCACCGCCACGATGCGGTCGCCGGGCTGGAGGCCGGACCCGGCGGCCGCCTGGCCGGGCTGCACGGCGGCTACCACCACCCCGGGGGTGGCGCTGAAGCCCGAGGGGATGCCCAGCACCAGCCCCTGGGCCAGCAGCACGCTCCAGGCCAGCAGCAGGTTGGCGATCACGCCGGCGGCGATCACCAGGGCCCGCTGGGCCAGGGGCCGGTTGCGCATCAGATCGGGATCATCGGCGGGGACAGTGCTGTCGTTCTCGTCGTCGGGGAAGGCCACGAAACCCCCCAGGGGGATGGCCCGCAGGGCGAACAGCACCCCGCGGCGCCGCCGTTCGATCAGGGCGGGACCGAAGCCGATCGAGAAGCCGCTGACCCGGATGCCCTGCCAGGTGGCGGCAAAGAAGTGGCCGGCCTCGTGGACCAGGATCAGGCCCGCCAGGATCGCCAGCGCCGTCAGTACACCCATTCCCTTCCCGGAGCCGTTGGACCCATTCTGCGGGTACCGCTCCGGCACTGCGGTGGGGGCACTCCTGTACTGGCACATCGGCGGGTGGGGGATAAAATCAATTGATCGAAGACGGGCCCTGCCTGCATGTCACCGGAACAGACCGAAGGCGAAGGACAACTCGAAGAACTGCGCAGCTCGCTTCGACATGTCCTGCCGGCGGGGGTTTCCGCCAGCATTCGGTTGTCCTCGGGCCGCACGGTTTACGTCACAGTGTGTGATACAGCCGGACTGGAGCTTGCGTGGTGCGCCGCGGCTCGCTTGAGGTTGTTGCGAACGAAGATGTGCTCCTCGATATCAGTGATTATGAAAACCACCAGAGTGTTTCCCTGCCTGCCCGTGTGCAGTGGGTGAACATCAGGAGTTACAACACGCTGGTTGGCCTCATCTTCACCGAGGGCCCCCTGTTGCCAGGCACGATGCTTGATCAGTACCTCGACAGAACGCTGATGGTGTTGGACGCCTGGAAGCCCGAGGCAACCTCCGGGGGCTGACCTGACCCACCCTCCCGCGGGGTTCACCTGGGAGGCCGAAGCCACGGCAAACCACGCCGCTGATGGCGACGCTTTGTGTGCCTGAGACTTTGGAATGGGCGGGGTGGACGCACAGCCCCGTCGTTGGTGCCGTGAACGCGAGACTTCTGCTTCACCTGCTGACCACCTGTCCAGAAAGGCGCGGCAACCAGGCGGGCTTTTCCATGGTGGCCGGCATCGATGAGATCATCGCCACCTGGAACAAACCCCAGAACCGCAAGCGGCTGGTTTCTGGCCAGGCTTTTCAGCAGTGTCTTGGGTCAGCGGTGGGGAGAAGGGCCTTGAACCTGCGCCGGAAGGGCCTGTTCCGGTTGGGTTTGGTGGGTCAATTCTGCATGGAAGGCGATTCAACCGATACGGTGAGAGTGCGGTCGAAGGTGGTGGTTTGATTGGGAACCAAGAACCGAAAAGCGATCGTGGCCGATGTGCAATCAGTACTGACGGTTGGGGCGAACCCTGCGGCAACATTGGCCAGATTGTCGATCAACACAACATTGGACACGTCGGCTGTTGTTCCCAACGCGCCAGTGGCTGTGATGGGAGGCCCTGTGCGCAATAGTTGGTCATTGTTGCGCACGTAAGAGATGACCCTGTAGGTCACGGTTCCATTGGCGAGTGTGACTGGAACCAGCAGGTAGAGGGTGGTGCCGCTGGTTGTAGTGCAGGGAGTGGCACTGGCTGGAGTGCAGGGGGTTGCTGGAAGCGTGGCCGTTGTGGACGGGCTAGCGCTGACTTGCACAAGGCAGGCTTCGTTGATCTCCGTTTTCATCAGCCTGGAGATGCGCCCGTAGTCTTGTTCCATCTGACCTGACCAAATGGCCGCGTCGGTGGATTTGATGTAACTGACAATCAAGAAGGCGGCCATGCCGAGAGTAATACTCCCCAAAACCAAACCGATCAGAAGCTCTACCAAGGTGAATCCCTTGGTAATCGGTAACCACCTCATTCGGAGCTTACATCCTGTTCCAGTTGTCGCAGGTACCGGTTGCGGTGACATCTGAGTTTGCGTTGTTGCGGCCAAGGCGAAGGAGGCCTGAGATTGCCTGGACTCTTACGCACCGAAGTGCGGTAAACCCATTGAGACTGAACTTGACGATCACATCATTGGAGGAGTCTATGGCGTTGCGGCGGGTGAACGACCAAGTGGTTTGGGTCGCACCCACGTTGAAGGTTAAACCTGTGAAGTTTCCCGGTAACAACAGCGTAGGCGTGCTGGAGCAAGCCGCTGGCGACACACTGGCAATCTGGCCGCCTGTGGTGATTGTCCCAGTCGCGACAATGATCGTGCATGACTGGCCGATGGTGTCGGGCTTGTTGGAGATTTCAAGAAGCCAGCCCCTGAATAGCAGGCTTGCCTCATTGAGTTTGTCGCGGTTGTAAGCTGTGCCTGATTCGGTAATCGCAATGCTGGAAATGATGCCAATAACAGCAACAGTCACCATCAATTCGATCAACGTGAAGCCAGTGGACTGCCAAGACTTAATTATTCGCCTGGCAGAATCATTCCATGAATGGCGTGGCTTCAGGGTCATGAGCAGAAATTTGCCATACGTGGTTTTACGTAGATAGACCGAATGACTGCAGTTGTGCCAGGTTGAGTAAAATCAACACGGAGCATTTTGTAGTCCAGTATCACCGCGTTGCTGCGTGTTCCCGGGGTGGGCTGCGCCAACCCATCGATGGCCGTTTTCAATGGAGTCATGAAATTGGTATTGTTGGCTGTTGCGCAGAGTTGATCCACTGCATTGGGCTCGGATGGGGTGGTGGTGTTTGGGAAGTTGGTGGTGGTGGAAGCAAGGTCGGCTTGGGGGAAGTAGTAACGATCGTCATTGGGATTGTTAGTGGCGCAAGCTTCATTGGCACCAAATGTTGTAGGCGGTGTGACCGTACAGATGCCACTGCAACAGGTGAAACTACGTGCTAAGGCATCAATCTGAGCTTTGTTGGCCTCAATGGCTGCCTGCACCGAATAGGTTTGTCTTGTGTCTTGGAGGCCCCTGAGGGCGACGGAAAACATGGAAGCTGAAGCGGCTGCGGCGAGACCAACGAGCACAACGACGATCAATGATTCCAGAATTGTAAATCCAGAATTCTTTCGACTTGGACTTGGGGGGATTGGAATTGGTTTCATTTCAAAGGCTCGAATTGATCCGAGTGGCGGTTGATGTGCTGGCCTGCCAATCTGTGCCTGTCCAGCCCACGAAATTCGCATCGCCGACACTGATGTTCGATGTGATCCCCAAGGCCGACAGGTTCAAGACTGAAGAGGGTGGTACCACAAACCAATTACTGCCGCAAGCAATCAGATAGCGCGACCAGATTCGACCAGAAAAATTATAGGACGAAGCAGCAGACCCTGATCCATTGCATTGATCGGCGATCAGATAAACTGCGCCCCAGGGCATGTAGAAGAAGGCACCAGAGATCTTGCCGCTTGATCCGCTGGTTGAGCCGATACGAACCCACTGCATGTTTGTTCCTGAGGGGCTCGTATCCCGGCCAAAGATATTGAGCATGTCATTCTCGCCTACAGCGGCGTAAATCGTTTGCGGGATGCCAGTGGTGCAGTTTTCTGTTGGTGTGACTGCGACTGTCGGTGGGATAGGTGAAGCCGGGGAAGTGTTGGGGCAGTTCACGTGCAGTAACTCAGCACCACTCGCCATGTTGATCAAAGGCGTGGTGAGTGATTGTCCCCTAGTATCCGTGGCAGAGTTGTAGTAAAAGCTCATGGAACCACCACTGGTGTCGACAATAAACTTGCCACCTAAGGCAAAATCCAGTAGCGGACCAAGGCAGTGAAATCCCCCAGTGAATTGTGCCGTGGCAGGAAACGTGCTGCTGTACTCACACCAATTATCCATGGCTACGGCGCCGCCGGCCGAATTGGTGATGGTAACGTTGTCAATGCCAATCCATTCGGTCCCCAAAAATGTCCCATTCAATCGAAAGCGGATTTTAGTATAGGCAGACAGAGGGGTTGGGATCGCGGCGGATTGGGTGCTTGGAGTTGTCGTAGTTGCTGGCAAGTTCAACAATTGAGTGTAGGTTGCGCCGTTATCGGTTGAATACTCAACAACCAATGGTTTGGTGCCAGTGAGACTTGACCTAGTGTAGGTAAATCTGAGAAAAGGATTTACCAAGCCATGCAAATTGACAACACGCTGTGCAGCCGTGTTGGTTGTATTTGATGGACCCGACAACCTCAAGAAGGCCGCGGCACCTGTACCATTGATTGTGACGTTTCCAGTGGTCGTGGATTGTCCGGCAGTTGGGTCTGTTTCCACCCAGATATCAGGCCAACGGTTGACGCTGCCGGCGGTGGTGCCGGAATAGCCGGTGGTTGATACGCCAGTTGCGCTGGCGAAATCATCACCGATCGTGAGGGTGCTGCTTGCGGTTCCCTGCGGTAAGGAGATCTGTGCCCATGAATTTCTAGGGCTGGTGGATGTGCAGTTGGCGTAGGTAGCGTCGCAGTACTCCACCCGTGGAGGAGTGGTGTCATTGCGAGTGCGTAGGCGCAACGTCGTGGTCGTTCCGGTGGAGGCGAGGCTAGGACCAGGAGATGACGTGGCGAAAACTGTTGCCGGACGCCCCCCCGATGTCCATGTGTAGGCAAAGCGTGAGGCCACGGTTGGCAGGCCAGTGATGAACAAAGGGATGATCGGCACCCCCGAGGCGGAGTTGCCCGCCTGGTCGCTTGCCGTGCCGCAGAGGCCACAGTTGATGCTGCTATAGAGACTCTGGTCCGATGTGCCAGAAGAGGTATAAACATCAGAAGCTGTGGAGCAGGGTCCGGGAATCACCCTGCAGCCATTGTTACTATCGGCGCTTGCAACATTGCGTTCAAATTTATAGGAGGCATTGGTAACGACGCCCAGAATGCTTCTCAGATTAACTTCAGTTCCTGTTGAGGGATTGATCGTATGGTATGTGTCGTTGGCATAATAGGTCCAGAATTTGCCACCATTGATGCCCACGATCATGCCAAAGTCGACACCGCAATAGCGGCTGTCAGAGCCAAGCGATCCACTACCCGTGAAGTTCTTCCCTCCGGTGTTGTTGGAGCCGAAGGAGCCTCCGCAGCACTTGGGCAGGACCTGAAACTCTTTGGTGACCGTGGCGGTTCCCACCTGCACGCCATTTCGGAACACCCTGCTTTCCACTTCAACGGCAATGTAACCAGTGTTGACACCAGCTCTCTGGGCTCCGGATCCATCTGGGTCGTCAACGTTGAGCAAGTCTCCGAAGGTGCTGCCAGCGGGGATTGTTCCTGTCGAAGTCGTCGGTGTGGCATTCCCCACGGCAAAGGTGCGCGAGATCGTGCGGCGATCGGTACTTCCGGGGGAACCGGTCGAGTAACGAACAGCCCGCAAGCGAAATTGCCGATCGCCCGTTGCCGTTTGAGTGATATTGTCAATATTACGGAAGTTCCCATCGACGAGGTTTCTGGCATCGGCTGATGGGTTGCCGTTGGAAGCACCAGGTCGAGTGTTCGTTGACGAGAGACAAGGGCTGGTCTGATTGGTGGCGGTCCAGGTCGTGGGGGCTGCATCACCGGCTACGAGCAGTCTTCGGTTTTCCGGTTGGTTCCAGACACCGATGATCTGGTCGGCGCCAGCCTCAGCGACGGCTTGAGCATTGTTGGCATCACTGTCCAACGTGCTCCCTAGTTTGCCGCTCTGAAGCAGCCACACTGCCCCTGCGGCAGAAACAACCAGGCCCAATGCCACGAAAAGCCCTACCAGCACAGAGCCCTCCTGGCCTTTCCTGGAGTGCAAGATGAGAGCCAGCTGGAGTCGGATCTGAATCGCTGCTCTGAACCTGCTTGGGGATTGCTTGGGACTCGGTGGAGGAACGTTCACCATCGCGTGCTGGACCTGTTCCGCACACTTTAAACACTTTTTTGTTGGCGTATCGAAGGGTTGTTTCCACCGCCAACGCTGGCTTCCACTGGTCAGCAGCCTATGGAGCATTTCAATCTTGCTGCATGCGAATCCAATCAGAAGGTCCCAAGCTGGGTTTGCTGCATCGAAGGGCATGCATGATGAGAAACACACTTAATCAACCGCTTTCGCGGAAGCACCTTGGTCCTGAAGGAGCAAGGGATCACGCCCCTTTAAGGATCATCTAAGTATCTTGTTGCTTCTGATTGGCGAAAAGGTGGTTCGTGCCCACATAAGGGGCCAGCGCTTTTGGGAGCAGCACTGATCCGTCCGCCTGTTGGCCCGCCTCCAGCAGGGCGGCCATGGTGCGGCCCACGGCCAGGCCACTGCCGTTGAGGGTGTGCAGCAGGCGGGTGGTCTTGCCGTCGCGGAAACGGATCGAGGCCCGCCGGGCCTGGAAATCGCCGCAGGTGCTGCAGCTGGAGATCTCCCGGTAGGTGCCGGCCCCCGCCAGCCACACCTCCAGGTCATAGGTGCGGCTGGCGGAGAAACCCAGATCGCCCGTGCACAGCTCCAGGCGCCGGTAGGGCAGCTCCAGGGCCTCCAGAATCGCCTCCGCATCCCCGGTGAGCTGCTCGTGGGCCGCTTCGGAGTCCTCCGGGCGGCAGAACCAGTAGAGCTCCACCTTGTTGAACTGGTGCAGGCGGATCAGGCCGCGGGTGTCGCGGCCATAGGAGCCGGCCTCGCGGCGGAAGCAGGGGGTGTAGGCCGCGTACTTGAGCGGCAACTGCTCGGCGGCTAGCACCTCGCCGCGGTGCAGGGAGGTGAGCGGCACCTCGGCGGTGGGGGTGAGCCAGAGGTCGTCCTCGGCGCAGCGGAAGCTTTCCTCGGCGAACTTCGGCAGCTGGCCGGAGGCGGTGAGGCTGGCGGTATTCACCAGGATCGGCGGCAGCACCTCGGTGTAGCCCCGCTCGGCATGGCGATCGAGCATGAAGCTGATCAGGGCCCGCTCCAGCCGGGCCCCCTGGCCCAGCAGGGTCACGAAACGGCTCTGAGCGATGCGCACCGAGCGCTCGGTGTCCACGAGGCCGAGCCGCTCGGCGATCTGCCAGTGCTCCTGCAGCTGTTCGCCAGCAGCGGGGAGTCGCGGGGTGCCCCAGCGCTTCACCTCCACGTTGTCGGCCTCGCTGCGGCCCGTGGGGCACAGGGGCGAGGGCAGGTTGGGCAGCACCATCAGCTGCTCCAGCAACTGTGTCTCGATCCCTTTCTCCCGATCCTCCAGCTCCGCCACCTGCTGCTTGATGCGGTTGCCCTGCTCCCGCAGTTGCTTCACATCCGCTCCGCCAGGTGCGGCGCCCGCCCTGATCCGCTCGCCCACGTCCCGTCCGATGCGGTTGCCTTCCGCCTGCAGCTCACTGCGCTGCTGCTCCAGGTCGCGCGCCTCCAGGGCCAACTGCCGCAGGTTCGAGAGGTCGGTGGCCAGGCCACGCCGAGCCAGGGGGGCAGTGATCAGCGTCGGGTCGTTGCGCAGCAGGCGCTGATCCAGCACGGCATGGTCGGCAGATGGGCCGCAGACTAGGGCTGTGGGGCTTCCAGGCTCAGAGGACCTGCACCACTTCGCTCACTTCCGGGATCGCTTCACGCAGCTTGCGTTCGATGCCCATCTTGAGCGTCATGGTGCTGCTGGGGCAGGAGCCGCAGGCGCCCTGCAGCCGCACCTTCACCACCGGCCCATCGATCTCGACGATCTCCACGTTGCCACCATCGGCCATCAGGTAGGGACGCAGTTCATCCAGCACCCGCTCGACGTTGTCGATCGTGAGGGCTCGGGGATCGCTGCCGGCGTCGGGGGTGGCGGTTTCGGTGGTCAGTTCGGTGGCCATGGGTACTCGCGTGCTTTGCAAGGAGCCTAGGAAACCGGAGGCCGGATCAGACGAGCCGCACGGTCGCGCCATAGGCCGCCAGCTGGTGGTCGGCGCTCAGCAGCAGCAGGGGTTCGCAACGGCTCTGGGCCACGAGGAGCCGATCGAAGGGACCGCGATGACCGTCGACGCGCTGCATCGATCCCACCGTCTGGAGGCGTCCGAGTGACGTCTTGATGGCCATTTCCCAGAGTGAGGCCTGACTGACGAAGACCTCCTGGCCAGCCTCCTGCAGCAGGCTGACCACGGAGGTGGGAAGGCGTGGATCGGCGCTCAGCAACCACAGCATCAGATGGGTGTCAAGCAGCAGACGTGCCACCGGCCACCCCGCGGCAGGACACCAGCCGCGCGATCGGCACACCAGCGCGGGCGATCACAACGTCCTGGCCAGCTTCCACCTGCTGCAACAGCCGGGACAGCTGGGTCTTGGCCTCGTGCACGTTCACCTGCACCGGGGCGAGAAGGGGCCCAATCGGTAGAGCCGACGATCGTCCCCGGGCGGTGGCAGGGGCTGGTTCCTGAGGCATCCTGCGCGCAAAGCGCCTGCAACGCCGGGATGGATCCCAAGCCCGCCTATCCCGTCGACAAGACCTACGGGGCCTTCCTTCACCGGGAGCTGTCGGTGTCCTGGCTCGTGCTGGCCGCGCTCCTGGGCGGCCGTCACCGGATCGATCCCGGCCTGGTCAGCACCGGGTTCCGCTATCTGGATTTCGGATGCGGCCATGGGCTGAACCTGCTGTTCAACGCCGCCGCCCACCCGCAGGCCAGCTTCTACGGGCTGGATCTGAACCCCACCCACATCGCCGAGGCCAACGCCAAGGCTGGGGCCCTGGGCCTCGGGAATGTGCACTTCGCCCTGGCGGATCTGACGAGCTTCGCTGAGGGGCTGCCCAGCACCGGCCCCTGCCGTGGATGGCCGGAGTCCTACGACGTCGTGGTGGCCCACGGGCTGGCGAGCTGGGTGGGCCCTGAGGTGAGGAATGCACTCATTGCCGCCGCTGGCAGCCTGCTGCGACCGGGCGGGATCTTCTACTGCTCCTACAACACCTATCCGGGCTGGCTGTCGCGCAGCACCCTGCAGATGCTGAGCGTGGAGGAGGCCCTGCGCGCCGGGGGCAGCACCTCACAGGCCGGCATTCGCAAGGCGGCGGAGACCCTGATCAGATTCACGGGCACGGAGGACAACGCCTGGCCCCTCGGCAAGGAGCTGCCGGGGCTCAGATCCTTGGTCGAGCGACTTCAGCTGATGCCGGAGTCCTATCTGGTGGGGGAATACCAGCCGGCCCATCAACCCCTTTACGTGGGCCCCATGCACCGGCTCTGTGCCGCCCATGGCCTCACCCACATCGGCTCGGCCACGCTGCCGGAGATGTTCCCGGAGATGCTGGATCCGGAACGTCGCGCCCTTGTCATGGAGGCGGCGGATGCCCCCATGCGGGAGGTGCTGCTGGATCTGGCGATCAACCAGACGTTCCGGCGCGACCTTTTTGCCAAGGGCCCCTGCCCGCCATCGATTCCATGGCGCCGCCAGACCCTGGCGGAACTGCATCTGCACTCCTGTGCAGGATCAGGCGACGACACGGATGCGTTCGATACGCCCCTGGGTCGCCTGGGAGTTGATCCCAGCTTCGTTCGTTCGTTGAAGAGTGCCCTGGCCGATCGCCCCCAGAGCCTGGGCTGGCTCCTGGATCAGTCCTCGCTGGATCTCGAGGACCTGCTGATGCGGCTCTCCGTTCTCATCGGTGCGGCAGTGGTCGGCGTGAGCTTCTCCAGCGGCGCTGGTGCCGAGGTCTCAGGGCATTCCAGCGCCGGTTTCAATCAACAGTGCCTCGACCAGATCACGGCGGGTGAGGAGATCGGCGCCCTGCTCTCGCCTGTGTTGCTCCAGCCCGTCAGCATCACCCTGCTGGAGGCTTTCTTCCTGCAGGTCGCCCATGCGGATCTGCCCCCCGAAGACGTGGTGCAGCTGGTGTGGATGGGCATCACCATGGCCGGCGGCAACGTGAAAGACCCCGAGGGGCAACCGATCGAGGATCCGGAGCTGGCCCTGAGCCAGCTGCAGGAGTTCTGGGAAAGCTTCGCCCGTGAGCGCCTGCCGGTCCTGCGGCGTCTCGGCATCGGCCCAGGCGCCGCGCTTTCAGCCCCTTGATCCCGGCCGAGGCCCCAGGGACACGCTGCCTAGGATCGGTTCCTTGTTCCCTTCGCCGCACAGCCTCCTGGCGCCCATGACCGACGTTCCCGCCCAGCGGATCCGTAATTTCTGCATCATCGCCCACATCGACCACGGGAAATCCACCCTGGCCGACCGCCTGTTGCAGGACACCGGCACCGTTGCCGCCAGGGACATGCAGGCCCAGTTCCTGGACAACATGGAACTGGAGCGGGAACGGGGCATCACGATCAAGCTCCAGGCCGCCCGCATGGAGTACAAGGCCGCCGACGGCCAGACCTACATCCTCAACCTGATCGACACCCCGGGCCACGTCGATTTCTCCTATGAGGTGAGCCGCAGCCTGCTGGCCTGCGAGGGCGCCCTGCTGGTGGTGGATGCCAGCCAGGGGGTGGAGGCCCAGACCCTGGCCAACGTGTACCTGGCGCTGGAAAATGATCTCGAGATCATTCCGGTGCTCAACAAGATCGACTTGCCCGGGGCCGATCCCGAGCGGATCAAGGCGGAGATCGAGGCGATCATCGGCCTCGACACGTCGATGGCGATTAACTGCTCCGCCAAGACCGGCCTGGGGGTGCCCGAGATCCTGCAGGCTGTGGTGGATCGGGTGCCGGCGCCGCCGGACCAGGCGCATGAACCGCTGCGGGCCCTGATCTTCGACTCCTATTACGACCCCTACCGGGGCGTGATCGTTTACTTCCGGGTGATCAGCGGCGTGATCGCCCGCAAGGACAAGGTGCTGCTGATGGCCAGCGGCAAGGTGGTCGAGCTCGACGAGGTGGGCGTGATGGCCCCGGACCAGCGCCAGGTGGACAGCCTCCATGCGGGCGAAGTGGGCTATCTGGCCGCCTCGATCAAGGCGGTGGCCGATGCCCGCGTGGGCGACACCATCACCCTGGCGGCCAATCCTGCGACCGAGCCGCTGCCCGGCTACGCCGAGGCGACGCCGATGGTGTTCTGCGGCCTCTTCCCCACCGATGCCGACCAATACCCCGACCTGCGGGAGGCCCTCGACAAGCTGCAGCTCTCGGATGCCGCGCTGAAGTTCGAGCCGGAAACCAGCAGCGCCATGGGCTTCGGCTTCCGCTGCGGCTTCCTGGGCCTGCTGCACATGGAGATCGTGCAGGAGCGGCTGGAGCGGGAGTACGACCTCGACCTGATCGTCACCGCCCCCTCGGTGATCTACCAGGTGAACATGATCGACGGCAGCACCGTGATGGTGGACAACCCCGCCACCCTCCCCGATCCCCAGAAGCGCGAATCGATCGAGGAGCCCTATGTGAAGCTCGAGATCTACACCCCCAATGTGTACAACGGCGCCCTGATGGAGCTCTGCCAGGAGCGGCGCGGCGAGTTCATCGACATGAAATACATCACCACCGACCGGGTGACGCTGCACTACGAGATGCCGCTGGCGGAAGTTGTCACCGATTTCTTCGATCAGATGAAGAGCCGCACCAAGGGCTATGCCTCGATGGAATACAGCCTGATTGGCTATCGCCGCAACGAACTGGTGCGCCTTGATGTGCTGATCAATGGCGAGAAGGCCGATCCCCTCACCACCATCGTGCATCGCGATAAGTCCTACAACGTCGGCAAGAGTCTGGTGGAGAAACTCAAGGAGCTGATTCCCAGGCAGCAGTTCAAGATACCGATCCAGGCCTCGATCGGCAGCCGCATCATCGCCAGCGAGAGCATCAGTGCCATCCGCAAGGACGTGCTGGCCAAGTGCTATGGCGGCGACATTTCCCGCAAGAAGAAGCTGCTCAAGAAGCAGGCCAAGGGCAAGAAGCGGATGAAGGCCATGGGCCGGGTGGAGGTGCCCCAGGAAGCCTTCATGGCGGTGCTGAAGCTGAATCAGTGAGGCCGCTCAGATGGATGGCGCGCGCCAGGCCGGGCACGGGCCTCAAGCCAGCACTGAAACTCAGCCGGCGTGAGGATCAGCAAATGGTCCAGCTGGTTCTTCAAGGCGAGCAGGTCGCCATCCCCGCTGACGAGCATCGCCACGCCTGCGGCCAGGGCAAGATCGAGAAACACCTGATCCTTCGGGTCACGAACCTGGTGCTGACACGGCTTGATGGGGCCAGGACTCGTTTCACACCAAGGAAGAACATCCTCCAGCAGCTGATCGATATCGGCCCGCGAGAGCCGAAACCTGGGGTAGGCGAGCACCCGAAGCAGTTCGCGAGCGGCGGATTCCGCCAGCACAGGCTTGATCGCCCCTGCCTGCCAGCGGCGACGTAGCCAGGCGAGTCGGCCGTCTCAAACAGCAGGGCCGACACCAGCACGTTGGTGTCGAGGACAACCCGCATGGGACTGCAGGAGGGGCCCATGGACGTTGCTCACTCCTGACGAGCCCAGGTCACGGCGTCGGTCACATCCGTTTCCGTGATCCCCAGCTCCGCCAGACAAGTGCGCACGCTGGCGGCACCACCTGGGTGGACGGGGGTGAGCACGATGCGGCCGTTCTCGGTGGCCACGTCGTCGTAGTCGGAGGCCCCGACAGCCTCGACCACAGCCTTGGGCAGGGTGAGCTGGTTCTTGCTGGTGCGCTTGGCTCAGCCCCTGTCCGTCGAGCGGCGCCGGTGCTGTTGGACCGGTCCGGTGGAGTCGGTGCGGAAGAACAGGGCCGGGGTAAGTCCCACCCGTTTCATCTGGCGGCGCCCCTGCCGTTGCATCAGCACCAGTCCGGCGCCGGTGACGCTTTGCAGCAACAGGGTCGTGATCAGGCGAAGGGGGTTGAGCAGGTCCTGCTGGAGCGGCGTGATGGAGGTTATCCCGTGCTTCGGGATGGCCAATGTCGCGGCGTCATGGATGGTGACCGACGGCAGCAGCAGCATCAGGATCAGGCCCAGGGGCAGCAGGGTTCGGTGCAGGGCCCCGGTCCAGGGCTGCTCCCGGCGGTGGCGGCGATGGCCGCCGCCGAGGAAGTAGAGGCCGAAGCCCAGGGGCAGCAGCGGCAGGGCCGGGGAGAGGCCGATCAGGCCGCTGAGACGGCCCGCGACAGGCTCGACGCTGGCGAAGCTCCCGGCCAGCAGCAGGGTGCTCAGTTCCAGCAGCAGCAGCAGCAGCAGCAGCCCCACGAGTCGCAGCTGGCCCAGGGAATAGTCGAGCTGGTGGCGGTGCACGAAGCCGTCGACTTCGTCGCGGGTGTCGCCGTACCTCCGTTGGTTCATAGGCGGCGTGTGATGACGTCCTCGGGTGGGAACTCTGGAGGAGACGTTGCTGCCACCACCATGCCCACGTTGCACCATCACCATCACCATCACCACACCAGGTCGCAGGGGTTCGTGCTGCCCCTGGCCATGGGCGCGTCCCTGGTTCTGCTGCTGGGCAGCCTCTCGGCCCAGACCGCCGGCCTCCAGGTGCGCCTGCAGGGGATCCGGGAGCAGCAGCAGCGCCGGGCGGAAGACCGGCTGGCTTCGGCGGGCCAGCAGCTGCTGGCCGACCTGCAGCGCAGCCATCCCTGCCTGCTGGCGCTGCCGCTGGAGCGCTGGGTCGACCAGGGGCTGGCCTGCGCTCCTGCCCCGACGATCGCGGCCCTCAGGGCTGGCCAGGTGCTGGGCAGCGCCTATCGATTGGTGGGTTGGCGCCCGGAGTTGGCCCCGGCCGAACTGCTGCTGGAGCTGGCCCCTGCCGGGGGCCAGCCGGCGCGGCAGGGGGCCTTCGCGGTGCAGTTGACGCCGGCGCAGCCACCGGTCCAGCCGCAGCCGCAGATCACCGACGTGCGCCTGGTGGGCCTGCGGGGGGTGGCGCCATGAGCCTGCTCGAACTGCTGATCGGATCGACGGTGTTTGCGGCGGCGGCGGGTTCCTCCCTGCAACTCTGGGCCCTGGCGGGCGCCGCGGCTGTGGCCGAGGAGCGCCAGCAGGAGCGGATGGAGCAGGCCGAGGCCGCTCTGGTGCGGGCCGAAACGGCCCTGCGCCGTCTGGCCCCTGGGGGAGGCGACTGCACCACCGCCGCCACCCAGCTGCGGCAGCTTCTGGCGGCCGAACCCCTGACCCCGGGGCTGGTGCGCCAGCTGGAGCCCTCGGCCAGCGGCGATGGGGTGGTGCTGCGGCTGGCGGTGGCCGGTGAGGCCGAACCGCGCCAGCGGCTCTATGTGCCGGCGGTGCTGGGGCTCTGCGCAACAGCGCAGGGAGGGGGCGGTGGCAGCATCTGAACAGGGCGGCTTCACGCTGAGCGAAACCCTGCTGGCGTTGGTGCTGGTGGGCCTGCTGGCCCAGCTGGGGCTGGCCTCCGCCAGCCAGGAACTGGCCGCCGCCAGGCTGGAGGGCGCCAGTCGCCGGGTGATGGTGGGGCTCGAGCGGGGGCGGGATGCCGCCCTGCGCCTGGGCCAGCCCTGCGTCCTGGCCCTGACCGCCGACGGCTGGCAGGAGCCGCAGGGCAGCAGCCTGCCGGCGTGCGCAGGGGCCGCCCTCCACCTGGGGGAGGGCCTGGGCGCGCCGGCCGTGAGCCTCAGCCACAACCTGCCGGCCGCGGTGCGCTTCACCAGAAACGGGCTGATCATTGACGGTGGCACCGTGCTGCTCAGCACCGAGGGCACCGACCTGGTGCGTTGCGTGGTGGTGGCCCTGCCCCTGGGGGTGACCCGCCTGGGACGGCAGGGGCCGGGCGGCTGCCTGCCGGATCCGCGGCCCTGAGCCGCCTGTTCTCTTTCGACTGGAGTTCTGTCATGGCGTCCTCGCGTCCCAGCCCGAAGTCGGCTGGGTTTTCGCTGGTGGAACTGCTGGTGGCGGCCTGTCTCGGGCTGCTGGTGTGGGGGGTGGTGCTGCAGGCGCTGGTGGCGGATGGCCGCCAGGTGGACCGGCTGGTGCGGCAGCTGCGGGAGCGGGGCCTGCAGAAGCGGGTGCTGGCCCTGCTGCGGGACGATCTGCTGCGGGCCCAGCGGGTGGACTTCGCCCATGGGGCCGGAGCCGCCTGCGGCCTGGGGGGCCGGGATCCCGTCCTGCAGCTGCAGACGCCGGCCGGTCCGATCACCTACACGGTGGGCAGCGTGACGTGACCCCCATCAGTGGTCCAGTTCCTATGAGAGCTGGTGGGGTGATCAGGCCGCTTTCCATTGCTGGAGGACTTCCAGGGGCGTACGCCCCTGGAGAGCCGAATGCGGTCTGTAGGTGTTGTACTCCATCCTGTG
>CAIXBB010000028.1 GCA_903917565.1 uncultured cyanobacterium | reverse complement strand
CAGGCATTGATCACCACGATCGGGATGATCAGCCCGAGCCTCAGAAAGCGTCCGATCGAAAACATGCGCTGCTGGCCGAGCCTGACCAGCCTGCCCCAGCCCCGGTGATCAATGGAGCCAGGGATCCAGGAAGCTGAGCGGTCGGGCCATGGTGGCGGAGAAGCCAAGGATGCCGGGGTCGCGGTGGCTGTAGAGGAGGGTGTCGTCAGCCTCCAGCAGGAAGGTGCCGCCCCGCTGGGTGAGGAAGTCATCGCGGGGGACGTAGGTGCGCCAGTGGCCCAGCACCTCGGCCATGTTGCGCAACCGCACGCTGGCCAGCTCGAAGGGCCGCTGGAAACCGCTGCCCCCGGCCCATGCGAAGAACGACCCTTTGATCGGCGGCAGGGGGCCCGCCTGGATGGTCTCGTCGTCGGCGATGCGTTGGGGGGCGCTGCGATCGCCTGTGTAGCCGCGTACCACCTCGGCCAGGGTGCCGGGGGAGCCGAGACCGGCGCACATCATCAGCAGGTTGGGCCAGGGGCCGCCGGCCTGCTTCAGCCCCTCGTAGAGCCCCAGGTCGTGGTGCAGCTGGGCTTCGCTTTCCACCAGCAGGCGCTCGAGCGGGAAGCCGGTGAAGGCGCAGAAGCGCTCGCGACCCGCCTCATCGCCGATGCCGATCGCCAGCACGCCGATGCCGGCGGCCTCCAGCTGCGGCAGCACCGGCCCCAAGGCCTGGGCGTACTCGAGGCTGTCGAAGTCCCCCAGCTGGCTGAGCAGCAACACCAGCCGCCGCTGGCCGCGGCCCATGCCCTCCACCCCAGCCAGCCGCTCCAGCAGCACGGTGGGGGCTGGCGGCCGGGCTGCGGAGTCGACTGTGGCGGTCACGGGCAGGGAGTGGGTGTGGGCAACACCATGGTGGCCCGCGCCAGGAATCCCTCGGCGGCGGTCTCCAGCGACACGCGCCGGTCGGGATCCATCCGCTCCAGCAGGCGCACCATCATCGAGAGGCGGGGGTTGGCCTGGAAGAAGGCCCGATGGCGGTCAATGAAGCGCCAGTAGAGGCCGTCCCAGATCTCGCACCAGGGGCCGCGTTTGTAGTCGCCCATCTTGAGGATGTAGTTGGAGCCGCTGATGTACGGCTTGGTGGCGAACAGGCCGCCGTCGCTCATCTGGCCCATGCCGTACACGTTCGGGCCCATCACCCACTCGTAGGAATCCAGGTAGCGCTCCATGAACCAGCGGTGCGCCTCCTGCGGGTGGATCTCGCACAGCAGCATCAGGTTGCTGACCACCATCAGCCGCTCGATGTGGTGGTTGTAGCCGAGCCGGTTGACGCGCTCGATCACCGCATCCAGCGGCGGCAGACCACTGCTGCCGTCGTCCCAGCAGAGGGCCAGCCGGCGGTGGTGGTTCCAGAAGTTGGCGGCGGCCTGGCGTTCGCCATGCACCCGGTCGATGCCGCGCACGAATTCGCGCCAGCCGATCACCTGACGCAGGAACCCCTCCAGCGAAGCGATCGGCACGGGTTGGCCGCTGTCCTGCCGCGCCTCCACGTGGGCCAGGGTGGCCGCGATCACCGCCGCCGGCGTCAGCAGGCCGATGTTGAGAAGGGGCGAGAGCAGGGAATGGTTCAGGGTGTCGTGGTGCTGGCTGAGGGCGTCCTCAAAGGGGCCGAACCCATCGAGTCGCTCCGCCAGGAAGCGTTGCAGCCAGGCCGCCGCCCCGGCCTGATCGAAGGGGATCCACAGGGGCCCCAGCTCGCCGGGGTGATCGGCGAAGTGGGTGTCGATCAGGGCCCGCACCGCCGGCTCATGGGGGCTGGCCGCCAGCGCCGGCAGGGGCGGCTCCACGTAGCCCTTGGGCAGATTGCGGCGGTTCTCCACATCGAAGCTCCAGCGGCCGCCGCTGGGGGAGCCGTCGGCCTCCAGCAGCAGGCCGAGGCGGCGCCGCTGGCGCTCGTAGAAGGTCTTCATGAACGGGCGGCGGCGGCCCTCGAACCAGCTCCTGCTCTCGGCCACCGATTCCAGGAACGCCGGTGAGGGCATCACGCTGAGTTGCACCCCCTGCTCCACGCAGAACCGCTGCAGCCGCGCCTCGAAGGCCCGGTCGGCCACTTCCGCCACCTGCAGCTCACCGCCGTCCAGTTCGGCCGCCAGCCGCTGCCAGAACGTCACCCCCACCGAGTCCGGCAGCGCGAAGTAACGCACCGTCACGCCCCGCTCGATCAGGGCGTCGCGGAAGCTGCGCATGGCCACGAAGGTGTGCAGCAGCCGCAGGCGGTGGTAGCGCCAGGTGGAGGCCACGGCGAGGTCTTCGATCATCAGCACCCGGGAGCCGGGGGCGAGCTGCAGGGGGGATGGGGTGAGCCAGTCGGGGTGGAGCTGGTCGCCCAGGATCAGGGTGAGGCTCACAGGGTCAGGGCCATGGGGTTCGGCTCCAGCGCTGGCGATGGCTCTGCTGGGGGTCGTAGAGGCGCACCTGGCGCTCCAGATCGAAGCGGCGGGGGGCGCCGCCGAAGCTGCGCGGGTCGGAGCCGACGCCGGCGAGGTAGGCCCAGTTGCCTGTATTGAGGGCCGGGTGGGCGTCGATCAGGGCCCATTCGAAGAAGCGGGCCCCCCAGGTCCAGGGCAGCCGCAGCTCATTCACAAAGTGGGAGGCCACCCACTGGCGGCCCCGGTTGGAGAGGTAGCCCGTGGTCAGCAGTTCGTTCAGCTGGGCATCGATCAGGGGATGGCCGCTCTCGGCTCGGGTCCAGCGCACGAAGCGCTCCCGGTCCGCGTCCCACTCGGGCGGGCGCTGCTGGATCCCGCCCGGGGCGTGGAAGGCGACGCCGTGGTGCTGCTCCGACCAGAGGAAGAACTCGCGCCAGAGCAGTTCCTGCTGCATGCACACCGAGCCCTCGTCGGCGCCATGGAGGGCCTGGTAGCGCAGCAGCTCCTGCCAGATGCGCCGCACCGACAGGGAGCCCACGCCCAGGAAGGGGGAGAACTTGGCGGAACATTCCGTGCCCACCAGGCCATTGCGGCTGGCCTTGTAGGTGCGCAGGCCATCTGAGCCGCACAGGTAGTGCTGCAGCCGGGCCAGGGCCGTGGGTTCATCGCCACTGAACGGGAAGGCGCTGCGGGGATCACCCCCGGCGCCAGCGGCCACAGGCGGTGCCAGCCAGGCCCCGGGGAGTTCGCTCCAGGCGCCCCCCAGGCCGGCGAGATCCGGTGGGGGCAGGGGCGGTTCCGGGTCGCGCTCCAGGCCGCGCCGGAACTGGCTGAACACCCGCGGGAAGCGCTCGGCCGCCACTGGCAAGGTGTCGAACAGGCGACTTTCGCTGGCGTGCAGCACCGCCTCGGGCCGCACCACGGGATGGAGTTCGGCGAGGGCGGCCGCCGTGGTGTGCTGGGGGAAAGCCAGCAAAGGGATCCCCGCGGCCGCCAGGCGGGCGTGCAGCGCCGCCAGGGCCTGGGCCTCCAGGCGCCGCTGGTGGGGGCCCCGCAGCCGCTGGGCCTCGGGCCGGCAGGCCAGCACCAGCAGGCGGCCACCGGGGTGGCGGCGGGCCAGCGCCACGGCCTGGTGCAGGGCGGGCTGGTCATCGAGGCGCAGCTGACCCTCCAGGGCCAGGGCGATGGTGACGGCCGCCGCCATCGGCGTTGCCAGAGGAGGGACCAGGGTGGCAAAGGCAGACCCACCGCCGCGAGGCCAGACCCCGTGATCCAGGCCCCCAGCCCCGCCCTGTTCATCGGCCATGGCAGCCCGATGAATGCGATCGAAGCCAACCGCTTCACAAGTGCCTGGGCGGCGTGCTTCGCCGCCCTGCCGCGCCCGGAGGCGATCCTCTGCGTCTCGGCCCACTGGGAAACCCAGGGGGTGAAGGTCACGGCGATGGAGCGGCCACGCACGATCCACGATTTCCGCGGCTTCCCTCCCGAGCTCTTCGCGATCGATTACCCCGCGCCGGGATCCCCCGCCCTGGCGGAGCGTATTCGGCGCCTGGTCCCGGAGATCGCCCTCGACCACGCCTGGGGCCTCGACCACGGCGCGTGGTCGGTGCTGCGGCCCATGCATCCGGCGGCGGATCTGCCCGTGCTGCAGCTCAGCCTCGACCGTCGCCGCGCCCCCCGCGAGCACCTGGAGCTGGCCCGTCGCCTGCGGCCGCTGCGTCAGGAGGGCGTGCTGGTGCTCGGCAGCGGCAACCTCGTCCACAACCTGGGCCAGATCGTCCTGGCGGACACAGCCCACGGCTGGGCCGTCTCCTTCGACCGGCTGCTGGCCGAGCGCATCGGCTCCGGATCCCTGGAAGACCTGCTCGATCCCCTCGCCCTGGGCCCCGAAGCGGCCCTTGCCCTGCCGTCGCTGGAGCACTACCTGCCGCTGCTGTATGTGCTGGGGGTGCAGGACCCCGGCGAGCCACTGGCTTTCTTCAATGCCGAGGTGACCCTCGGCGCCATCGCGATGCGTTCGATTCAGATCGGCGCCGGCGGCGGGTAGCGGCGTTCCATGACGGATTGCTGCGGCCCAGTACGGAACGACTGCGCTTCTTAAGGATTGCTCTAGGTTCTGGGTCAACAGGAGTTTCCCGTGCACCGATCGATCGGACTGCTGACCGCCACCGGCCTCACCGGCCTGGCCCTGGTGAGCCTGACCATGACGTTTCTGGGCTGAAGTGGGGCCCGGGCTGCTCCTGCGGCTGCGCCGGCAGGTAGCCCGTGCGACGCAGGAACGCCCACAGCGCCGCTGGGAAGTCGGCGTAACGCTTCTCCGGTCGCCGGCAGTCCCCCTTGGCGTTGTAGCCGGCCTCGCAGGAGGTCAGCCCCCAGTCAGAGCGGCGGTCGTAGAAGCCCAGCATCCGCCGCCAGCCGCTGTCGAAGTCCCCCACCAGCGCCTTGGTGGCCACCCAGGCAGCCAGGAAGCCGTTGGCCTCGGTGCGTTGACCGGCCGGCTGCTTGAACCAGCTCTCCATCTCCTGCAGCCGGCGGCGGTGCAGGGGCCGCAGCTCAGGCCGATGGCTGATGTCGACGAAGCGGGGGCCGTTCAGCTGCCAGATCTGGCTGGGGGCGCTGCTGCCGGCGTAGCTGGCGAACTGGTAGAGGAAGCGGTTGTCCACGTCCACCAGCAGGTCGCGGCCGTTGCCCAGCGGGTCGCTGGCGCCGTTGGGGCCACCATTCACCGGATCGCGGCGCACTTCGAACCAGCGGCGGCCGTCCGGGCTGCTGGTGAGCACGCGGGTGTCGTTGCAGCAGTGGGCGCCACCCGTGAACGTGGAGAGCAGCACCTCCGGATAGGGGTTGGCTGGATCCAGCTCCAGCACCTGCAGCACCGCATCCGAGTTGCCGGAGCCGATCCGCAGGGCCCCCACCAGCTGACCCACCACCTGGCCCCGCAGCCTGACCGTGGCGACGGGCTGGACCTCATCCATGCCGTCGGGCATCGGCTTGCGGCGGTTCTCCAGCACGGCCACCACCGGCCCGTTCGTGATCACCGGACCGGGTGCCGGTGACAGGGCCAGCAGCAGCGGGAGCAGCATCGGAGCAGGCCCTACTTGCAGCCCTGCACCGAGATCCGGTAGCTGAAGCCCAGGGCGCCGGGGTCATCGCTGGCGCCCACCTTGAAGTTCATCTGGCTGGCCTGCTTGCCCGGGATGGCGGGGAAGGGGCCGAACATGCGGCCTTTGCCGATCGGTGGATTCATCGTTTCGTTGATCACCTGCAGGTTGCTGCCATCGCTGAACTTCATGAAGCCGCTCACCGGGTACTTGGCATTGGCATCGGAGGAGTTGGCCGTGAAGAAGAACTTGAAGCTGCTGTAGGGCTGATCGACGATGAAGTCGGTGTTCCAGTTCGGCTTGCCGATCAGCTTGCCCCGCCCCACCTGCTTGGAGACGATCGGGGAGGTGCCGTCGCCGCCGATCGGCTGCAGGAAGGTGCAGCGCTGCTGGGCCTCGGCGGCGGAACCAACACCGAAGGCGAGCGCGGCGCTCAGCAGGGAGACGGCCAGGACTTTCATGGCGGCGAATCGACTGGCTCGACCCTAGAGCGCAGTGGGCACCTCGGCCGTCAGCGGTCGAAGGAAAAGAGGCGCCTCCAATCGTTCTTCATGCTGATCACGATCCAGCCCTGCCGGCGGGCTTCGTCATGGAGCTCCTGGGTGAACCGGCCCACCCGGGTATCCGGCAGCCCCAGGGCTGGACCGTAGGCATACTCGCGGCGGGCGTCATCGTGCAGCACCAGCATCGAAAGCCGCGGCCCGTCGCCGGCCTTGGTGTACTCCAGCATCTGCCGGTCACCGGTGGAGTTGCCGAAGGCAGCGGTGGGCCGCCGGCCGATCATGAGTTGGATGCCTTCCGGCTTGCCGGCGTCGTTGTCGTTGAGCAGCAGCCGGGGCTCCTTGGTCAGGAAGGGCCGGCCCTGGCTGTCGTAGCCGTAACGGGTGGCGCCGGCAGTGCCGATCACCTGCTCCGGCGGAATGCCGTAGATCTGCTCGGCATAGACCCGCACGAAGTCCTGGCCGCCGCCGGTGACGATGTAGGTCTTGTAGCCGCTGGCGCGCAGATAGCGGAGCAGCTCCTGCATCGGCTGGTAGGTGAGCTCGGTGTAGGGGCGCTGCCAGCGGGGATGGCGGGCCGTGGCCAGCCATTGCCGCACATCGGCTCTGAAGGTCTCCAGGGGCATGCCGCTGAGGGCGGTGGCGGCCAGCCGCTCCAGTTCCGCCCGGGTGGTCACCGCGCCGGGCACCTTCTCGAGGATGAAGCGCACCTGCGGGTAGACCGGCTGCTCCACCCAGAGGGTGCCGTCCTGGTCGAAGGTGGCGATGCGCTCGGCGGGCGGCACGAACCGGGGGCTGGCGGGGTCCGTGGTCTGGCGGACGAAGCTGAGGATGCCGTCCCGGGCCGCTCCCGGATTCCAGGAGGGCAGCGGATCGGCCGGCCGGGCGGAAGCGCCGACCCAGCCGAACACCCCCGCCAGCAGGGTCGCGGCGAGCAGGGCCCCCAGGTAGCGCGTGACGGTTCGGCGATGCAGGGACATGACCCGTCCTCAGATCTCCGGCGAGTCGATCGAAGTGCCGAGTTCCGGCAGCATCTGAGGGGGATTCTGGGGTGGGAAGAGCTTCAGTTCCGGCATCGACTCCTGCAGTTCCTGGGTGCTCTCCGGCGGCAGCGTCAGGGAGCCGGAGTCATTGAAGAAGGGCACTCCACCTTCCACCTGCTGACCGAAGCTCAGGTCCATGGACCCCATCAGGACGATGGAGAGAGCGAGATGGAACAGCCATCTCAGCCGTCGAATCCGGGCGAGCGACATGATGGCACCTGCGGGAAGTCAAACATAGATGAAGACCGCCGAGACGAGTCTTCTGCGCATAGAAACTGTTTTTGCGTGCTTGGACTGGGATCGTGCAGCTGAACCGACTCGGCGCAGATGTGGGGATTTGCGCGAGGTCCAGCGTCGACCGTTTTCCAGCCCAAGAGTGCAGATTCGTGAAGAGCTAACGGCCGTGGATGGAGAAGATTGCAACGAAGATTCGGATGGGATAGCCGGGCGTCCACTTCACCATGGTCGGCTTTGTCCCCAGACTCGATGACTGCAATCATGACGCCGACGCTTCAGGAGACGCTCAAGCAACGCGATACGATCGGAGAGACCCCCAACGCCTGAGCCAGTCGGGGCCCAATGGCCACTCAGAACATCAGCGTGCTGCGCAGCGAAAGGGACCAGGCACTGCGTCGATCGGGGGCGAGCGCCGGGTCGAGGATCACCTGGATGCTCGGGGTGATCATCAGAGCGCCGGTGAACGCCCAGTTCCAGTACGCCTCGAGAACCTTCTCGTTGCGCGCACCCGGCGGATTGACTGGAGATGGTGCGGGGCTGCTGAGACCGATCGCCAGGCCGATCTGATCAAGCTTGTTCCGGCCGAGGGGATTGTTTATGGCGGCACCGAGAGCATAGGAACTGCGGATCGGCGCGAACGTCTGATAGGCGCTGTTGGCCCTGGCGAAGAGAGCCCACGTGTCGTTGAGATTCTGCATCGCGTTGAACGACCAGCCACTGGACTGCTTCTGCTCGGGGATCGTGGGGACCTGGTAGTACGTGAAGGAGTACTGGGAGGAGCCCAGTCCCCGGAACTGGGGTGTCCATTGCACGTAGCCGAACCAGGCAGCGCCTGCGGTCTTGAAGTTCTGTGTGGCCAGGGTGGAGCCGGAAAGGTTGTTGGGGTTCTGGATGCCTGCAGCGATCTGGATCGCGTCGGTGACATTCACCTGCATGTAGGCACCAAGACCGGCGATCGGATAGGTGGAGCTGCCGTTCTGGGAAAAAATATAGCTATTGAAATTCTCCTGCTGGTTGGCCAGATAGAGATTTCCGTCAAAGCTGTAGATGGGATACTGGCCAATCGTGATCAACACCTTGTTGCCTGGGAACGCATGGGTGTAGCTCAGCTGGGAAAAAGTGTTCTGGTAGACCGGAAAATCATTGATCAGATTGATCGCGCCAATGGCACCTGAGAGGTCGGCGCCATTCTGATTGGAGGGATAACGAACCGTTGAGTAGGAGGCCTGGACGGAACCCACCCCAAGACTCTTACTTCGGAAAACTCGGAAATCGATGTTCGAAGTCGTCAGGAACTGGGTGCTTGGACTGCCGCCTTCCGGGCCTGCCCACTGCGGCAGGTAGCTGAGATCGACCGACCAGGAAAGCCCAGCTTCCTCATCGAGCCGCTGCTTGAAGCGTGCATAGTCTCCGTAGAGTTCCTTTACCTCCAGGAAGAAAGAGCGCCGCCGCTTATCACGACGGATGTCGTCATGAACGCGTCCAATCCTGCCAACCGTGGAGACATCGGGCTCGCCGAGAAGGCTAGGGGAAGCATCGACTGCCTCCGCAGCCGTTTCGGACGGTGCCTCCTGGTGCGGTCCCCCCTGGATCGACTCATCGGCGCGTCCCGGATCCGCCAGGGAGGGGCCGCCCAGCAACAGAGCAGCAAGGCTGCCGATCAAGTAAAGAGGGGTTCTCGTCCGGCAGGTCATGATCGATAGGGGAAGGAAGGATTTCAGTTGCTCAGTCTTCGGAAACCCGGTAGAGATTCCAACCCAGCGCCCTGGCCACGGCCGCCACCATCTGCTGGCCGCGCACGCTGTTGCCGATGGGATCAAGCGGGGGGGAGAAGCCGGCAATCGCACCCCTGCCCGGCATCACCGCCATCACCCCACCCCCCACGCCACTCTTGCCGGGAAGCCCGACGGTGTAGGCCCAGTCTCCAGAAGTGTCGTACAGCCCTTCCATGCTCATCTCGGCCAGGATGTGGGGAACGTTGGTGGACTGCAGCACCCGCTCGCTGTTGAGGGGATTGATGCCACCGGAAGCCAGCGTTGCTCCGAACACGGCTAGATCCTTGCAACTGATCAGCGTTGAACATTGGCGGGTGTACACATCGCACGTTTCCATCGGATCGCTGTAGAGCGTCCCCGCTGAGTAGAGCAGCCAGGCGATGGCGCGGTTGTGGAAGTTGGTGGACTGCTCGGAGTGGTTGACTTCGTCAGAAAGCTCCACCGGATGACCGACCAGCCGGCTCTGCATGCCCAGAATCCGGGCCCAGCGATCCTCGGCGTTATCGGCCTGGATCAGGCTCACGGTCGCCATCGCGCCGGCGTTGACAAGTGGGCTCTGGGGCCGGTCGTCGTGCAGCTCGAGGGCCGTCACCGAGTTGAAGGGCATGCCCGTGGGGTCGGCGCCGATCTTTTTCCGAACCTCGGCAGGCCCATGCTGCTCCAGAGCCAGTGCCAGGGTGGCGACCTTGGAGATGGATTCAATCGCGAATCGATAGTCGCTGTCACCTTCAGAGAACACCTGGCCATCGGAGAGCACCAGGGTCAAGCCGGTGAGGTTCGCTGGCACGGAAGCCAGATATGGGATGTAGCTGGCGTTCACCCCACCCTGCACGGAAGCAGAAGCGTCGTGGGACGCTTTCACCACGGCGGCATAGTGCTGTGCGTCGACCATTGTGATCACTCCGCTGCCAGATCCTGGAGGGCCGCCGTGTTCTTCTCGGCTTCGGAGGATGGGATCACCTGCCAGCTGTGTTGCCGCTTGGCGTAGAAGATGAAGGGCGGAATGGCGAACACGATCAGGCCGATCACAAGGACCGACACATAGGAGATGGGCGACAGGGTCTTGTATTGGTCCGGAGGCACGAAGCCGAGCAGGAATGCGAACGCCGAGGCGATGATGCCGAGAATCGCCCAGAATCGAATCGCCGGGGCCACGAAGCCTCTCCGTACTGTGGGCTGCGTCTGGCGAAGCCGCAGGGCGGAAGCAAACATGAACACGTAGATGATCAGGTAGATCTGCGCTGCAATCGCACTCAGCATCCAGAAGGCCGCTGAGACATCGGGCACGATCACATAGAGGAAAGCCAGTACCGTGACAATCGAGGCCTGGACCAGCAGGATGTTCTTCTGTACCCCTTTGCTGTTGGTCTGTTGCCACCAGCGAGGAAGGGTGCCGGCCCGCCCGACCATCAGCAGACCCGCGGATGGACCAGCGGTCCAGGTCAGTACACCGCCGAGAGCGCCGATGATCAGGAGCACGGCCATGACCTTGATCGCCCATTCCATGCCGAAACGGGTGAAGAGATCGGAGTAGGCCTGCATGACGCCGGCCGTCAGGCTGGTGGAATCGGCAGGGACGACCAGAGAAATGGCGAGGGTGGGCGGGATGAAGATGAACACGATCAGGATCGCCGCGAGTCCGATCGCCTTCGGCATCTGCTTCTGGGGATTGGTGAGCGAGCGAGCGTGGATCGCGTTCATTTCGATCCCCGCATAGGCCAGGAAGTTGCTCACGATCAGCACCAGACCACCGAGTACGCCCGAGAATTCCTTCCAGAAGTCCGTAGCGTCACGATGATGCCCCGCCAGCTTTGGCGACGCTTTAAAGATATCGGGGACGAGCGCTCCGAGCGTCAGTGGCGCCTCCGACTTGTGACCGGTGAGCAGCCATACGACGCCAAGAACCACGAGCACGACGGCAGGAAAAAGAGTGCCTGCCAGCATGAAGCGTGAAGACAGCTTGGAGAGCGAGTTGAGACCTCCGAGGGCGATGAAGGTGCTGATCCAGTAAAGAACAATAATTACAAAGGTCGTGAAGATGCCGCTCTTGGCAAGCTCTGGGTTGATCAGATAGGCAAGCGCGCTTGCCGCAAAGCCAAGCACGATCGGGTACCAGATCACGACCTGGATCCACATGTACCAAATTGCAAAGAAGCCCAGCTTGTTACCGAACGCTTGCTTCACCCAGCCGTAGATCCCACCGTTCCAGCCCGTGCCCAGTTCCGAGGCCACCAAGGCCACAGGGATGAAGAAAACGACGGCTGGAATCAGATAGAGAGAAATAGAGCCCAGGCCATACACGGCCATGCTTGGCAATGAACGGATGCTGGCCACAGCTGCCACCATCATGAAGGAGAGGGTGAGCCAGCTCATCCGCATTCCTGATTGTTCTGTCATCGGTCTAGTTCGATGCTCGCGTGGGAAAAATGAAAACTCAGGTGTGGTTGTAGCCGCCGGCTTCTTTCTCCGCCATCGGAACGGACACGGGATGACGGTCGAAGTGAGCGATCGCCTTGCGGAAGTCGGTGATCAGCAACGAGGCCATATCTCGTGACAGACCCTGGCGCACGAGGATGCGCTGCACGGCGATCGAGGTGACGTTCGCCGGCAGCGTATAGGCGGGTACCAGCCAGCCTCTCAGGCGCAGGCGATCCGCCAGGTCGAACAGGGTGTAGGGAGTCTCTGTCCCTTCCTGGATCCGCCAGGTGACCGCAGGGATGCCGCCGTTGGGATCGCCTTTGCAGATCATCTCGAAGGGGCCAGACTTGGCGATCTCCTCTGCGATCCACATGGCCGTGTCGTAGCAGGCCATCTGGATCTTGCGATAGCCCTCTCGGCCCAGCCTGAGGAACAGGAAGTACTGGCAGATGATCTGTCCGGCGGGACGGGAGAAGTTGATGGCGAAGGTGGGCATTTCACCGCCCAGGTAATTGACCTTGAAGATCAGTTCCTCGGGCAGTGCTGAGGTGTCGCGCCATAACACCCAGCCTGAGCCGAGGGGCGCCAGGCCGAACTTGTGCCCGGACGTGCTGATCGACTTGACGCGAGGCACACGGAAGTCAAATTTGATCTCTGGCGCGCAGAAGGGGGCGAGGAAACCACCACTCGCACCATCGACATGGATGTCGACATCCAGTCCCGTCTGTTGCTGGAGAGTGTCGAGGGCTTCGGCCAGCGGCTCGACCAATTCGAAATTGCCCGTGTGGGTCACCCCAAAGGTGGGGACGACGCAGATCGTGTTGTCATCGACTCGCTTCAACATCTCCGCCGCATCCATGCAGAGCCGGCCGGGATCCATCGGAATCTCGCGCAGCTCCACATCCCAGTAGCGGCAGAACTTGTGCCAGCAGACCTGCACCGGGCCGCACACCAGGTTGGGCCGGTCTGTGGGCTTGTTGTCCGCTTTGCGACGGGCACGCCAACGATGGAGGGCCGCCATGCCACCGAGCATGCAGGCCTCGCTGGAGCCGATGGTGGAGGTGCCCATCGGATTCTCGTGCGGCTGGGCGTTCCAGAGATCGGCGAGCATCCGTACGCAGCGACCTTCGATCTCCGCGGTCTGCGGGTACTCGTCCTTGTCGATCATGTTCTTGCTGATGGACAGATCCATCAGCTTGTGGAGCTCCTCGTTCTCCCAGGTCTGGCAGAAGGTGGCGAGGTTCTGACGTGCGTTGCCATCAAGGAACAGCTCGTCGTGCACCATCTGGTAGACGACATCGTGGCGCCCCTCCAGTTCAGGAAATGTCTCAGTGGGGGCAATGGTGGAAGCCAGCTCTGAGCCGAAGACAGGATCCAGCCCAGGCGATGAGAGCGCCTGGG
The DNA here is from genome assembly GCA_903917565.1 of uncultured cyanobacterium. Classification (GTDB taxonomy): domain Bacteria; phylum Cyanobacteriota; class Cyanobacteriia; order PCC-6307; family Cyanobiaceae; genus Cyanobium. The sequence goes on along the minus strand of CAIXBB010000028.1, from coordinate 6,693 downwards.
AGCGATGTAGGGCCATGAAGTTATGAATTTCGGCAAACCGTAGCAGGCCCAGCGAGCTTGACGAACGCAATCTGCGCGTTTGAACTGTTTCTGCGTTACTGAACTGCTACGGCGCAGATATACGGTTTTGAGCCAGGCCCAGCGACGAGAAGTAGAGGCCTCAAGAATGCAGATTCGTTATGAGCGGACAAAAGTGGGGTTAAGTGATTGCCACGGTGTTCTCCATCGGTTGACCTGCGCCCGATTCCGCCTGGGTCAACGTTTGCCGGATGTTCCGGGGGGAAGGATGATGAAAACGAAGGCGCCCTCGCTTCAGGAGCAGCTCCAGCAACTCCACACGAAGGGGAGGGCCTCAGCGGGGTGGAGGCAGCACAGCGCCTGAGCCGGTCGGGGCCCGATGCCCTGCCGGAGAAGAAACGCAGCAAGCTCGTCATGCTGCTCTCCTATCTCTGGGGTCCGATGCCCTGGATGATCGAAGCGGCCATCCTCCTGTGCGCGATCGTCGGCGACTGGGTGGACTTCGCCATCATCCTGGGCTTGCTGGTGGGCAACACCGTCATCGCCTACGTCGGGGAGTCCTCGGCCGGCGATGCCGTGGCGGCCCTGAAAGCCAGGCCGGCTCTGGAGGCCCTGGTGAAGCGGGACGGCCAGTGGCAGAAGCTCCCCGCCACCCAGCTGGTGCCCGGTGATCGGGTGCGCCTGGACATCGGTGCGGTGGTGCCGGCCGACAACAAGTGGTTCACCCGGCTGGTGGTGGCGGCGGCGGTGATCGACACCCTCGAATCCCTGAACCTCAGGTATCCCGAGCTGAGCGATGCTGCCCGCAAGGATTTGGAGTCTGCCAAGCAGACGTTACTGGCGGAGTGAGTGCTGCAGACGGATTTCAACGCCCGCGTCGGAGCACGGCCGTGAGCGCGAAGCTGCCGGCCAGCACGGCCAGGAAGGTGATCCAGGTGGCAGGGGATCCGGTGCGGACGGTGTCGATCAGCAGGGCCACGAACAGGGCGGCATTGATCGCCACCGCCAGCAGCAGCGGCCAGGCCCGTGCCCCTGTCTTGCCGCGCACCCGCAGGTGGGCGGCGCTGACGGCGCCATACACGATCAGGAAAGCCAGGCTGGTCATCTGACCGACCGCATCGAGCGGGAAGAACAGCACCAGCAGGATCACCACCCCGGCCGACACGGGCAGCGACACGTCGGAGCTGCTGAGCCAGGGACGGGCCAGGGCGGCCGGCAGCTGGCGGGAGTCGGCGAGATCGGCGCCGATGTTGGCCGAGGCGAACAGGGTGGCATTCACCGCCGAGGCGGTGGCCAGGATGGCGGCGGCGGCAATCACCAGGAAGCCCGTGCGGCCGAGCACGGCCCCGCCGGCGTTGGCGAGCACGTGGCCCGCATCCCGCTCGATCGTCGCCAGGGGCAGCAGGCTCACCACCAGGGTGCTCACCAGCAGGTACACCACCAGCACGATGGCCAGCGCCAGGAACATGGCGCGCGGCAGCTGGGTCTTCGGTGAGCGCATGTCCTGGGCGGCATTGCTCACCACCCCGAAGCCCTGGAAGGTCACGTAGAGCAGGCCCGCCGCCGTCAGCACACCGGCACCGGCGGGCCAAGGGGTGGCCATGATCCGGCCGGGATCGGCATGGAAGGTGCCCAGGAGCAGCAGCAGCGCGAGGATCACCACTTCGGCGGCGATGATCAGCTTCTGGGAACGGTCCACCAGCTGCGGGCCCACCAGGTTGACCGCGGTGAAGACGACCACCGCCGAGGCTCCGATCAGCCGCAGAGCGACCCCAGGCAGGTGGCCCCCGGCCAGGGCCCCCACGTACTCCGCAAAGCCCGCCCCATAGAGGGAGGTGGCGATCAGGTACGCCACGTACTGGAACACGTTCAAGGAGGCGCAGAGGTCGGTGTCACCGAGGGCGGCCAGCAGGAAGTGGGCTCCGCCGCCGCGGCTGGGGAAGGCCGTACCCAGCCGGGCATAGGAATAGACCGAAAAGGAGGCGGCGATGCCAGCCAGCAGGAAGGCCAGCGGCAGCAGCACCCCGGCGCTGCGGGCGGCCAGCCCCAGCAGCGTGTAGAGGCCGGCGCCCATCATCCCGCCCACCCCCAGGGCGGTGGCTCCGATCAGATCGATGCTGGGGGCTTCCCGGGCGGTCGTCATGCGCTTGCGGCGGTGGGGAGGCTGGTGGGCAACTGGTGGGCCGGCAGCAGGACCGTGTCCACCCGTCCGGTGTCGGCGATCGCGCGGAACTCACTGGCGATCAGGTGGAACCCACCCCATACGTAGCGATGTCCATCAGGAAGCGGCAGCCCGCGGTGAGGGAATTAGCGGAAGCGTGATCAATCGTTGAGAAGGTCAAAAATCGCTTTCTGCAGATCCTTCGACTGCTCGAGTTGATCGAAGACCCAGGCCATGGCCGTGGCAGGCTGCTGAAATCCCAGTTCCTTGCAGAGGCGTTGGATGATGGCGGAATGGTCCTCATACAGGGACAGATCGTCAACCGAACGCACGCTCAGATGCCTGGTGGCCAGCTGAACCATGGCATCGGTCTCTGTTGACACGCTTGACAGGGAAACGTCCTGGGAAGACAGCACTTCCACTGAAGACTCCTGACCTGGGAATCCTGAAGATTGCATCACCCTGTGGCTGACACCAGAAATGGATCCTATCCCCTAGATGAAGCAGACGTACCCCCACAGTCGGTCCGGACGCCGGGCCCATGGAGAGGGGCAGGTTTCCAGGAAGACGAGATAGCCGGAGCGCAAGAAGAGAATGGATCCGAGCAGCTCCGGCGTCCCGATCGCCGGATCCTGCCCGATCCAGAAAGGCTCCAGACCGTGGCGTCAAAGGAATCCGTGGCGAACGGTCAAGCCCCCCGAGGTCAGGTCAGGATGCTCAGGCCGCGGCCACCCAGCTTCGATCGACATGCCCCAGCCCAGCCTCCGCCTCGTCCTGAGCACCTCGTTCAGGGCTTCGATCGGCGACATCGTCTTCGGCATGGAGGACGGCACCGTTTCGATCTTCGGTCTGGTGGCCGGGGTGTCCCTCACCGCCAGCTCCGGCAGGAGTGTGCTGGTGGCGGGAGCCGCCGGAGCCGTGGCCGCCGCCGTCTCGATGATGGCGGGTGTGTTCCTCGATCTGCAGTCGGAACGGGACCGGGACCGGGTGGAATCACGCCAGCGACTGGCTGCCGTGACGGCCGATCCCGCCGGCGAAATTGCTGATCTGATGGGGCGCCTGAGCCGCACGGGGCTGAAACCTGCCACCCTCGAAGCGATTCAGGACGATCTGCGGCAGCGACCTGCCGGACTGCCGGAACTGGAGCGCAGCGCAGCGGTGTCGTCCTCCTCCCAGCGCCAGCAGCCTGTGGCCCAAGCGCTCTGGATGTTCGTCTCCGATCTGTTCGCAGGCCTGACACCGGTGCTGGCCTTCGCTGTCTTGCCGCTGGAGCAGGCCCGGCCGGTGTCGCTGCTGATGACCCTGGTGCTGCTGGTGCTGCTGGGCTATGGCCGCGCCCGGATCGGGGAGCGGTCGGTGCTGCCCACCGTGGTGACGACGGTGGCGATTGCCGGTTGTGCCGCCGTGGCCGGAGTGTCGATCGGCCTTTTGTTGAGTCGCGTTGGTTGAGCGGGGGCCTGGCCCCGAGAAACATCAGCGGGTGAAGCTCTGGAGTTGACCAGTGACGTCCGCCAGGGGGACACTGACATCACCCCAGCCTTCAGGCGGCAACAGTGCAGGGGTTTTGGAGCCGGGGGTGACGGCGGGCCCTGACATGAAGATCCCGCTCACCCAGGCCAGCAACAGACCCCGCAGCGGACCACCCCCTTCCTCATAGCGTGCGCCGAGGTTGAAGTGGTCTCCGCCTTTGGCTAGCACCAGTCGAAAGCCACCACCGCCTTCGCGGGCCGCAGCGGCCATGGGCCAGATCGCCTCCGGCCCCGGTGGCACCACCCAATCGCGGCTTCCGCTCACCACCAGCACCTGGCCATTCATGCCCTGGGTCGCTCCAGCATCGAACAGCAGCGACATGGGCGGACTGACCGCCACCACCGCCTTGACCCTGCGATCCGCCAGGCCCGCTTCGTCTGCGGTGGTCATGAAGCTGCACTGCAGAACCCAGCTCAGGTTCCGGGACGGATCCTTGAGATCGCTGCAACGCTTTTGCAACCGAGCGGAACTGGGTCGCGCCCCCGCCAGTTGCAGGGCGGTGGTTCCTCCCCAGGACTGGCCCAGCACCACCACCTCATCGGTGCGCAGGCCCGGTGTCAGAACCAGCTTGCCGACGGCGGCCGCATCGATCAAAGCCGACACATCAAGAGGCCGCAGACGCAGTTCGGCCGGACCTGGCGGCGGCACCCTGCCGGAGAGCATTTCCTGCTGCTGTTGTTGGTCGCTGCCGGGGTGATAGGGCAAGAGCACGGTGTAGCCATAGCTGGCCAGGTGACTGGCCCAACCCTCAAAGCTGGCGGGGCTGTCCCATAAGCCATGGGAGATCACCACCAGGCGGCCGTTGCTCCCCTGGGTGGGGCTGATCACCACCAGGCGCAGGAGATCCGGCCGGTGAGGCACGGGGATGGTGGTTTCGCTGCGCTGCACCTTGAGGGGGCCGGCCTGGCTCAGAGACGCATTCACGGTGGCTGCCGGCTGGGCCGCCAGCAGTCGATCGGCCGGCTGAAGCTGGCGGGCGAGGCGCTGGACTGAGGACAGGGCCCGATCCAGATCCACCGAGGCCGTCTTGCCGGGAAGTGCCTGGAGCACGGTCAGCATCGTGAGCGGCCCTTTGGCCGCGGCGGTCTCCAGGGCCTTGGAGACCTTCTGGTCGCTGAGGTTGGCTGGCAGACCATCAATGCCACCGAGGGAGGAGAGCATCAGCAGCGCCTGGCTGAGCATGGGAGAGCCCTCCGCCTGGTTGACGACGGCCTTGGTCTGAAGGGGCAGGGAGGCGTTGAACAGCTCGACCAGCTTGCGCCCGACGGCTCCGTTGGTGGCCCGGTCAAGCTCAGCCAGATCGCTGTTGCCCGCAAACAGCTTGCTAGGACTGGTCAGTTCCTTGAGCCGGATCGAGAGGCTCGTCTGCAGGATCGGTAGCCGAAGATCGATCTCCTGCAGGGCGACCGCCGGCTGGGCGGCGGTGGTGAGCACAGCCCCAGACGCCAGCCAAAGGGCCAAGGCCCGACGAAGCAACGGGAGCGGCGGCATGGCGAGCGAGCAGCGAAAGCGGCCCCGGGGGATGCTGAACAATCAGCGACCGGAGTTGAAGCACCAGTGTGTCTGCTTGGCGATGCCGGGTCGACAGGGGATTCTTGAACAACCCAACCCTGTCAGCCTCGCTGCTTCCATCTCTTGTGCGCAATGACCTATGAATTGACAGCATCTAATCCCTGAGTTGGTGGCCTGGCGGCTGAGGGACACCGGCATCGGACTGATCATTGGCCTGTCGCTGCTGCGCTGGCGTGATGGACCGATCACGGTAGTTTCTCCACGGTGGCAGCTATTTTTTCTTCAAGCGACACCTTGACCTACCAGGGATGGTGATGCAGGGCATCAGATGACTAGCGGGACATCCAAATATGAGCCTGGGTTCATGAGCGTCGTTGGGCAGCTCGCAACACGTCAGAAGGTGGCTGTCCGAAGGTGGTCTGGAACAGCCGGGCGAAGCTGGAGGAGCTGATGAAGCCGAAACGGGTGGCAATTGCTCCCACCGTTTCGCCGGGGGCACCTTGCCGCAGACATCGCCAGACGGCCTTCAGGCGTTGCTGACGCAGCCATTGCATGGGTCCGAGCCCGAAACGGGAGCGGAACATGTACTGCAACGAGCGCCGCGAATAGCCGCTGCGCCGTTCCAGCTCCGAAAGGGTGAGCGGCCGGGTGAGATCGACCAGGATCCATTCAATCAGCTCATCGAAGATCCGCTCCCGGCCGCTGGCTCCCAGGCGGGCCACCAGACGGTCGGCTCCGCTCTCGATCAGAAGCTCCGGACAGAGCAGGAGAATCACCAACCGCTGAATCGCATCCTCCAGGGCAAGACTGCGCACGGCGGAAGGCGTCAGCAGAGCCGAGCCGTTGTAGACGGAGATCACCCGACGCAGGCTGAGCAGCAGATCGGATACCACCGGTCCGTCGTCCCCCAGGACAGCAGGCCGCTGCAGGGTCAGGCGGCAGTGGCTGGCGGCTCCATCCGGGCCAGCGATGGCCAGGGCCGTGCTGGCCAGGGACTGGTGGGGCAGGTTGAGCATCACGCCGGCATAGGCCTGGGTTCGTCCGGCATAGGCCTCCCCCGGCATGTAGACCGCCGTGGCTCCCGCCCGCAGGGTCAATTCCTGGCGATCGATCCGGATGGCGGTCTGCCCCGCATAGGGAATGGCCAGCGTGGCGAACGGGTGTTCCCCCAGCTCGATGTCCAGGGCCGTGTGGATGGTGCTGCTGAGGGTGAGGTCACCGCAGATCAGGGCGGCGCCGGAATGCAGAAAGCCCCCACGCTGCGACGTACTGGCGAAGTGGTTCAGGGGAACCACCGACCTGACGCTCTCGGCGAAGGCGTGAGGGTCCGCGTCGGTGACTTTCAGGGAAGTTGTCACTCCTGGGCTGCCATTCAGGCGGCCTGGATCAAGGGTAGCGCGAGCATTGGATTGGGTTCCTCTGTTGGCTTGTTGATCCACACTTCTACGGGTTGACGCCAGCAGCGGGTGTTT
>CAIXBB010000027.1 GCA_903917565.1 uncultured cyanobacterium | reverse complement strand
GCCACGCTCTGCCGTTGCGGCGGGGTCATCCGCCTCCTCACATCAGCCTTGACGGCCTCGCTGTAGCGACGCATTGGTCATGTCCTCAAGCCCCCGGGTGTACGAATGAGAGGGGTGACATCTTTCCTGAACCCGGGGGCGTCGAGGTGAGCCAGGTCCCCCTGCATCGGCAGGTCGTGCATCTGGGCCCAGTCGAGACCCAGCCTCCGGCTGAGGCTGATCAGTGAGGCGGGCTGACTGTCGGACACACCATCACCGTGGCTGGATCCGAAAGCCATGGGGCCCCACGGAGTCAGCGGTCATTGTTGCCCCCCACGGCTCGCCTTGGGTGACGCCACCACCAGGCTCAGAACTTGCGCAGTTCCCGGCGGACCTTGAGCGGATCGCCGGAGTGCTGCTGATTGAAGAGCAGCATCGGCACGCCAGCCAGCAGCAGGCCGATCGCCACCACGACGCCCCAGGAGACGGGCGGCCTGCCTTCCGGTGGAACGGCACCGGGCCGGAGCCGGCCCTGGCGGCGGGGCTGCCGTGCTGGTCGCCTGAACCTTGCCATCGCTGCAGGCTCCGGGCCCGGCTGGCCCCCCAGTCTGTCGGGGCCGGAGCCCTCCTCCCGTCAGGCCCGGGGATCCCGATCCCCTGATCCCGATCCGCTGATCCCCGGCCCGATCCCCGCCAGGGGGTGAAAGGATTCCGCCACTGCCCCAGCCCGCCCGCCATGGACATGCCCTCCCTGCTGCTCGCCACCGGGGGTCACCAGATCGAGGCGGCCGAGACCCTGATCGAGGTGGGGCGCTTCATCGTGATCCTGTTCGCCGCCCGGGCCCTGGCGGAGCTGATGGTGCGCTTCCGCCTGCCAGCCATCCTCGGCGAGCTGGTGGCGGGGGTGCTGATCGGCGTTTCAGGGCTGCATCTCATCCTGGCCCCGGAGCTGGGCGGCCAGCTCAACGCCTTTGCCGAGAACACGATTGCCGCCCTGGCCCACGTGGGCCCGGAACAGGTGCAGGAGATCAACGACCACAGCTTCACCAACCTGCAGGCGGTGGCGAAGATCGGCCTGCTGGCCCTGCTGTTCCTCACCGGCCTGGAGAGCGAACTGGATGAACTGATGGCGGTGGGGGGGCAGGCGATCACGGTGGCGCTCACCGGGGTGGTGCTGCCCTTCGCCCTGGGGACCGCCGGCCTGCAGGTTCTGTTCGGCGTGCCGCTGCTGCCGGCGATCTTCGCCGGTGCCTCCATGACCGCCACCAGCATCGGCATCACCGCCAGCGTGCTGGGGGAGCTGAAGTTCCTGCGCACCCGGGAGGGGCAGACGGTGATCGGGGCGGCCGTGCTCGATGACATCCTCGGCATCGTGATCCTGGCCGTTGTGGTGGCCCTAGCGGGCGGCGAGGGCTTCACCATCGGCCCGATCCTGAAACTGATCGCGGCGGCGGGGGTGTTCGTGATCGCGGCGCTGTTCCTCAGCCGCACCGCCGCCCCCTCCTTCGACTGGCTGCTCGATCGTCTGCGCGCCCCCGGCGAAGTGGTGGTGGCGGCCTTCCTGGTGCTGTCGCTGTCGTGTTTCGCGGCCCAGGCCTTCGGCCTGGAGGCGGCCCTGGGGGCCTTCGCCGGTGGCCTGATCCTGAGTGCCTCGCGGCACCGCAAGGCGATCGAGGAGGCGGTGAAACCCCTGGTGGCCCTGTTCGCCACCGTGTTCTTCGTGCTGATTGGCAGCAGCATGGATCTGTCGGTGCTCAATCCCTTCAATGCCGCCAACCACGAGGGGCTGGTGATCGCGGGCTTCCTGCTGGCGGCCGCCGTGGTCAGCAAGGTGGCGGCGGGGTGGAGCTACAGGAGCCAGGTGCCCACCAACCGGCTGGCTGTGGGGCTGGGGATGATGCCCCGCGGCGAAGTGGGCCTGATCTTTCTGGGGCTGGGCACCCAGACCGGGGTGCTGGGACCGTCGCTGGAGGCGGCGATCCTGCTGATGGTGATGGGCACCACCTTCCTGGCGCCGGTGCTGCTGCGGCTGGTGCTGGCCGACACCGGCGAGGGGGCCGAGGCCGCCCCGTTGGCCCCCTGAGCTCGGATCGTGGGACAGTGGTGCTCGCTTTTTCCGTGCCCGTGCCGAACGACAGCGGTTCCTCCAGGTCGGTGATCGTGGGCCTGCTGGCCGTGATCGGCTCACTCGGTGGCCTGGCCCTGCTGGTCTGGTTCACGGTGGTGCTGCTCGACCTCAAGCACCTGAACACCTCCGGATTCACGTTGCCCTGAGCGCGGACCCGATCACCAGCCTTTCCTGGCCCCCCCATCCATGACCACGCCCATCAAAGCCCTCGCCGCTTTCGGCGCCAAGCAACCCCTTCAATCCTTCGAATACACCCCCGGCCCGCTCGGCAGCGAACAGGTTGAAATCGCCGTCGAGAGCTGTGGCATCTGCCACAGCGATCTCTCCATGCTCGACAACGACTGGGGCATGACCACCTATCCCTTCGTTCCCGGCCACGAAGTCATCGGGCGCGTCGTCGCCCTCGGGGAGCACACCAAACGTTTCAACATCGGCGACCGCGTTGGGCTCGGCTGGTTTTCCGGCAGTTGCGGTGCCTGCGAGCAGTGCCTCTCCGGCAACCAGAACCTCTGCCTCAAGGCCGAATCCACCATCATCGGACGTCACGGCGGCTTCGCCACCCGCGTACGGGCCGACTGGACCTGGGTTCTTCCATTGCCCGAAGGCCTTGACGCCAGCAAGGCCGGCCCCCTGCTCTGCGGCGGCATCACTGTCTTCAACCCCTTGGTGGAGCTCGGCATCAAGCCCACCGACACTGTCGCCGTGATCGGCATCGGCGGTCTCGGCCACATGGCCCTTCAGTTTCTGCGCGCCTGGGGATGCGACGTCACTGCCTTCACCACCAGCGACTCCAAACGCGAGGAAGCCCTCCAACTCGGCGCCCATCGCACCTTGAATTCACGCAACCCGGAAGAACTGGCCCGGGCAGCGAACAGCTTCGACTTCATCCTCAACACCACCAACGCGAATCTCGACTGGAACACCTACATGGCGGCGCTCAAACCCAAGGGTCGGCTGCACACCGTGGGGGCCGTTCCCGAACCCATGGCCGTGGTCGCCTTTCCGATGATTCTCGGCCAGAAAAGCCTCTCCGGTTCCCCCCTCGGCAGCCCGGCAACAACCGATCAGATGCTTCACTTCAGCTGCCGCCACGGCATCGCGCCCACCACCGAAACCTTCCCCATGTCGAAGGTCAATGAAGCCTTTGACCATCTCCGCGCAGGCAAAGCCCGTTACCGCATCGTGCTGATCAACGACCTGGAGTAAAACCCCTGCTCAGGAGTGGATCGACGAGGCCATCGGAGCTGACCAGTCGTTCGGCGATGGGGTGCCTTCCCTAGCTGGAGAAGGGGTGGCAGCGGGCGTGGGCCGCGACAAGGCTGGCCATCAGGGCCTCGGCCTTGAGCGGCTTGGCGAGGAGATCATTCATGCCTGCCCGCAAGGCCGCCTCCCGCTCTTCGGCGGAACTGAAGGCGGTGATCGCCACGATCCAGGGCCGCTCCGGCCGTCCGGTGGCGGCGCGGATGCGGCGGGTGGCTTCCAGACCATCCAGCCGTGGCATCTGCACATCCATCAGGATCAGATCCGGGTCGAGAAGCCGCTGCCGTTCCAGCGCCTCCTGGCCATCGACGGCGGACTCCGGCGCATAGCCAAGACGCCGCAGCATCAGCTCGCAGAGCCGTCGGTTCACGGCGCTGTCGTCCGCCACCAGGATGTGCAGGGGATGGCGCACCGCGAAGGGGGCGCCGTCCACCGGGCTCAGCGGCGCGGGCGGCGACGCCGGGGTGGGTGCGGCTGCCACCACTTCCACCGGCAGGCTGAAGCTGAACGCACTGCCGCGGCCGGGGGTGCTCTCCACCCGGATCGTGCCGCCAAGGGCGACAACGAGCTGCTGGCTGATGGCCAGCCCCGGGCCGGTGCCGGCATGGGGCGCGTTGGCGGAGACATCCAGTTGGGAGAAGGGTTGGAACAGCAGCCCCATCTGGTCGGCGCCAATGCCGACACCGGTGTCGGTAACGGAGAACGCCAGATCGATCGCCTCGTTGCCCGGTTCGTTCCCAGAACCGGCCACCACCTGAACGGAAACAACGACGCTGCCGGCGTCGCTGAACTTGATCGCATTGCCGATCAGGTTGAGCAGGATCTGGCGCAGGCGGATGCTGTCGGTGCGGATGGCCGGGGGAACGTCCGGGCCGATCACCAGGGACAGGTGGAGAGCCTTGGCCAGGGCGAGACTGGAGCAGGTGGCGACCGTCTCCTCCACAAGGGAGTGCAGCTGGCACGGGGCCAGGTCCAGCACCAGGTTTCCAGATTCGATCTTGGTGAAGTCGAGGATTTCATTGAGCAGGCTGAGCAGGGATTCCCCCGAGTCGCGCACGATGTCGAGGCACTCCCGTTGCTGGGCGGACAGCTCCGTGGCCAGCACCAGGCCCGTCATGCCGATGACCCCGTTGAGCGGAGTGCGGATCTCGTGGCTGAGGGTGGCGAGAAACGTGCTCTTGGCGCGGTCGGCGGCGGCCATGGCCTCAAAGGCCTTGGCGCTGGCCCTCAGGGTGCGGCGATGGGAGCTGGCCGCCAGAACGGAGAGTCCGGCACTGCCGAGCAGGCCCAGCGCGAAATCCCGCCGCAGCGGGAACAGTTCCTTGTGGAGACGGGCCAGCGAGAGATCGATCCCCACCACACCCACCACTCGCCCCTGGCTGTCCCTGAAGGGAGAAAAGCCGCTCAGGAAGGTGCCCCATCGGTCGGTGTAGGGACTGGCGCTGACGGTGGTCTCACCGGTGCGGGCCGCCTGGAGGGCCGCCTCCGGCGCCTCGTCGTAGAGCTCACCGGGGCGGGCGACGGGGGTGGTGTCGCCCTTGTTCTTGGTGTAGTAGGAGGTGTCGACCGTGAAGCGCAGACCTTTGGACGTCGGCCGGAGTCCATAGGCATAAAAGATCTCGGGCACGAGCCTGCGCATCGTCAGCAAGGGCTCACTGGCGCGGCGATAGGCCGGACCTCCCATCTGCTCAGGCCCGGTGAGGCCGGAGCTGAGGGTTGGATCCATCTGGCTGGCAGCGATGATCGACAGGTCGCGCAACTTCGTTCGAAACTCGGCCCGAAGCAGCGCGCTGGCGGCCCGATAGTTGATGGTCAGCGCCAACGCCGCCACCGCGAAGATGATCGCGGCCAGCAGAACGCTCTCACGGCGAATGCGCTGGCGGCTCAGTTCGGGAACGGCGCCGTGGCGGTGCTGCGGGGGCGACCGCCAGGCGCCGGGCACACGGGGGAACCAACCAGCCAGAAGCCCTCACCACACCACACCTTCCTTGTCTACCCCGGCTGCCACCCCAATCGCGTCAGGGCAGGCCGGCTCAGGGGGCGTGAAGCGCATCCGCCGCCAACTGGCGCAGGGCCAGCCGATCGGTCTTGCCCACCGGGGTGAGGGGCAGCTCCGGGAGCACGCGGATCTCCTCCGGAGCCTTGTAGCCCACGCGGGCCCGGGCGAAAGCGATCAGTTCGGCATCACTGGGGGCGGGCTGATCCGGGCGGAGGGTCACGTAGGCCCGCACGTTCTCGCCGTGCACGGGGTCCTGGATGCCGATCACCGCCACCAGATCCACGGCCGGATGTTCCGCCAGCGCCTCCTCCACCTCCTGGGGGCAGATGTTGGAGCTGTCGTGCACGATGATCTGCTTACGGCGGCCGCAGAACCAGAAGTAGCCGTCGGCGTCGATGCGCATCTCATCGCCGGTGTCCACCCATCCCTGCTGGATGGTGTCGGCGGTGGCCTGGGGGTTGTCCCAGTAGCCCACCATCTGGGAGGGCGCCTGGATCCAGAGGCGTCCCTCCACGCCCGTGCCCACCTCGGTGCCGTCCTCGTCGCGCAGGCTGGCGCTGAACCCCGGGCAGAGCCGGCCGACGGATCCGATCCGGTTCGGCCCCGACGGGGGCGCCAGGGTGGCGTAGCCGACCTCGCTCATGCCGAAGCATTCGTCGATCCCGAAGCCGGCGGCCCGGCGGAACTCCTCCTGCAGCTGATGGGGCACCTTGTCGCCGCCGCTGATGCAGAGGCGGACCGAGCGCAGATCCGTCGGCAGCAGCTTCTCATCCCGCAGCAGTTCGAACAGGGCAGCGGGCAGCATCAGCAGCACCGCCGGCCGATGGCGCCGCAGCAGGGTTTCCACGGTGGGCGCATCGATGCGGCTGGCGATCGCGGCCGAGGCGCCGGCGGCCAGGGCGGCCAGGAAGAGGGCACAGGAGGCGATGTGGGCCAGGGAGCTGCCGGCCAGCACCTCCTCGCCGGCTCGCAGTTCGGTGGCCTGGATCAGCGAGGTGAGCACGGCGGCGAAGCTGGCCCGGCTGTGGGTCACACCCTTCGGCCGGCCGGTGCGGCCGGAGGTGAAGTAGATGAAGCTGGGATCGTCGGCGGCCAGGGCGGGCCAGGGCGGGGCGTCGCCGCCGGCTGGGGCCGCGGCCAGCAGATCCTCGAACCCGGTGGGATCGTCGATGCGCAGGCAGCCCAGGGGCAGCCGGCCCGCCACGGTGCTGGCCTGCACATCGGCCAGCCGTTCCCCATGGAACACCAGAGCCGCGGCGCCGCTCACCGTCAGCGCATGGTCGATTTCCGGGGGCACGTAGCGGTAGTTGAGCGGAGTGAGCACCAGGCCGCTGCGCAGCCCCGCCAGGTAGTGGACGATCAGCTCCACCCGATTCGGGATCAGGGAGGCGAGCCGGTCCCCCCGCTGCAGCCCCAGCCGCCGGTAGGCCCGGGCCAGCTGCTCGGCCTGGCACTCGAGGTCGGCCCAGCTGATGGCGTGGGTGAGGTCCTGCAGCGCCGGTGCGGCAGGTTCGCGGCAAAGGCCGGCCTCCAGGAGGCGGTTCAGGTCGACGGGTGGGGCCAGGGCCGGGCCGTGGTGTGCCATGGGATGCCGCAAAGCCGGCTCACTCTGGCAGTCGTGACCGGGGAGCTCAATCCTGGTGGGGATCCTGTGGTGGATCGGGTGAGGGAGCCGGTGGGGATGGCGCCGGCCCGCTGGCGTCGTCGGGTCGATGCAGCACCCGCTGCGGGAAGGGAATCTCGATGCCCCCGGCGCTGAAGGCCTGCCAGATCGCCTGGCCCAGGGCGCTCTGAACGGAGAGGCTGCCGAGCGGGTCGTCGATCCAGTACCGCAACGAATAGTTGATCGAGGAATCGCCGTAGCTCATCAGAAAGGCCCGTGGCTCGGGCTGGGCCAGCACCCCGTCGGTGGCGTTGGCCACCGCTACGAGAACCGCGATCACCTCCGCTGGATCGTGGCGATAGGCGGCGCCGATCTCCAGCGCGCAGCGCCGCAGGCTGTCGCTGCCGGTGTACGTGGTGGTGGTGGCGGTGAAGAAGGTCTGGTTGGGGATCACGAGTTCGGCGTTGTCGCGCCCGCGCCAAAGCACCGCCGCCCGCAGTCCCAGGCTGCGCACCTCGCAGGGATCGCCATCGATGAACAGCACCGAGCCCGGCCGCACCGACCCCTCGAACAGCAGCCACAGGCCGCTGATGAAGTTGGAGAACACCTCCTTGATGCCGAAGCCGATGCCCACCGACAATCCACCGGCGATCGCCGCGATGGCACCGGTGTTGAGGCCCACCCGGTGCATCAGCCACAGCACCCCGACGGCGACCAGCAGATAGCGCAGCACCAGGGTGGCGGCATCGCGGGTGCCATTGCTGAAGCGGAACAGCCGCTGCAGCAGATGCCCCAGCCACACCAGCGGAACGGCGGCGAACGCCACCAGGAAGTAGGGAATGGTGAGCAGCAGCACCAGGTTGCTGGTGGTGATCGGCGAGCCGAACAGTGGAAACAGGGGAATGTCGGCCACATCCCGCAGGGAGGCCAGCTGGTTCACCAGCGAACCCGCCACCAGCAGCAGAAACAGGGGCTGCACGAGGCGGCTGTAGAGCAGCTGGATCTGGCGGGCGGGAAAGCGCGTCAGCAGCAGCAGCCGCACCACGGACAGCAGCACCCAGATCCCCCACAGCTGGGCGAAATAGGTCGCCAGGCCGGCGGGATAGCCCAGCCGCTCGATCACCAGCCCATTGAGGCGCAGGACCAGCCAGAGGCCGAGCGCACCGAGCACCGTCACCCGAAACCGGTGGGTCTTCAGCCGCGGCTGCACCCAGAGGGCGTACGCCAGGGCGAAGGCGCCGGCCGTGAGGCACTGCAGCAGCACCACCGGGCGGCTGAGGAACCCCAGCCAGCCCACGATTTCGAACAGGAGCTGGTTCATGGGGTCGGCGCCAGCAGCTGGGCGAGGGCCGGGGCCGGCAGCAGCTCTCCCTGCACCACCTTCTTCAGCACCGCTTCCAGCCGCATGCCGCGGGCGATGGCCCCATCGGGATCGCGCAGATCGAACATCAGGGAATGGTCGAGGCTGGAGGAGAGCGCCGCCATCAGGGCCGAGCTGCGGGTGGGGATCAGCACATTGGGGTTCACCGGCAGGTTGCCGGGCACCACTTCCATCAGCTGCTTCTGGGTCACCTCGTTGAGCGAGAAGGCCACGAAGCGCTCGGCCACCTGGCGCTGCCGGGCGCTGGAATGGCGCCCGAAGCTCCAGACCAGCAGCCGGGTGATCGGGGTGGCCGGGGCCTCCGCCGCTCCCGGCAGCACCGACACGCCCAGGTGTGGGCCCATGCGTTGGCGCAGGCCATCGATCCAGAGGCTGGTGCAGCTGATCCAGTCGCGCTCGCCTCGCTGCAGCTGCTCCACCAGATCCAGGGGATCGTCGGAGAAGGAGATGTTCTGCTGCAGGCTGGCGTTGTGGAGCCAGGCGATCCAGCGCTCCAGGGCCTCGCGGTCGGCCGCCGACAGGGTGGTGGGGGTGGGCTGCGGTGGTCCGTCCAGCAGCCGGGCCACGGCCTGGCCGGCCCCCTGGGCCGTGGTGGTCCAGTAGATCTCACCCACGCCGAGGGGCAGACCCACCCGCAGTCCCCTGGCACTGAGGGCCAGCAGCTCGTCGAGGCTGCGGGGCGGATTCTTCAGGCGACGGCGGTCGTAGCAGGCCACCTGCGGCTGGGCCAGGAAGGGCACCGCGAACACCCTGGAGCCCTTGCGGAAACTCCTGAGGAAGCGGGGCTGCAGACGATCCAGGCCCTCCTGCTTAAGGGACACGTCACTGCTCAGCCCCTGCTGATGCAGCTGCAGGGCGGTGATCACCCGACTCACGATCAGGTCCGGCCCCAGGCCCCGGCTGTCGCGGAAACGGGTGGCCGGCAGCAGCTCACCCACGGGGAAGTGGCTGACATGCACGGCCACATCGGGATTGAGGGTGCGGAACTTCTCGATCAGGCGCCTGCCGATGGTGCGGTTGGCCCCCAGTTCGACGCTGCCGCCGGAATTGGTGCTGGTCTCGACGGAGATGTAGAGGTTGTCGGGACCGAAGCCGCCCCCTCCACCACATCCGCCGCAGCTCAGCAGCAGGGCCAGGGCGGCCAACCGGCTCCAGCCCTTCACAGGGCGAGGGGAACGCCGAAACCCATGGGTCGTCATGGCATGGGCCTGACCTTTACCAAGGCTCGCACGTCAGCTCAATCCAACGCCCGCCACTGCCCATCCGGCCCCTTCACCAGCAGCAGCTGCGGGGGGATCAGAACGCTGGAGGCTGCGGCGAATGCAGAAGCCCACGTCCTCGGGCAGGGCGGCCAGGCGAGCCTCGGTGCCGGGCAGGTTGGCGGGTCGGAACAGGCTGGGGCCGACACCGCGGGCCACCACCACGGGGCTGCCGGTGGTGATCAGACGAACGTCCGCCGGCGCCGGAGCAGCCAGCCGCACGCCGGCGGCATGGCCCCGCTCCAGGCAGCGCTCCCGGCGCATCGCCACCAGATCGAAGCGCAGACCCCGATCGGCGGGCAGGGCGGCCAGGGAGGCGTAGGCGGCGGCGAAATCGGGGGCGAACAGGGCGGCCCTCCGGGCCAGCACCGCCAGGATCGCGGCACGATCGGATGCCTCCAGGGCCTGGATCGGCGGATCGCTGTGCCAGGGTTCGGCTCGCGCGAAGGGGGCCTCGAAGCGGTGCTCGAAGGTCACCGGCCCCTGGCTCTGGCGCCGCTCCCCACCCTCGCCGACCTGGTTCGTGGTCAGGGTGGCGCCCTGGGCCGTGGTGGTGGTGGTCATCTGGTCGGACACCACCACCCAACGGAACTGACTCTCGAAGTGGATCTGGCTTTCCTGCGGCGTGAAGCGCAGCAGCAGCAGGTTGGGGCCCCGCCGCAGCACCGGCTGCAGCGCCCGCACCGGCAGCCAGAACGCCGGCGACAGCTCAAGGCCGGATGGGCCGGTGCCCATCACCAGCGCCCTGCTGGCCGCCAGGGGGTTGTCGAGCACCGGCACCCCGTTGAGCACCACCTCCACCCGGCCCGGCAGGGTGCGGACTTCCGTGGCCTGGCCCACCTCCCCCGGATAGGGCGTGAAGCTGACTTCCACATTCACCGTGTCCGCCAGGGACGCCGCCGGCAGCACGGCTGGGGCCAGGGCGGTGATCAGGCCCGCGGCCAGGGACGCCCGGAGCCTGGAGCGCCAGAGCCAGAGGCCGGTGGATCTCGCGGGCGTAGCTGGTCCAGCGGCCCTGGCCCCGGTGGCGGAAGCCGCTGGTTTCCAGCAACAGAAGGTGGAGGAGAGCGTTCTGATTGGCAGGGGTCGGCGTCACGGCAGGATCCTGCTCCAGCAGGGGATCGAAGCGTGGCGGCTCCAGCCGGAGGTGGCGCCACCGCCGCCACGCGGAAGTCCGTGGGCGCCAGCACAACGCTTGCTAAAGCGACGGCCACCCGATCGCGTGTCTGGCCGGGGCCAGCCGCCAGGGGGATGTGGAGATGTGAACCCCCGTCCGGCCCCTCGCTCGACCCTGCTTACGTGTGATCAGGTGAACCGGCCCCCATGCGCCCGAATGTGGCTCCCCGCGAAGCGGCACGCCTGGAGGCGCTCAAGGAGTACCGCATCCTCGATACGGAGGCTGAGCAGTCGTACGACGACATCACGTTTCTGGCGGCCCAGCTGTGCGATGTGCCCATCTCCCTGATCAGCCTGGTGGATGGCGACCGTCAGTGGTTCAAATCCAAGGTCGGCCTCGATGTCAGCGAAACGAGCCGGGATGTGTCCTTCTGCGCCCACGCCATCCTCGGCGACCAGACCCTGGTGGTGAAGGATGCCCGTGAGGATGAGCGCTTCCGCGACAACGCCCTGGTCTGCAGCGAGCCCAACATCGTCTTCTATGCGGGGGTGCCGCTGTGCACCCCATCCGGCGCCAGGATCGGCTCCCTCTGCGTCATCGATCGACGGCCCCGTGAACTCAGCGACCTGCAGATCCACTCCCTGGAAACACTGGCCCATCAGGTGGTGCTGCAGCTGGAACTGAAACGGATCTCCGATCAGCTCGCCAGCGCGTTGCAGCGCATCGACGTGATGGAGCGACTGATCCCGATCTGCTCCTACTGCAAGGGCATTCGCAATGACCAGGGGTACTGGGGGACGGTTGAGGCCTTCATCAAGAGCCACGACAACGTGGAGTTCTCCCATGGCGTCTGCGAGGGCTGCATGGCCAAGTACTTCCCGGAGGTGGTTCCCCTCGGCAGGGAAACTTCAGGGGAGGACGCTCAACCCTGATCGCGCCCGCTAGGAGTTCGCCATGGCCGCTTCCCCACGCCGGTGGATCTCGCTGGCGTAGTCGGTCCAGGTGCCCTGGCCCCAGTAGCGGAAGCAACTGGTTTCCAGCAGCAGCAGGTGGAGCAGCGCCTCCTGATAGCGAGGGGTCTGGGTCACTCCGGGATCCCTGGCCACCAGGGGGTCGAACAGTTGATGGAAGCGGGCACTGAGCTGGTTCATCGGCTCCAGCACGTTGGCGTAGCCCTCCACCCAGCTGAGGTCGTTGGTCCAGGAGGCGCCGGCCATCGAGAAGGCGGGATCACGGGCCTGGAGCTGGGTGATGGCCGCTGCTGTGGCTTCAGGAGTGGCCTCAGCAGTGGGTGAGCTGCCCAGCTGCTGCCAGAGCTTGTGCTGGTGCACCGCCTGGATCTGCCGGAAGTCGCTGGCGGGCACGCCGGCGGCCTCGAGCAACTCCAGATACTCCGTGCCATTGATCGCCACCGTGGCTGGATCACCTCCGCGGGAGGCGATGGTGTGATGGGCCTGGATGAAGGCGGATGGGAACTCATTCATCATCACGCCGCCATTCTCCCCATCGGCAATCTGCGACACCAGCGACGGAACCGTGGTGGCCCCCAGCCCCTGCCGGCCAAGCCCCAGCGCTTCATAACAGGGCTGCATCTGACCCACCAGCTTGGTATCGGAGCCCTGGGTCTTGATCAGCACCGGGATCGATTCCTCAGCGCCACTCGAGCTGCGCGCCACCAGCAGGTTGGGAAGGTACTTCTGTGCCTGATCCAGGCTGGTTCCATCAAGGTTTTCAACGCTGTGCTCCTGCACCAGCAGCCAGCGGTAGCCACATTCCTTGAGGGCCTTGATGAATTCAAACAGCGTGTCGGGATGGTTGGGCAGGTGCATTTCCGGGGGCGAAAAGCCCTTCACCCGCTGCAGGGCCGCGCGTCCGAACAGGGCTGCAAACTGGTGCTGCCAGGCCAGGATCTGCAGCCTGAGGTCGGGGATGGGGGTGGAGGGGGCCACCGCATGGCTCCAGAAGGTGCCGAGCCATTCCACATGAGGTTGGAGGGCGGGATCGCAGGCGAGCCGCTTGAGCGCTTCGAGCACATCGAGCCGGCCCATCTGCTCCAGGCCCCAGAGCAGATTGCCCGAATAATCCAGCATGATCCGGGGGTTGCAGCCCTCCCCAATCAGCTGGGGAATGATCTCCGCGAGGCGCCTGTAGCACTGGGCGAAGGGCTCGGCGTTGTGGTTATCGCCTTCTCCCTGGTGCTCCAGCATGTACTGCAGATGGGAGATCAGCTCGCCATTCGCCCCGGCGGGGATCGTGGGCTGATGCATGTGGAGCGCGCAGGCAAAACCGGACCGGATCTGCTCCAGCTTGAGGTTGGTGCGGGGCAGAAACACCGGGCCGGGCTGCTGCACCAGGGCGAGGATCTCCGCTTCAAAGCCAGCGATCGGTGGCAGGGCTTGGTCGGTCATGGCTGTGGTGTCTCGCCGCCATCATCGCGGCGCTCCGGATCGGAACGGTCGATCGGGGAGCGTGGCATGGCTGCCAGCTGGTTGGGGATCGCCCCCCCAGCAACTGAACCGGTCCCATGAAGCCGATGGGCCCCACATCCGATGCAGGTGCTGGCGGGTCTGAACCCGATAGCCCTGCTGGAGGTTGAAGCGGCCACCTGGCCGGCAAACGGCGCCACCAGCACCAGACTCCTAGGGTTTGAACACCTGAGAGGCACCAGATGCAGAAGCTACCCCTCCATTTGGCCGCTGTACTTGTGGCCCTTCCGCTGCTGACCCCTGGCCCGGCAGACGCGCAAAAGCGGATCCCCAAACTCCCGGGTAACGACCAATGTCCGCTTGGTTATGTGAATGACCTCAAGCAGCATTGCAATTCACCGATCTATTACGAAGTGAGGCCCACCTACGGCAAGCCCTGTCTGTCGGGATGGATGAACATCGGGGCGGGCTACTGCAAGAAGAAGACTCTGGGCATTTTCTGATCCGCTTGGCCAGGCGAGCAGCGGATGGCCTGCCAGCAACACCGTGAGCTCCGGCAAGTCCCGGAGGAGGTGGTGCAGGTCGTTGGCGGATGCTCCGGCTGCGCGGCTTTTCTTCTGTAGGACATGGGTTGCTGGCTGAGCCCCAGGGGGCTGGGCCTGTGGCGAGAGGGGCGCCTGGTCCGATCTGGTCGACTTAGCTGGTTGAAGCAGATCCGGCGGTGGCGGCCATGCGTCAGGTGAACATGCACGAAGCCAAGACCCACCTCTCCCGCCTGGTGGAGGAAGCGGCGGCGGGTGAGGCGTTCGTGATCTGCAAGGCCGGCCGGCCGATGGTCCGCGTCACCGCCCTGGATGACGCCAGCAACGCCGCTCCGCAGCGGCGACGCCTGGGCCTGCTGCGGGGCCGTGCGCGGTGCCCGACGACTTCGATCGGATGGCTGCCGGCGAGATCGCGGATCTGTTCGAGGGCACCCGGCCGGGTGGCTGATCGGCGCCATGCATCTGCTGTTGGATACACACCTGGTGGTGTGGGCGATGGGATCACCCCAGCGGTTGCCAACGGGCCTGGCGGCGATGCTGGAAGATCCACGCAATATCCCGGTGTTCTGCTCCGGGCCCTGCTGGATGGGGGCTGGCAGGAGTTGGCCATCGAAGCGCGTCATGCCCTGGCGATGGCCCAGCTGCCACCGCTGCATCGCGATCCGTTTGACCGGTTGCTGCTGGCCCAGGCCACGGCCGACGGGCCGGTGCAGTTCATGGCTGCAGCCGTGGGCTGAGGGCATCGGTGAAGCCCGGGCCCGGCACCGCGATGGGCTCCACGACGGATGCGCCCCCCTCGACACCCATGTGCTGGTCGACGCCGGGTCTTCAGGTATCAGGGGCGGGCGGGATGCTGCCCCTCTCCGAGCGAACGCTGCGGGGGCGACCACCCGTGGGTCGGATTGGCTGCAGCAGCTGCAAGCTCACGCCAGAGGGGATCCCAGCAGGGGCGCCAGCCTGACGGGCCGCCCAACAACAAACCTGCCCCCGCCCCAGCGCAGGCGCCATGTGGCCCGGCGAATCCTGGGCAGCGAGGAGCTGAGCGATGCCGGATCTCAGGGATTGGCCGTAGCCAATGAACGCACAGCGATCAGATCCTGATCACCAATCGCTCGGAGGCTGCTGCTTGAAAGTGTCAACAGCGATTGGGTGCGTCCCGATGCGGCGACAAACTCAACCTCGTAATGTGCAGGATCGTTAATAGCCACGACAACACCGAGATCGCCCAACTTCAGACCAGCATCAGGTATGTCGTGGGTGAGAGCCACTGTCTGGTGCAAGGCAAACATGACTTACTCCGGAAATGCGGTGATGAGCCTTGGCTGATTGGACTGATCGGGGATCAGCCAGACCGTTCTGAATGGCCTGGATGCTCCGATAGGGCCTTTCAAAGTAGCACTGATGACAACTTTCATCCCATAGGCGCTGCTCTCGATCCGCTGAACCGTCCCAGTCTGGCCATGGTGGAGCAGATCATCACGAAGTCGTGTCCAGGATTCAACGGTGTAGCCGAGTGAACGAAATACCCTGGCCTTGAAGCGACCGACTGGATGCGTGTCTGAGAGCAGGTAGTCGCAGATCTTGGCTTCGTCAACGATCGCGTGGTCTGCATGGGGGAGCATTCGTGGGCCAGGGTGATCGCCGGGGCTTCTCCTCCACAAGTGCCACCCCCTGTCACAACCGCCAGGATTCCCCCATGCCCCCGCCCCCCTCCGCCACGTATCAGCGCCTCCGGCAGTACATCGCCACGCAGATGCGCATGAGCCCCATTTACCAACCGCTCATGCTCCTGGAACTCCTCGGCCACTGATTTGCCAGGCAACAGCCAGCCCCGCCCCAGCGCAGGACGTGGCCCGGCGGATCCTGGGCGAAGACGTGACCCAGATCGACTACACCACCGAACGGGTGAAGCGCATGGTGGGCCGGGTGCTCACCGGCAACGGCATCACCGCCTACGGCAACGGCGCCTAAAGCCTGATCGGCGGCGACGAGCTGAGCGACAGCGAGCGCGACGAACTGCAGCAGCTGTGCCGCCAGCGCCTCGATGCCTTTGAGCGAAGGCCGCAGCCTGGTGAACCCACGGTGGCAGGTGGCGGATGGGATGGCGCTGCACCACCCGGAGTGCAACGCGTCGGTGTCGGCCTCGGTGTGGATGCGGCGGAGGCTTACGCGATGGGCTCAGCTCTCCAGGTAACACTCCACCGTGTTGGTGGTCCAGATGGTGCATTCCAATGGCAACGCCAGCGCCAGGGCGGCCAGTCATCCTTGTCGCGGATCCTTGCCAAGGCCTCCTCCTTGGCCGACCCCAGCACGCTGTTCTCCACAACCTGAACAATCAACAGCAGGGTGAGCAAAGCCTCAGCGCAGACCTCGGCACTGAGACCTCTCTTTCTGCCGAGATCCGTCATGTAGGCGGCCGCCTCAGCCACGTTGGCTTCAGCGACAAAGAAGTCCACCTAATCGGCGTAGTGGGCGATGAGAGCACGCACCCGAAGGCCGAGACAGCCGCGAATGAGGATGTTCGCGTCCAGGACCAGGCGTTTGCGCTCCACCCTCAGGCCGTTGGCTGCTCACGGTGACCCTTCCGCCAGGCCTTGAAGTCGGCACTGAGCTCGTCTTCGCTGAGACCGAGACGCTCCAGCTCAGCCTGCATCAGCCGGCCAGCCTCCAACACCTTGTCCCGATCACTCAGGTTGCCTTGCTGGGGCAAAGGCACGTAGAGGCCAATGGTGCGGCCATGGCGGGTCACCACAATCGGCGTGGACGATTCCAGATGGGAGGCCAGCCTGGCCCTGAGTTCACGGATCCCAATACGGGTCGCCACGCCTTCCTTCTGCCAAATGTGTACACATCCTAGGGCTGGCTGGGGAAGTCGGCCGGCGATAGCGGTGGCGGGTATGGACTGGGGCGGCCCAGCCACACCCGGCGCCGGGTTGCTGCAGCCGCCACGCGCCCACGCCAGAAGGGATCCCAGCAGAGTCGCTCTCCGGACGGGCCGCCCAAAACCAACCCTGGCCCCGGGGCCCGGCAGCCGCCAGCATCACTCCATGGCCAACAGCCCCTCTGCTGCCTTCCTTCGCCTGCGTGCGTTCATCCAGGCCGCAGCGATGATGTGCCCGTTATCGGGCGAAGCCAGTGGCCGTCAGAATGGAGCCATGACTCCCACGACAGCCTCCAAACCGATCGAGCCGAGGCTGGCGGGCATGGTTGCCGGCATTCGCCAGCTGATCCCTGCTGCTGATGTGCGTCTGTTCGGATCGAGGGCCCGCGGAGATGGCCGGGCCGACTCCGATGTGGACCTGCTGATCACCGTGCCTGATGCCTGGCTGGCGCAACGCGACCGCTTTGCGCTGCTCGCTGACCTCTGGGGTGCCGTGGCCCAGCCGGATCTGTCGGTCGATCTGGTGCTCCACTCGAGCAGCGAAGTGGCCCGCCGAGCCAAGGAGCCAGGCTCCCTGGTGTACGAGGCCATGCGGGAGGGCGTTCTGCTCGATGGCCAGGCCTGAAGCGCTGCGGCTGCTGCGCATCGCCCGCCGCGACCTCAGGATGGCCCGCCGTCTGCTGGATCCGGAGGTGGAGGAAGCCAGCTGGGGTTGGGCAGCGCAGCAGTGTCTGGAGAAGACCTTGAAAGCCTGGCTGCACCACCTCGGCAGCACGCCACCGACGACGCACGACATCTCCCGCCTGTTGTTGCTCTTGCAAGAGGCCGGCATCGAGATCAAACCTCTCCTACCCCTCCGTGCCTTCACCTCTTTCGCTGTGCAGTACCGCTACGACGACGAACCCGAAGAACTCAGCCTGGATCGCACGGCCTGGTGCGATAGAGCCCAGGCATTGATCGAACAGGTGGAAGGCCTTCTGGGCTGATGGCCATTGGCATGCGTTGAGGATGCCCATCGGTCCCGCGGATGAACGGAGCTGGGGCGGCACAGCAACACCCGGAGCCGGGTGGGCTGCAGCCCCATCACACCCACACCAGAAGGGATCCAAGCAGGGGCGATGGCCTGACGGGCCGCCCAAAGCCAAACCTGGCCCGGTCGCCCGGCAGCCGCCACCATCACTCCATGGCCTCCAGCCCCTCTGCTGCCTTCCTTCGCCTGCGGCGCTACATCGTCGAGCGGATGCGCATGAGCCACATCTACCAGCCATTGATGCTGCTGGAACTGCTCGGCCGCCGCAGCCCGGCCCCAGCGTGGCGGAGCCACTACGCGACGAACTGCTTGAGCTCTGCTGGGAGAATCTCGACACATTCCGAAGCCATCGGCATGCAGCAGGCCCTGTTCTTCGGCCTCATGGAGAAGGCCGAGTCGTCCCAAGACGAGCGCGAATCCAGATCGGATCGCGACGACAATCCAGGATGGCGTAGATGTCGATGCTCGTGGCCTCCATCACGTAGTAAAGCGCAAAGGGAAACCGTTTGATCAACATCCGATGGAACCCGTCGATCTGAAGATGAATGCCGCCATAGACAGTCAATGACTGAACATCAGCTTCGATCGCATCCAGAAAGCGATCGCCCAGACCATGAGCCTGACGTTCGTAGAACTACCAACAGTTCCGGAGATCTTCCCTGGCGGCATCAAGGAGCCTGATATCCACGAAGCTCGGCCTTGAGGTCAGTCATGGAGTCGTTCCAAGGATGAAAACTGGCGGAACCCTGCTCCAGCTGGTTGCGACGCCGCCGTAATTCATCGCGATGCCAACCAGGAGATACGAACTGATCGGGCGTGGCGGAGAGATCGGCCCAGAGGAGTTCCATCGCCTCGAGCTTGTCTTCCAGGCTCATCTGGCCCAGGGGAAGATTCGCCACCATCAGCCCAGGCCTCCACAGGGGGATGAGATGGATGTTAGAGCCGATGCAGTCGGCAAAACGAGGCAGGCCAGAAGTCCAGAGGGCTGTTGTCCTCCTGACAGGTGCCACCCCCTGTCACACCCGCCACCTACCAGCGCCTGCGCGCGTTCATCGCCGAGCGGATGCGCGTGAGACCCATCGACCAACCGCTGATGTTGATGGAGTTGCTGGGCCGCCGCAGCCCCGCCCCAGCGCAGGACATCGCCCGGCGGATCCTGGGCAGCGCATGGTGGGCAAGGTGCTCACCGGCAACGGCATCACCGCCTACGGCAACGGCGCCTACAGCCTGATCGGCGGCGACGAGCTGAGCGACGCCGAGCGCGACGCGCTGCAGCAGCTGTGCCGCCAGCGCCTCGATGCCTTCCGCGAGCAGCGCGGCGAAGAGGTGTTCGCCCACCGCAGCCGCCACCGCACCCCGATCAGCGGCTCAGTGAAATACCGGGTTCACCGATGCGCCCGGGGCCGCTGCGAGTGCTGCGGAGCCCATGAACACCAGCGGGCCCT
The DNA here is from genome assembly GCA_903917565.1 of uncultured cyanobacterium. Lineage (GTDB taxonomy): Bacteria > Cyanobacteriota > Cyanobacteriia > PCC-6307 > Cyanobiaceae > Cyanobium. The sequence goes on along the minus strand of CAIXBB010000027.1, from coordinate 4,664 downwards.
GGAGGTGGACCACATCATTCCCAGGAATCAGGGCGGCTCGGATGCCATGAGCAACCTGCAGGCGCTCTGCTTTCGCTGCAATGCCGGCAAGCGCGACAGCTGTTTGCCTACGCAAGAGGGCGCACCGACTTCCGCGGCGTGCAGGACAGCTACGGCCACCGCGAAGTGGGCTGTCTGTTCTGCGCGCTGGAGGGCAGCGGCCGGGTGCTGCTGGAGAACGAGCTGGCGCTCTGCATTGCCGATGCCTATCCCGTGAGCGAGGGGCACAGCCTGGTGATCCCGCGCCGGCACGTGGCGATTGGGATGGCGCTGCACCAGCCGGAATGGAATGCTGTGGTGGAGCTGCTGAAAATGTGGTGGCCCCCGCTGGTTTCCCTGTGCCTCCCGGTGCCAGAACCCATGCCAGCACTGGGCAGGCAACGCCCATTCAGGAGCGCTGCTGCCAGCGGTCGGGATTCTGGCGGCCGTGCAGAGCGATCACGAGGATTTCAGCGCCCTGCTCGCGGAAATAGACGGCATAGGGAAATCGACTCAGCACCAGCCTGCGGATCCGGCCGTGAATCAAGGGGAAGGATTGGGGATTGTGGCGAATGCGCTCCACCGCAGCAGCAACGGTTTGGGCAAAGTCGTTGGCCAACACCGGCTCACGCATTCCGTACCAGCGCTGGGTTTCCAAGAGCTCCTCCAGCGCCTCCGGCAGGAAGCGCACTGCAGGGAGCGTCATCCGATGCCGAGCTGGCTGCGCACCTCATCCCAGCCAAGAGCTGCGTCAGGGTTGCTGAGATGGGCCGTCCAGCGCCGATCCAGCTCAGCGCAGAGGTCGGGATCGAGCGGCAGCGCCCCGTCTCGGGCCTCGTCATCCAGGCTGTCCCAGAGGGCGATCGCCAGGGCCAGGCGCTCGCTCTGGGGCAGTTGAAGGAGGTCAGAGATGGGTGTCATCGCCACGGCGGACGGCTGAGAACTCAGCGTAGGCACGCTCCAAGGCGGACGACGCGATGGGATGGATCGAAGACACGGCAGCAAGGCTTCTCCCATGCCCCCAAACCCCTCCCCCACCTACGCGCGCCTGCGGCAGACCATCGCCGAGCGGATGCGCATGAGCCCCATCGACCAACCGCTGATGCTCATGGAGCTGCTGGGCCACGGATTTGCCAGGCAACAGCCAGCCCGGCCCCGGCGCAGGACGTGGCCCGGCGGATCCTGGGCAGCGCATGGTGGGCCGGGTGCTCACCGGCAACGGCATCACCGCCTATGGCGATGGCAACGACAGCCTGATCGGCGGCGACGAGCTGAGCGACACCGAGCGCGATGAGCTGCAGCAACTGTGCCGCCAGCGCCTCGATGCCTTCCGCGAGCAGCGCGGCGAAGAGGTGGCTTGTTTGTTTGTTGAGAAGCCTGCGGCTTCGCCCACCACCGCAGCCGCCACCGCAGCCCGATCAGCGGCTCGGTGAAATACCGGGTTCACCGATGCGCCCGGGGCCGCACAGATCAGAACGGCAAGGTGGCGGCCACATCCGAGAGACGGATCAGCAGGGTGTCGGGGTCGATGGGTGAGGGATCAAAACCCAAATGGAGATAGAAACTGCGGGCTTCCATGGACGCTGCATGAACCACGATGCCGCGCACGCCGATCTGTGTGCTGGCCTGCAGCACCCGCTCGAACGCATCGGCGAGCAGGGCGCGAGCGATGCCGCGTCCCTGGACACTGCGGCAGACCGCCAACCGCGCCAGCACCACCACTGGAATGGGATCGGGCATGTTGCGCCTGAAACGCCCAGGGGCTGAGGCCACGGCCACCGAGCCGGAGGCCAGGGCCACATAGGCCTTGACGATGTCGTCGCCATTGCAGACCACGAAGCTGCGCGTTGCACCGCCCTGCTGGTTGGACAGGGCACGCTGCTGAAGCCAGTGGTCAAGGCTGGAATCGCCGCAGTCAAAGCCGACGGTGCTGTGATGCGGCGCCAGCGGCTGCGGCGCCAGCAGATCCATCAGCGCTGCCAGGGCCTCGGTGCCGTCATGGTGCGTTGCAGGCGATCCGTGGGGCTGGGCGGAGCATCGAGCTGGCGGAGAAACTGGTCAAACTTTTCTGTCGAAATGGCCTGCCAGGCCTGCTGCACCAGCAGCTCACGGGCGGCATTGCGGGCCGCCTGCAAAACGAAGTCGGTTCGGGTGAGGCCAGAGGTACGGACCGCGCGATCAATCAGCGCCTGATCGTCGGGCGTGACCCGCAGGTTCCAGCTGAGGCGAGGAGTGGCAGCCACGGGTGAACAGCAGGCCTCAAGCCACCCTAGCCCCTTCAGGTAGACGGTGTCTATCCACATGATCAAGGTGCATGCCGACAGGGGCATCACGCTGGGACGCCGTCGTGGTGAACCTGATGGCAGCGAGAGTGGCCAATGGGGTGGAGCGGAAGCTCTTATCCGTTCCCCCGCTGGATGAGGCCCAGGCGTTGCCGTGGCCCGCCCATCGCTCCTGCGGCAGGGGGACTGAGGCGGCACACCCACACCCGCAGCCGGATTGGCTGCAGCCGCCACCATCACTCCATGGCCACCAGCCCCTCTGCTGCCTTTCTTCGCCTGCGCGCGTTCATCGCCGAGCGGATGCGCATGAGCCCCATCGATCAGCCATTGATGCTGCTGGAACTGCTCGGCCACGGATTTGCCAGGCAACAGCCAGCCCGGCCCCGGCGCAGGACGTGGCCCGGCGGATCCTGGGAAGCGCATGGTGGGCCGGGTGCTTACCGGCAACGGCATCTCCGCCTATGGCGATGGCCACTACAGCCTGATCGGCGGCGAAGATCTGAGCGATGGCGGTACCTGGCCGAAGGCCAGCGTGGCGGAGCCACTAAGCGATGAACTGCAGCAGCTGTGCCGCGAGCGACAGGATCACCTGCTCTTCGTGATCCAGGGGGTTCATGGTGGGTCTCCTGGGTAGTAGGCGATGCTGGCTTTCCAGCTCAATCGTTCATGTGCCGCTCAATCAGCGAGCGAACGGTGAGACCAAGGAGAGGAAGATCACGCGCCACGGTTTCCCAGACCTGCTCCAGATTCACACGCAAATAATCGTGAATAAGAACATCTCGCATGCCGGCGATGGACTTCCAAGGGGTGGTCGTTTCGGTGTCACGAAGGTCGGCCGATAGATTCTTCACGGCCTCGCCGATCACGATCAAGTTGCGGATCACTCCATCCTGCAGAAGCGTGGAAGCAAGAAAGGCTGAGCGGCCTTGCTCACAACGCCGTTGCTTGCGCGATGACATGATCGCGGATCAAAGGATGCAGCTGCGCTGCTTCCGCCAGATCCACTTGACAATTCAAGAGGGCTTCCAGTTCCTGCCGCAGGGCGATCACCTCCAGCAGGGAACAGCCCCGATCCAGATCCACCAGCAGGTCAAGGTCGCTGCCGGGCCGATCCTGGCCTCGGGCCACCGAGCCATAGATCCGCAGGTTGCGGGCCCCATGGCGGTGAGCCACGGCCAGCACCTCCTCACGGGCGCCCTGGAGCCTCTGGGAGAGGCAGGTTTCCTGGTTCGACGGGGCAGCCATGGCTCGATTCTGGACTGAATCCATGCAGCTGTTCTCGTTTCCAGCGGCTCAACCCCTCTCCATGCGGTGCCTGAAACCGGCTGGAGAGTCCCAGCGATTCTCCAGCATGCCATGAACAGCTCAATCGCTCGCTAGGGTGTATCCCAGAACGGGGTAGGACGAAGTGCCTGAACACATCGTCAATCTGCATGTGGAACGCTTGCCGGAGGGGTGCTACCTCGCCACCTCCGACGAAGTCCCCGGGCTTGTGGCCCAGGGTCGCACCCTCTCTGAGACCCTGGAAATCGCGAGGGATGTCGCCAAGCGCCTGATGGAGGCCCAGGAGGAGCGTGGTGGTGTCAGCGCCGTTTCGCCGCTGGAGGAGCGGTTTGACCACCCCTTGGTGGTCAGTGCCTGAGTGGGTCGGCTGGCTGGATACCGGTACAGGGAGATCGTGAAGCGGCTTAAGCGGCTTGGATTCACATTCGATCGCCAGGCCGCAGGTTCCCATGAGATCTGGTTTCGCGAATCAGACAACCGCTACACCACCATTCCCAATCATCCGGGTGACATGCCAGAGGGCACCTTGCGGGCGATTCTGCGTCAAGCCGGTATCAGCGTTGAGGCGTTTCTAAGCCAGTAATCCCTGTCTCGGTGTGGATCGCGGCAGCGGCTGCGCTGGCCCGGAAGGAGCCTTCCTCCGCTTCCTCGACCACAAAAAGGATTTCCTGCATGGCGCCCCTGTCTGGGCAAAGGGATTGGGGCGGCACACCCACACCCGGAGCCGGGTCGGCTGCAGCCGCATCACACCCACGCCAGAAGGGATCCCAGCAGGGGCGATGGCCTGACGGGCCGCCCAAAACCAAACCTGGCCCGGTCACCCGGCAGCCGCCAGCATCACTCCATGGCCAACAGCCCCTCTGCTGCCTTCCTTCGCCTGCGCGCGTACATCGCCGAGCGCATGCGCATGAGCCACATCTACCAACCCCTCATGCTCCTGTGTCCCGTGTCAATCAGGTTGACGGGTGGCGTCAATCTGGTTGACCGGTAGAAGCGGTTGTTCTGAGGTCAGCAGGAGCCTGAGATCGCAGCTGGGATCGGGATCGTGACCAGGCTTGTCGTCAGGCGTCAATTAAGTTC
>CAIXBB010000026.1 GCA_903917565.1 uncultured cyanobacterium | reverse complement strand
CCGCTCCAGAGCCGGTCAGGCGGTCTACGCCCTGCGCAAAACCATCGTCGAGCCAGTATTCGGTCAGACCAAAGGGGCCAGGCGGCTGGATCGTTTCCTGTTGCGAGGGCTGGAGAAGGTGAATGGGGAGTGGGCCCTGATGGCCACCACCCACAACCTCCTCAAGCTGTTCAGGGCAACGTTGGAAACGGCCTGAGGGAAAGACCAGCTCCGGGGAGAACCCCTCAGTACCGGAAGCCAAGGTCCCTGGGACAGAAGCTCACCCCATTGCACCCGGAACTGCCGGATGCAATGGGCGACAGACTCCTAGACGTTGATTTTGTCGTTTAGCATGTGTTCGTCGCCGGGGGGCAGACCACGAAAGCCTCAATGATGCGCGGGCATCTCTGAAAATGTCATCTCAAGGTCGTTGGGTGTAATGCCCAAAGACTGTTCGATGCGCTCAAAAAGGATATGAATCAGCTTCTTCTTGGCTTCGACGCTGCGACCGTCTATCATTCTGAACTCAATGATCGTCTATCGGTCGCTACGCCCAACTGGATAGAAAAAGTCGTCCCTGTCGAGCGGAAAAACGGTGGGCCCGCTTGTCTTGTGGATAAGACAAAGCGTCAACAATGCAGGAGTGAATGACATCGGAAAGGCAGCGGCGAATACGAACAAGCACTGTGCGATGGCCGTAGATTTTTATTTGGGACATTGAGCAGCATTTAGCAGATGACGATAGCGACGCCTAATGACTAGGCTAAGCGGCAGCAGATAACTGTTGCAGTCCTATCGAAATCTCTCAACTGTCCGCTTCGTCGACTTGTTATGCAGTCGTCCACGGCACCCATCGCAAAAAACATCGATGACCTTGCTGATCTATAATTTCTGCACCCAGACGATTATAAAAACGAAGCCCACGGGCATTTCGGGCATCAACGTTCCAAGCAAGATGGGTACAGTCAATTTCCTTGGCAATTTGAGCTAATTGAACCATTAGTGCTACTCCTGCACCTTGACTTCTCATCTCGTCATCCACATACAGATCATCAAGCCAAATACTTGGCTGACCAGCAAATGATGAGTACCTGAATCCATATAATGCAAAGCCGACTTCATGCCCTGAAAACTCTGCAAACAAAACGCAAGAAAAGGGAATTACTCCGAAGAGTGTTTTGCGTATCTTGACTTCAGATACTTGTAGCACACCAGAGAATGCACCAATGTTTCTGTCAAATTCTGATTTCTTCTGGATAAATGAGAAAATGAGCGAAACATCATCAGGAGTGGCAGATCTGACGTTCATTGATTGTTTTACGATCGCGTTAGAATTTCCTTGCACAGTTTAACCTGACGCATTTTTGCCATCACTGATTGCAGGGCGCCACGTCACTTACGATCTCACCACCACCGAAGACTAGCGCCAACATCGGCTGGAGTGATTGGTTGGTGGGCGGGATTCTGAAAAAGCAGGAGTGCCCATTGGCAGGCGATGTCATCTCTTTGCTCTTTTGACCTCATACATCAGCGTGTCGCCATTCACTAGCAGTTCATCGATTGCAGTGTATTTCTCGGGATTTGATTCCACTATGCCATACGAGAATGTAACAGCGTACCCGCGATTCGCTTGTTGATTGATTTCCTTCAGTGAGCGATTGAATCTCACCATAATCTCTTCAGCCTGTTCCTTTGACGTATTAGAGAGTAATACCACAAACTCGTCGCCTCCCAACCGCGCGAAAACGTCTGAATTTCGGAAACTGCTCTTCATCTGACTGGCAAAGGTAACTAATACTCGATCGCCTACCGCGTGTCCATACTTGTCGTTGATGGGTTTGAATTTGTCTAAATCCAGGAAAACCAGCGCCGCGGGAATTTTCTGCCGGGCGCAGAGGTTCAGGCTGTGTTGCGCAAGAACCATAAAACCTCGCCTGTTTGAAATGTTGGTCAGCTCGTCCAACGTCGCCAATTGAACTGCGGCGAGTTCGCGTTCCACCATGGACGCGAGATCCTTCAATGCCTCGATGTCATCCTTCTCAAAACTTCTCGGCTTCTGGTCAAGAATGCACAGCGTTCCCAACTTGTGGCCATTCAAGCAAAGTGGGCATCCGGCATAAAAACGAATTTTCGGATCGCCCAATACCAAGGGGTTGTCCGCAAATCGATTGTCTTCTAGGGCATTCGGAATGATGAATACCCCATCACCGAGAATCGCATGGCCGCAAAATGAAACATCGCGGGATGTTTCACCTGCGTCTAAGCCTATGCAGGACTTGAACCACTGGCGGTTCTCGTCCACGAGACTGACAAGCGCGATCGGCACCCCGAACATCCGCTTTGCCATACGTGTCAGCCGATCGAAACGTTCTTCCGGCAAGGTATTCAGGACCTCGAGTGACCGAAGCGCCTGGAGTCGGGTTTGTTCATCTGGTGGAATGTCAGGCTTTTTCAAAGTAACCTCCTGCGTTCGATTTCATGAAGCGACGAACTCGGCATACGCCCAACGCCCTGGATCAGAAGCGGCCAAGTGCTGTTGCTGATTGACTAAATCCAGAACCCCCGCCTTCGGTATCTGGATGTTAGATGTCGTGAAATAGACCTCAGCTGACCTTCCTAGCCTCAACGTGACGAGCGAATCTGTCCAGGATAGCTTGCCAACCCTGCCGTTGCTGCTCACCCGAATTTGTTGATTCGGCATCGAAGCTCTCACGAACAGTCACCGACTCATCACTCTCAGTGAACTCCACTGCTACTAGCCGCTCGTCTTCTAAAGCGAATTCGATGAGTTCGTAGGGGACTACTTTTGTGAAGGTGCCGTCGAGATCAAAGCCCATGCTGCCGTCTTTGGCCTCCATTCTGTAAGAGAACTTTCCCCCCAGGCTCAGGTCGATCTCTGCACTTGGGCAATGCCAGTCTTCCGAAGCCGCATTCCACTGCTGAATGTCAGCAGGTGAGGTCCACGCTTTCCACACTTCTTTGATGGGAGCAGCAACGTTGACTTCAATTGTGATTCGCATGATTCTCCTTGGTTGTGACGTGCATTTAAGATTTTAACGGGCAGTTCCGATAACCACTCCCATACCAAGCCCGCAGCAGCAAATTGGCCCAAGGGGGCCCCGCCCCAGTAAAGCAACTCAGACGGACCCGATATCCCACAGTTCGTCCTGCTACACATCCTCCCAGCCGCAATCGCCTCAGCTCACCATTGCGCATCCATCCCACCTTGCCTTCGTCCACAGGCTGACCCGTCCCCTTCAAACGCCCCCCTCACACCCTCGCCAACGTCACCCGCTCGGGCTGGTGCTGGTACTTGCCCTGGCGGTCGTCGTAGGTGGTGGCGCAGGGGTCGCCCTCGAAGAACAGCAGCTGGCAGATGCCTTCGCCGGCGTAGATGCGGCAGTCGGCGCCGGAGGAATTGCTGAATTCCAGCGTCAGGTGCCCCTGCCAGCCGGCTTCGGCGGGGGTGGTGTTGACGATGATGCCCAGCCGGGCGTAGGTGCTCTTGCCCAGGCAGATCACGGTGATGTTCGTCGGCACCCGCATCTTCTCCAGCGCCACCCCCAGCCCGTAGGAATGGGCCGGCAGGATGAAGTAATCGCCATCCCCATCGCTGTGCATCGGCGCCGGCTCCAGGTTCGCCGGGTTGAACCGCTTCGGGTTCATCACCGTGCCCGGCACATGGCGGAAGATCAGGAACTCCTTCGGCGACAGCCGCAGGTCGTACCCGTACGACGAACACCCGAAGCTCAGCACCGGCCCGGTGCGGGCCTCCGGATCCAGGTGGCGCACCAGGGTCGGCTGGAACGGCTCCAGCATGCCGCCGGCGGCCTGTTCGTTGATCCAGTGGTCGTTCTTGAGCATGGCGTCAGCCGCCGCGGCGCAACTGGGTGACCTGATCGGCCATCGCCATCAGGCTGGCCGGCATCGAGGGGCCCGTCAGGATGACATCCAGATGGGCCGGCCGCTGTTCAAGCGCGTCGATCACCGCCTCCGCCGGCAGGTAGCCCAGGGCGACCGCCAGCCCCAGCTCATCGAGCACCAGCAGATCCAGGTCACCGGCCAGCAGCCGCTGGCGGCTGTGGTCCCACACCTCCTCCACCGCTTCGAGCGCCTCCTCCGCCGTGGCCCCGTCCGCCCCCTGGGAGCCCGGCGGCCCATCGAGGCAATGGGGCGTGCCCGGCCGCAGCCACTCCAGCCGGCCGCACAGCCGCAGCCTTCCGGCTGGCCCCTGCTCCACGCCCCCCTTGAGGAACTGGCTCACTAGCACCCGGCTGCCCAGGCCCGCCGTGCGCAGCGCCTGGCTGAACACCGCCGCGAAGCTGCCCCGGAACGGCGCCGTGTGGATCTGCAGCAGCCCCTCCGGCTGGCTCACCAGCCGCAGCGGGGCCGCCAGGAGTGGCACCAGGGCCACAGGGCGATGGGGGTGGGTGGTGTCGATGAGGCTGGCGGTCATGGACACCCCAAGGAAGCGTTGGTGTGCATGGGCCGGACGGATCGCTCCAGCCCCTCACCTCCCGAATGTAGCGGCCCCAGCCGGCGCGGCACACCATCGGTAGTGGCTCGGAACAGACGTACCACTGGCGCCGCCTACGCTGCCCCTGCCCTGCCCCAGCTCCGCGTGCCCACTCCCCGCAACGACGGCCGCAGCGCCGACGAGCTGCGCCCGGTGGGCCTCGAATGGGACCCGATGGGCTTCGCCCTGAGTTCGGTGTTCTTCTCCGCCGGCCGCACCCGGGTGCTCTGCAGCGTCTGCCTCGACCCGGAGGTGCCCCGCTGGCGGCGGGGCTCCGGCAGTGGCTGGCTCAGCGCCGAATACCGCCTGCTGCCCGCCTCCACCCCCAGCCGCCAGGGCCGCGAACTGATGAAGCTCTCCGGTCGCACCCAGGAGATCCAGCGGCTGATCGGCCGCAGCCTGCGGGCCTCCCTCGATCTGGCGGGCCTCGGCGAGCGCACCCTGCTGGTCGACTGCGACGTGCTCCAGGCCGACGCCGGCACCCGCACCGCCTCGATCACCGGCGCCTGGGTGGCCCTGGCCGCCGCCCTTGAGCGCCTCCAGCAGCAGGGCGTGCTGGCGGCCTCGCCCCTGCGCCAGCAGGTATCGGCCGTGTCGGTGGGCCTTCTTGACGGCCAGGCCCTGCTGGATCTCGATTACTCCGAGGATTCCCGCGCCGAAGTCGACCTCAACGTGGTGATGGACGAGCAGGGCCGGCTGCTGGAAATCCAGGGCACCGCCGAGGGCGCCCCCTTCCCCCGCTCCCGCCTCGATGCCCTGCTGGATCTGGCCGAACCGGGCCTGCGTGCCCTGCAGGAGGCCCAGCGCCAGGCCCTGGCTGTGGCGCCAACCACTGCGACCGGCCAAAGGGTGTCGTCTGCTACACGGGTCGGCCAGTCCGATCCATAGGTTCCTAACCATTCGCCACGCCTCGATGGTCGGCGCCACGCGTGGCTTCAGCCGCTACCCCAGCAGCCCATCCAGCGGATCGCCCGGTGTCGTGACGCCCATGGGGGCCCCCGGTGTCACCACCGTCACCCTGCTGGAAGTGATCCGGGGCCTGGCCGGCAGCAGCCTCGAAACCATCGAGCGCGGCAAGACGATCTTCTTCCCCGGCGATCCCGCCGAACGCGTCTACCTGCTGCGGCGCGGCGCCGTGCGCCTCTCTCGCGTCTATGAATCCGGTGAGGAGATCACCGTGGCCCTGCTGCGGGAGAACAGCCTCTTCGGGGTGCTGTCCCTGCTCACCGGTCAGCGCTCCGACCGTTTTTACCACGCCATCGCTTTCACCCGGGTGGAGATGGTCACGGCCCCGGCCACCTCGGTGCGGCGGGCGATCGAGCAGGACGCCAGCGTTGGGCTGCTCCTGCTCCAGGGCCTCTCCTCCCGCATCCTCCAGACCGAAACCATGATCGAAACCCTCACCCACCGGGACATGTCCTCCCGGCTGGCGAGCTTCCTGCTCGTGCTCTGCCGCGATTTCGGCGTGCCCGGCAGCGAGGGGATCACCATCGACCTGCGCCTCTCCCACCAGGCCATCGCCGAGGCGATCGGCTCCACCCGCGTCACCATCACCCGCCTGCTGGGCGATCTGCGCAACGACGGCCTGGTCCAGATCGACCGCAAGAAGATCACCGTCTTCGACCCCATCGCCCTGGCCAAGCGATTCAGCTGAACGGGCGGCCCCAGCCGGGTGCCAGCAGGCCGCCGGCAGGGATACTTGGTTCACCGCGGAACCGAGGCGCAGAAGGTGTCGGGTTGGCTGCTGATCCTGGCCTTGCTGGTGCTCGGCGGAGTGCTCTCCACCCTGGGCGACCGGCTCGGCAGCCGGGTGGGCAAGGCGCGCCTCAGCCTGTTCAACCTGCGCCCCCGCAAGACGGCCGTGATGATCACGGTGCTCACCGGCAGCCTCATCAGCGCCGTGTCGCTGGCCTTGATGCTGCTGGTGAGCGAGCGCCTGCGGGTGGGGCTCTTCCAGCTCGATCAGATCGAGGAGCGCCTGCGCGACAGCCGCGCCGCCCTGCAGCGCAACAAGGGTGAACTGGCCCGCACCCGGGGCGAACTGGAACGCAGCCGCCTCGATCTCACCAGCGCCGAACGCCGCCGTGACCAGGCGCTGGCCAGCCAGCGCCGGGCCCAGAACCAGCTGCTGGCTGCCGAACACCGGGTGGACAGCCTGCGCCGCGAGCTGCAGCCCCTGCAGGCCGAGCGCGTCCGGCTGGAGGCCGAGCGGTCGCGGCTCAACCGGGAGGTGCAGGGCCGGGATGCGGAGATCCTCCGCACCGAAGCCGAACTGGCCAGCGTGCGCCGCCGCATCGCCGCCGGCGAGAAGGAACTCAAGGGGCTCGAAACCAACGTCATCGCCCTGCGCCGCGGCGATGTGGTGATCGCCAGCGGCCAGCCCCTGGCCACCGCCAAGGTGCAGCTGCAACGCCCCGACCAGGCCAGGCAGGTGATCGATGCCCTGCTGCAGGAGTCCAACCGGGCGGCCTTCCAGCTGCTGCTGCCCGGCCAGCCCCCCAACCGCCAGATCCTGCTGGTGCCCCGCAGCGACATCACCCGGCTCGAATCGCTGCTCGGCACCCCCGGCACCTGGGTGGTCAGCATCCGCTCGGCCGCCAACGTGCTGCGGGGCGAGGCCCAGGTGCTCGCCTTCCCCGACCTGCGCCCCAACCGCCAGGTGGTGGAGCAGGGGGAGGTGCTCTCCCGCACCGCCCTCGAGGCCGACGTGCGCCAGATCGACGCCGTGCGCAGCCGCCTCAACCTGCTGCTGGCCGCCGCCTTCGCCAAGGCCCAGCGCCAGGGCACCCTGGTCAGCGGGCTCCAGTTCGATGCCGCCAGCTTCAACGCGCTGGCGAACGATCTCAGCGAGAGGCCCGCCGGCGTCATCGCCAATCTGGAGGCAGTGGCCAGCCAGAACGCCGACACCCCCGACCCGATCAGCGTGGAGATGCGCTGGCTCCGCAAGGACACCGGCAACCGGCCCGTGCGGCCATGACCGAATCGCCTGGCGCCATCGCCGGCCTCGATCCCGGCCGCAGCAAGTGCGGCCTGGTGCTCACCGACCCCGAGCGCCTGGAGATCCGCCAGGCCCTGGTGCTGCCCCCCGAAGCGGCCTGGGAGCTCCTGGAGGACTGGCACGGCCACCAGGCCCTGGCGGCCGTAGTGATCGGCGATGGCACCGGCAGCGGCCCCTGGCGGCGGCGCCTGGAGCCCCTGCTGCCGGTGGAGCTGGTGGACGAGCGCGGCACCACCCTGGCGGCGCGGCGGCGGTATTGGGAACTGTTCCCGGCCCGGGGCTGGCGGCAACTGCTGCCGGTGGGCCTGCGCCAGCCACCCTGCGACTGGGACGACGTGGTGGCCCAGCTGCTGCTGGAGCGCCGGCTGGGGCGGACTCTGATCAGAACGACGCCCGCACCGTGAAGACGTAGTCGCCGCCCGGTTCGAGCTGGTAGTCGGCCTTGAGCAGAAAACGCAGCAGTGCGTCCTGGATCAGGGCGCGCCCCAGGGAGGGCTCCACCTGCAGCTCGCCGCGGTCGAAAGCCCAGCGGAAGCGCCACTGGAAGCTGCCGGCGCTGATCTCCCCCTCCAGCAGGCAGGGGTTGAAGCTCTGGCGCAGCACCCGCAGCTGGGCGTTGGTGGCGGGAAGGCGACTCACGGGAAGCGGGGGGCGGGGGCGGGGGGTGGGGCGCCGTCAGTGTCGATGGATGCTCTCAGGATGGCGGCGGATCGGGTCGAAAACTGTTCAGGCGGTTGGCGGCCCGCTCCAGACCCACCCGGCGGATCAGGTCGATGCCCGCCTCCACCTCCTCAAGAACCGTGTCCAGCACGGGCCGATCGGCGGCGGAGAACCTGCCCAGCACATGCGACACCGTGCGGGCCCGGCGCTCCTCGGGCGTCTCCCCAGGCGCACCGATGCCGATGCGCAGCCGGGCGAAAGACTCGCTGCCCAGGTGGGCGATCGTGCTGCGCAGGCCGTTGTGGCCGCCGGCCCCGCCCGAGGCCCGCACCCGCAGGCGTCCCAGGGGCAGGTCCATGTCGTCCACCAGCACGAGCATCTGGGCCGGCTCGAGCCGGAACCAGTCGAGCGCGGCGCGGATCGAGCGGCCGCTGTCGTTCATGAAGGTCTGGGGCATCAGCAGCCGCAGCCGCTTGTCCCCCTGGCCGATCTCGGCCAGCAGTCCGTGCAGGCGGCTCTGGTGGCGGAAGCTGGCGCCGCCAGCGCGTGCCAGCCGCTCCAGCACCATGAAGCCGACGTTGTGGCGGGTGTCGGCGTAGCGGGCGCCGGGATTGCCCAGGCCCACCAGCAATTGCAGATCCAACAGCCGGCCACCCTCAGCTGGAGGGGCCAGCGCTTTCCTCAACCACCACCGGAGGCGTGGCGTCTACCACTGTTTCGGCGGCCGGAGGGATGGCGGCTGGGGGGCCGGCGATGTCGATGGGCTGGTCGTCGGTGCCAACCGCTGAGCGGAATTCCTTCTCGAATTCCTGCGACGCCGACTGGAACCCCCGCAGGGTCCGGCCGAGGGTTTTGCCGAGTTCGGGCAGGCGCTTGGGGCCGAAGACCAGCAGGCCGATGGCGGCGATCACCGCCATCTCGGGCAGACCGATGCCGAAGATGTTCATGGACAGGGGGCGAGGGGAATCAGCCGAAGCCGTTCCAGTTGACGTTGATGCCCTCAAGCAGGAGCGACTTGTTGTACAGCTGAAGGATGACAAGCAGGAACACCAGGAAGAGCAGCATGAACACGCCCATCACGGGGGTGGTACCCCAGCCGGGAACCACCTTTCCGTACTCGGAATTCAGGGGGCGCAGCAGGTTTCCCAGACGGGTGCGTTGGGCCATGGCAGCTCGGACCTCTCGGGCACGGGATCGCGGTGCTTACTGTAAGGGTCTTGCCGGCCGCACCGAGTTGGGCTGTCGAGAGTTGTGATGGAAGACCCGCGTCCCCTCCCCCGCCAGAGTGCCCTCCATGGAACCCGCCGCCAGCACCTCCCCCGCCCTCTCCGTGGCCCTCGCGGTGCTCGCCGTGCTCCTGGCCCTCACCGGTTTCGGGGTGTACACCGCCTTCGGGCCCCCGTCCAAGGGCCTCACCGATCCCTTCGACGATCACGACGACTGAACCGGAGAGTGCCGCAGCTTCCAGTGCCCCAGTTGCCAGGGGCCCAGCTGCAGCGGATCCCCGGCGCCGTTGGCCGCCAACCTCTGGCCCAGGCCGTCGCAGCGCTCCAGCACCGCCCAGTCAGGGCCGGTTGAGAGATGGCGCCGGCAGGGCCCCAGGTTCTGCACGCTGAGCAGCACCTCCCCCCCACCCTCCTGGTCGGCTTCCACCGGCAGCGGCCCAAGGGCCACCAACTGCAGATCGTCCCCGAGCACGGGAAAGAACGTTTCGGCCGGCGCGGCTGACCCGCCTGAAGCCCCCGCCGCCACCGGCCGGCACCAGAGCGGTTCCCGCAGCCGGATGGCCTGCTGGGGCGCGGCGGCCGCCCGCCAGCCGCCTGGGCAGGGCAGCAGGGCCAGCCGCTGCCGCTGCCAGCCGTTGTCGGCGCCGGGATCGGGCCAGGTGGGCCCCCGCAGCAGCGAGATGCCGAGTGTTTCGGCCGTCGCCGACACCCCCTGGGGGCCGTCGAGCAGCACCGCCAGGCCATCGCCGCGGCCCGGCCCCACCGAGGCCATCCAACTGATGGCGCTCACCTCCCAGCGGGCCCGCTCCCTGGCGGTGCGGGCCGTGGCCGCCCGCTCGATCACCCCTCCGGAGGTGTCGGCCGCCCAGCGGCTGGCCGGTTCAGCCAGGGGAATCTCCAGCCGCAGCAGCTCGTGGCGCTGCTGCCACTGGGTGCTCAGCACCAGCTCCAGCCAGGGGCTGCCCGCCAGCAGGCGGCCGTCGAGGCGCACCGGACTCTCGCCGCAGCGGCCGCGCCACAGGAAGCGGGCACAGAGCGGCCCCGTCTCCAGCCATTGCGGTGCTCCCTGCCAGCTCCAGTCCAGCGGGTGCTGGCGGTAGTCGGCAGCCAGATCCCAGGCATCCCAGAACTCCCCCCGGTCGCGCCAGCGGCACCACGCCAGTGGCCCCCCCAGCTGGGGCGTGCCGGCCCCATCGAACAGCTGCTCCACCCCCCGCGGGCCGATCAGCACCGCGAGCCGGCCGTTGCTAAGGCGCCAGTGGTCCGGCCCCCCGCCCCCGGCCCGCTCCACCCGCACAACCCCCTCCACGGGCCAGGCCCCCGCGCCGGTGCCTTCTCGCCGCAGCCGTTGCACCCCCACGCCGCCGATGCCGGGAATCTGCAGCCACTGGCCGCCGCCGGGGGCCGGCTGCCCGATCAGGCGCCGTTCGCCGCCCTTCCCTGGCAGCCACCACTCGCCCGCCGGCAGCCGCAGGGTGCGGGGCTGGGCCGGCAGCGACTGGAGCTGCACGGCGCACCAGTGTTCGGCAGAGTCCGCCGGCGGCACGGCCGGCCCCCCGGCCAGGCCCCGCCGCAGGGTCCGGTCGCGGCGGCGGGCGGCCCGGCGGCGGGCGGCCCGCCACTGGGGTTCGGCCTGCTCGAACACCTCCGGGATCGAGGTGCCCGGCAGAATGTCGTGGAATTGCTGGAACAGCAGGGTGCGCCAGTCGCCATCGGCGGCCTCCGCTGCCTCGGCCGGCAGAGCGAACAGGGCCGCGGCCAGATCCGCCTCCCGCAGCAGCCGCTCCAGGGTGCGGTTGTGGCGCTTCTGGTCCGGGCGGCTGGTGGCGCAGCCGCGGTGCAGCTCCAGGTAGAGCTCGTCTCGCCACACCGGCAGTTGCCCTGCCAGGGATTCCAGGGGCTCGAGGTTGGCCCGCAGGCTGCCGTGCCGCTGGCCGGCGGCCACCGGCTGGCCCTGCCAGAGCTCCAGCTGCTCCAGCATCTCGGCCGTGGGCCCGCCACCGTGGTCCCCCACCCCCGGCAGCCAGAGGGCGTCGGCGCAGCCGCTGGCCCGCTGCCACTGCAGCCGGTAGCGCTCCATTGCCACCGGGTCGCCATCGGTGCCGATCGGCGCCGTCATCAGGGCCAGCACCTCAGCGCCGCAGCGGCTGCGCCAGCGGAACAGGCGATGGGGGAAGGGGTTGGTGGCGTTCCAGGCCAGTTTGTGGGTGCAGAACCAGCGCACACCGGTGGCGGCCGCCACCGCCGGCAGGCCGGCGGCGAAGCCGAAGCTGTCCGGCAACCAGGCCAGGCGGTGGCTCCACTCCGGGAAGGTGCGCAGGCTGTAGTGCTGGCCCTCCTGGAACTGGCGCAGGAGGGCGGTGGTGGACAGCAGCACGCAGTCGCTCTCCACCCAGGGACCGTTCAGGGGTTCAAAGCGACCCTCCGCCATGGCCTGGCGCACGCGGGCGAACAGGGCCGGCCGATGACGCTCCAACCAGGCATAGAGCGCCGGGGTGGAATGGCCGAAATGCAGCGTCTCAAACCGCTCCATCAGCGCCAGGGCGGAAGTGAAAGTGCGCTCCGCCGCCTGCCAGGTGTCCGCCACCGGCCACAGCCAGGCCAGGTCGAGATGGGCGTGGCCCAGCACGTGCAGCAGCCCGGCGCCAGGCTGCTCGTCTTGCCCCTGGTCCCGTCGCAGCTGGCGCAGCTGCTCCCCGGTGGCCACCAGCAGGCCCTCAGGATCGGCGGCATCGAGGGGCTCGAGCTCAAGGCGGCTGTGGATCAGGGCGCCGTCGTCATGGAGCGGGCTGCGCAGCCGCAGCTCCAGCTCCAGCGCCTCGCCCTGCCACCAGCGGGGCGGCAGGGCCCAGCGGCAGGCGGTGTCGAACAGATCGCCGCCGTGGATGGGCGCCCCGTCCACCCACAGCTCCGCCCGGTCGGCCCACCAGCGCAGCACCAGGCGGGCGCGGGCCGCGGCCGGGCCGAGCCGGCGCCACTCCTGCGGACAGGTGGACCGCAGGCTGAGGTGGCACCACTGGCCGCCCCGGGGCCAGATGATCAGACCGCGGGCCGCCCAGTCCGGCCGGTGGTGGGTCCCCCAGCGGCTGCCGAGGGCCGCACCGCTGCTGCCATCGCTCTGGCGGCACCGCCAGAGCGGCTGAAGATCCAGGGGCCGGGACATGGGGAACGTGACCGAAACGTTTCAATCGGAGCCGGTTGCCCCTGCCAAACGGCATCGGACAGCCTGGATGGCCAACCACCACCCATAAGATGATGCGGTTGCCGAGGGGTCATCGAGACCCGTACCGGCGCCTGTCACTCCCTGTCACCCGCCGGACAGACCATGCTCGCTCTCAAGATCTCGGTTTACTCCGTCGTCTTCTTCTTCATCGGGATCTTCGTCTTCGGCTTCCTGGCCAGCGATCCCACCCGCTCTCCCAGCCGCAAGGACCTGGAGGACTGACTCCTTTCCGTGGCGTCACCGCCCGCCACCCGTCCCGACAACCGGACCGCTGCGGGGGAAGGCCCCGGACTCCCATGGGAGGATCGCCCGCGTCCTCGCCGCTCATCCGTTCCCTGTGGTGCTCCATCCCCGCTCGGGACGTCGCCAGGCCCCTGAAGGTCTGACCCCTGGGCTGGGCCTGAGCCTTGGGCTCTGCGGCCTCCTGGCGGTGACGGCCGCCCCGGCCAGGGCACGGCCGGAACCCCCTTCGAGGCTCGTGGCGGCCGAGCCCCTGCCCGCCCCGGCAGCCCCCAGCACCGCCAATCCCTTCGACGACGGGCCGGCCGCCGCCGCTGAGCCAGCAACTCCCGCCCCGCCGCCCGCAGCGCCCAGCCAGCGGCCCCTGGCGACCACGCCCCAGCCAGCGCAGCCCAGGCCCCCAGCGGCAGTCCGTCCAGCGAAGACGGCAGCCGCCGACGCCGAACCAGCTCCAGAGGCGGTGCCCCTGGAGCTGGAGCTGACCGCCAACCGGCAGGGGTACGACAGCCAGCTGCAGCGCTTCGTGGCCACCGGCAGCGTCATGGCTCGCCTCGCCGGTGGCCGGCTGCTGGCCGACCGGCTGGAGTTCGAGGCCAGCACCCGCACACTCCTCGCGGTGGGCAACGTGCGCTTTCAGCGCGGCCAGCAGTATCTGCAGGGCAGCCGCCTCCGCTACGCCTTGCTGGAGGGGGTGGGGGAGATCGACGACGTCTACGGCGTCATCGATCTGGACTCCACCAAGCAGGACTTCAACCTCGAGCAGGAGGCCTCCGTGCCCGTGCCGCCGCCGGAGGCGATCAGCTGCACGCCGTCCTATCCCGCCATTCCCCAGTGGCAGCCCTACCCCTGGGCTGTCACCGCCTGGGCCGGCCAGATGTATGCCGGTAAGTTCGGCGACACCTTCACCTTCAGCGGCCGCTTCCGGCCCGAGTACCTCGGGGGTGTCGGCATGCAGCGCCGCCTCCTCCAGGCCGGCCCGCTGTCGCTGGAGTTCGATACCAACCTGCTGGGGCACCGGGCGAGTGCCCAGCCTGGGGGCGCCTTCAACCAGGCGACCCCCTTCGCCAACACCCCCGCCCAGAACTTCGGCGAGTTCACCGGTGGGTTAGGCCTGCGCCTGTGGCTGCGGCCGTGGCTCAACCTCTTCTTCGTGGAGGGCCTGAGCGTCACCTCAGCCAAGAGCAACTACGAGCAGACCTTCCGCCAGAACTCCGCCCGCCTGCTCAACTACCTGGCCTTTGAGGTGGAGGCCCTGGTCACGCCCCACTGGTCGGCCGTGGGCCGCATCCATCACCGCTCCGGGGCCTACGGCACCTTCAGCGGCGTCAGCGAGGGCAGCAACGCCTACCTGCTGGGTCTGCGCTACCGCTTCGGCAGCAGCAAAATCGCCAGCCAGCCGATGCCGGTGCCGCCCGCCCAGGGCTGCCCGGAGGCCCCGCCCCTCGCCAGCGAGCAGCCCGATGGGCTGGAACAGCAGCTGGAGCAGGTGACGATGGGACCCGGCTGGACCCGCACCAGCGGCCAGCCGGCCCCGCAGCCGACGCCGGAGGCCAGCACCGGCAGCGGCCATGTGTGGCGGGACGCCCGCGAGCAGGAGCGCCTACGCCAGGAGGGCATCGCCCGGATTCCCCAGCGGGTCGACAACGTCACCTTCCGGCGCAGTCTCACGGCGGAGCGGCGCTTCGGTTTCCCCCGCGACTACGTCACGCCCGACACCGCCAACGATTTCGGCACCACCCGGCCCGAACAGCTCAAGGACCAGACCACCCAGGGCAACAGCAAGCTGATCCGCGGCACCATCAGTCGCTGGCGCATCCAGGCAAGGCGCCTGAAACTCACCCCCAACACTCTCGCCAGCGACCGGGTGGGATTCACCAACGATCCCTTCACCCCTGCCCAGTCCTGGATGGATTCCGAGAAGGTGGTCATCACCCTGCTGCCGAACGGTGACACGATCGTGAAGGCCAGGCGCAACACCTTGCGGCTGGAAGATCGTCTGCCGATCCGCGTCGTGCGTGAACGCCGCATCCAGAAGAAGGAGGAAGTCAGCAACCCCCTGGTGTTTGGGTATGACAAGAAGGACCGGGATGGCTTCTTCGTCGGTTACAACCAGCAGATCAAGATCGGCGAGACCACCACCCTTCAGATCCAGCCGCAGGTGATGGTGCAGCGTCTCTTTACCGGCAACACCGATGCCTATCCACTCCCCGGCTCACCTCCAGGCTCCACGAACATCGTCAAGCAACCGGCCAAGGGCGGAGATTACTTCGGCCTGGAGGCCAAACTCACCGGGTCGTTCCTGGGCTTCAATGCCGATGCCAACCTCAGTGTCTCCACCTTCAACCCGGACAACCTGCCCAACGGCACCCGCAGCTACGGCGATTTCGCTCGCCTGGTGACCCTGCCGCTGCTGGGGACCAGCACCTTCCGGATCTACGGCGCCTATCGCTTCCGCACCTGGAACGGCTCCCTTGGGGAACAGGACGTCTATTCCGCCTATGGCGTCTCCCTGGAACAACAGGGTGGCCTGCCCAGCTGGGGGAAGTTGGCCCGGAGCTACTACTGGCGGATGGGCGTCGGCCACTTTGACGCCAATCAATTCGGCACCACCGATCTGCTGAGTGTCTGGCGGGCCAATGCCATCGGTTCGATGAACTTCTCCTATCCGATCTGGACCGGGAAGGCCTCCACCAGCCCTCCGGTGCAGGCGCTGGCGTACACGCCGGTGCCGATCGTGCCGGGGCTGCGCTTCAACGCCAACCTGCTCGGGATCGCCTCCTATTTCAGCGACGGCACGAATCAGAACACCATCGGCCTTTCCGGCGGGCCCACCCTGACGCTGGGCCATTTCGAGAAGCCCTTCCTCGATTACACCCAGCTCACCATCACCGGTGGCATCACCCTCAGGCAGGGCCAGAGTCCCCTCAGCTTCGATCGGGCGGTGGATCTGGGCACGGTGGGGATCGGCCTGTCCCAGCAACTGGTGGGCCCCTTGGTGTTCAGCGGCGGCGTCGGCATCAATGTCTCGTCCAAATCGGGCAACTACGGGGATGTCACCGGTTCCTACCTGGAGCTTCGCTGGCAGCGGCGCTCCTATGAGATCGGCGTCTACTACAGCCCCTACGACGGACTCGGCGGCGTGAGGGTGCGGCTCAACGACTTCAAATTCAACGGTCCCGGAACCCCCTTCATCCCCTACCACCCCACCCAGGGAGTCCTGCAGCGGCCCTTCTAGGAGGCTGCTGAAGTTGCCGCCAACCTGAGCCCTTGCTCGGCCATTTGCTCCGATTGGCCGATGGCATGGCCCATCCGTGCGTCTTCCCAACTGATTTGGTTGTTTCTCCCTGCCACCCCCGTCGCTTTCCAGGCACTGCATCGATGCTGATCGCCCAGGTCCATCGCCTTCATGCCATGGCCTCCCGAGGGCTTAGCAGATTGGTCAGACGGATCAGGTTGTAGGCCACCACAAGCAACCGGAACACAGCTCCCACTCGGGATCGGCCTCTGGCCTTGAGCGGCCGCAATCCGGCGGCCTGTTTGATCCAGCCAAACACCTGCGTGATCCGCTTTCTGGCATTGATGGATTGGGCGTAGCCCTGATGCCGAGCGGTTCGCCCGTCGATGGCAGAACGACGGCGGGCCTGGGTGTTCTGCGCCACATGCGGCGTGGTCCCGGCAAAGCGGACGTCGGCGACAAAGTCCCTGGTGTCGTAGCCCTTGTCGGCCGCCAACGTCTTGCGGTGCGCCCCACGGAGTGAACGCGCCCTCCGCACTGCGGCCGCCCGCTCGCCATAACCGTCCGCTGGGGTCACCTCACTGGCCACCACCAGACCGTGGCAGTTCTCCATCAGGCAGTGGCCCAGATCGCTGAGGTAGGCCCCGGTGCCGTTCGATTTGCGGAACAGCCGCGCCTCACCGTCGCTACTGGAGCGGTGGGTCGGGTTGGAGAGCATCAAGCCGCGGAAATCTCCCTTGGCCCTCTTCTTGCCCCTGGCAGGAGCAGAGCCAAACCCGTTCCCGCCACTGGGCGGTGGCGGATCGTCGTCGATCCCGTCCATCCGCTCCAGCGAGCTGTGGGAGGCCCAGGCGTGCAGCAGGGTGCCGTCGACCGAGACGTGCTCAGTACTCAGCAATGGCTTGTCCTCCGGCGATGCCATCAGCGGTTCGAGGAACATGGCCATGAGTTCCTCGTTGAGCAGGTTGTCATCCAGCTGCTCGATCAACATCCACTCCGAGTGGATGCCGTAGATGGCTTGCAGAAACAGGGCCAGCAGCAGTTGCTCCGGCGGGATCGAAGGACGCGGCCGCCCTTGGGGTAAAGCCTGCAGAAGGTGAGATTGAGCCGATTCAGGGCCTGATCCGCCAGCCGCCTCACCTGACGCAGGTGATGGGCCTCGGGGATCCGCTCCTCGGTGGAGACGTAGGAGAACAGGGGGCCGGACCGATCTTGCTGGCCGCGCATCTGCTCAGTGCCGTTGCGCCATTCTCTCGCGACTGGATGAGTTTTTCAGCGAACTCCTAGGTGGCAGCGGCGGCGAAATCTGCCAGGTAGGGCAGGCGCTCGGCGGTGCTGCGCAGCCCCCCATCATTGGCCACCAGCTGTGCCGTACCGTTCCATTCACCGCTGCAGAGCATGCGGCGGGGCCCCTCGGCCAGGGTGAGGGGCCAGCGGTGTTCCACGGCTCCGCCCACCAGGCGCACCTGGGGATCCTCGAGGCTGAGCTGAAGGGTGGCGGCGGGCTCGCGGGCGATCGCGGCCTGGAGGTCCGCCACCTGCTCGTGGTCCACGCTGAGGCAGGGAATCCCCAGGGCCAGGCAGTTGCCGAAGAAGATCTCGGCGAAGCTCTCGCCGATCACGGCCCGGATCCCCCAACGCATCAGTGCCTGCGGAGCGTGTTCGCGGCTGGAGCCGCAACCGAAGTTGCGGTTGACCACAAGGATCGCGGCGCCCTGGTTCTCTGCCCGGTCGAATGGGTGGTCGCCGGCCCGCTCGCTGCGGTCATCGGCAAAGACACCCTCCGCCAGACCGTCGAAGGTGACGCACTTCAGGTAACGGGCCGGGATGATCCGGTCGGTATCGATGTCGTCGCCGGGCACGACCACCGCGCGGCCCTCGCAGCGCTGGATCGGTCCGGCCGGGAAAGAGGTGGCGTTCATGCTCGGGTGCTGGCGGGCTCTGGCTCAGGGGTCGTCGGGGCGGCGACAAGGCGGCGCACGTCGGCCACATGGCCGCTCACCGCCGCCGCCGCCACCATGGCGGGGCTCATCAGCAGGGTGCGGCCGGTGGCCGACCCCTGGCGCCCCTTGAAGTTGCGGTTGCTGGAACTGGCGCTGATCTGACGCCCCTCGAGGCGGTCGGGGTTCATGGCCAGGCACATCGAGCAGCCCGGTTCGCGCCACTCGAAGCCAGCGGCGCGGAACACCGCATCGAGCCCCTCAGCCTCGGCCTCGGCCGCCACCAGCTCACTGCCTGGCACCACGAAGGCCTTGATGCCCGCCGCCACCTGGCGGCCGCGGGCGACGGCGGCGGCGGCCCGCAGATCGCTGAGGCGGCCGTTGGTGCAGCTGCCGATGAAGCACACATCCACCGGCAGGCCCTCGATCGGCGCACCGGGACGAAGATCCATGTACCGGTAGGCCTCCTCAGCGATCGGCCGCTCATCACCCTCGGTCTGCTCGAGGGTGGGCACGGTTTCATCGACACCGATCGACTGGCCCGGCGTGATGCCCCAGGTGACGGTGGGCGCGATCGTGGCCGCCTCGAACACCACCTCGTCGTCGAACACGGCCTCGGGGCCCGAGGCGAGGGCGCTCCACCAGGCCACGGCCCGCTCCCAGGCGTCGCCGGCGGGGGCGTGGGGCCGCCCCTTGAGATAGGCGAAGGTGACGGCATCGGGGTTGACGTAGCCGCAGCGAGCGCCGCCCTCGATGGCCATGTTGCAGAGCGTCATCCGCTCCTCCATCGAGAGGGCCTCGATCGCCGGGCCGGCGAACTCGTAGGCATACCCCACGCCGCCCTTCACCCCCAGGGTGCGGATGACGTGCAGCACCAGATCCTTGGCGTAGACACCGGGTTGCAGCGCCCCCTCCACCCGGATCCGCCGCACCTTCAGCTTGCCCATCGCCAGGCTCTGGCTGGCGAGCACATCGCGCACCTGGCTGGTGCCGATGCCGAAGGCGATGGCGCCGAAGGCGCCATGGGTGGAGGTGTGGGAATCGCCGCAGGCCACGGTCATGCCGGGCTGGGTGAGCCCGAGCTCCGGTGCGATCACATGCACGATGCCCTGGCGGCCGCTGCCGAGGCCGTGCAGCAAGATGCCGTGCTCGGTGCAGTTGGCCTCCAGGGTGGCGAGCATCTCCTCCGCCAGGGGATCGGCGAAGGGACGCGCCTGGGAGGTAGTGGGCACGATGTGATCCACCGTGGCCACCGTGCGCTCGGGATGGCGCACCGCCAGGCCGAGATCGCGCAAGGCGGAGAAGGCCTGGGGGCTGGTGACCTCGTGAATCAGGTGCAGCCCGATGAAGAGCTGGGTGGCGCCGCCGGGCAGGTCGGCGACCCGGTGCAGCTCCCAGACCTTGTCGTAGAGGGTGCCGGCGCTCAAGAGGAAGGATCGAGACAGTCTGAAACCAGCCTAGAAGGCGCCTGTTCCGCCGGTGCCGGCTCGCGCCGGAACAGCCCATCCAGGTAGTGGCGGGCCACCGCCCGGTCATGGCTGGCGTGCTGGAACAGAAAACCGGCCAGGGCGGCCTGCATCAGCCGGTACTGGTCCCACTGGGGGTGGATCCGGATGAACTCCCGCATGGCCTCGAAGAGGTCCTCCGGCATCTGGTTCTCAATGCTCACAGTCCGGGGGGCGTGGTCGGGAATCTGGCTCATGCGGCGCTGGTCGTCGGTCCTCCCCATCAGGCCATGGGGCTGCCCCCGGCGTCAAAGGGGACCCCACTTGGCCGGTCCCAAGGGACCGCCGCTGAGAATCACGGCGGGGGGCGGTTTCCCAGCCTCGGGTCGGGGGTGGCGGTCGGAGCAGCCTGCGGCACTGCGTCCGGTCAAGGGGGGAAGGCCTTTCCCGCAGTCAGGAGCGCGGACCCCTGCGGCAGCTCCGGCCCGGCACCGGGGGTCTGTGGAAAAGGCCCTGTCTTTCGGGGGAAAAGTACCCGGCAGGGGGGAAAAGTCCATGCCACAGGATTCGTGATCGTTGGCGGCCAGGGCTGCAGATGTTCCGATGGGGCCCGATCAGATCCGCTCCGTGTTCAGCCGTAACCGCAGGCGGTTCAGACTTTCGCCCACCGTGAGCGTCTGGATCCAGGTCCGCTCCCGACCACTGCCGAATCGCACCGCCTCGCTGCGGCAGCCATCGGGGCCGTCCACGGCGATGTGCACCAGCCCCACCGGCTTCTCGGTGCTGCCCCCCCCGGGCCCGGCGATGCCTGTCACCGCCACGGCCCAGCTGGCCCCGGTCAGGCGCCGCGCCCCTGACGCCATGGCCTCGGCCACCGGGTCGCTCACCGCCCCATGCCGTTCAAGCACCTCGGCCGGCACCCCCAGCACGTCCTGCTTCACGGTGTTGGCGTAGGCGATCACCCCACCGAGAAACACCTCCGACGCCCCCGGCACCGCCACCAGGGCCGCCCCAAGGCCACCACCGGAGCACGACTCCGCCACCGCCAGGGTCTCGCCACGGCGGCGCAGGTCCGCCAGCACCACCGAGGCCAGGCTGTCCCCATCGGCGCCGAAGCAGCTGTCCCCGGCGCGGCGGCGCAGTTCCGCCTCCACCGGAGCCAGCAAGGCGGCGGCGGCGGCCCCATCGGCGGCCCTGGCCGTGACGCGCAGCTTCACCTCCCCCGCACCGGCATAGGGCGCCACGGTGGGGTTCTCCAGTTCCAGCAGGTCCTGCACCCGCTCCGCCAGGTCAGATTCGGCCACGCCCCAGAAACGCAGCATGCGGCTGGCGAACACCCCACCGGCCAGGCCGGCCTGCTGGAGCCAGGGGGCCGCGGTGGCCTGCCACATCGCCCGCATCTCACTGGGGACCCCCGGGAAGGTGAGCACGGTGAACCCAGGCACCGGGGTCCAGATCATCCCGGGCGCTGTGCCGGTCGGGTTGGGCAGCACGGCGGCACCTTGCGGCAGCAGGGCCTGCTTGCGGTTGCTGGCGGCGACGCTGCGGCCCCGGGCCGTGATCCGGGCCTGGATCGCTGCCCAGATCTCGCCGTGCTCCACCAGATCGGAGCCGAAGGCCGCCGCGATCGCCTCGGTGGTGAGGTCGTCGGGGGTGGGACCCAGGCCGCCGGTGGTGATCAGCACCCGGCAGCGGCCCGAGGCCTGCCGCACCGCTTCGATCAGCCGTTCCCGGTTGTCGCCCACCACCTGCTGGCGGTGGTGCACCACCCCTAGGGACGCCAGCTGCTCGGCCAGCCAGCGGGCATTGCCGTTGACGATGTTGCCCAGCAGCAGCTCGGTGCCGATGCAGAGCACCTCCACCCCGGCGGCGGCGCCGGGGCCGCTCACTTGGCCTCCTGCTGCATCTGCCGGCGGCAGACCACCAGCACGGCAATCAGCACCGCCGTGGCCAGGGCCAGCCACAGGAAACGCATCTCGGCATTGGCCACCACCAGGGCGATGGAGGCCAGCCACTGGGTGAAGGCATAGATGAGCACCACGGTGCGCCGGTGGCTGAATCCGGCGCGCAGCAGGCGGTGGTGCAAGTGACGGCGATCCGGATAAAAGGGGGAGCGGCCGGCCCTGAGTCGGCCCATGATCACCGCCGACATGTCGGCCAGGGGCAGGGAAAGGATCAGCAGGGGCAGCAACAGGCTGACGCTGGTGAGCCGCTTGGCCGGACCCACGATGCTGATCGCCGCCAGGGCGAAGCCGAGGAAGTAGGAGCCGCCATCGCCCATGAAGATGCGGGCGGGATTGAAGTTGTGGCGCAGGAACCCGAGACAGCTGCCGGCCAGGGCCGCCGCCAGCAGACCGGCCGCCGGCTGGTTGAGGCTGAAACTGACCGACAGCAGCCCCACGGCGGCGATGCCGCTCACCCCGGCCGCCAACCCATCGAGGCCATCCAGCCAGTTGATCGCGTTGGTGATCCCCACCAGCCAGATCACCGTCGCCAGCAGGCTCAGCCCCTCCGGCAACGGCAGCGCTGCGAAGGAGTCCCCCAGCCCGAAGGGCAGATCGATACTGCCGATGCGCACGCCCTGGTTCCACGCCGCCGCTGCCACCAGCACCTGGCCGAGCAAACGGGGCAGGGGGGGCAGGGCGAACAGGTCATCGGCCAGGCCGATCACGAAGAAACAGAGGGCTCCCGCCAGGGTGGTCCAGATCAGCTGGTCCTTGTCAGGTGGCAGTTCGGCGAAGCCGCCGAAGGTCCAGGTGCAGGCCAGCGAGAGGCTGAAGCCGGCCACGATGCCCACCCCTCCGAGCCGCACCATCGGCAGGGTGTGCTGCTTGCGGGAATCGGGCGAGTCGACCAGCCCCCAGCGGAGGCCAAGCCGCCGAACCAACGGCACGATGAGCGCCGTGAGCAGGGCCGCCGCGGTGGCCGTGAGCAAAGCCGCCGCGTTGGGGCTGTAGGCGAGGGTCACAAGGGCGGGCCGTCAGGCGTACTGAAACTCACGCTGGCGTCCGTAGAGGGGGAAGCTCCCGCAGAGGGAGGCCACCCGTTCCCTGCAGCGCAGCTCGACAGCGGCATCGTCCTGATTCAGGAGGCGATCGGCGATGACATCGGCCACCTCGCCGAAGGCCTCGGCATCGAAACCGCGGGTGGTGAGCGCCGCGCTGCCCAGGCGAAGGCCGCTGGTCACGAAGGGGGACTCCGGATCGAAGGGCACCGTGTTCTTGTTGGCGGTGATGTTGACGTCGCTGACCAGGCGGTCGGCCAGCTTGCCAGTCATGCCGATGGAGCGCAGGTCGAGCAGCACCAGGTGGTTGTCGGTGCCGCCGGAGACCACGGCGATGCCCCGTTCCTGGATCCGCTCGGCCAGGGCCTGGGCATTGCGCACCACCTGCTGGCTGTAGCTGCGGAAGCTCGGCTGCAGCGCCTCACCGAAGGCCACGGCCTTGGCGGCGATCACGTGCTCCAGGGGCCCACCCTGGGAGCCGGGGAAGACGGCCTTGTCGAACTGACGGCCGAAGCTGGCGTCGGAGGCCAGGATCAGCCCCCCCCTGGGTCCGCGCAGGGTCTTGTGGGTGGTGGTGGTGACCACATGGCAATGGGGCACGGGGCTGGGGTGCACCCCGGAGGCCACCAGGCCGGCGATGTGGGCCATGTCGGCCAGCAGGTAGGCGCCCACCTCGTCGGCGATGGCGCGGAAGGCGGCGAAATCGATCGTGCGGGGGTAGGCGGAATAGCCGCAGATGATCAGCTTCGGCCGGTGCTCCTGGGCCAGCTGGCGGATGGTATCGAAGTTGAGACGGTGGGTTTCGGGGTCGACGCCGTAGTGGACGGCCTTGAACCACTTGCCCGACACGTTCACCGGGGAGCCATGGGTGAGGTGGCCGCCATGGGAGAGATCCATGCCCAGGATCGTGTCGCCGGGCTCGAGCAGGGCCAGGAAGACGGCGAAGTTGGCCTGGGCGCCGCTGTGGGGCTGAACGTTGGCCCAGGCGGCACCGAACAGCTGCTTGGCCCGCTCGATGGCCAGATCCTCGATGATGTCGACGTGCTCGCAGCCGCCGTAGTAGCGCTTGTGGGGCAGGCCTTCGGCGTACTTGTTGGTGAGCACCGAACCCTGGGCCTCCATCACCGCCCGGGAGGTGAAGTTCTCGCTGGCGATCAGCTCCAGATGACTCTGCTGGCGCCGCAGCTCCTTCTCGATCAGGGCGGCGATGGCCGGATCGCCACTCGCGAGCGGGCTGTCGATGGGCGCCACGCCTGAGGCGAAGGTGGGCGCCACGCTGGACGCTGGGCCGTGATCCGCTCGGTCCGCCATGGGGCTACTCAATGGGAGCCGATCGTAGGCAAACGGCGTCGGACTGGCCGGCGGCCATGAAAAAACCGCCCCGGAGGGCGGTGAGGAAAGAAACGCGCCTGGAGAGATTCGAACTCCCGACCCTCTGATCCGTAGTCAGATGCTCTAATCCGCTGAGCTACAAGCGCCTGCTGGCTCATTCTCACCCCACGGGGTGCCGATCCGTCAACAACGCCCCTGCCGCCCCCGCCCCGATAGGGTCCGTTTCACTGCACGTCCCCGCCTGCGGCGGACCTTCCCCCATGCCGATCCGCTGGTACGGCCCCGCCGATCCCGCCGATCCCACCTATCGGCACTTCGAGCGGATCGTGAACCTCACGCTCCATGCCGGCCTGTTCGCCGCGGTGAACAGTGGCCTCTGGTTCTTCCAGGGGATGCGGCACCCCTGGTCCCACCTGGGGTGGATGACGGCCGGCTGGGCCGGACTGCTGGTGCTGCATGGCACCGTGGTGGTGCTGCAACGCCCCCAGCCCCAGCCATGACGCTTGCCGCCGCCGATCTTGAGGAACTCAGCCGGGCGATTGCCGATCGGCTCTACGTGCAGGTGGCCGGCTGGCATCTGTACCTGGGCGATGCGGGCCTGGCCCAGACCCTGGCGATCGAATGCGCTGCGCGGCTCGACCAGGGCGCCGAGGTCTGTGCCCGCCAGGCCCTGGAAGCGGTGCAGGTGCCGATCGGCGGCGGGGCGACACGGCTGCCCCTGGCGCGGCTGGTGCCCGCCGGCCAGCTGCGGGATCTCGAAGACGTGCTGCAACCCTTTTGCTGACACCCGCTGCCGGCAGGCCCCTCTGCCGATAGGGTGACGCCCCACGCAGGCGGGTCGTGCTGGTCATCGAAGTCACCAATGCCCGTGACGTGGTGCGCCAGCGCATCGGCAGGCTCGGAGGGCGTCTGATCGGCAAGGTGGTCGATGCGGAAGCCCAGGTGGAGAAGGCCCTGATCCAGGAACTGGAAACCGCCTTCCGGGATTTCGGCATCGAAGCCCGGATCTTTTCGATCGACGGCCCGCAGATGATCGGCCGCTCCCATCTTGAGATTCCCGTGCAGGTCCGCGAGGAGCGCCAGGTGAGGCTCTCCTAGAGCCGTTCAGGAGCGGCGGCGCACCAGTTGCAGCAACTGGCGGGCCTCCGGCACTCCGGCGAGGGTCGCCAGCAGGCCGAAGAGGCCCACCGCCAGACCGCCGCAGATCAGGTTCTCCAGCAGCAATCCCCCCAGCCCTGGTGGCCAGCTGATCCGCTGGGACAGGGTCCAGGCGGTCAGACCAGCCACCAGGGCCGCCCCCAGCAGCCACAGGGTGTCACGGGCCCAGGGCCTCAGCGGCAACCCGCCGAGACGGGCGGCGAGCGCCAGCAGCAGACCCAGACAGGTGATCACGTTCACGGCCACGGTGGCCAGCACAAGCCCGGGGGCGCCGAAATCAAGGGCGGGCAACTGCAGGCCATAGGGGGTTGGACCGCCCACCAGCAGCCAGTCAAAGACGGCATTGAGGCCGATGCCGCCCATCGACCAGCGGAAGGGGGTGGTGCCGTCACCAAGGGCGTAATACACCCGCACCAGCACGTCACGGGCCAGGTAGGCAGGCATGCCCAGGCCATAGGCCATCAACAGTCCTGCCACCAGTCGTGCGGCGCCATGGTCGAAGGCGCCCCGCTCGTAGACGAGGGCCACGATCGGTCCGGCCAGGCCCACCAGCACAGCCCCCAGGGGCAGCATGCTGGCGATGGACAGCATCAGCCCCTGGCGGATGCGGGCGACCAGTTCGGCGCGGTCCTCCGGCGCCGTGAGGCGGGCAAACACCGGCAGCAGCGGCACCAGAAGGGCATTGGAAATCAGTCCAAGGGGGGTCTGCACCAGGAGGTTCGCGTACCCCAGGCCGGCCGCGGCGCCGATGATCCCCGAGGCGAAAAACAGATCCACGAAGACGTTGATCTGCAACATGCCCGAGGAGAGGGTGGCCGGCGCCATCACCTGCAGCACTTCACGCACGCCGGGATCGCGCCAGTCCCAGACGAGCTGGAACCGGTGCAGCCCCTGCTGCGCCAGGGAGGGCAGCTGGATGAGCCACTGCAACACCGCGCCGAGGGTGGTGCTGGCCGCCAGGACCACCCCACCGATCAAGGCGGCGGCCGGGAGGGTGAGGGCGGCCCCGAGCTGCCACCAGAGCACGCCGATGCCGCCGATGACGGCGACGCTGGACACCAGGGGACTGACCGAGGGCAACCAGTACACGTCGGCGGCGTTGAGGGCACCGAAACCAAGGCCGATCAGACCGGCGAACAGCGCCATCGGCGCCATCCAGCGCAGCTGGAGCACGGCCAGATCGTGACGGGTGGCGTCCAGTCCGGGACCCACCAGAGTGATGAGCGGATCGGCGGCCACCAGCAGCACCAGGGTGACGACGATCAGCCCGGCGCCCACCAGGGTGTTGATGCTGGCCAGCACGTGGGCACCCTCATGGCGCGGACGCCTGGAGAGCACGCTGACCATGGCGCTGTGGAAGGGGCCGTTGATCCCACCGAGCAGGATCAGCAGGAAGCCCGGCAGCACGTAGGCGTAGTTGTAGGCGTCGTAGGCCGCGCCCACGCCGAAGGCCGCGGCGATCACCTGCTGGCGGACCAGACCGGCCACCTTGCTGAGGGCCGTCGCCGCTCCCACGATCAGGGCAATCCGGCGCAGGGATCGAACCATGGAGGCGGGACTCTGCCCAGCGGAACGCACGGCAGTATGGCCGGCTCCCCTCAGGCAGCCGGCTCCATGATCTCAGCGACCATCCCCGTCCCGGTGCTGCCGCAGGGTCCGTTCGTGGAAGGGGTGCTGCTGAAGCGCTACAAGCGCTTCCTCGCCGACGTGGCCCTCGACGACGGTCGCCAGGTGACGGCCCACTGCGCCAACACCGGACCCATGACCGGGGTGCTGCGGCCCGGCGGCCGGGTGCGGCTGCGCCACGATCCTTCCCCGAAGCGCAAGCTGGCCTGGACCTGGGAGCAGGCCCAGGTGAGCGGCCATGGCGGCGAGCCCGTCTGGGTGGGGGTCAACACGGCGCTGCCCAACCGACTGGTGCGGGCCACGATCGAGGCAGGCTGCCTGGAGCCCTGGCTGGGCCCCATCGGCTCAATCCGCCCCGAAGTGGCCTACGGCGAAGGGCGACGCAGCCGCATCGACCTGCTGTTGACCCCGGCCGACGGGGCCGCCGATCCGCGGCCGATCTACGTGGAGGTGAAGAACACCACCTGGACCGACGGCGATCTGGGCCTGTTTCCGGACACGGTCACCGAACGGGGCCAGAAGCATCTGGTGGAGCTCACTGCTCTGCTGCCGGGGGCCCGGGCGGTGTTGGTGCCCTGCCTGAGCCGCCCCGATGTGACCCGCTTCTCCCCTGGGGACAGGGCCGATCCCCGCTATGGCGAGCTGTTCCGGTCCGCGCTGGCGGCAGGGGTGGAGGTGCTCCCCTGCCGTTACCGCTACGAAGGCGCCTCAGTGGAGTGGCTAGGCCTCGCCTCTGTGGAGGTCTGAGGCATCGGCATCGGGAGTCAGCCGGACGCGTAGGTGCGACCTTTCCAGGCGCCCCCCCGGCCGCGCCAGTGGCGAAAGGCGGAATCGATCGTCATCAGGGTGTAGAGCAGAACGATGGCGGGCAGGGCGAAGGCCCGAAGCGGCGATAGCCGGTAGAAGCGCAGCATGGGGGCATAGGCGAACGCCATCAGCCCCCAGCCCACCAGGCCCATAACCATCAACACCGGCTCACGCAGCAGCAGGCCGCTGCCCAACGCGAGCGAGGGCATCAGGTAGATGAGTTCCATCCCCACCAGGGTGCCCAGCAGCCGCCAGGGGGAATGGTCCAACTGGGTGAACGCGGTGCGGGCCACCATGGTCCAGATCGAGTCCAGATCTGGATAGGGCCGCAGGCTCCTGGTGCCGTCGCTGAGACCAAGCCAGAGGCGCCCCTCCCCGAACACCTCTCGGTCATTGCTCTTGATCGCCTGGGCCAGGGTGCAGTCGTCGATCAGGGCCCGATGGATCGCGGCCAGTCCGCCGATGCGCTCCAGGGCATCCCTGCGGATCAGGATGCAGCCCCCGGCCGCCGCTGCCGTGGCGTTGCTGGGCTGATTGACCCAGCGGAACGGATAGAGCTTCTGAAAGAAGAACACGAAGGCGGGGATCAGCCACCTTTCCCAGAAACTGGCGCAGCGCAGCCGCACCATCAGCGACACCAGCGACAGCTGATCGGCTTCCGCCCGAGCCACCAGACGGGCCAGGTTGCCGGGTTCGTGCGCGATGTCGGCGTCGGTGAACAGGATGTAATGCGGCGCAGGGTGATAGGCCTCGGCCCTGCGCACACCCTGGGCCATGGCCCAAAGCTTGCCGCTCCAGCCGAGGGGCAGTGGGGAACCCGCGCAGATCTCGAGCTGTTCACTGCGGCCCAGATCCTCGGCCGTGCGCCGGGCTGCCGCGGCGGTGCCGTCGTCGCTCTGGTCGTCGATCAGGATCACCTGCAGGCGCCCCCCATAGGACTGGCTGAGCACAGATCCCAACGAGCGGGGCAGCACCGCAGCCTCATTGCGGGCCGGAATCACCACGCACACCTGGGGTAGCTCCTTAGAAGATTCTGCAGAGGGTGATTGCTGGTGATTCTTGATAGCGGCAACTGGCTCAGCTTCAAGATCAACCCGCCAGAATTGGCCGCGAAACATCAGGAGGTAGATCCAGATCCCCACGGAGAGGCCTGAGAGAATTTGAAGTGTGGTAAGTGCGTTCATGGTCATCCTGTTTCCGGTACCGCATGAAGCGCTGCCCACCGGAAGAAAATCCAGGAGTTACACTACCAGCAGCCAGCCTGAATTGATCCAAGCCTGATCCGTGCAATACACCATCACCACCTCAGCGGTAAAAGCGGCCATTCAGGCGAGCCAGGATCATCTGCTGGCGATTCAACATTCCGAGGGATATTGGTGGTCAGAACTGGAATCCAACGTCACCATGACTGCAGAAGTCATTCTTCTGCACAAGATCTGGAAAACGGATGCTGAGCGACCATTCCACAAAGCCGAGACCTATCTCCGCTGCCAGCAGCGGGAGCATGGAGGCTGGGAGCTTTTCTATGGCGATGGCGGCGATCTGAGCACCTCTGTGGAGGCTTATATGGCTCTGCGCCTGCTGGATGTTTCAGCAACGGATCCGGCCCTGGAAGCCGCCAGGCATTTTATCCTGGACAAGGGGGGAATGGCGCGATGCCGCATCTTTACAAAGTTCCATCTTGCTCTGATCGGCTGTTATCCATGGGACGGCGTACCCTCCATCCCCCCCTGGGTGATGCTGTTCCCCACCTGGTTCCCGTTCACCATTTATGAACTCTCCAGCTGGGCACGGGGCAGCACGGTGCCATTGCTGATCGTCTTCGATCAGAAGCCTGTCTTCCCGGTGGATCCTGCGATCCAGCTGGATGAATTGTATGCAGATCCGGCAGCGAAAGCCCATCCATCCCTGCCCCGTTCCGGCGGCCTCGCCGATGGATTCGTGCTGCTGGATGGCCTCTTCAAGCTGATGGAGAGGTTCGATCTGGTGCCCTTCCGCCACAGGGGCCTGAGGGCGGCTGAGCGCTGGGTGCTGGAGCGTCAGGAGGCCACGGGAGATTGGGGGGGGATCATACCGGCCATGCTCAATTCCCTGCTGGCGCTGCGCACCATGAACTATGGCCCCGATGATCCGATCGTTGCGCGGGGCATCGAGGCGGTGGATCGCTTCACGATCGAAACCTCTGATCTGCTCAGGGTGCAACCTTGTGTTTCACCCGTGTGGGATACGGCCCTGGTGATGCGCGCCCTGAGCGCCTCCGGTCTGCCTGCCCAGCATCCCGGCCTCGTTCGAGCGGGGGAATGGCTGCTCAGCAAACAGATCCTCGACTATGGCGACTGGGCGGTCAAGAACAGAAACGGCAAGCCAGGGGCATGGGCGTTTGAGTTTGAGAACCGCTTCTATCCCGATGTGGACGACACGGCGGTCGTCGTGATGGCCCTGGCCACCGTCTCCTTGGCGAAGGTGTCGCCGGCGGAAGAGCGACGCAAGCAGGTGGCCATGGAGCGGGCCGTCGCCTGGACCCTGAGCATGCAGTGCCGAGCGGGCGGGTGGGCCGCCTTCGATCTCGACAATGATCAGGCCTGGCTCAACTCCCTCCCCTACGCCGATCTGAAGGCGATGATTGACCCGAACACCGCCGATGTCACCGCCAGGGTGCTGGAGATGCTGGGCCGCCTCGGCCACAGCGGCAATGCCACTCAGATCGAGCGGGCTCTGGAGTATCTGATCCGGGAGCAGGAGGCGGAAGGGTGTTGGTTCGGGCGCTGGGGGGTCAACTACATCTATGGCACCAGCGGTGCCCTCTCCGCCCTGGCATGGATAGCCCCGGAACGGCACAGCGGGGCCATCGAAAAAGGAGCCCGGTGGTTGCTGCAGTGCCAGAACCCTGACGGGGGCTGGGGGGAAAGCTGTCACAGCTATACAAATCCCGCCGCCAGGGGGGTGGGACGCAGCACAGCCTCCCAGAGCGCCTGGGCGATGATCGGCTTGCTGGCCTTTGCAGGCCTCACACCCATGAACGAATCCCTGGCAGTTTCAGCACTTGAACGTGCAGCCGCCTACCTGGTGAACACACAGCAGAGCGATGGCACCTGGGAAGAGGCTGACTTCACAGGCACAGGATTTCCAGGTCACTTCTACCTGAAATACCATCTCTATCAACAACATTTTCCGCTCACCGCGCTGAGTGGCTATGCCTCACGTCGGGCGGCATCCCCGAACAACTGCTGAGTGAGCAGGCTCAGTGCCCGAAGGGCTTGCAGCGAACCGCTGATCAGTCGTATTGCTGCCAACGGACGTTTCAGACATGCCAACAACAGCGGCAGGGCCTGAACTGATCCTGATGGAGAGACAGCCAAGGCAAGATCGGGGAGGTCATGGTCCCGATCGTCACTCACCACCCGAAGGATCGCCACGTGATGGCCAGCTACAGAGAGTATCTCCAGGGCAGTGAAGCCCTCCATGTCCACAACATCGGCCTGGGTTTCCCGGCCTAGCCTCAGCTTTTCAAGGCGGCTGCACACGACCCCAGCCGTGGTGATCAGCCGCCCCGATTGGAGACCGCCTGCCCTGTTGGCAATGGCAGCGGTCAGGGCGCGGTCACAGGATATCCAGTGGGTGTCCTTGCCATCCAATTGCTGGCCACACATCTCCATCAGCACACCATCCCCCACATGCAGACGATCCGACAATGCACCCCCCAAACCGATCAGAAGGACTCGCGATTCTGGGTTGAAAACATTCCCCGAACCAATCCATTGATGCAGATGAGCAGACAGTGCTGCTGGACCGATGGGAATGGCGAGAACCACCGGCAGAGGTGGCGATGACCGCTTGATGCAGTGCTGAACAGAACGATGCTCAAACCCTTCAGGAACAAGAATGACATCAACGACTGAACTGGCCACGATCACATCGGCAAAGGGATGATCGACGAAGGAGGACTGAGCGCAGAGGATGACTCTATAGATAGACATTTACAACAATAAGGAATACTCTAAGTAGACGTTCCACAAAAGACTATCCCTTATAGTCCGATCGCATTCTACGACCCTTACCATGCCCCAACAAATCGGCGTCAATAATTCATGACAGTCCTTGACTCGTAATGGTTTCGTTGATGTCCCTTCCAGTTGCTTGGCTGTCTCAGCCTGTGGGACTTCAGCTGCGGAAAGTCTAGTATAAACCTGACCCAATCGATCCAAAGGAAGCCACAGGAATGCGTTCCTCCGACGACCAGAAGTCAGTCCGACAGACGCTAAACATCTCAAGACTGGCGATCCGGTATCCAAAGCTCACGGTTGGCTTCTGGATCGCTGTGGTGGTGGCGGGTCTGCTTGCATTTGGATCCCTGAGATATGCCCTCTTCCCAGACATCACTTTCCCGGTGGTAGTGGTGAATGCTCAAATTCAGCCAGCACTATCAGCGCAGGACACCGAATCCAGAATCACGATCCCAATTGAGAGTAGGCTCAAGCAACTATCAGATCTTGACGATCTCATCTCCACCACTTCCTACGGCAGGGTAACTGTCAGGGCCTCTTTCCTGGTGGGGAAGAATCTTGACTCGGCAAGGCGCGAAACCGTGTCTGCTCTCAAATCAGTTGTGTTGCCAGAGAACACTCTCGTTGAAACCATTCCACTGAATCTGAATGAGTCGGCAGCTGCCAGCTACGTGATCCAGAGTTCCTCTTTAGACCTGGAGAAGCTGGCCGCTCTAACGGATTCGAAAATAGCTCCTGCAATCAAGGCCGTCAGTGGTGTCCTCAAGTTGCGACTTCTTGGCTTGGTTGAGACAATCTCTCCAACCGCAAGTTCCCCACAACAGAGCATCTCCTACCCCTCCCTCGTGAGATTCAATGGCACCAGCTCTCTCGCCCTGGAGATAGTAAAAAAGAGCAATGCCAACACGCTTGATCTCGTTAACGCTGTGGACAACGTTGTAAGCAATCTCCGCAACAGCCTGCCAGAGGTTCAGATCATCCAAGCCTCCACCCAGGCGAACTATATCAAGGAAGCCAGCAATGCCACCTTGGAGTCAATCGGCGTCGCGGTGGCATTGTCTGTCCTCGTGATCTATCCGTTTCTCTGGAACTGGAAGGCCACACTGATTTCCGCACTAGCCATCCCAACATCCCTATTTGGAACGTTCATTGTGATGGCCCTATTCGGACTTAACCTTGAAACCATTACGCTTCTTGCCATTGCACTTGTGGTTGGAATCATCGTCGATGATGCTATTGTAGATGTGGAGAATATTTCCCGCCATCTTGATCTGGGCGAAAGCCCACGGGAGGCGGCGATAGCTGCCACAGATGAGGTTGGCCTCACGGTAACTGCAGCCACCCTCACGATCGCTGCAGTGTTTCTCCCTGTTGCCATGATGGGAGGCGCCGTGGGTCAATTCTTTCGACCTTTCGGCCTCACCGTATCAGCGGCGGTGTTGATATCTTTGCTGGTGGCCCGCACGTTGTCTCCTTTGCTTTCAATGTTATGGCTAAGGAAGTCAACCACAAGGACAGAGAGTAAACGCTGGCTGTCGTTCCTGGGGTATTACGAATTCCTGTTGAAGTGGTCATTGGCTCACCGAATCATAGTGGCAACGGCAACAGTTCTCAGCCTTATCATTGGCATTGGGCTGGTCTTCGTCGTCAACAAAGGGTTCATCCCTCGGCTTGATCGTGGCGAATTCATTATCCACTATACCTCCAGTCCGCTATCAATTCCATCAGCCAACCCAGGCGGGCCTGCCCAGCTGAACGAAGTCACCGGCTCAATGGCACCGGTGCTTCTGCATACGAAGAATGATGCCATTCGAATTGAAAAGCTGGTACGACAAGCTCCAGACGTACAGGACATTTTTACCACAGTTGGTACAGCGTGGGGGAGGCAAGATACCGGGGAGCTAAAGATCAAGCTCAGCAATAAACGAAGCCGTACCACCCTTGAAGCCCAGAAGGGCATCCGTGAAAAGCTTGGAGGCCTATCAGGCCTGACAAGCAGCGTGGAGGACATCCCCTTTGTGGAGACTGGCAGCGAGCAGCCCATCCATATCAGGCTGTTTGGCTCAAATCTCACAACCCTGAACCAGACGGCTGAGGCCATCAAAGATCGCATCTCCAAGCTGCCCGGACTTGTTGACGTATCGACGACAGCCAGCGTGCCGCCCAACCAGGCAGACATTACGATTGAGCATGTCAATGGAAGTCGGGCACGTCATATTCAGGCCAATATCTCGCCGAACATGTCTGTTGATCAAGCGGTGAATCTGATTAACATGAGCACAAGGGGACTGTTAACCAATGATGTCACGATGAGCCTCGGTGGTGATTCAGAACGCATCGGCGATATCATGACCAGCTTTGCTTTCACAATGATTCTAGGTATTATATGTATACTGATTGTACTCTTTTTTCTGTTCAGAAGCTGGAGTGATCCCCTCATTATTGCATTCTCCTTGCCCCTTTCCTTGATAGGGGCCATGATCGCACTACTGCTGACAGGCAAGGAATTTGGAATGATCTCCGTGATTGGCATCATCTTCCTTATGGGCCTGACAAACAAGAACGCTATTATCATGGTCGACTACATCAATCAACTGCGCCAATCTGGACTCGCCTTGACCGATGCCATCATCCAAGGAGCAACGGTTCGCCTCAGGCCGATCCTGATGACAACCGCGGCCACAATCCTCGGCATGCTGCCTGTGGCGCTTGGGCTGGGTGCTGGGTCAGAACTGCGCTCCCCGATGGCCATTGCCATCATGGGAGGATTGATCGCTTCCTCCCTGCTGAGTTTGCTCGTGATCCCGGTGATCTATAGCCTGCTGGCAGGTATTAATGTCAGGCACTCCCGATCGGCTGCTGTTTGAACGCCTCATACTCTCACTACCCATCCCATGGGCAGCATTGAAATGTCTTGCAAGGTCTTCGTCACCGGCGGCACAGGCTTTATCGGCAGCAATCTGATTCGTCTACTGCTGGAGCAGGGCTACCAGGTGAAGGCCTTGGTCAGATCAACATCGTCGATTCAGAACCTTGACGGTCTTAAACTTGAGATGGTTCAGGGTGATTTGAATGATCAAGACATCTGGACATCGATGAGGGGTTGTTCGGCATTGTTTCATGTGGCAGCCCATTATTCATTATGGCAAGCTGATAAAGCTCAGCTTTATCGTGATAACGTTCTTGGTACCAGATCAATTCTGCGAGCAGCAGACCGTGCAGGCGTCAGCCGCATCGTCTACACCAGTTCAGTTGCCGCCATTGGGGCCGGATGCCATGGTGAGGTCCTGGATGAAACCCACCAGACTCCTGTCGAGCATTTGATTGGCGAGTATAAGAAGTCTAAATTCCTGGCAGAACAGGAGGCCAGGAAGGCAGTGGAGGCTGGTCAGGATATCGTGATTGTGAATCCAACCAGCCCCATTGGCCCCTGGGATCGAAAACCCACACCAACCGGCGACATCATTCTGAGATTCCTGCACAGACAAATGCCTTTCTATCTAAACACTGGGATCAACTTCATTGATATTGAGGATGTGGCTTGGGGCCATTTGCTTGGACTGCAAAAGGGAATAACTGGAAGGCGGTATATTCTTGGCCATCAGAACATGACGCTTAAATTAATGCTGGACCTGCTTTCAGCCCATACTGGCATTCCCAGCCCATCGCATCGAATCCCGTATTGGATACCATTCGTTTCTGCCTGGGTGGATGAGCGTGTTCTAGCCCGATTGGGTAAGTTCCCATCACTTGCATTGGATGGCGTGCGGATGGCCAGTCAAACGATGCATTACGACAGTTCCCTGGCTATCCGTGAACTCGGATTGCCCCAGTCCTGTATTGAAGCCGCCGCTGGCCGGTCCATTGAATGGTTTCTGCAGAATGGTTGCGTGCGCGGATAACTCTTTCAGGAAGGCTCTCAACTCCAGGCGCCCATGGCTTCTATGCTCTTGTTTTGTCCGTTGGCAAGGTCGAAACCATTGTTCGACGTTCCCATGACGTGACCCCCATCAGTGGTCCAGTTCCTATGAGAGCTGGTGGGGTGATCAGGCCGCTTTCCATTGCTGGAGGACTTCCAGGGGCGTACGCCCCTGGAGAGCCGAATGCGGTCTGTAGGTGTTGTACTCCATCCTGTG
>CAIXBB010000025.1 GCA_903917565.1 uncultured cyanobacterium | reverse complement strand
GGTGGAACACCAGCACCGCCAGCATCGCCGCTCCACGCAGCGCATCGATGTCCGGCCGGTAGGCAAAGCCACCCACCGTCCCGCCCACTCCGTCCGCCCTGGCGCTCGCCGCTGCCGCGGCTCCGGTGCCCGTGACGGCGGCGATCAACCCTGCCCCCCTGTGTGGAGGGAAATGTACCGACCGGCGGCCGCCGAAGGGTTCAGGTGGCGGTCAGCGCGGCAACCGGGCTTTCCACCAGACCCGCCAGCCAGTCCAGCAGGGCCCGGTTCACCTGGTCGGGCACCTCGTCATGGGGGCAGTGGCCGGCTTCAAGCACCACTTCGGTGGTGCGGGCCGGCGCATGCCGCCGGAAACTGGCGCGGCGGCCGGCGGCGTTGATCCAGGGGTCGAGGATGCCCCAGAGCAGCAGCAGGGGAACGTGGAGTTCGGCGAACAGTTCGTCGAGGGGCTGGCCCCGGGGGATGTCGAAGACGGTGCGGAACACGCCGAAGGCCCCCGGATCGCGCGAAGGCCGCAGGATCGCCTCGACCAGCTCGTCATCGACGTTGGTGCGGTCGATGTAGACCTGATTCAGGGTGCGGCGCACCGTGGCGGGGCGGCGCATGTTCTCGAACAGCAGGCGCTGCAGCACCGGGCTGCGCAGCAGGGCCGCCCCGATCGTCTGGCGGGCGATGGCCCCCCACCCCCGGGGCGGTTGCTGCTCGTCGCTGAAGGGGCCGGCGGCGTTCAGCAGCGCCACGCCCGCCGCCCCCTCGCCCAAGGCGGCGCCGGCGGCAAGGGCGGCGAAGCCGCCGAGGGAGTTGCCCACCAGCACCGTGGGGCGGCCGATCCGCTCGTTCACATAGGCGCAGAGCTGGTCACGCCAGAGGGCGCCGCCGTAGGTGAGGCCGGCGGGTTTGGCGCTGCGGCCGAAGCCGAGCAGATCGATGGCGTGGACCTCATGGGTCCGGGCCAGCACCGGAAGGTTGAAGCGCCAGTGGTCGGTGGAGGCCCCGAAGCCATGCACCAGCAGGATGGCTGGCCCCGTTGGCTGCTCCGGAGCCGAGCGCACGGCGTGCACCCGATGGCCCAGGAACTGCCAGGGGGTTTCGGGTGTCGGGGCCATGGACGCAGGGGCGTTGCGGTGAAGGACGATGCTAGGAAGCCCGGCCTGCGTGCGGCCCTGCCCCCTGCGCCTGCCGTCATGTCCGAAACCTTCACCCTCGCCGACCTGAGCCCGCTGCTGCCGGGGGTGGCCCTTTACCTGCCCCTCAGCGTCCCGCTGGGCCGGCTGGAGCAGGCCCTGGCCAAGGGGCCCCTGGAGGAAGGGCTGCAGCAGCTGGTGCTGGTGGGCGGCAGCCTGCTGTTGGCCCTGGCGGTGGGCCTGGTGGTGGAACTGCTGCTCAGCTGGACCCTCGGGCCGGGCTGGGCCGGAAGCCTGGGCCTCATTGCCGTGCTGGGGGCCCTCTCGCTCAGCCTGGTCACCGGCAGGAACGACAACGGCAAGCGCTGAGGACTCTACCGCGGTTCCGGTGTGCCGTTGCTGATCTCCCAACAGGCCGGGCGGGAGGAATGGCAACCACCGCTACGGTCTGGAGACGCACGGCAAGTCCTGTGCCTGAGGGATCACCGCGCGCTCACCGCCATGACCGACCAACAACCCCGCATCCTGAGTCTGCCCACACCCGGGTGCTTTGCGGACCCCGATCGCAGCGGACTGACGGCGACGGACGTGTTCGACGGCATGACCGAACACCTCTTCTACACACTCGGCAAGCTGGCGCCCAGCGCCAGCCGCCACGACCTTTACATGGCGCTCAGCTACGCCGTGCGCGACCGGCTGATGACCCGCTACCTGGCGGGCATTGAAGCGATTGCCGCCAATCCCAAGCGGATCGTGGCCTACCTCTCGGCCGAATTCCTGATCGGCCCCCAGCTCGGCAACAACCTCCTGATGCTCGGCATCCAGAAGGAGGCCGCCGAGGCCCTCAAGCAGTTCGGCATCAACGACATCGAGGAGATCCTCGATGTGGAGGAG
>CAIXBB010000024.1 GCA_903917565.1 uncultured cyanobacterium | reverse complement strand
CTCACCGGTTCGCTTCCAGGGCGCCCAGCTCAAGGCGGGTCAGTTCACCGGTTGGCAGATCCTCGCCGCCGAAACCGTCGGCAGCAACCAGAACCAGATTCTCTGGAAGGAACTGTCCACAGGTCGCCTGCACTTCTGGTCTGTCGACAGCAGCTGGAACTACGTCTCCTCCGGCGACGTCGTCGATCCTTCCAGCAGCCAGGGATTACTGCTCCAGCAGCAGTTCATGGTCAACGCCTCGGGCACACCGCTGACCGGCCTGTCGCAGCCCGCCACGATCGATGTGGTCGACCCGATCATCGGCGGCAGCACCAGCCTCGCTCCGGCCGCCAGTGACGCCCTCCTTGCCGCTCCGGCAACCTTCGACGGACTGCTGCCCGCGGATCCGACGTTCACCAAAACGCCGATCCTGGCCGTGGCTGAGCTTGCCTCCCTTGGCGCGGCCAACCCCACCAGCACCGAAACCCTGGTGTCGCCGTTCCCCGCTGCCAGTTCTGCCTCCTCGCCCACCACCCCCTGGCTGGTCGCCACCCAGCCCCTGCTGTGACAGGTTGCCCACCCGCCGGCATTGCACGGCCCACAGAACCAAGAGCCGCTGCCCAACCGCAGCGGCTCTTTTGTCGGCAGGTTGGCTGGGGATCAGGAGGCCAGCCCCAGCGCCTCCTCCAGGCCGGCGAGCACCACATCGGCCGTGATCTTGATCCGGTAGCGGCAGGCCTGGGTTTCGCTGCAGGCGAAGGTGCCGTGCTCCCAGTACTTGTTGCTGCCCGCGCCTCCCCCACAGAGGCCGAAGTAGGCACACTCCGCCCGGCAGCGGTCCGTGCCGGCGCGCATGTCCGCCAGGATGCGCTGAAACTTGGGGCTGCCTGCGATCGAGACCAGGCTGTCGGTGTGAACATGGCCCAGCACGAAGTTGCCGTAGGTGTCGGTCTGAACCGATAGCAACTCGGGATCGAAGGTGGAGATGGCGCCGCGGGCATCCACGTTGACGATCGCGAAGGGGTTGTTCATGTCGGTGCACTCCAGCCGGGCATCGGCCTGGGCCAGGCTGCAGATGCCCTCGAACTCCCGCACCCGCATCTGCTCAGGGTGCTCTTGCCACAGTTCCCAGAACCGCTGCAGAAACCGGCGATAGGCCGCCTCGGCATGGGGGCGGCTGAGGGTGGACACCCGGTTCTCCCCCTCCGTCTCCTCCATGTTGAAGGCCACCTCCGTGAGGCCGTTCTCGACGAAGAAGGCGTACAGGTCATCGGCGTGGCCGAGGGATTCCTCGGTGATCACGGCGATCACCTGAAAGGGAATGCCGCGGCGGCGCAGGTGGTCGATGCCG
The DNA here is from genome assembly GCA_903917565.1 of uncultured cyanobacterium. GTDB lineage: Bacteria > Cyanobacteriota > Cyanobacteriia > PCC-6307 > Cyanobiaceae > Cyanobium. Next base: position 12,780 of record CAIXBB010000024.1, on the reverse strand, counting down.
CGCATGGTGGCGGCATGGGTCCCCAGGCCGCTGCGGGTGCGGCGGTGGACATCGTGGAGGAACGCCGGCCCATCCATGCTCACGCCCACGGAAATGCCGTTGCGCTCGAAGCAGTCACACCAGGCCTCAGTGATCAGCGTGGCGTTGGTCTGCACCGACTGGTGGATCGCCAGGGGCTCCCCCTGCCAGCGCTCCAGGGCCCGTTGCACACAGGCGCTGGCCGCGTCGTAGAAGGCGATCGGCACGGTGAGGGGTTCACCGGCATGCCAGAGCAGGGTGAAATCACCGCCCACGTAGGGGCTCTCCAGCACCCGCTCCAGGGCCGCCTCCAGCAGCTCCAGGGGCAACCGGTGTCGGTTGTCGCGGTTGGGCAGGTAGCAGTAGTCGCAGTCGAGGTTGCAGTAAGGCGTGGGCTGGATCACCAGCAGCTGCAACGGCCCGAACCCTTCCGGGTTGCCCGGCGGCGGGGTGCCGGTTGGGCTCACCAGAAGTTGCGGAAGCCGCCGTTGCGGAAGCCGCCGTTGCCGAAGCCCCCATTACGGAAGCCGCCATTGCCCCAGCCGCCGTTGCGGAAGCCGCCGTTGCCGAAGCCCCCATTGCGGAAGCCGCCATTGCCCCAACCGGCGCGCGGTCCGTTCACGAACGTGAAGGCGAGGCGGCCATCGGGGGCTTTGGCCCGACCCTCGGCTCCCTGCGGCCCAGGGGACTCCTGCCCCATGGCCTGGGAGATGCGCCGCAGCCGGGCATCGATCGAACCAGGCTCGGCCCCCAGGGAGGACGACGGCTGGGCGGGGACGAACGGTGGCTGGCCCAACCCATCGGCCACCGCCTTGGCCCCAGCCCCGGCGGGGGCCAGGGCGGCCAGCAACAGCAGGAAACCGAACAGACCGGTACGGGGGTGGTTCGTCATCGGGTTGCTGCCAGAGAGGGAATGAAGAGCGGAGTTGGGCGATCAGGCGGCCGCAGGCCGGAGGAGCGCGCGGTTCAGCGGGGCGTCGACGGCGAGGGGCCCCCCAGCTGGAGGCCTTCGTGGCTGAGCAGCACGGACTCGAAGAAGGCGCGGACCCGCTCATTGGGAACCGCCAGCACTCCGGTGGGGCCGATCCAGGCATCGACACTGGCCACGGCTTCGGGGCGACCATCCAGGTAGCCCTGGAGAAGGCCGGCGATGGCCAGGTTGACCACGTTCATGAGTCTGGAATTGTTCTCCGGCACGATGCAACCGACGCCGTAGCTCACGTAGGGCTGCTCAGGCACCTGGGCCACGCCGGAGAGCCGCCGCTGGTTCTGCAGGCCAGCGAGCACGTTGGTGTCCCCCAGCACCCCCGCCACCTTTTTCTGCTCCAGGGCCGTAACGGCCTGAAGCAGGGTGGGGAAGGTGACGGCCTGCGCCCTGGGCTGGAGGGAGCCGAGCAGGCCGGCCCCAAGGGACCCCTCCACCACCCCGATCGACTGACCGGCCAGCGAGGCCGGGGAGCCATCGAGGCTGCCGCTGCGGGTGAGCAGCCTCAGGCCGGAGAGTCCGATGGGCAGGGAGAAATCCACCAGCTTTTCCCGCTCCCAGCTGAAGGGCACGCCACAGGCCAGGCCGGCCTTGCCGCTGGCGACGGCCTCCACCGTGACGGCGGTGTTGTCCACGGGGGCGAATCGGATGCTCACCGTGGTACCCAGCTCCGCCTTGAGCTGGCGATCGATGCGGCGAGCCAGATCAATGGCGTAACCCTCCGGTTCCCCCTTCGGCCCGATCCTGATCAGGGGGGGCTGTCGGCGGGACCCACCATCAGCACCTCACCCGACTTGGCGGCCTGCGCCAGCACGGCATCGGCGGCACGGGCCGGCGAGAGGGCCGCCAGGGGCCAGAGGCAGGCCAGGGCTCCAAGGGCCACGGCCCTGCTGCGGTGGGATCGAATGGAACCGGAGGGAACCACCGCAGCAGGAGAATCCATCGGCAGAGCCATGCACGTGCTGAACCCTAAGGGCGGTTTCTGGGCTTGCCCACAACAGCTTGCAAGCTTGAAACGCTGGCAGGGATCGGGGCAGGGGCTCAGGCCAGCGTCACCGCGAAGCGCATGCTCAGATCCAGCCAGGGGCTGCGGGTGACCGGGGCACTGGTGGAGATCAGATCGATGCCGGTGGCGGCATAGGCCGCCAGCTGCTCCGGCCGCACCCCGGAGGCCTCCAGCAGGACGCCCGGTGCCAGGGCCCGCAGCTGGGGCACCAGGGCCGCCAGCGCCGCGGGGGTGAAGTCGTCGAGCAGCACCGCATCGGCCCCGGCACGCACCGCCGCTTCGGCTTCGGCTGGGGTTTCCGCCTCCACGATCACCCGCGCCGGCCAGGGGGCCGAGGCCCGCACCGCCGCGATGGCCGGCGCCACGCCCCCCGACCAGGCCAGGTGGTTCTCCTTGAGCATGGCGGCATCGTCGAGGCCGAGGCGGTGATTGCAGCCACCACCGCATCGCACGGCGTACTTCTCCAGCACTCGCAGGCCCGGGGTGGTCTTGCGGGTGTCGGCCAGCCGCACGCCGGTGCCCGCCAGGGCGGCCACCAGGGCAGCGGTGGCGGTGGCGATGCCCGACAGACGCATGGCCAGATTGAGGGCCGTGCGCTCCGCCGCCACCAGGGCGGCCGCCTGCCCGTCGAGATCCAGCAGCCGCTGGCCGGCAACCACCGGCTCTCCATCGGCCACCAGCAGCCGCACCGAGGACTGGGGATCCAGCATTGCCAGCAGCGGCCCCACCAGCACCCCTCCGCAGAACACCCCATCGGCCCGGGTGACCCAGTGGGCCCGACCGGCGCGACCGATCAGGGCCGGAGCCGTGAGATCACCGCGGCCGATGTCCTCCTCCAGCCAGCCGCGCAGCTGGGCCTCCAGCGCCGGGGTGAAGGACAGCACCGGGACAGCGGCCACACCAGGCGACATCAGGTGCCTGTGGGGCCGACGGGGGGGGTCGGCATCTGGGGTGGGGCGAAGGGCGGGCAGACCCGCTTCACCGGATCACAGGCATAGATGGTGGGCTTCTGCCAGGCCAGGGGGATCTCCAGCAGGTCACGGCTGCCGGTGATCCCCAGGACCAGGAACAGCACCGCCCCCAGGGCCGAGGCAGCGAGGTGCAAGCGGCGCCAGCGCAGATCCTTCAGGGTTTCCGGGCGGGCAGCCAGCGAAAGGATCATCAGCCCCACCACGGACACCCCGGCCCAGTAGTGGGATTGCCAGAACTCGGGGCTGAGCGGGTTGTCGCTGAGGCGCCACACCTCCGGCTGGGCGCCGAGCCCGAGCACCCCGGCCCAGATGAGCAGGGCGAAGACAAACCTGTATCCCTTGGCCTTCACCCGCCAGAGGGCCAGCAGGGACACCACGGTGCCCACCAGAACCAGCAGCAGCTGCAGGGCGCGGCCGCCACCGCCCTCAAAGCCCCCCGGCGGTTGCTTGGTGACGATCACCACGGTGAGCGCCACGAGCACCAGCAGCACCACCCCCGCCGCGAGCCACTGGCCCAGGTCGGCGTGGTCACGGCCGGTGGTGGGGGGCAGTTTGGCCTTGTCGACCCGGCGCGCTCGGGCCTGGAGGCCGAGCCGCAATGCCATGCCGATCAGGGGGTAGATCATCACCACCGCCAGGGCGGGGTGCAGGATCCAGAGCCAGTCGACCGTTTGCATCCGCCGCGTCGGACATCGTTCCCCAAAGCATTGGCTCTCGGCGTTCAGCGGTCAACCAGGGTGAGCGATTCGTGATGCGGGAGGCGCTATTTGCCGATGCAGAAGCGGGAGAAGATCCGGTCCAGCACCGCCTCGGTCACCTCCTCGCCGGTGATCGCCCCCAGGCCCGCGATGGCGCCGCGCAGATCGATGGTCCAGAAATCCCAGGGCAGGCCGTGGTCAGCAGCCTCCAGGGAGCGCTCCAGGCTGGTGGCCGCCGCGGCCGCCAGCTCCCGCTGGCGGCCATTGAGGGCCACCTGCAACCCCTGGATCTCGGAGGCGCCGCAGAGTCCCAGCAGGGCCGCCACCAGCCCGTCGCGGCCCGCGCCGGTCAGGGCACTGATGCTCACGGCGGGCGCGTCAGGCGGGGCCGACGGGATGGGGGCAGGCACGGGGCCCACCGGGAGAGCATCGCGCTTGTTGCCCACCAGCAGCAGGGGCACCCCATCGGGCACCAGAGCCATCAGTTCCTGGTCGGCGGCGGTCCAGCCGGCCACCTGATCGAAGAGCAGCAGCACCGCATCGGCTCCGGCCAGGGCCTGGTGGCTGCGCGCGATGCCGAGCTGCTCCACCCGGTCGTCCGTCGGGCGGATGCCGGCGGTGTCGAGCAGGGTGAGGGGGACGCCGTCGAGCACCAGGTCGCTTTCGAGCAGGTCGCGGGTGGTGCCGGGCAGATCGGTGACGATGGCCCGCTCGCGGCGGCTCAGCAGGTTGAGCAGGCTGGATTTGCCCACGTTGGGTCGGCCGACGATGGCCACCCGCAGGCCCTCACGCAGCAGCTCCCCCTGGCGGGAGTCGGCCACCAGGTGTTCCAGTTCGGCCCGCACCGCCAGCAGCTCGGCCCGCACCGCCGTCCCGTCGAGGGGGGGCAGGTCCTCCTCGAAGTCGACCCGGGCCTCCAGCTCGGCCAGCTGGTCGAGCAGGCGCTCCCGCAGGCCGGCGATGCGCCGCTCCAGGCCGCCATCGATCCCGGCCATGGCCAGCTCCGCCGCCCGACGGCTGCGGGCGGCGATCATCTCGGCGATGGCCTCGGCGCGGGTGAGGTCAAGGCGGCCGTTGAGGAAGGCCCGCTGGCTGAACTCCCCGGCCCCGGCCAGGCGGGCACCGGCGGCCAGCACCAGCTCCAGCACCTGTCGCACGGCGATCAGGCCGCCGTGGCAATGAAGCTCCACCACATCCTCGCGGGTGAAGCTGCGGGGAGCCCGCATCAGCAGCAGCAGGGCCTCATCCACCCGCCGGCCGTCGGCCGGATCCACGACATGGCCGTACAGCACCCGGTGGCTCTCCCAGCCCTGGGCGCCGGGGGACGCGAACAGGCGCCGGCCGATCGCCTCGGCCGCCGGGCCCGAAAGGCGCACGATCGCCACGCTGCCGGCCCCGGCCGCCACGGCGGTCGCGATCGCGGCGATGGTGTCGCCCTGGCGCTGGGGGGAAGACTGAATCAAGAAGGGGATGGGCTGGTGCCGGGCAGATAGCGCTGGAAAACCCCCAGCAGGATGAGCCCGAGGCTGGCCAGCACGGGAAGCGTGAGCGGTTCGTGCAGAAAAAGCGCCGCTGAAAGCACCGTGACCGCCAGACTGGCGCTGCCAGCGAAGGCCACCTGGGTGACCGTGAAGCTGGTCGTGCTCAGCTGGCGCAGGATCTCCGTTCCCAGGCTGAGGGAAAGGCCGTAGATGACGATCACCCCGACCACCCACCAGAGCTGCAGGTAAAAGAAATGCTGGGGCCCGTACACCACCAGGGCGATCAACCCGAACACCAGGGCACCCGCCAGATTGGTGACACCCCCGGTAAGGCCCCGGGACAAATGGTCAGCCACCAGACGGCGGCGCAGGCAGTTGCGGGTGGCCGTGGCGACCACCGCCACCAGGGCCCACAGCACCCCCTTCAGCTGATCCATGCCCATGCCATGGCCTGAGCCGAACAGCTTGCCGACGATCAGCCCCGCCACGATCAGAGCCAGACTCAGCATAAAGCGCTTCGGAAGTCGTTCCTTCAGCCACCACAGCGCCAGCAGGGCCGAGGCCGGCAGGCTGAGGGAGAACAGCAGGGTCTGGGTGATCACCGTCAGCTGGTCGAGCGCCAAGTAGAAGGCGAGCGGTGCCAGAAAGCAGCCGAGGAACGAATCAGCCGCGATGGCGATACGGACATTGGGGCGGAGGCCTTTGATCTCCCGTCCCACGTTCGTGGGCTCGGCGATCAGCAGCGCCAGGCCGATCATCAATTGCGACATCAGAAAGACATTGCAAAAGCTGATCGGATTCTCACCGGCGATGGCGTGGGCCGCCCCCTGCAGCTGGAGTCCCTTGAGCACCGTGCTGCGCAGGCCCGAAAGGACGGTGTATCCGATCAATACCAGCGCCATCATGGCGGCGACCCGGCGCCGGGCAGGGAGCCCGGGAGGGGGTCGCCCCCCTGCCCGATGATCCTGCCGGTGATGGCATCCACCTGCAGATAGCCATCCGCCAAGCGATAGAGCATCTGGAAGGTTGCCGGGCCCGTGGCGAAATACCGGGTAATCGCCGCACATGAGACATAGCGACCCATGGCCCGATAACGCTCCAGCACTCTCCTGCGACTGAGGGATTCAGGCACACTCACATGGAGCAGAAAGACCGCGTATCCCATGGCCCTGAGCTCGGGAATCAGGCGGCGGTAGCGATCGGCCCGACTCATGGTGCCGTGGTAGAGAAGGTCGAAGCGGCAGGGCCGGCCAATGCCAGCCAACAGGCGATCCACAAGCACACCGCTCTCGGCCTGGGTGAGATCCGCATTCCAGCCGCCGCGATGATGCGGTCGAGCAGGGATTCACGGTTGCTCTGATCACGGGAGTCGCCGGAATCGCGGCTGTTGGTCTGGGGGAAACGGCTCAGACATCGCTCCAGAAAATCGATGGCGGCAGGCGAGATCTGCGGCAACCCGGAGGCCTCCAGAATCTGGCAACTGGCGGGAAGAGCCTCGATCGGGATGGCCGCCTGCAGCGGCGCGACCACAGGCACCATCCCCACCAGGCCCCAGAGCGGCAGCAGGAGCGAGGCTTGCCGCACAGCCCTTCCGATCACTCCAAGGACGCTACACGGGAAGCCCCCGCGATGACCATGCTCGGGCTGGTCGCTGTCACCGGGGGATTCTTTCCCTTAACGTTCTGCCGGCGTTCGGCGCGGCCCACCGCGGCTGGCCGAAGGCCTCACCCTCCGAGCCTGGAGCCCCTCTTCTGGCCCTGCGAACCCTGAAACGTCGCCTCCGCCAGGCGATCGAATGGATCTGGCGGCAGGAGGGCAGCCACGGCCAGCGGGCCCGGGGGCTGGCGGCGGGGGTGTTCATGGGCTGCTTCCCGATCTTCGGCTTCCAGACCCTGTTGGGAGTGGCGCTGGCCAGCCTGGTGCGGGGCAACCACCTGCTGGCCGCCGCCGGGACCTGGATCAGCAATCCGATCACCGACGTGCCGATGATCTGGATCAACTACCAGATGGGCAGCCTGCTGCTGGGACCAGGGAAAGGCTGGCCAGGCGGCGCGATCCTGCACCATGAAACCCTGAGCCGGCTGGGCTGGGACTTTGCCGCCCGTCTTCTGCTGGGATCGACCGTGGTGGGGGTGGTGGCGGCCACGGTCAGCGGCCTCCTGTGCCTGCGGTGGCTGGAGCGCCGGCAGCGGGCCTCCTGAAGAAGGCGAACGTCCTCAGGATTCGGCCAGTCCCGGAAACACCATCAGGTCGATGTGGCCCCCGGCGGGCTGGCGCCATTCGCGGAATTCAGCCGCCAGAGCCTTGTGCTCATGATCGAGGGATTGCGACTCCAGATCCAGCAGGCGCTGATGCACCAGATCGAGCGTGTTGTCGATGAGCTGGGCGGCCTGTTCGGAAGTCATGGCATCGCTGCGATGGAGATAAGCCTGAGCTTCGACGTGTTGTAGAAGACGTCGACCTTGCGGGCTGTAGCCCCTGACACGGGCCGTATCCCCCGTCGGCGGACCCGCACCGATCACCCCGCCGCGCTGGTGGTGCCGGACCCCTTGGTGCCCAGGTCCTGCAGCTGCCGAACGGATAGCCGTGGTAGCTGAGGGTCGGCAGGGTGTGAGGCCCTCGAAACGCCCGCAAGCCGCCTCCAGGTCGGCGTCACGGATGGCGGCTGGTGCCAGGCCCAGCTGGCGCAGCAGGGAGTTGGGGCGGGCGGACATGGCCGGTGCCGGGAAAGCTTGAAAGGTGTCCGCAACGCCTCGATCAACCCACATCCCAGCCCACGACGACCACCACGCCTGCTGGACAAGCTGCGGGAGGAACTGGCCGTGCGCCACTACGCCCGCCGCACCAGCGGAACCTACGAACAATGGGTACGCCGCTTTCTACGTTTCCATCAGCTGAAGCCGCCTCGGGAGATGGGGCAAGCGGAGATCAACGCCTTCCTCACCCACCTGGCGGTGGAGGAGCAGGTGAGCGCCTCCAGCCAGACCCAGGCGCTCTCCGCCCTGCTGTTTCTGTACAGGCATGTGCTCGGGATCGATCCGGGTCAACTCACGGGGGTGGTGCGGGCCCGAGTGAAACGACGGGTGCCCGTCGTGATGACCCCGGCGGAGGTCCAGAAGGTGCTGGATCAGCTCGACGGCGTCCCCGCCCTCGTCTGTCGGCTCCTCTATGGCAGTGGACTGAGGTTGATGGAGGCCCTGCGGCTACGGGTGCAGGATCTCGACGTGGAACGACGGCAGATCACAGTGCGGAGCGGCAAAGGGGACAAGGACCGCCTCACCCTGATGCCGGAGCGCCTGATCACACCGCTGCGGGGGCATCTGGAAGAAGTACAGGCCTTGCATCTCAGCGATCTGGCAGCGGGGTGGGGGAAGGTCGCCTTGCCCCACGCCCTGGCTCGCAAGTACCCCAACGCCGATCGTGAGTGGGCGTGGCAGTGGGTGTTTCCACAGAGCAAGCGCTGGAGAGACCCGTCCAGTGACCAACAGGGGCGGCACCACCTGGATGGCTCAATCGTGCAGAAGGAGGTGCGCCGGGCCGTCTTAGCCGCCGGCATCACCAAGCCAGCGAGCTGCCACACCTTTCGCCACTCGTTCGCCACCCATCTGCTTGAGAGGGGCGCCGACATCCGCACCATCCAGGAACTGCTCGGCCACAGCGATGTGCGCACCACCATGATCTACACGCATGTGCTGAACCGGGGTCCGTGCGGCGTGCGGAGCCCAGCCGACCTGCTGTGAGGCGCCATCAGCGGGGTGCCCGAGCGCATCCCGGTTCCGCAGATGTTGCCAGGCTCAGAGGAACCACGCGCCAACCAGGGCTGGTAAGGCATGAGACCTGACGAAAGGACCGATCACCATCGGCAACATGGGCGGCAAAGCCAGAGCCTGAGGCGATCCTGACGCAGCAGCAAAAGACCAAGCATCCATAGACTCCTGACCTCAGCGATACAATCAAGGGGGATCACGGTTCCGTTATGCACTCCACGCCATGGAAGGAAAGACTGCAGGCACGTTCCATGCCAATCGTTTTCACCGACCGACTCCGCAAGCACTCGTCCATGGGCAGCATCCTCGGCACAGGGATGTGAGGTTCACGGAACAGCCCATTTAGTAGTTAGGCGTATGCAATGAACGTGACCATTGCGTCCGATCGCCACTTGGGATAGCCTTAGGCAAGATTCTACTTGTACGTTAGACATGAAGCTTGGGTACACGATTCTATATGTCGCCGATGTTGCTTCATCCCTGAGTATTTTTGAGCGTGCGTTTGGACTGAAAAAACGCTTCCTCCACGAATCAGGGACATATGGGGAACTTGAGACTGGAGAAACAACTCTTTCATTTGCCGCACACGAGCTTGGCGATGTGAAATTTCCTGGTGGCCATGTCCGTGCAGATGAGTCGTCACTCCCGTTGGGCATGGAAATTGGTTTCGTGACTCGTGATGTCTCTACTGCTCATGCACATGCTTTGAGGGAAGGTGCCATTGAGCTGAGTGCACCAACTAAAAAGCCTTGGAGCCAGATCGTCTCGCATGTTCGAGCGCCGGATGGGTGTCTCATTGAACTCTGTACCCCAGTCGGCGAGTGAACGCAACGCCTAACATCAAGATCCAGCGGGCGGGGCCAAACATGTCTGATGACCGCATTGGGCTTCTACCCGCCGCTGATCTTGAGCGTTGATTTGTCCGCGTTTTTACGGTTGTGTGGGTTGCGTAGGATATTTGCGCGGCAAACCAACTTCGCGCTGGAGCCGACACCGCCTGCTAGCCGAACGCCGTTCGGTAGAACGGCGGTGCGGCTCAGCTCCTAGTTAGGCGGTCCACGTGATGGCATAGAGACATGGACAAACGTTACCAAGTGTTCCTCAGCTCTACTTACGCAGACTTACGCGATGAGCGCCAGCGCGTATTCCAAACGCTCATGGAGATGGACTGCATCCCAGCTGGCATGGAGCTGTTCCCAGCCGCTGACGAGGAGCAATGGGCTTTCATCCGGCGGATCATCGATGATTGCGACTACTACCTGCTCATCATCGGTGGCCGGTACGGCTCGTTGACTGCCGAGGGGGTTAGCTACACGGAGAAGGAGTTCGACTACGCATGTGAAAAGGGAATCCGGGTGGTTGCCTTCCTCCACAAGAGCCCGGAAGAGATCTCAGTCGCTAAGTCAGACGTCAATCCATCCGCTCGCGCAAAGCTGGATGCGTTTCGCACTAAGGTGGAGAACGGACGTCTCGTTAAGTTCTGGAGGTCCGCTGACGAATTGCCTGGCCTCGTCGCGCTGAGCCTCTCCAAGACGATCAAAAGCTACCCAGCGAGAGGTTGGGTGCGCGCCCCGCATGCCTCGGCCGAAGAGATTCTTGGGGAACTGAACGAACTCCGAAAGCGGCTCGAAGCGAGCGAGCAAGATGCAGCTCAGCTTCGCGCTCGCTTAGCCGAGAAGAGTTCACGAGCTAAACTGGCATCACTTGACAGCAGGTTCGTTGTTCGCGGAAGGCACATGTTGAACAGGATAGAACAGGCATGGAGGAGATCAGTCACCTGGGGCAATCTATTCGCTAAGCTCGCACCGGAGCTTCTGAAACCAGCGAATGATGCTGGCGTTAGTCTGGCGATCGCCCGCCTTGTCGGGCCGGGAGGAACAACCGATGAGGACATCTTGCAGACGATCAAGATCCAGTTAACCGCCCTCGGCCTTGTAGATGTTGCTTACCTAAGAACGACGAAGGGCGATATGGCTCTTTTCTGGTCCCTCACGCAGACGGGCCTTGATGAGATGTACGCGAGGAGAACGATCAAAGCCAAGTGAGTTCCTTCGGCCGCCTAACATCCAGATTCAGAAGCCGGGTTCAACAGGTGGTTTAGTGAGCCAAGGCCTCTTGCCCGCTTCTGATCTGGAGCGTTGGGCAGATAGCATGGCGTTACCGTAAACAGATGCCCCGAAGGCTTGAGTGAGGCCGTCACCTCTTGGCAACGTAATCATGCCCTGACAAGGATATGCAATGCATCTGGTGCAGCAAGAAGACCGCTGACAGAGATCTTGAACACATCTTCCCAGCTGCTTTGGGATGCCCAGACCATATGACCCTAAGCGGCAACGTTGTCTGCAAGAGATGCAATAACAAGCTTTCAAAGCTTGATCTTGCTGTATGTGATGAATTTGATCTATTTGCATTCTTTTCAGGCGTGCCACGCAGGGGAGGCAAGACGCCTCAGGTTCTAAATCGTGGCAACTTGATAGCCACCATTGATCCTTCTGGTCCCAAAGTTAGTATAAACATGGATCAAGATCCATCCCCTTCACACATGAAACAGCAGCTCGGACCTTACGGCGGGTCTCAGCGTAACGTAAAGGCAAAGATTGCCATTTCAGGGGAGCTTGCGTCAATATCTGCACAAGTGCCTTTCGGCCAGGGGAAGAACTTTGTTCGTGGGCTTCTAAAGATGGCATTAAGCTGCTTCACCTACCACCTTGGACCTGAAGTGGCCTCAAGCAATAGGTTTGACCCAGTTCGGGAGTTTGTAATGCATGGCAAGGGAACTAGACGCGTTCTTGTCGCTAAGGGAGATGATAGCCAATTCCTCCTGGCTTCCTATCCCCCATGGATCGGGCGAGACGGGAATTACTGTGTAGAATTCAGGATCGCAACCCTGCATTTCTTGGTTGATCTAAGTCCAGATGAAACCCAATTTTTGGAGCTGAGGCAAAAGGCACAGGATTTCTTTGGACCGGATGGCTTTTTTGTGTTGCCAACTTCCCTTGTGTAGCTGCAGGCAACTGCCCAACCAGCCCCTGGAGTGGACAGGCCACCAAGAGTTTACTTCTGGTACCAGATACTCATTGCCTGCCACTCAGGGGCAGCGTTCGAAGGATGCGGTGGTCACCAGGGGATCCAGGCAGCGGGCATTCAAGTCAAGCAGCAGATTAGCCGCAATAGATGTTCTCGCGGCAAACGCCTGATGGGGGCAGATTGGGCATACGTTACAAAAGCAAGTGATCGCCAAATTGAACAGTAGCGGGTCGGATCAGCCTGCGAAGAAGAAAAGTGGGAAACACATCACGATTGGAGGCTACAACCAGCATGTAGCCGCCCATAGTTGTTGGGCCTTCTGCCTGAGATTAAGGGGTTAGTGGAGAAATCACGCTGGCACCAATGCTCCTAATTGTCGAATCATGTAGCGCACCATTGCAGGAGCACCACCGCGTGCCAGCTGCGCATCGCTAATAAGGTCTTCAATCGTTGATACCAGTTCTTCAAATGTAAGAGGGCCTTCCTTTAAGATACGGTCCCTAATCGCATCCCACTGCTGTACGTGCTCAGGCTTGCGCTCACTTGGGCGGTATGAGGCAAAGGTGAAGCGTCCAGTAATTGGAGTGACACGGCGTGCCTCAACAGTCGCGATTTCAGGGACTTGCGGTGGACTGAAAGTACCGTTAGAAGCATCATCAAGCAGTGACAACACAGTTGCCAGCTGCTCCGGTGACTTTCAGGGAAGTTGTCACTCCTGGGCTGCCATTCAGGCGGCCTGGATCAAGGGTAGCGCGAGCATTGGATTGGGTTCCTCTGTTGGCTTGTTGATCCACACTTCTACGGGTTGACGCCAGCAGCGGGTGTTT
>CAIXBB010000023.1 GCA_903917565.1 uncultured cyanobacterium | reverse complement strand
GGAGATCCGCGCCGCCGAGGATCCTGAATTCGAAACGTTCTACACCAAGAACATCCTGCTCAATGAAGGTCTGCGCGCCTGGATGGCCCCCGCCGACCAGCCGCACGAAAACTTCATCTTCCCTGAAGAGGTTCTGCCCCGTGGAAACGCCCTTTAATTCCGGTCTCATCTCGGTCGGGGGCAAGGACCTCGACTCCACCGGTTATGCCTGGTGGGCGGGCAATGCCCGACTGATCAACCTCTCCGGCCGTCTGCTGGGTGCCCACGTGGCCCATGCGGGTCTGATGGTCTTCTGGGCCGGCGCCATGATGCTGTTTGAGTTGAGCCACTTCACCTTCGACAAGCCCATGTACGAACAGGGTCTGATCCTGTTCCCCCACGTCGCCACCCTCGGCTACGGCGTCGGTCCCGGCGGTGAGGTCACTGATCTCTATCCCTTCTTCGTGGTCGGGGTGCTGCACCTGATCAGTTCCGCCGTGCTCGGCCTCGGCGGCCTGTACCACGCCCTGCGCGGTCCTGAAGTCCTGGAGAACTACTCCGCGTTCTTCTCCCAGGACTGGCGCGACAAGAACCAGATGACCAACATCATCGGCTACCACCTCATTCTTCTCGGTGTGGGTGCCCTTCTGCTCGTGTTCAAGGCGATGTTCTTCGGCGGCGTCTACGACACCTGGGCACCGGGTGGTGGTGATGTGCGTCTGATCAGCAACCCGACCCTCAGCCCCGGCGTGATCTTCGGTTATCTCACCCGCGCCCCCTTCGGTGGCGAGGGCTGGATCATCGGCGTCGATTCGATGGAGGACATCATCGGAGGACACATCTGGATCGGCCTGATCTGCATCTTCGGTGGTATCTGGCACGTCATCACCAAGCCCTTCGGCTGGGTGCGCCGCGCCTTCATCTGGAATGGTGAGGCCTATCTCAGCTACAGCCTCGGCGCGCTGAGCTTCATGAGCTTCATCGCCTCGTCGTACATCTGGTTCAACAACACCGCCTATCCCTCGGAGTTCTACGGTCCCACCAACGCCGAATCCTCCCAGGCCCAGAGCTTCACCTTCCTGGTGCGCGACCAGCGCATGGGCGCCAACATCGGTTCCGCCATGGGCCCCACCGGCCTGGGCAAATACCTGATGCGCTCCCCCACCGGTGAGATCATCTTCGGTGGTGAAACCATGCGCTTCTGGGACTTCCGCGGTCCCTGGCTGGAGCCTCTCCGGGGCCCCAACGGTCTGAGCCTCGACAAGCTCCAGAACGACATCCAGCCCTGGCAGGTGCGACGGGCCGCCGAGTACATGACCCACGCGCCCAATGCGTCGCTCAACTCCGTGGGTGGGATCATCACCGAGCCCAACTCGGTGAACTTCGTCAACATTCGCCAGTGGTTGGCCTCCACCCAGTTCGTGCTGGCCTTCTTCTTCCTGGTGGGTCACCTGTGGCATGCGGGTCGCGCCCGCGCCGCCGCCGCCGGTTTCGAGAAGGGCATCGACCGTCAGGCCGAGCCCACCCTGGCCATGCCGGATCTCGACTGATGGCCGGCGGGGAACCCTCCTGCGGCTCCCGTCCCATCAGCCCATCCTCCAAGCCTCCGCCCAAGGGTGGAGGCTTTTTGCTGGCCATTGTGATCTCCTTGGCTCCCTATCATGAGGTGCCCGACGTGCTGTTGGGAGATCAGATGGGAGATCCTTTCCCGAACAGAAGCTCAGAGCCTGTGGAGGAGGGTTTACGGCAAGACCCATCGCTCTCCGTGCACACTCAGGATGCTGCTGGAGCCTCACCAAGTATGGCTTCAGCGGGTCGCTGGGAGCACAGCCAGAAATCGTCTACGTCAAGGCCGTCCCGGAATGCCTGGATCTGTTCCTTCAACGCTATCTCACCTTGATTCAGGCCTCGACACGCTTCGCCCTGATCACGGGTGATGCCGACACCACCCTGCCCCGGCAAGTGGATCAGCGGTTCCCTGATTACGTCGCCTCAGGGCTCCAGCAGCGCCTGCTGAAGCTCCTGGATGTTCCCAGGCTCCTGCATTGGTACGCAGAAATCTGGACACCCCCTTGGCCGGTGTGACGCCGATTCCGCTGGGCTGGATCAACAGTGATGGCCATGACATCTATCAACAGACCATCACCGAAGCGGCACCGATTGCTATCTGGGAAAGGCCCCTCAGGGCCTTATGCGCCCATCACATCAGGGAAGGTCACCAATGGGACATCAGAAAGCAGGTCACGCTGCTGGCGAAAGACAACTGGTGTGATTTCGTTGATGTTCACGAGCACATTCCCTACGACGATTTCTTCCCAACACTCAAGGACTATCCGTTCGTGATCTGCGTCGGTGGCGGCGGGCTCGATCCCTCTCCGAAAGCCTGGTCGGCTCTCTTGGCCGGTTCGATCCCGATCATCGAATGGAACCCGACCACGGCCGGCTGCGGAGATCTGCCTGTGGCCTACGTCGACAACTGGGAGGCTCAGAGTCTCGATCCGGCCCGGCCGCAGGCCTCGCTGGATCAATTGCATCCCCATTTCGAGGATCCAGCCAAGCGCTGCGCCGTCCTCAAGACGATGTCCATGGCCAGCTGGCTGCGCCGGATCCGTGCCCATCAACCGCCCGTCTGAACCAGCACCCCAGGGTCGAGCCAGCGCCGCAGCAGGGGGAGGCTGAGCCCGATCACGTTGCTGTAGCAGCCCTCAAGTCGCTCGACCACCAGGCCCCCGCGGCCCTCGAGGGCGAAACCACCGGCGCAGGCCAGGGGCTCACCCGTGGCCACATAGCTCTCGATGGCCGCTGCGCTGAGCGCAGCGAAATGCACCCGGGTGGTCACCACCGCCAGCAGTGGGGGGGTGGTGACCGCAGGCGTAGGTCGCTGCACCAGGGCATGGCCGGTGTGGAGATCACCCCAGCCACCGGCCATGCGCCGCCAGCGGGCCACCGCCTCGGCCATATCCCGGGGCTTGCTCCACACCTCCTGCTGGACCACCAGCAGGGAATCACAGCCCAGCACGCCCAGGGGCGGCCACGCTGCCTCGGAGGTCAGGCCTCCGGCCACGGCCTGGGCCTTGGCGAAGGCCAGTTTCTGGACGAGCTGCAGCGGATCCGGCTCATGGATCCCCTCTTCATCCACGCCGCTCACCTGCACCCGGTGGGGCACACCGGCCTGTTCCAGCAGCCGACGTCGGGCAGGGGAAGCGGAAGCCAACAGGAGCAAGGCAGGTCTCAGCAAGGGCCTCCAGCCTGCCCGTCGATTGGGGAGAATGGGGCGATGGCAAAGGCCGACACCGAGTCCCTTTCGCTGGCGCGGGCCGCCCTCTCCCTCCGGTGCCTTCCCTTCCGCCGCGTCTTCTATGAGGCGGTGGAAGGCAAGGCCCTCAGCAGCGAGGAGCTCGCCCGGCAGGCCGACATCGCCCCCCCCCTCACCTTCCTTCCCCTCAGCAGCGAACGGGCCGAGGACCATTTCCTCTGGCTGATCCGGCTGGGGGTGCTGCGGCGTGAGGTCGACGGTCAGGGGCTGACCGAGCGGGTGCGGCTGACGCCCATGGGCCGCCGGGTCCTGCGGCGTTGGCCCAGCGAGATTCCCCGGGCGGGACGGCGGGAGCGGATCCTGGAGGCGCTGCGCCGCCACCGCCCCCGCCTTTGACCCGCCCCCACCCCGCCTCACCCCAGCCGCTGATGGTGCTGGGCACCAGCAGCGGCGCCGGCAAATCGCTGATGACCGCCGCCCTCTGCCGGGTGCTTCGGCGCCGGGGCGAGCAGCCCTTGCCCTTCAAGGGGCAGAACATGAGCCTCAACGCCTGGGTCGACCAGGGGGGTGGTGAAATGGCCTACTCCCAGGCTCTGCAGGCCTGGGCCGCAGGCCTGGAGCCGCAGGTGGCGATGAACCCGGTGCTGCTCAAGCCCAGGGGCGACAGCACCAGTGAGGTGATCCATCTCGGCCGCTCGGTGGGCACGGCTCGGGCGGAGCACTACTACCGCGACTGGTTCCGGCCCGGCTGGGCGGCCATCCGGACGGGTCTGGCGGAACTCCAGGCGGCCCATCCCGGCGGCCGACTGGTGCTGGAGGGGGCCGGCAGCCCGGTGGAAGTGAACCTGCAGACAAGGGACCTGACCAACCTGCGGCTGGCCCAGTATCTGCGCGCCCGCTGCCTGCTGGTGGCGGATATCGAGAGGGGTGGCGTCTTCGCCCAGATCGTCGGCACCCTGGCCCTGCTGCGGCCCGTGGAACGCCCCCTGATCAGCGGTTTGCTGATCAACCGTTTCCGCGGCCGCCGTTCCCTGTTCGATGCGGGTCGCCGCTGGCTGGAGCAGGAGACGGGGCTGCCCGTGGTGGGTGTGATGCCCTGGCTCGATGAGCTGTTTCCGCCGGAAGACTCCCTTGATCTGCTGGAGAGGGGCCGCCGCAAGCCCCGCAGCGAACTCAGAGTCGCGGTGGTGCGACTGCCCTCCCTCAGCAATTTCTCCGATCTCGACCCGCTCGAGGCGGAGACCAGCGTGCAGCTGCAGTGGCGGCGGCCAGGGGAGCCGCTGGGTCAGCCTGATGCCGTGATCCTGCCCGGCAGCAAGCAGACCCTGCGGGACCTGGGGATTCTCCGCAGCAGCGGGATGGCCGACGCGCTGCAGGCCTACGTGGCCCGGGGGGGGCAGCTGTTCGCCCTCTGCGGCGGCCTGCAGATGCTTGGCCAGGAGCTGCACGACCCCGAGGGGCTGGAAGGGGACCGGGCAGGGGACCGGATGGCCGGGCTGGGCCTGCTGCCCCTGCGCACGCTGTTCCAGGGCAGCAAGGCCCTGCGGCAACGGCGCAGCCGGGCCCTCTGGCCCCCTGGCCCGGGCGAACCGCCGCTGGTGGAGGGGTTCGAGCTCCACCAGGGCCACAGCGAGCAGACGGATCAGGCGGACTGCGCCCCCCTGACGGAAGACAGCCTGCTGGGCTGGTGGGCGGTCTCGGGGACCCAGGGCGGTCTGGTGGCGGGCACCTACCTGCACGGCATCTTCGAAAACGGCCCCTGGCGACGACGCTGGCTGAACCAGCTGCGCCTTCGGCGCCACCTGCCACCCCTCGAGGAGAACCAGCCCCACCACGGTCGCCAGCGGGACGCCCTGCTCGACCGCCTCGCCGACGCCTTCGAAGCCCACATCGATCTGGCCCCCCTGCTGGCCGGCCACCACTCCCCTGATCGCAGGTAAGCCCCTAGATTTCCGCCAAAGCGAGCCCCAACCCATCGGCATCCCCCGACCTGCCATCACCATCGCGTGGCCGGACGGGCAGACCAGTTCGGCCATCCCTGGACAGGACTGGCTTGAGGCCGCGCGTCAGGCGGCGGTGCTGATCCCCACCGCCTGCCTGGCGGGCAGCTGCGGTGCCTGTGAGATCGACGTCAACGGACGGATGGTGCGCGCCTGCGTCGCGACCGTGCCCTCCAGTCCGAGCGGCCGGCTGACCGTGAGCCTGGCCAGCGATCCCTTCTGGTAGCGCTTGTGAGCTCCCCCCCCCGGTGCCACATCCTGTCGATCGACTTCCAGGATCTCGACGTGATCTGGAACGTGCGGCTGTTCTATCTGGCCGCAGGCTTTTCGCTGATCCGCGAGTGGGTCGATTCGGAGCTGGAACTGCTGGTGATCCTGCGGGGCGATCCCGGCCTTGCGCACCAGGGATACGCCGGCACCGTCCATGTCTTCGACTACGTGAAGGAGCTCCAGGTGGACTGGCGCTCCCGCTTTCCCCACGCCCGCGAGATTCGGCTGATTTCCCTGATCCGGCCGGACTCATTGACTGATGGGGTCCGCTGGGTGCAGGGCTATCTGCCGGTGATCCCCGAGTTCTGGCAGCAGTTTCCCTTCCGGAAACGGGCCGGCAGGCCCCTGCACATTGCCAACTTCAAGCCGATGGGCAACGACCCCTACCAGCAGGATCTGGCCCGGCTCGCCCGCCGGGGCCTGGTGGAGGTCCATGGCGGCCACTGGGACAAACTCGGCCTGCGCACCCATGGGCTCAGCTATCTCGAGGCCAACCGGCTGCTGGCTGGCGCCTATTGCTGCTACGGACTCATGTATCCCTACCAACGGGGCACCACCCTTTCCGGCCGGATGTGGCAGGCGCCCCTGCATGGCTGCCTGGTGATCAGCGAGAAGGGCACCAACCCCCTGGGGCTTCCGGGCCTCCTCGAGGTGGAGCGGTTCACTCCGGAGACACTGCTGAGCGTTGCATCGATCCGGGAGTGCTGGCAGGTCAGGATCGAAGCCACCCACTACTGGCGCGGGGCCACCAACCGACTGGCCGCGCTGCTGGACTTGGCGGCCTACCGGGAGCCTTCGGCCACCCTGCTGGCGACCTGCCGGCGGGACAGACGCGCCCAGCACCTGCGGGTGATCTGGAGCCGCCGCCTGGCTCGGCTGGGTCGCTGGCTGACCCCTCCCCCGATCAGCTGCTGGTGGCGACGGCGCCAACGGACGCTTCTGGGGCTGGGGCGAATCCTGGGCGCTGCGACGAGGCAAGGGAGCCAGACAACAGCCCGCTGAGATCCCCCTACCGCCACGCCCTTCCCTCGTCATGGTGGAACGAAAACCTTGGAGACTTCGATGTCAGCGGGCAGGGGCTACGATGCGAGCACATAGAACGCTTGCGTAAAAATCTACATGGCCTTGCCAACAGTTCTCAAGCATGCCGTTCCGAGCAACGTGCAATCGGCGGTCAAGCGTTTCCTCTGGCCTGAATATTCCCCTAAGCCTCCCGGTCAGAAGGTCATTGAATTCTGGGTGGATGTGGTGAGTGGTTGCAACCTCCGCTGCACGGCCTGTCCCGTCGGCATGCCGGAGTTCACCAACAGCATCGGGCAGAAGCTGAAGGAGATGCCAATTGAGTTGTTCGAAAAGATCTGTCTGAAGGCGAAGGCAGACACCAATGACAACTGCCGATTCGGCCTGTACAACTGGACGGAGCCCACCCTCCATTCCAAGCTGCATGAGCTGATTGCCTGCGCCGAGAGCCATGGCGTTCCCTGCGGGATCTCCTCCAATCTCAATTACGACTACGACTGGGCCCTGCTCAAGCCGCTGCGTCTGTGGAATTTCACGATCACTGTGTCGGGTTTCACCCAGCGCACCTATCAGATCAACCACAAGGGCGGGCGGATTGAACCCGTCCTCGCTAACCTGATTCGCATTTCGGAAACCCTGGGCGACTGGGAGTGCTACAAGAACATCGATGTGCGCTATCTGGTGCACAAGCAGAACCAGCATGAAGTACATCTTTTCAAACACTTCTGCGAAAAATTGGGCATGAAGTTTTCCCCCTATCATGCCTATTACATGCCCATCGACAAAATGTTTGATGGCCTGCAGGAGATTCCCCCGGAACTGGAATACATCTATTACAGCCCCCAGCTTGTGCAGCAGGCCATCGGCAACCATCGTTCCCAGAATTGCTTCATGCGCGAATCCCAGGTCTGCCTTGATCATGAAGGCAATTTCTTCGTCTGCTGCGTCCAGTCCCCATCAGCCCCCTCGATCGCCAACTATCTCGATACGCCTTACCAGGCGATGCAAAGCAAGCGCTATGCCAGTGATCTCTGCAAGCAATGCACCAGCAGCGGTATCAATATCTTTGCCACCTATGGCATGCAGGAACCACCGGAAATTCAGCAATCGATCGAAAATCTTCTGCCCGTTGATCTGAAGGATTTTCGCTAAGGGATGACCATCCTTCCAGCCACTGATCCGTGACCTCAACCGACGGTGGCGGCGCCCTCACCTACGACTATCTGATCGTCGGCTGCGGGCTGTTCGGAGCCACGTTTGCTCGCTTGGCCACCGATGCCGGCAGGCGTTGCCTTGTCATCGACCGGCGCCCACACATCGGTGGCAATTGCTATACGGAGAAACTTGAAGGCATCAACATTCATCGCTACGGTGCCCACATCTTCCATACCAGCAACAAGGCCGTTTGGAGCTTTGTGAACCGATTCGCAGAATTCAATAACTACATCAATTCGCCCAAGGCGCTCTCAGACGGGAAGCTTTATTCACTTCCTTTCAACATGAACACGTTCTATGAGCTCTGGCAGACCCGCACGCCTGCGGAAGCCAGGCAGAAGATCGATGCCCAGCGCTTTGTCGGTGAACCGACCAACCTGGAGGAGCAGGCTCTCTCCCTCGTGGGCAAGGACATCTACGAGACCCTGATCCGCGACTACACCAGCAAACAATGGGGAAAGGACCCCCGTGACCTGCCGGCCTTCATCATCAAGCGCTTGCCGCTGCGCTTCACCTTCGACAACAACTATTTCTCTGATCGCTATCAGGGCATTCCCATCGGCGGCTACACCGCCCTGTTTGAAGCCATGCTGGAGGACATTGAAGTGCGTCTGAATGTCGATTTTCTCGACGACCGGACCCAGTGGACAAGCCTGGCCAGAAAGGTGGTCTACACCGGTTGCATCGACCAGTACTTCAACCATGAACTCGGCCGCCTGGAGTATCGCTCACTGGACTTCGAGAACAGCATCGAAGACCTCGAGAATTTCCAGGGAAATGCCGTGATCAACTACTGCGACACCCGTGAGCCGTTCACCCGCATCATCGAGCACAAGCACTTCGAGGCCTCAACCTCCGCCGTCACGGTGATCACCAAGGAGTATCCCAAGGCCTGCACCGGTGATGCCATTCCCTATTACCCGGTCAATGACCCGCCCAACCAATCGCTCTACCGGCGTTACCAGGAGCTGTCCCACACTGCGGAAAATGTGATCTTCGGGGGCCGTCTCTCCGAGTACAAGTACATGGACATGCACGTCGTGATCGAGTCAGCGATGAACCGCTTCCGCAGCGAAACCCGTCAGCCGTCGGCCTGAATCAGCCCACCGCCGAGCAGCACGTCGCCGCAGTAGAACACCGCACCCTGCCCCGGTGCCACCGAAAACTGGGGCTCGGCGAAGTCGAGCCGGGCGCGGTGGGGCCTGTCCGCGGAATGGTCAGCGGCCGTCTCCTGCAAAGGGGTCAGCAGGGCCCGCTCCGGCAGGCTTCGGTAACGCACCTGCACCTCCACCTCGATGGGTTGGCCCGGCGGAGCGATCGACACCCAGTTGATGGCACCCACCACGCAGGCCTGGCGGGTCGCCTCCCGGCGGGGAGCCACAACCACCCGGTTCATGGCGCCATCCAGACGCACCACATGCAGGGGTTCGCTCCAGGCCACCCCCAGCCCCTTGCGTTGACCGATCGTGAAATGCTCGATGCCCTCGTGGGAGCCCAGCACCGTGCCGTCCGCCAGCACGATCTCCCCCTGGCGCGGCGGCAGGTAGGCATCAAGGAACGCCCGCATCGAACCGTGGTGGTCGGCCAGGCAGAGGTCCTGGCTTTCAGGCTTCTTGGCGGTGCGCAGACCGAGGCGTGAGGCTTCGGCGCGCGTCGCCTCCTTGGTGAGTTCGCCCAGGGGAAACACCAGCCGGCCCAGCACCGTCTGGGACAGGTCATAGAGGAAATAGCTCTGATCCTTTTGGGGATCCAGGCCACGCAACAGCTGATGGCGGCCGGCCCCCTCTCCGGCCGGCCGCTGCCGAGCGTAATGGCCGGTGGCGAGGCGGCCGAGTCCACGCTCCGCCTCGGCCCACTCCAGCATCGGAGTGAACTTGACCGCCCGGTTGCAGCGGGAGCAGGGCAGGGGGGTGAGGCCCTCGCCGTAGCCCTCAAGAAGAAAATCGACGATCTGCTCCCGGAAGCGGGCCCGGCTGTCGACCACGTGGTGGGGTACCCCCAGCTGGTCGCAGACGCCGGCCGCATCCACCAGCCCCTCGGCGCAGCAGGAGCCCTTGCCGCTCATCAGCCACAGGGTGAGGCCTTCGACCTCCCAGCCGGCGGCCACCAGCAGGGCCGCGGTCAGGGAGCTGTCCACGCCGCCGGAGAGTCCCACGGCCACCCGCCGTTCGCCGGGCCACTGGCGCAGCCGTGCCAGAACCTCGGCAACGGCGGGAGCGGCGGCGCTGGGGACGACGGGTGTGGAGTCAGGCGACGTGGTGGCGGTGGGGCTCAAGGATCCCAGTGGGTGGAACGAACAATCCCCTCCATCATGGGAGAGCACTGCTCGGGCCGCCGTGAGCTTCCGGCCGATGCCCACCTCCTGGCCGCCGGTGGATGCCAACCACGTCCTGGTGAGCAGCACCACGATGGCGACCATCGAGCAAGAGCTGTTCGCCAGCGGCCTGCCGGTGGAGGCCCTGATGGAGAAGGCCGCCCTGGCGGTGAGCCGCCGCCTGCTGGAGCGCCCGGGCCGGAATCGCCACGACGGCCTGCTGGTGCTGGTGGGGCCGGGCCACAACGGCGGCGATGGGCTGGTGGTGGCCAGGGAATGGCATCTGGCCGGAGGCCGGGTGCGGATCTGGTGCCCCTTCGAGCGCTTCCGCCCCCTCACCGACGCCCACCTGCGCCACGCCCGCTGGCTGGGCCTTCCCCTGCTGGAGGCGCCTCCCGACCCCGCCGATCCAGCCCTCTGGGTGGATGCCCTCTTCGGCATCGGCCAGCACCGCCCAGCCGGCACAGCGATCGAATCCCTGCTGCGGGATCGTCAGCGTCGGCGGCCCGGCGCCCTGGTGGCCATCGACGTCCCGACCGGTCTGGACGCCGATGACGGTGGGCTGCTCGGCATGGTGGCGGCCACCGCCTCGACCACCTACTCGATCGGGCTGATCAAGCGGGGCCTGGTGCAGGATGCCGCCCTGCGCTGGGTGGGAGTGCTGGAGCGGATCTGCCTCGGCCTGCCGGTCGCCCTACTGGGCCATCCTGGCGGCGAACACCTGCTGGGCCTGACGGGCGCCGACCGGGCCTCGGCCCCCTGGCCCGTTCCAGATCCCGCCGCCGGTAAGTACGGACGGGGACGCCTGCTGGTCCTCGCCGGAAGCCGCCGGTTCAGGGGCGCCGCCCACCTGGCCCTGGCGGGGGCCACGGCATCCGGATGCGGCAGCCTCCGGGCCGCTCCGCCCCGGGAGATCGCTTCCCAGCTCTGGCAGGTCCATCCCCACGTGGTGCTGGAGCCCGCCCTCGGGGCCACTCCAGCCGGGGGCCTGGCCCTGGGTGATCTTCCCGAGGGCTGGCTGGATCGGCTGGATGCGGTGCTGCTGGGTCCCGGCCTTGGTGCGCTCGACCATGCGGGCGAGCCGCTTGCTGCGGCGATCGAAGCACGGGAACGGCGGCGCTGGCAGGAGCTGGGTGACTTTGAAGGTCTGCTGGTGCTCGATGCCGATGGCCTGAACCGCCTGGCAACGACGGGCACCGACTGGCTCCAGGGGCGCCGGGGCCCCACCTGGATCACCCCCCACGAGGGGGAGTTCCGGAGGCTCTTTCCCGATCTGGCCCCGTGTCCCCGTCCGGAGGCAGCGGTTGCGGCGGCCCGACGCAGCGGCGCCAGCGTGCTGCTCAAGGGTGCCCGCAGCGTCGTGGCGACACCCGACGGGCGCCGCTGGCAACTGCTCTCGGCCTGCCCGGAGGCCGCCAGGGCCGGGCTTGGCGATGTGCTCGCCGGCTACGTGGCGGGGCGGGGGGCGATGGCCCTGGCGGCCGCGGGCCTGTCGAATGCCGATGCCAATGCGACCGGCGCCGATGGGGCCTGGCTGGCGGCCGCCGCCCTCGACCATGCCCTTGCCGGTCTCCACTGCAGGGAGCTCAGCGGTGCCGGGGGCGTCACACCGCTCGCAGTGGCCGAGGCACTGGCCCAGCGAGAACCGGGATCGGCCGTTGGGGACGTCGACTGAAGATCCGGGACTGGAGAATTAAGGCCAGCAAGGCCACTTTCCGATCTGGCAAGGGTCCCTATTCCCGATACATCAACTGGGAACTTAGCCTTTGCTCATCCAAAGGAAGTCAATCGCTAAAGAAAGCCAATTGTGTGTGGTTTCACATGCAATGCCTTAAAAGTTGTTCAAGACACTTTCTGCCCTTTCCAGTGGGTGGATAATTTCAACCCACATTCGATGGCGTCATTTCGCCCCCTCCTATGACCGCCTCTGCCGTCACGACGAGAAGGGAGGCCTCCAGCCGCAGGGGGAGTGATTCCATCACTTGGTATCTCACCTCGATCGGTAGAGAGCCTCTACTGACCCCAGCCGAAGAGATCGAGCTCGGCAACCAGGTGCAGGCGATGATGCACCTGGTGGAAGAGTCGAAAAGCGGTTACTCCGTGAAGGAGAACAAGACGATCAAGATCGGCCGCCGCTCCAAGGAGCGGATGATGCGTGCCAATCTCCGGCTTGTGGTGAGCGTGGCGAAGAAGTACCAGGGCAAGGGCCTGGAGCTGCTTGATCTGATCCAGGAGGGCTCTCTCGGTCTTGAGCGCGCCGTCGAGAAGTTCGACCCCACCAGGGGTTACAAGTTCTCCACCTATGCCTTCTGGTGGATCCGCCAGAGCATGACCCGGGCCATTGCCTGCCAGTCCAGGGCCATCCGGCTTCCGGTCCACCTGAGTGAGCGGCTCTCCACGATCCGCAAGGTGAGCCTTGAGCTGGCCCACAAGCTCGGCGCCATGCCCAGCCGTCGCGAAATCTCCGAAGCCATGGCCATTCCTGTCGAGGAACTCGACTCCCTGCTTCGTCAGGCGCTCACTATTTCCAGCCTTGACGCCCCCATTCATGCGGAGGATGGTCGCAGCTTCCTGGGTGATCTGATCGCCGATGTTTCCGCCGAGGAACCCCTCGACCGCATTGAGCGGGGCATGCATCAGGAGCAACTGGCCCAGCTGATGGACCACCTGACCGCCCAGGAAAAGGAGGTTCTGGCCCTGCGCTTCGGCCTCGACGGCATTGAGCGTCACACGCTGGCCGAGATCGGCCGACAGCTGGATGTATCGCGCGAGAGGGTCCGGCAGATCGAGCTCAAGGCGCTGCGCAAATTGCGCAGCCTGTCGACACGTACCGCCCCCCTGGCCTGATCGGCCGGGCCTTCAGTGTGGTCGCCATCCCTCCAGGAGTCGCTTCAGCCTGCCCTTGGCCTTGAGGGAGGCGATCTTCAGCCGGCTCTCTCCTTTGAGGCCCCGATCACGCCTGATCTGGATCGGGGAATCTCCGACCATCTCCCAGTCAGGCAGCCAGCAGTTGTCGGCCTGCGGAAACCAGAATTCGAACACGGATATTGTCGAGATCGGCAGCAACTTGCCAAGGATCGAGTAGATCGACTGATCATGGCGATGCTCGATGAAGCCCTCAAGGTTGGGGGCCAGAGAGGGACGATCATCGATCATCGAAAAATCCTCGCTGAACACCCTGATCCAGTGGCGCATGAAGTCCATGGACGCAGGACATTTGCGCACGAAGAACGTGGTGGCCCCCAGCTGCTGGGTGCTGGTGATCTCCGGTCTGTCCCGAACCTCCAGCCGATCGAGAAGGTCACCCTTCGTCCATTTGTTTTCCGCCTGATCAGGGAACTGACGCTCCTTGTACACCAAGGATCCGTTTGGAGGCAGGCATTCGAAACCCTGGAAACCCGACGGAGCCTCCGCGGTCATGGCGAACAGCTCCTGCAGACGGTGGCTTCCCGCTGGATTGAGGTGGCAGCCGGAATCGATCCAGTGCACCTGGTCACCATCCTGCAGGCGCTCGAGGGTCTGCAGAACAATCTGCGGCTTCCAGGCGTAATAGCCGAAGCCTCGATGCTCAGGGGTCAGATAGTCTTTGAAACGCTGCCGGAAATCAGCAGTGAGATCCTGCTCCGAAGCCCCAAAGACATCCGTGTACACCCCCATCTCTTTCGCCTGGCGACATAATCGACGCCGGGCCACCTTCATGCGGCTGTCGGTGAAGGTGACGAGGACACGTTTGGCCATCAAACCTGCTGCCTTCAGGGCAATTCAGTTGATCTTAACATCGATACAACCACAGGCAATTGACCTTCCAATCGTCATTGATGAAGGTCAGCAGGAATGTTCCAGAGAGGGGCCAAGAAAACCAATGGGGAGAGCGGATCCCCCCTTGGCCCTGCTCAGTCTTCGGCCCAGATGTAGCGGGTGAGTTCGCTGCCGTCGGGCTCAGGCGCCGCGAGGGCGAACTCCACGCAATCGGCCACTTCGGCATCGATCTCCTTCTCGATCGCCTTGAGCTCATCGACCGTGGCCAGGCCCAGCTCAATCAAACGAGCCGCCAACTGCTTGATGGGATCCCGCTTGGCCCAGAACTCCTTCTCGGCCGCTTCGCGGAGCTCATCAGGGTCCGCCAGGGAATGGCCTCGGAAGCGGTAGGTGAGGCACTCCAGCAGGGTGGGGCCGTCGCCGGCCCTGGCCCGCTCGATGGCCCGCTGGGCTGCGCCCCTCACGGCCAGCACATCCATGCCGTCGACTTCCTCGCCGACCATGCCGAAGCCCGCCGCCTTGCGCCAGATCTCCGGCTCGCTGGTCGCCCGGTTGTGGTCCATACCGATGGCCCAGCGGTTGTTCTCCACCACGAACAGGATCGGCAGCTTCCACAGCGAGGCCATGTTGAGGCATTCGTAGAACTGGCCGATGTTGCAGGTGCCGTCCCCGAAGAAGGCGGCCGTGACGGCATCGCTGTCGGCCTGGCCGAGGGCATCACGCTTATAGCGGCTGGTGAAGGCCGCTCCCAGGGCCACCGGGATGCCCTCGCCGATGAAGGCATACCCGCCGAGCAGATGGTGCTCCCGGGAAAAGAGGTGCATGGACCCCCCACGACCCTTGCTGCAGCCCGTGACCTTGCCGAACAGCTCGCTCATGACCTCCCGGGCCGGTACACCGCAGCTGAGCGCATGCACGTGGTCGCGGTAGGTGCTGCAGAACCAGTCGTGCTGGAGCCGCATCGCCCGGATCACCCCGGTGGAGACAGCTTCCTGACCGTTGTACAGATGCACGAAGCCAAACATCTTGCCGCGGTAGTACATCTCGGCGCACTTGTCCTCGAAGCGGCGCCCCAGGGTCATGTCGCGGTAGAGCATCAGGCCTTCGTCCCGGCTGATGCTGGCCTGTTCAGCCGGGTACAGACCCTCCAACCTGACCGCGTGGCTTCCGGCCTCCTCAGAAGACGCGGCTGCCCCGGGGCCAGAGGCTTGGGCTGCCCGCGCCGCGGTCAATTCCTGAGTCATGGCAGGAAGGCGATGCGATTCGTGAAGCCGACTGTACGGGGTCCGTTCCCGGGTGACAGTCAAAACCGCTGCCGCTGACTACAGTCGCGCCCCACCCTCATCATCGGATTGGACCTGCCGATCGATCATTTCCGCTTGCTGGGCGTCCCTCCGGCCGCTGATGCCCAGGGGGTCCTGCGGACCCTCCAGTCGCGCCTGGACCGCCTGCCCCACGGCGGGTTCACCCCCGAAACCGTGAAGGCGCGGGCGGAGCTGCTGCGGGCCAGCGCCGACCTGCTTTCCGATGCCGACCGGCGCACAGCCTACGAAGCGGAGTTGACGAGCCTGGCCGACTCCGACGGCAGCCTGCAACCGGCCCTGGAGATTGCCACCACCCGACAGGTGGGCGGACTGGTGTTGCTGATGGAGGGGGGACAGCCCATGGAAGCCTTCGAACTGGCCAGCCGCTCGCTGCAGCCACCCCAGTCGCCCACCCTCGGCAGTGGCCGCGAAGCCGATCTCTCACTCCTGGCGGGGTTGGCCTGCCTCGCGGCCGCCAGCGAGCTGGAGGAGCAACGGCGCTTCGAAGCCGCCGCCCGCCTGCTGCACCAAGGCCTGCAACTGCTGCAACGCCTTGGCAGGCAACCCGACCTCAGGGAAACCATGCATGCCCAGCTTGAACACCTCACCCCCTACCGGGTACTTGATCTGCTGAGCCGGGATCTGGTCGCCGGCGTCGAGAGGCAAGAGGGTCTGACGCTGCTCGAGCAACTGGTGCAGCGGCGTGGGGGTCTTGAGGGGGATGGCGATCCCCATTTTCCCAGCCAGGATTTCCAACCCTTCTTCCACCAGATCCGCGCCTTCCTCACCGTTCAGGAGCAGGTGGATCTGTTCAGCCGCTGGGCGGCCGCCAGCTCCGACGCCGCCGACTTCCTGGCCACCATCGCCCTGACCGCCTCCGGTTTCGCCCAGCGCAAGCCCGAGCGCATCGCCGAAGCCAGGAACCGCCTCCAGCGCAGCGGACGGGAGGGCATCGAACCGCTGCTCGCCAACCTGCATCTGTTGCTGGGGGAGGCCGACACGGCTCGGACCTGCTTCGACCTGGGCGCCAGCCAGGAGCTGAAGGCGTGGGCGGCCGGCAAGAGTGACGATCCGCTTGGTCAGCTCTGCGCCTACTGCAGCGACTGGCTGGTCCGGGATGTGCTGCCGGGTTACCGGGACCTGGAAGCCGAGCCTGATCTGGTGGCCTACTTCAGCGACCGGGACGTGGTGGCCTACGTGGAGCGGGAGGATCAGCGCCGGGGCCGCTCCTACCTGTCCGCCCCTGCAGCCGCCGAAGGTGCGGAAAGCACGTCCTTCCCGGCCTTCGACGTCCCCGGCTTGCCGGGAACGGTGGCGCCCCCTGCGCCCCTGGGCCTCGATGGGGGCGCCGCCGGCGGCTTCGCTCCGCTTCCCCTGCCCGCTGGGGCAACGGATTCCGATGACGACGGGGAGCTCGATGACGAGGTTCCCCTGCGCTGGCCGGTGCCCCCCAGGCCCTGGCTACTGGCGGGCGGGGCTGCCCTGGTGCTGGTGCTGGGCGCTGTCTGGGTGCTGCGGCAGCGCCATAACTCGCCCCCACCGGCCCCGGCGCCGGCACCGCCGGTCGTGGCACCAGCCCCGACCCCAGCGACTCCGGCCCCCAGGGCCGCCCAGGGACTGGGCATCACGCCACTCACGGCCACTCGGCCCGATGCGGCCCAGGTGCGCCGCCTGCTGGAGAACTGGCTGGCGGTGAAGAGCGGCGTGCTGGCGGGCGAACCGATCCCGGAGGATCTGGATCGCATCGCCCGGGAAGGGCCAATGGCCCTGCTCACCAGGGAGCGCCGCGGCGATGCGGCCCGGGGCCAGACCCAGCAGCTGGACGCGCGGATCACCGATCTCAGCCTCTCCGAGAGCGGCCCACGGCGCATCGTTGCCATCGCCCGGCTCCGCTACAGCGACCGACGCCTCGATGCGAACGGGAAGGTGGTGGAGACCACGGCGCCGATGGAGCTGCGCAATGGTTATGTATTCGGACGCGACGGCGACAGCTGGCGCCTGGCAGCCACCCAATCCCTCAACTGATGTTCGACGAACTCTCCCAGCGCTTCGAAGACGCGGTCAAGGGACTGCGGGGCCAGGCGGCCATCTCGGAATCCAACGTCGATGGCGCCCTCAGGGAAGTGAGACGGGCGCTGCTAGAGGCCGACGTGAGCCTCCTGGTCGTGAAGGAGTTCGTTGAGGAGGTGCGGCGCAAGGCCGTGGGGGCTGAGGTGGTGCGCGGGGTGAGCCCGGATCAGAAGTTCATCCAGTTGGTCCACGAGCAGCTGGTCGACACCATGGGCGGTGCCAACGCGCCCCTGGCCCGGGCGGAGGAAGGCCCCACGGTGATCCTGATGGCAGGTCTGCAGGGGGCCGGCAAAACCACGGCCACCGCCAAGCTGGGTCTGCACCTCAAGGAGCAGGGGCGGCGCCCCCTCCTGGTGGCCGCCGACGTCTACCGGCCGGCCGCCATCGACCAACTCCAGACCCTGGGCCGCCAGATCGGTGTGGAGGTGTTCAGCCTCGGCACCGAAGCCAGCCCAGAGGCGATCGCTGCCGCCGGCGTGGCCAAGGGGCGGGAGGAAGGCTTCGACACCGTTCTGGTGGACACCGCCGGCCGGCTCCAGATCGACACCTCAATGATGGAGGAGATGGTCAGGATCCGGGAGGCTTCGGCTCCGGATGAAGTGCTGCTGGTGGTCGATTCGATGATCGGCCAGGAGGCGGCCGATCTCACCAGGGCCTTCCATGAGCAGGTGGGCATCACCGGCGCTGTCCTAACGAAGCTGGATGGGGATTCCCGTGGCGGGGCGGCACTTTCAATCCGCAAGGTGAGCGGCGCGCCGATCAAGTTCATCGGCACCGGCGAGAAGGTGGAAGCGCTGCAGCCATTCCACCCGGAACGGATGGCGAGCCGGATCCTGGGGATGGGCGATGTGCTCACCCTGGTCGAGAAAGCCACCAAGGAAGTGGAGCTTGCCGATGTGGAGAAGATGCAGCGCAAGCTGCAGGAAGCCAGCTTCGATTTCTCCGATTTCGTCCAGCAAATGCGCCTGATCAAGCGCATGGGCTCCCTGGGCGGGCTGATGAAGCTGATCCCGGGGATGAACAAGATCGATGACGGCATGCTCCGCCAGGGCGAGACCCAGCTCAAGCGCATCGAGGCCATGATCGGCTCGATGACCGAGGCCGAACGGCGCCAGCCCGAACTGCTCGCCTCCCAGCCCTCCCGCCGCCGCCGTATCGCCGCCGGCAGCGGCCACACACCGGCAGACGTCGACAAGGTTCTCGCCGACTTCCAGAAAATGCGCGGCTTCATGCAGCAGATGACCCGGGGTGGCATGCCCGGAGTGCCCGGCATGGGTGGCTTTCCCGGCATGCCTGGAATGGGCGGCGGCCTGCCCGGTATGGGCGGCCTGCCGGGCATGGGCGGCCCCGGCGGCCGCAGCGGCGGCCAGCCCCGCAAGCCCCCCAAGCCTGCCAAGAAGCGCAAGGGATTCGGCCAGCTCTGACCGGCCCTGAACAGGGGCCTTGATCGCTGTCCGAGGGAGCCCCAAGCCCCTCCCCTGTAGGATTGGGGGCTGCATTTCAAGCACCCTTTTCCAGATGATCAAGCTCCGGCTGAAGCGGTTCGGCAAGAAACGGGAAGCGAGTTTCCGACTGGTGGCCACCAACAGCACCTCCCGCCGCGATGGCCGTCCGCTTGAGGAACTGGGCTTCTACAACCCACGCACCAAAGAGACGCGCCTGGATACCGAGGCCATCCGTCTCCGCCTCGGGCAGGGTGCCCAGCCCACGGACACCGTGCGGACCCTGCTCGAGAAGGGCGGCCTGATCGAGAAGACCATCCGGCCTGCTGAAACCGTCGGCAAGCTC
Organism: uncultured cyanobacterium; assembly: GCA_903917565.1. GTDB lineage: Bacteria > Cyanobacteriota > Cyanobacteriia > PCC-6307 > Cyanobiaceae > Cyanobium. The sequence goes on along the minus strand of CAIXBB010000023.1, from coordinate 66,758 downwards.
AAGCAGGCCACAGCCCGCGAGGCCGCCGCCGCCGCCGCCGTGAAGGAAGCGGCAGCCGCCAAGGAAGCCGCTGCCGCCAAGCTGGCGGAGGAGGCTGCCGCAGCCGCTGCCGCCGCCGAACCTGCCACCACCGAGGCCTGAGCGAGCTCTCCTCCACGTTTGCTCTGCCTGACAGCGGTTCCGCCATTGCCCTGGCAGGCCCGGACGGGTCAACCCTGCGCCGGCTAGAAGCCCTCACGGGTGCCCAGATCGTGCTGCGGGGGCTTGATCTCCAGATTCGGGGCCGAACGGCCCAGGTGGAGCGTCTGCTGTCCCTGATCAACCTCTTGGAGTCCCTCTGGCAACGGGGGGAGCCCATCAGCCCAGTGGACATCCAGGCCGCCCTGACGGCCCTGGACACCGGGCGCTCCGACCAGCACCGCCGCATGGGGCTCCAGGTGTTGGCCACCAGCGTCACCGGCAGGCCCCTGCGACCCCGCACCCTGCGGCAGAACAACTACGTCGAGGCCATCGAACGCCACGACCTGACCCTGGCGATCGGCCCGGCCGGCACCGGCAAGACCTTCCTCGCCACGATCCTGGCCGTGCGGATGCTTCAGGAGCGCAAGGTGGAGAGGCTGGTGCTCACCCGGCCGGCGGTCGAAGCGGGCGAACGGCTCGGCTTTCTGCCCGGTGACCTGCAGCAGAAGGTGGATCCCTATCTGCGTCCCCTCTACGACGCCCTCCATGGGCTGCTGGGCCAGGAGCGCACCACCCAACTCCTGGACAAAGGGGTGATCGAGGTGGCGCCTTTGGCCTTCATGCGGGGCCGCACGCTTGCCGACGCCTTTGTGATCCTCGATGAGGCCCAGAACACCACCTGCGCCCAGATGCGGATGGTGCTCACTCGGCTGGGAGCGAGCTCCCGCATGGTCGTGACCGGTGACACCACCCAGATCGATCTCCCCCCGAGCCAGCTGAGCGGCCTGGTGGAGGCCGCCCAGGTGCTGCAGGGGGTGGAAGGCGTGGCCATCTGCCAGTTCACCGATGCGGATGTGGTGCGTCATCCCCTGGTGCAGCGCCTTGTGCAGGCCTATGCACGCCGCGACGCCTCCCCCGCTGGCCGCTGATCCGGGCCCCCAGCCTCCGATAGGGAGATCCGCACAGGTGTCCCTACCAGCCTGGGGTGGCCGCTGGCAGGATGGATGAAATCTGATCCCATCGAAGCCATGCCGGCCAGCAGCAATTTCCAGGAAGCGATCCGCGAGGCCCAGTCCGGGGCCCTGATCGGCCCCAACGTGGTCAACAAGGCCCTCCCCTACGTGGGTGGCGGCATGGTTCTCACCGCTGGTGGTGTCCTCGGTGGCATGTCCCTGATGGCCAGCGCGCCGGCCCTGTTCATGCCCCTGTTCTGGGTAGCCCTGATCGGCAACTTCATTCTTTTCTTCGTGGCCCAGAACGCCGCCATGAAGGGCAACGTAGGCACCGCCTTGCCGATCCTCACGGCTTACAGCCTGATCACCGGTTTCACACTCAGCGGCATCGTGAGCTACGCCGTGACGGCGGCTGGTGTCGGCGCCGTTGGCACCGCCGCCCTGGCCACGGGCATCACCTTCGTGATCGCCTCCTTTTTTGGCCGCCGCATGAGCGACAACGTCGGCCAAGCCCTCAGCGGAGTGGTTGGTCTGGGCATCATCGGCTTGGTGATCGCCATGGTGGTGCAATTGGTGGGTGGCCTGTTTGCCCCGGCCATCTTCACTGGAGGTACTTTCGAGCTGATGATCGCCGGCTTAGGCACGGTGATCTTCGTCGGAGCGGCTTTCGTCGATTTCTACACGATGCCGCGCACCTACAGCGACGACCAATACATGGCTGGTGCCTTGGGCATGTACCTCACCTATATCAACCTCTTCATCTTCATCCTCCGGCTGATCATCGCCCTGCAGGGTGGGGGTCGTCGCGATTGAGCCAGGATCCGGTTGCTGTTCGGATCCCAATCCTGCGTGGGCCTGTCCAGACTGGATGGGTCCATTTGTTGTAGTGATGCAAGGGCTGGTGACCATCCCTTCCCTTGGCCTGCCCCGCCCGCGGTCGGACCTTTGGAACGTAAACCCGTCGGACGACGAACCACGAGCGTCCGGCTAAGCTCCCAGCGGCACCAGACGATCACGGCAGGCCTGGGGCAACGGGGGGAGCAATCTGCGCTCCTGCCCTCCGACGAGGAACCTCCTCCCATTGAACCCATCACCCATCACTCCATGACCAAAACGGCTCTGATCACCGGGATCACCGGTCAGGACGGTTCCTACCTGACGGAGTTGCTCCTGGAGAAAGGGTATGTGGTGCATGGCATCAAGCGGCGGGCCAGCAGCTTCAACACCGACCGGATCGATCACCTCTACCAGGACCCCCATGAACGGGATCCACGGCTTGTTCTGCACTATGGAGATCTGACGGACTCCACCAATCTGATCAGGATCGTTCAGCAGATTCAACCGGATGAGATCTACAACCTCGGGGCTCAAAGTCACGTTGCCGTGAGTTTCGAAAGTCCCGAATATACTGCCAACTCCGATGCCCTCGGAACCCTGCGCATCCTGGAAGCCGTCCGCATTCTGGGGCTCACGGGTAAGACCCGCATCTACCAGGCCAGCACCAGCGAGCTGTACGGCCTGGTGCAGGAGATCCCCCAGAAAGAAACCACTCCGTTCTACCCCCGTAGTCCCTACGGCGTGGCCAAGCTTTATGCCTACTGGATCACGGTCAATTACCGGGAGGCCTATGGCATGTATGCCTGCAATGGTATTCTGTTCAACCATGAAAGTCCCCGTCGAGGCGAGACCTTCGTGACCCGGAAGATCACCCGGGGCCTGGCCCGCATCGATGCCGGTCTCGATCAAGGCCTGTTCATGGGCAACCTGGATTCCTTTCGCGACTGGGGTCACGCCAGGGACTACGTGGAGATGCAATGGCGGATGCTGCAGCAGGAGCAACCCGAAGACTTCCTCATCGCCACGGGCCGGCAGGAATCGGTGCGACGGTTCATCGAACTCACCGCCGAAGAACTCGGCTGGGGCGGCATTGTCTGGCAGGGCAGCGGGGTTGAGGAGACGGGCGCGCGGCGTGACACCGGTGCCACGGTGGTGCGAATCGACCGGCGTTACTTCCGGCCAGCGGAGGTGGAGACCCTGCTCGGGGACCCGACCCGCGCCCGGGAACGGTTGGGATGGACACCCACTACCACATTGGAGGAGCTGGTGGCTGAAATGGTCGCCACCGACAAGGAGGAAGCCGCCAAAGAGGCCACGCTGCGCCGGGAGGGCTTCACCGTCGTCAGCTCCATGGAGAATCCTCCTCAGGTCGGACTGAAGGCCGCGCCATGAGCCGACATCCGAAACGCCGCTATGGTCAGGCTTGTGACCCTTTCTCGTTGAAGCGGATCTCCAAGGGAGCTGCACCTGCTCCAGCGGTCCGCCACCCCTTGCCTCTGTGCACGGGCCGGAGACAATCCCCATGCTGATCTCACTGAACGATCGGATCTTCATTGCCGGCCATCGCGGCATGGCAGGTTCGGCCATCACCCGACGCCTCAAGGCAGAAGGCCACCAGCAACTGCTCACCGTGGGCCGCTCAGACCTCGACCTGATGGACGGTCCTGCGGTGGCGGCGTGGTTCTCCGATCAGCGGCCCGATGTCGTGGTGCTTGCGGCAGCGAGGGTGGGGGGAATTCTGGCCAACTCCACCTATCCCGCCGACTTCCTGCTCGACAACCTCAAGATCCAGCAGAACGTCATCGAGAATGCGTGGCGGCATCGCACCCGACGCCTACTCTTCCTTGGCAGCAGCTGCATCTACCCCAAGCTGGCCGATCAGCCGATCCGCGAAGAGGCCCTGCTCGGGGGCCCGCTGGAGCCCACCAACGAGTGGTACGCCATTGCCAAGATCACGGGCATCCAGCTATGCCGCGCCCTGCGACAACAACATGGCTTTGACGCGATCAGTCTGATGCCCACCAATCTCTACGGCCCCGGCGATAACTACCACCCCACCAACAGCCACGTGCTGCCGGGTCTTATCCGGCGCTTCCAGGAGGCCCGCGAGGCCGGTGCCGAGGAGGTGGTGTGCTGGGGCAGCGGCAGCCCAAGACGGGAGTTCCTCCATGTCGATGATCTGGCGGCTGCAGCCCTGTTCTGCCTGCGCCACTGGCAACCGGGCTCCGGGGAGATTCAGCACATCAACGTGGGGACAGGAACGGACGTGAGCATTGAGGATCTGGCCACGATGGTGGCCGAAGCGGTGGGTTTCCGCGGCCGAATTGCCTGGGACAGCTCCAAACCTGACGGCACCCCTCGCAAGCTGCTGGATGTCAGCCGCCTGGCCGCCCTGGGCTGGCGATCACAGATCCCTCTGCAGGAGGGATTGCGGCGCACCGTGGCGGAGTTCGTCAGTGAGCGGGCCAGCGGCGCTGAGGTGCGTCTGTGAGGATCCTCGTCACCGGTGGAGCCGGCTACATCGGCAGCCATGCCGTAAGGGCCCTGACGCGGGCAGGTCATGAACCCGTTGTCCTGGACAACCTGGTCTATGGCCACGCCGACATCGTTGAGAAGACCCTGAAGGTTCCCCTGGTTCTGGGTCAGGTGGGCGACCGTGAAGTGCTCGAGCCCCTGCTGCGCGGCCGCCACCCCGCCCTTGATGGGACGGCCCTGGAGGGCAAGCCCATCGAGGCGGTGCTGCACTTCGCCGCCTATGCCTACGTGGGCGAATCGGTGAGTGATCCTGCCAAGTACTACCGCAACAACCTGGGCGACACCCTCACCCTGCTGGAGGCGCTGGTGGCCACAGAGCGGCCGCTGCCGATCGTCTTCTCCTCCACCTGCGCCACCTACGGGATTCCCCAGCAGGTGCCGATCACCGAAGACCATCCCCAGGCTCCGATCAATCCCTATGGCCGCAGCAAGTGGATGGTGGAGCAGTTGCTCACCGACTTCGCGGCGGCCTATGGCTTGCCCAGCGTGATCTTCCGTTACTTCAACGCCGCCGGCGCCGATCCCGATGGCGACCTGGGTGAGGATCACGACCCGGAAACCCACCTGATCCCAAGGGTGCTTGACACCATGAGCGGGCGGGAACCCTACCTGCAGATCTTCGGCGACGATTACCCCACCCCGGATGGCACCTGCATCCGGGACTACATCCACGTGGCCGACCTGGCCGATGCCCACGTCCTGGGCCTGGAAAGGCTGCTGCGGCTGCGGGAACGGGAGGAGACCGAACGCCGCCCCCTGATCTACAACCTCGGCAACGGCACGGGCTACTCGGTCCAGCAGGTGATCGAAACCGCCAAGGCCGTGACCGGCCGGGGCCTGCTGGCCCATGTGGCCAAACGGCGGGAGGGCGATCCTCCCCAGCTGGTGGCCCGGGCCACCCGGGCCCACCAGGAACTGGGGTGGCGGCCCCGTTTCGCCGAACTGGGAACGATCATCGAGCACGCCTGGGCCTGGCACCAGAAGCGTCACCAGGGCTGAGTCCATCGCGCACCGGCCAGGGCCTGGCCAGGGGCTCCCCGACGAAGACACCCTGGCCGGGCATCGCCACACTGCGCCAGTAGCTCTCGATCAAGGTGTCGCCGCGGCGGTAGTAGGTGAGCAGCAGGCCGGGATCGGAAAACTTGGCCGGGAAGTTGCACGGCTCCACCACCGTGCCGTAGCTGCCGCTGGCGCCGGCCTCGAGCCACCGGAGTGCACTCATCTGCGGACTGTCGGTCAGCTGCCCGCCCAGGGAGGTGAGGTGATCGGCAACGGCTCCCGGCCGGTAGCGGTTGGTGCGAATCCCCACAGGGAAAGCCAGTCCGGTGAAGTAAGCCATGACGTCCTGGGCTCCCACCAGGGCATCGGCAGCGATGACCCTCACCCGGAATTGGGATCCCATCGCCGCCAGTACACTGCCGTACCCTGCGGCCCGGGTGTTGCGCCTGGCATCCCCAGTGCTCAAAAGGTAGGCCGTCCCAGGAGGCGCCGTGCCGTCCGAGGCCACACCCTGCTGGATGAGACGCCTGGCCATCTCCAGGCTGGTAGCCGCCAGCATCATGCTCGGGCGGACCCCGAGCTGGTCCCAGGGACGCCTCACATCGCCACGGGCAAACAGGGGACTCAGGGCGGTGGTCCGGCAGCCGAGCGCACAGAAGCGTGGATCCAGGCCGAAGGTGAAGGCACTGGTGATCGACTGGCAGCCGACCCGATAGGGAGCCGCCCAGGCCAGTGCATAGACCTGGACATGCCCAGGGGTCTGGCTGTCCACCGTGCGCTTAAGGCGCCGGAACACAGCTGGGCTCAGTTCCGCGTTCCTGGGGGGGAAGCGCACCCGGATCACCTGGTCCGGGGGAATCAGGCGGGCCGCCTGGTAGGTCCGGCCGATGGCCTCGCTGAGCGGGTCAGCGGCATTGATGATGATCGCCAGGTGGCGATGGTCGAGGGGACCGTGCGAAAAGGTTTCGGCGCCGGTCACCCGTGAGCTGCGCGGGAAGGCCTCACTGGCCGTTAATGCGAGCAAGAGCAGCAGCGAAAGCAGCGTGGGAGCCCGGCGGCGGAAGGGCCATCGCCATGGCGGAATCGATGCTTCTTCAGGAGCGGACGACAGGGGAGCCACCAAACCAGGAGCGGTCCTGGACGTGAGTCAAGCCCTGCGGAGGGTGAACCAGACCCACGGCCAACTTTCCCATACTGGTCGTGGAAGGACCAGACCAGCTTCGTGCAGGCTCCCGGTAACGACCTAGATTTGACCTCAAACCGCCTTGCTGTTCCTTGGTCATGAACTGCTCGTGTTCCAATTCCCTGACCAAGGCGGCTCTGGTCAGGTGTCCTGATCAGAGGCGAAGAGCACCCTCGCTTTAACCTGAGACCTCCATCAGCCAAAGCCCTTAGTCCTGACTAGAAATTTTGCAATTTTTTTTCCTCTCCGTTGATGCCTTTACTTCATCGCATCGCCAGACGACTCACCGGCCCACTTCTTGCTGCCTTCACCGACCAAAGACCAGCAGCGCGCCTGATTCGGCACTCGGCGAAGAAATACTGGAAGCTGCTGGCGCTGAACTTTGGTACCAGCCTGCTCGCAAGCCTCAGTGAAGGCGCCACGCTCGGGATCGTGTTTCTTTCGGTGAGCCTCATCAGTGCCCCCGAGAACAGTGATTGGAGCAAATTTTCCATCCTCGGAAATCTGAGCCAGTTCGACTGGCTTCACGACTGGCTCAGCAGTGCGCTCAGCACCCGCACCGGGCGCGATGGAATCTTCGTGCTGTTGCTGATCACCGCCGTGGTTCTGCAGGGGCTGATGGCAGTGACCAGCTATGTGAACAGCATCAGCACCGCCGTGATGGGATCCAGGATGGGCGCGGAAATCACTGGCAAGCTGAACGATCGGGTGCTGTCGCTGACTTTTGGCTGTGCCAGTCGGTACCGAGTCGGCGACCTGCTTCTCTACGTCGGCTCCGGTGGCAGCACTGTCCAGACGGAAATCTCCCTGGCCAACGGGCTGCTGATGAACAGCCTACAACTGCTGATCTATCTGGCCATCCTGGTGGCCATCTCCCCGTGGCTGCTTCTGGTGGCCTCGGGCATGGCCGCCATCATGCAGGCCGTCCAGAAGCTACTGCTACCACGCATTCGCAGTATTTCAAGGGAGCAGCAGGTAGTAAACGTGGAGCTTTCCAGCCACCAGAACGAGCAGATTCAGGGTCTACGGTTGCTGCACAGCACAGGTCAACTGGAGAGCTCCAGGAAAAGACTGCGGTTTTTGCTCAACGAAAGTAAGCGACTTTCAATCCGACAGAGTAAACTCTCCAACCTCGTGCAGCCGATTTCCAACATGCTGCCGATCATCTCGATTGCCCTGATTGCGGCACTCAGTCTGTTCATATTCAAGGACCGCAGCAGCGGCGTCCTGCCAAGCCTGGTGACCTTCATCATTGCCCTCCAGCGACTCAATCAGCGAGTTGGAAGTCTCACAGGTCTGGCCACAAGCTATGCGGCTAACAGTGCCAATGTGGAGCGCCTCAACGAGATCCTGCGCGACGACGACAAGGAATTCGTCCGATCCGGAGGCGTGCCATTCACTGGTATCACCGATGGGATTCAGTTGGATGATCTATCGATGCGCTACAGCCCCGAGCTTCCAGAGGCCCTTTCCTCCATCCAGCTCCGCATCGGCCGTGGTCAGACCGTCGCCCTGGTCGGCTCCAGCGGCGCCGGAAAGAGCACCATCGCCGATCTCCTGGTAGGTCTCTACGATCCCACTGGTGGAAGGATTCTCATCGACGGTGTCGATATCCATTCCATCAATCTCTCCAGCTGGCAACAAAGGCTGGGTGTCGTCAGCCAGGACACCTTTCTCTTCAATGCCAGCATCGCCAGCAACATCGGCTTCGGTCTCGAGAGGGCCTCTCTTGAAGACATCAAGGACGCAGCTGCCAAGGCCCAGGCCGCTGGCTTCATCGCTGACTTGCCCGAAGGCTACGAAACCAAGATCGGCGAACGCGGCTATCGGCTCAGCGGTGGCCAGCGTCAGAGAATCTCCCTGGCAAGGGCCATTCTGCGGAAACCTGAGCTGCTGATTCTCGATGAGGCCACCAGCGCCCTCGACAGCCAAAGTGAACGCCTGGTGCAGCAGGCGATCGAACAGTTCGAACGCCAGCACACCGTGCTGGTCATCGCCCACCGCCTCAGTACAATCGTTAACGCGGACGTCATCTGTGTTTTGGCAGAGGGAAGAATCCAGGAACGGGGCCGTCACCACGAGCTGCTCGCCCAGTCAGGCCTGTACGCAAAACTCTGGAGCGATCAATCCAAGCATCCCAACCAGACATCAATGGCGGCGACACCCGTTTGATGGCCGCCAACCTGACGACAATGAACCGGCTCGATCGTGAGCATCCCATGGCTCGATCCTTGCCTAGAGAGTTCTCCATCACGATGGGAATTCTCAAATGATCATCGCCTGCACGATCGACAACAATTACATCCGGCATTGCGCCGTAATGCTGAAGTCCCTTCAGCTTTCTAATCCAGCTGAGTCGATCAGTGTTTACATCCTTCACGGTGTCATTGATGCCGGGGAGCGGGCTCGATTGGCGGCCTATCTCGGTGACTTCCTGCCTTCTGTCTCCTTCATCCAGCTCGATGAAGAAATGCTTGCTGGGTTTCCGGTTTTCGGCCACATCAGCCTGGCCACCTATTTCCGGTTGCTGCTGCCCGCGGCCCTTCCCCATGCCGTGGAGAAAGTTCTCTATCTGGATTCCGACCTGATCGTGGTCGACTCCCTGCTGGATCTCTGGGAATCGGCCCTGGGTGAGAACAGCATCGGTGCGGTGGAGGAACACAACCAGGAGTTCGACCGCAATCGCCTCTCCCTGGCAGAGGGTTCCCTGGTGTTCAACGCAGGAGCAATGTTGATCGATCTGGGCCGCTGGCGCAGGGAGAACATCCTGGCCACGGGCCTGGAGTTTGCCCGCACCCATCCCGAGCGCATCAAGCACTGGGACCAGGACGTGCTCAATTCTCTGCTTGAGGCCCGCTGGCAGCCCCTCGACTGGCGCTTCAACGCCCTGCCCCATCTATGGATGCATCCGGAGTACACCGATGCCGGCACCCCCCAGGGCCGGCAGGCTGAGGCGGCCAGGACCAGTCCCGCCGTGATCCACTTCGCCGGGTCAGGGGTGGCCAAGCCCTGGCACCATCGCTGCACTCACCCCTGGCGCCAACGCTACCTCGAGATTCGCCTGCAGACGCCCTGGGCGAGCCTGCCCTTGGAGGGGGCCCCCAGCACGTCTGTGGGCGACCGACTCGGGACGCTGCGCTTCCGGATCAAGAACGCAGGCAAAGAGATGCTCCGCAGGCTGAGGCCCCAGGACCCATGACCATCCAGCTCGGCGACCACCGACTCACCTGCATCGGCTATTGCGACACGACGGAGGCGGACCTGCTGGGGCGCTTCCTGCGCCAGGGCAGCCGCGCCCTGGCGCAGACAGAAGGGGAATACACCCTGGTGATCGAAACCGATGCAGGGGACGTGACGGTGGTCACCTCACCCGTCGGGGCCACGCACTACTACTACGCCGAGCACGACGGCCGCCTCTTCCATGGCGACCAGGTGGCGGAGATCCTGCGCCGCAGCGGCCTGGAGTGGCGCTGGAACTGGCAGGCCCTCGGCGATCTCTGCCAGCTGGAGAACCTCACGGACAACCAGACGCTCCATTCGCAGATCCATCGGGTCCCGCCCGGCAGCATCCTGCATTTCACCGACGGCCGCGTGGCGCTCCGCTCCGAGTCGGTCCTCGACCGGATCCCGGCGGCCCCAGCCGACCCGGACGCCGCCGTCGAAGCGCTCAACGCCGCAGTGCTCCGGCTGGCGGGAGACAACCCCTATCTCTCCCTCTCGGGCGGGTTCGATTCCAGGGTGATCCTGGCGTCGATGCTGCGACAGGGACTGCGCCCCCATCTGATCACGATGGGGAGGGAGGAGGCGACAGACGTCCAGGTGGCCCGCCGCATCGCCCAGCGCTTTGATCTGCCCCACCAGCTGATCAACCTCGATCTCGATGACTTCTTTGCCCACGCGCCCAGCATCTCCAGCCTCACCAACGGCACCAAGACCGCCTGGCATTGGCACACCTTCCTTTATCCCCTGAGGGCCAAGATTCCCTCCGATGCCACGTTCTTCGTCGGCACGCTGGGGGAATTCGCCCGTACGTACTACTTCGACCGGGGTTGGCTCGGCCGCCTCGCGTCCGTGGCTCCCGAAGCCGCCCTGGGCCAGTTCTGGCGGATGAAACTGGAGCGTCACCCCAGCTTCTCGCCAGAGGAACTGGGCCATCTGGCTCCTCCGCTGGCCGCCGAGTTGGTGGCGGAGGGCCGAAGCCGGCGGGCCGCCAAACTCTCCGGCCTCTGTCGGGGGGGATTCCTCGAAGGCCTGACCCGCTACTACTTCGAACAGCGGGTGCCCAACTTCTACGCCAACGGCATCCGCATGTACCGGGCCTCCAGCGCCTGGCGCTCCCCCTTCCACGACCGCCGCTGGATCGAAGCGATCTGGAATCTTTCCGATGGCTGGAAGCTGGGCTCCAACTGGCACCGCCATGCCATTTCCCGCAACTGCCCCGAGCTGCTGACTTTTCCCGAGGAGAACGGCTTCGATCGGGGCCGCATGCTGGCCAAGGCCCCGCCCCTCTACTGGACGCCGCCCGTGCGGCGGGCCCGCTACGTGAGCTACGACCTCAGCGCCGACTGGTATCGCGACCCCCGCATGCATACCTTTCTGCTCGACCACGCCGGGCTGATCGACGATCTGGTGGATCCGGAACTGCTGAGCGGGATTCTGGACGCCCATCGCCATGGCAACGACCGGACTCGAACCCTGGCCTTCCTTCTCACCCTGATCTTCTGGAAGCAGGTGATCACCCCATGAGGGTGCTGTTCGTCTCCCACATGGCCACCCGCAGTGGTGCTCCCCTGCTGCTGCTGTGGCTGTGGCGCTGGCTGATGCAACACGAGCGCGGCATCGATCCTGCCGTGGTGCTGCTCAGCGAAGGGTCCCTGCGGCCGGATTTCGAAGCCCCGGCCCCCGCCGCGGCCTCGAGCCATCCCCTCTTCCTTGGTCTCGAGGCCTTCGCCGTCGCCCTGCACCGGCTCAGCGCTGACCCGGACACCCGTCGGAGAAAGGGGGAGCGCAGCCAGGCCAAGGTGTTCCAGCACTCCCGCATCGATGGGCCGGCGCCCCAGCTGCTGGCCTTCATGGAACGAGCCGTTGCCGCCGGACCCCGCCGTGGTTGAGGTGCCCCTGGCCAGCTCCCGCCGCCTCTACGGCTGGCCCGAGAACGCAGCAATCGCCGTGCCCGAACGGTTCAACGCCGATCCGGAGCGGCCGCTCTTCTCGATCGTCATTCCCACCCTCAACCAGGGGGCCTTCATCGAGGACACCCTGCTCTCGATCCTCTGGCAGGGGTACGACAACGTGGAGATCATCGTGGTGGACGGAGGCAGCACCGATGACACCCCGGTGGTGCTGGAGCGATACCGCCCCTGGATCCGGGTGCTGATCAGCGAACCCGACAGGGGCCAGTCGGACGCCATCAACAAGGGGTTCCGCCGGGCCAGCGGTTCGATCCTCGCCTGGCTCAACTCCGACGACTTCTATCTGCCGGGAGCCTTCCGCACCGTGCTGGGGTGTTTCGCCGCCGATCCAGCCGGGCGATGGGTGATCGGCAGCGGCGACATCATCAGTGCTGATCAGCAATTTCTGCGCCATGTGCCCGCCCGGGAAGGATCGGAGCAGACCCTGCTGGCCATCGAGAACGACTGCTTCCTGCTGCAGCAGAGCTGCTTCTGGAGCGCCTCCCTCTGGCAGGAGACCGGCGGGGTGGACGAGGGCCTGAGCCTGCTGATGGACTACGACCTCTGGTGGCGCTTCTCGCGCTGCTGCAGGGGTCTCGTCACCCAGGAGAAACTGGGGGCCATGCGCTACTACGCCACCGTGAAGACCCGGCGCCAGGGGGAACGCTTCCCAGCCGAGCTGGCCACCATCTACGCCCGCTACGGAGCCAGCGAGCCCCTGGAGCGGCTGGTGCAGCAGCTACTGGCGGAGAAATCCGCCCTCGGCGAGCGCCTCCAGTCCCTGGAGCGCCAGCTGCCTGTGCGGCTGTTGCGACGGATGCGGCTCCTCCCCAGACCATGACGTCACCTGAACTCTTCGTCGGCATCACCAGCTGGAACAGCGAGCTGTTCCTGCCCCACTGCCTGGAGGCGATTCGAGCCACCACGCGGGGCCTCGACACGCACGTCTGCGTGCTGGACAACGGCTCCACCGACCGCTCCGTGGCGATCGCCCGCGAGCGGGGGGCCGAGGTGGTGCAGCGCTCCTGCAGCCAGCCCGACGCGCTCAATGCCCTGCTGGGCCGTTCCCGCTCCCCTTACACCCTGCTGCTGCATGCGGATGTGATCCTCCTGTCCCAGCAGTGGTTCAGCCTCTGCCGTTCCCGTCTCAGCGAAGGGGTGGCGCTGGTGTCGCCCCAGGACATCGGCTGTGGACCGCTGACCCGTCCCTTCGGTGCCGGCATGCCGGAGAGCTCCTTCCTGCTGATGCACACGGAGCGGTTCCGCCGCTGCCGGCGCCTCCACTGGCGACGCAAGGGGCGTTGGCCGCGGCCCCGGCTTGAGGTCGACTTCCATGGTCCCCACATCACCCACCACCTGCCCCGGGAACTGAAGCGGCGGCAGCTCGCCTGGGTGCCCATGGACGTCTACGTCTCCAACCGGGCGAGCGAACCATTGTTCAAGCCGTCATCGCCACCCGCGGTGTGGAGCGACGAGCTGGCCTACCTGCGCTATGGCCTGGGCAACTTCTACGGCCTCGACGGCACGATCACCCATTACCACAACTGGTACGACCGCATCGCCGCCCGGGAGAAGAGTGAAACGGCACCGACCCCCGGCCGCAAGGACTTCCCGGTGGACTTCATCCGCTCCTACACCCACCGCCTGCTGGAGGACTACGGCGCCGGCAAGCTGGAGTTGCCCACCGACCTCAGCACCACCCGCACCCCCAGAGCGCTCTAGCCCCATCCATTCCCCCATGACCGGTCCCTCGCCACCAAGGCCGATCGCCGCCCACTTCCTGCTGGTGCCGGAGTTGCTGCACTCGCCCCCCAACGAGGCGATCATCTCCGCCCTGCTGGAGAACGGCTTTGATGTCCACGTCTTCGCCCCCGGTCCCTGCGGCAGCACCGCTCCGTACGGAGAGAGGGTCACCACCCACCCGGTGTCCTATTCGATGCGCTGGCTGCTCGGCCAGGCCTGGCGTCCCCACTGGCGCCGCTATGCCTGTTTCTCGGGCACCACGGAGGACCCGATCGCCGTGGTGGGCGTGCTGGCCCGTCTGCACCGTCGCCCCTCCTTCGTGCTGGGAGATGAGATCCGCGCCGGCAGCTACCGGGGTCCCCGCTCGGAACGCTGGAAACAGCTCTGCCTGAGCGCCTACCGGCGAGCTCGCTTCACCATCGTCAACGACACCCACCGGGTGCCGCTGGTGCGTGACTACGCCGGCCTCCCGCCGGCCCAGCCGGTGCTGGTCTACCCGGGCTGCTTTCGCAACCCGCCGGAGCGGGATCCGGCCCTGCGCCAGCAGCTTCGCCAGCGCTGGGGGATCGGGCCCGATGCCCTCACCCTGGCCATCTCCGGGGGCTTCAACCTCACCGCCGGCGCCGACTGGCTGCTCGACGCCCTGCACGCGGATCCCTCCCTCTGCGCCGTGATCCAGCCCCTCGGGGTGGATCCCCTGGCCCTCTATCTGCTGCGGCGCCTCAGCCTGGGGGGCAGGCTCCACATCGAAACCGAGCGGTTGTCGTGGCAGGAGGCCTGGCGATCGGCCGTCGGTTACGACATCGGCCTGGCCGTGTACACCAATCCGGCGCCCCAGTTCCAGGCCATGGGGGTCAGCTCCAACCGGCTGTGCATGTACCTGGCCATGGGGGTGCCGGTGATCTGCAGCCGCCAGGCCAGTTTTCAGTTCGTCGAGGAGTTCGGCTGCGGCGTGATGGTGGACAACCGCGCCGGTTTCCTGGCGGCGGCCCATCATCTGGGGGCCGACCTGGACGCCCGGCGTGAGGACTGTGCCCGCTGCTTCCACGATCACATCCGCCCCCAGGAGCGCTATCGCGCCCTGGTGGAGGCGATCGGCACCCTCGGGCGCTCCTAAGGCCGGACCCATCCCCTCTCCCATGAACCGCTCCTCCCTCAATCTGCGCCTCTACCTCGCTGCCCGGGCGGTGTTCCACGGCAGCCGAGGCTGCATCCCGAGGGCCCTGATACCCCCGCGGCGGCCGCTCGGCGACCGGTTCACGATCGCGATCACCACCTTCGAAGCCCGCTACGAGAGCTACTTCCGCCCCCTGTACCGCGCGCTGCGCCGCAGCTTTCCTGAGGTGCCGATTCTGGTGGCCGTCAATGGCCACGGCGATCCGGCCAGCCAGAGCCGTTATCTGAAGCGGATGTGCGGCGAGCTGGCCAGCGGCGAGCCGCCCCATCGGCGCTTCCTGCTGCACGATCGGGTTGTGGGGCTCTGCCAGCTCTGGAACGAACTGCTCCAAGCCAGCCCGACGGCCACCACCCTGGTGCTCAACGACGATCTGCGTATCGACCCTTGGCTGAGGCGCTGGGCGGAGACCATGGCGTGGGAAACGGTGGATCTCACCCTGCTCAACAACACCTGGTCCCACTTCGCCATCGGCCGCCACTGCTGGGAGCGGATCGGCGCCTTCGACCAGAGCTTCAGCGGCATCGGCTTCGAGGACATGGACTACACCGCCCGGGCCTCCCTTGCAGGCGTCGGGATCGTGGGGATGGACTGCCCCTACCTGCACCATGCGAATGACGATCCGGTCACCACCTCCTTCGATGACCAGTCGGCAAGGGTCTGGGGCAAGTACACCTCCGCGAACCAGGAGAGCTTCTTACGCAAGTGGGAGAGCTGCCCGGCGCCGGAGGGGGTCTACATCCGCCAGCTGGGCCACCACGTGCGCCCCATCGCCCCCCTGCCGCACCTGCCCGTGCCGCCGCTGCTCGCGTCCGGGGCCGGAGTCGTGTACCTGGATCGAACGCCGTGAAGGTGCTGGTGCTCGCCCCCTCCGCCTACCTGCTCGGCGGGGTCCAGGACTGGCTGGCGAACCTGGTGCCGGGGCTGCGGGCCGGCGGGCTCGAGGTGACGGTGGCGGTGCCCGACGGTGATCATCACCGCCATGGCCCTTACGCCCAGGCCTATCCGGCGCTGGAGGCCCAACCACTCACCAACCCCAGCGGCAGCGCCGAAGGCAGGATCCGCGCCATCGCCGCCCTGCTGGAAAGGCTGAACCCCCAGCTCGTGCTCGGCGTCAACCTGGTGGATCTCTACCCTGCAGCCCAGCGGTCCCGGCGGCGCGGGAGGTTCCACGGACGGGTGGTGATGACCCTTCACGCCCTGCAGACGGAGTACTTCGACGACCTGCGGCGCCACGGCGCCGGCATCGATGCGGTGATCGCCACCAATCGACTGGCCTGCCGGCTGGCGAGCGAGCGGGGCGGGATCGATCCAGCCCGGGTGCTCTACGCCCCCTATGGCGTGCCGGTGCCGCCCTGGCAGGCCCCCAGCGGCGATCCAGCCGCAACGTTGCGGCTGGCCTGGGTGGGCCGGCTGGAGCAGGCCCAGAAACGGGTGAACGATCTCCCGCCACTGCTGACGGCTCTGCAGGCCCTGGGCATCGACGTGCAGCTCAGCATCGCCGGCGACGGCGACGAGCGCCCCGCCCTGGAGACGTCCCTGGCCCCCTGGATCGCGCGAGGCAGGGTGCGATGGCTCGGCCACGTCGACCAGTGCCGACTGGCGGAACAGATCTTTGGCCATCACCATGCCCTGGTGATCACCTCCGCCTGGGAGACGGGCCCGATCGTGGCCTGGCAGGCCATGGCCTCCGGCATGGCAGTGGTGAGTAGCCGCTACGTGGGGTCAGGCCTGGAGGGCGCCCTGGAGCACGACGCCACGGCCCTGCTGTTCCCCTGCGGGGATGGGGCCGCCGGCGCCGCCCAGCTGGCTCGGCTGCGTCAACCGGCGCTGCTGGAGCGGCTGTCCAGGGGCGGCCACGCCCTGGTGGCCGGGCGCTACAGCCAGGGGGCCTCCCTGGAGGCCTGGCGGCGAGCGCTCGGACAGGTGCTGGCGCTCGCCCCGCTGCCGGGGAACCCGCCCGAACCGCCGCGAGCCCCCGCCGGGCGGCTGGATCGCTGGCTGGGCCACCGCCGTGGTGAGGATCTGCGCCGGCTGCTGGGGCAACGCTTCCGCCACGCCAGCGCCGGCAGCGAGTGGCCCCATTCCGGTGGCGAGGGCGATGGTGCGGCGGAAAGGGAGCTGCTGGCGGCGGCGGGCCGTCTCGACCATCTCGGTGATCCCCGTGGCTGAAGCGACAGGACCCTCCCAGAGGGAGCGACTGGGCGTCTGGCTGAAGGAGCGGCTGCGCTACGAGTGGTTGCTGCGCCGGCCCGCGCCGGCCCACCTGGCGATCGCCAACCGCAGCGAGCGGCTGGAGGCGGCCCCCGATGGCCTTGGCCAGGCCTGTCTGTGGCGCTACACCTCCCGCCTCCATGCGCCTGGCGTCCAGCCGGAGCTGGGCAGACGCCTGCTGCATCGCTGCCTGGCGAAGGCGCCGATTCTGCGCCGCAGCGCCCCCGGCTGGAGCGAAGGGCCACCGGAGCTGAGCGTCCTGATCGGCCACCGGGGCAGCGAGCGGCTGCCCCTGCTGCTGGCCACCCTGGACTCCCTCGCCGCCCAGGAGAACGTGCGCCTGGAGTGCCTGGTGATCGAGCAGGACAGCGAGCCCCGCATCGCCCACCGGCTGCCGCCCTGGGTGCGCCACATCCATGGGCCCCTGCCGGACCCGACCGCCCCCTACAACCGCTCCCACACCTTCAATCTCGGCGCCCGCCACGCCCGCGCTCCGGTGCTTCTGCTGCACGACAACGACATGCTCGTACCGAGCGGCTATGCCCGTCGCCTGCTGCAGAGAATCGCCTGCGGCTACGCGGTGGTGAACCCCAAACGGTTTGTTTTCTATCTCGACGAGGCCCACAGCGCCCGGGTGCTCGCCGGCTCCCAGGACTACGGGGCGCGGCCCGCCGAAGTGATCGTGCAGAACCTGGAGGCCGGGGGCTCGATGGCGATCACCGCGGAGGCCTATGCCGCCATCGGCGGCATGGACGAGGGCTTCGTCGGCTGGGGCGGCGAGGACAACGAGTTCTGGGACCGCTGCCTCACCCGCCCCACCTGGATCTGGGGCTACGAGCCGATCGTGCACCTCTGGCACCGCAGCCAGCCCCTCAAGCACCAGCGGGACAACCCCAACCTGGAACGGGCCCGTGCCGTGATGCAGCGTCCTGCCCTCGAGCGCATCGCCGCCCTGCGGCCCGCGCCCGTGCCCGGCCTGGTGAGCACGATCATTCCGGTGCACAACCGCTCAGCTCTGCTGCGCGAAGCGGTATCCAGCGTGCTGGCGCAGGACCACCGGCCGATTGAGATCGTCATCGTCGACGACGGCTCCAGCGACGACACCGGCGCCGTGGCCGATGGCCTGGCCGCCGACCATCCGGCGATCCTCCGGGTGATCCATCAGCCCAACGGCGGACCCGGCGCCGCCCGCCAGCGGGGCCTTGACCACAGCCGCGGCGAATTCGTGCAGTTCCTCGACAGCGACGACCTGCTGCTGCCCGGCAAGTTCAGCGCCCAGGTGGGGGCCCTGAACCGGTGCCCCGAGGCCCGGATCGCCTATGGCCCCAGCCTGGAGGAGGACCATTCCCGGCGGCCCGTCCAGCGCCGCGGCCCGATGAGGGCCACCGGCACGCCGCTGGAGCGCCTGTTCCCCCTGCTGCTGCTGGAGCGCTGGTGGACCACCAGTTGCCCGCTCTATCGGCGCGAACTGCTCGACCGCATCGGCCCGTGGCAACCGTGGATCAACGAGGAGGACTGGGAGTACGACGGCAGGGCCGGCGCGGTCGGGGCTCCCCTGGTATGGGTGCCGGTCGAGGTCTCCGTGCGGCGGATCCACATGGGTGACGATCACCTCAGTGACCGGGGCCACCTGGACCCCCGCAAGCTGGGGGACCGGGCCAGGGCGCAGGACTCCCTGCTGCGCAGCGCCCTGGCCGCCGGTGTTGGCCGCCGCAGCCCTGAGATGGCGCGCTTCTCCCGCTCCGCCTTCCTGCTCAGCCGCCAGTGCGGCGCCGCCGGAGCGGAGCCTGCCTCCCGCCGGCTGTTCCAGCTCGCCCGGCGGACCGGAGCCTGGCAGCAACGCCGGCAGCTGGAGTTCGTGTTCTACGGGCTGCTCGCCGCCGTCCTGGGCTGGGGCCGGGCGGCCCGCCTGAGCATGGGGGTCCGGACACGGCTGCAGCCAGGAGCCCGCCCAGGGGAGAACATGACCTGAGCTGATGCACGAGCCTGTGGAGCACGAATCCGTCACGGCCCCGCTGGTGTCAGTGGTGATGGGAGTGCGCAACGGCGGCGCCAGCCTGGCCGCCACTCTCGATTCCCTCACCAGCCAGGAGGGGGTGAATCTGGAGATCGTGGTGATCAACGACGGCTCCAGCGACGACACCGGCGCGCTGCTCGCGGCACGGTCCGCCTGTGAGCCGCGCCTGCAGGTGCTGGAGCGGCAGGGCCGGGGCCTCACCCGCTCCCTGATCGAAGGCTGCCAGGTGGCCCGCGGCCGCTTCATCGCCCGCCAGGATGCGGGCGACATCTCCCTGCCTGGCCGGCTGCGACACCAGCTGCGCTGCCTGGAGGTAAACCCCGAAGCCAGCCTCTGCTCCACCCATGTGCGCCTGGTGGTGCCCGAAGGGGCCACCGTCCGGGTGAACGCGCCGGAGGCCGGCGAGCTGGCCGATGGCCTCACCGGTCCTGCGATCCACGGCTCGGTGATGATGCGCCGCAGTGCCTATGAGCGCGCCGGAGGCTATCGGCCGATGTTCTACTTCGCCCAGGACATCGATCTCTGGAGCCGCATGGTGGAGTTCGGCAACCACCTGGTGGTGCCGGAGGTGCTCTACGAGGCCACCCTCTCCCCCGGATCGATCAGCGGTTCGCGGCGCCAGGAGCAGGAGGCGTTCCATGCCCTGATCGTGGCGGCCACCAAGGCCCGCCGCGGCGGGCAGCCGGAGATGCCCTTCCTGGCCGAGGCGGAGGCCCTGAGCGACCGCTGCCGTGGCTCCAGGGCCAAACCCCGCCGGCAGGCCGATGGGGCCTATTTCATCGGTGCCTGCCTCAGCCGCGAGCGTCCGGACCTGGCCCGCCACTATCTGCGCCAGGCCCTCGCCCTCAACCCCTGGCACCTCAAGGCCCGTCTCAAGCTGGCCACCCTGCCATGACCCTCAGCGTCGCGATCCCCACCTACGGCCGCGATCAGGTGCTGATCGACAGCGTCGCTGCCCTGCTGGCCCTGGATCCGCCCCCCTTCGAGCTGTTGGTCGTCGACCAGACGCCCCGCCACGATCCGGACTGCGAAGCCCGGCTGGGCGCCTGGCAGGCGGAAGGACGGATCCAATGGCTGCGGCTGCCGACCCCCTCGATCACCGGCGCCATGAACGTGGCCCTGCAGGAGGCCCACGGCGAGCGGGTGCTGTTCCTCGACGACGACATCCTGCCTGACCCGGAGCTGCTCGCCGCCCACGAAAAGGCGGGAGCCGCCGATCCCGACGCCATGCTCGCCGGACGGGTGCTGCAGCCCTGGCACCAGGGCCGCAGCGATGCGGAGGAGGGACCGTTCCTGTTCAACAGCCTGCGGCCCCGCAGGGTTGAGGAATTCATGGGGGGCAATGTGGCCATCCCCCGCCGGCGGGCTCTGGAGCTGGGGGGGTTCGACCAGAACTTCGTGCGGGTGGCCTATCGCTTCGAAGCCGAATTCGCCCATCGCTGGCGCCAGGCGGGCCATCCGATCCAGTACGTGCCCGGCGCCCTGATCCACCATCTGCGGGCCGAGCGGGGCGGCACCCGCAGCTACGGCAAGCACCTCACCACGGTGAAGCCCGACCACGCCGTGGGCCGCTATTACTTCCAGCTGCGCACCCAGCCCGCGGGCGTGGCTCTGGCGGCCTGCCTGCGCGGCTGGCTGGGGTCGGTGCGCAGTCGTCACCACCTGCGCCACCCCTGGTGGATCCCTCCCACGCTGATCGCCGAAGGGCGTGGCCTGCTCTGGGCCCTGCGCCTGCAGAAGAACGGTCCGGCCCTTCTGCCGACGCGCCGGCGCCGGCTGCTGATCGCCGGCAGCCATCCGGTGCAGTACCAGACACCCCTGTTCCAGGCCCTCGCCGCCGCCCCTGGTGTGCAGAGTGACGTGCTCTATCTCACCCTTCCGGACGCCCGGACCCAGGGGCTGGGATTCGGCGTTTCCTTCGAGTGGGACGTGCCGTTGCTGGAGGGCTACGGCTGGCACGCAGCCACCAGTGGCCGGGGCCGCGGCATCACGTCCGGCTACCGGGGCGTCTGGCTGGCACGCCCCCTCGGGGAGCTGGGGTTCGGTCCCGGCCGGCAACGGCCCGATGCCCTGCTGCTGACCGGCTGGCACTTTCTGGGAATGGTGCAGTTGTTCATCGCCGCCCGCCTGCAGGGCCTGCCGGTGCTGCTGCGCATGGATTCCAACGCCTTCCGCCCCAGGCCCTGGCCCCTGACCCTCACCTATTGGTTCCTGTTCCGGGGGGTTTCCGTCGGCCTTCCCGTGGGCACGGCCAATACCCGCTGGTACCGACAGTTCGGCGTGCCCGAAAAGCGATTGGTGTCCTCACCCCACTTCGTCGACAACGCCTACTTCGGCGAGCGGGCCGACGCCCTGCGTCCCCGCCGGGAGGAGCTGCGCCAGGGCTGGGCCATCCCAGCGAAGGCCTTCTGCTTTCTGTTCGCCGGCAAGCTCCAGCCCAAGAAACGCCCGTTCGACCTGCTTGAAACGCTGCGATTGCTTCTGGTGGATCCCCTGGCCCCGCCGGTGCATCTTCTGCTCGTGGGCACCGGTCCCCTGGAGGAGGCCTGCAGAGCGCTGGCCACCCGGCACGGCCTGCCGGTGACTTTCGCCGGCTTCCTGAATCAGTCCGGAATGCCCTCGGCCTACGCGGCGGCCGACTGCCTCGTGTTGCCCTCCGACCACGGCGAAACCTGGGGTCTGGTGGTGAATGAAGCCATGGCCTGCGGGCTGCCGGCGATCGTGAGCGACCAGGTGGGTTGCGCCGAGGATCTGGTGCTCGACGGGCGCACGGGCCTGGTGAGCCCCGTCGGCCAGCCAGCGGCCCTGGCCGCCGCCATGGGGCGGATGGCCGCCGATCCGGCCGCCGCCGCCCGCATGGGGGCAACGGCCAAAGAGCTGGTCAACACCCACTTCAGCGTGCGGAACGCCGCCGAGGGGATCCTGGCGGGGCTGGCCCTGGTGGAGCAGCGCTGAGATGGCCAGGGCCCTGATCCTCTCCCTCCAACCCCCGGGGGGAGGCGGCGTCCAGGCCCGTCGCTACGCCAAGCTGCTGCCCCATCTGCCGGCGGCGGGCTGGGAGTTCCATGTCGTCGGTCCCGACCCCCGGCTGGATGCCGTCACACCGGAGCCATTTCCCGGCCAGGAGCGTTTCTGCCACTACAGCCAGTGGGTCTCCCGTTCCCAGCGCTGCGCCATCCGCAAGAACCGCCACCGAGCCGGCACCCCGCTCCACCTCTGGTATGGCCTGCGCCAGCTGATCCATCGGCGGCTGGAGCAGCTGGCGGGCCATAACCCCCAGACCCACGCCCTCAAGGGCCTCAGGGCCATGGCCCTGGAAACGACAGCGACGATTCCGTTCGATGTGGTGGCCGGGATCTGTCCGGATTTCACGGTGCTTGAGGTGGCAAGGGATGTGGCCGGGCAACTCGGCAAACCCTTCATCGCCATCTATGACGATCCCTGCGGCCACCGGGAGAAGGGCCTCTTTCATCCGGCCCATCCCGAGCGCCAGCTGGCCGTGCTGGCCGCCGCCGCGGGGGCCGTCTTCGCCTCACCCCTCACCCTGCAGCGCTACCGGGAGCAGGGGCTCCTGGGTGCCACCCCCGCCAGCTTCCTGCCGGACTGCTTCGAGGTCGGCAATGCCCCACCACCAGCCGCCAGGACAGGCCCGGCGGCTCCCGGGGAACCAACGGCGACGGTTGGCGCCCCGCTGACGCTGTTTCACCCCGGCAACCTGGGCCCCTGGCGGCCGATCGAGCCGTTGCTGGAGGCCGTGCGCCGATGGGAGAGGGAAGGCCACGGAGAACTCCGGATCCTGCTGTACGGCTATCTCTACGCAGCGGCCAGAACGGCCATCCGCAGCGACCCCTGCCTGCGCAACGCCATCAGGGTGCATGCCGCCGTGAGCAACGAACGCTCCCACCAGCTGGCCGAGGCGGCCGATGCCCTGCTGGTGCTGATCGGGCCACGCCACACGGACAACCTGCCCTCGAAATTCTTCGAGTACCTCCCCCACGCCACGCCGGTGCTGGTGGCCGGACCGCTGGGCAACCCGCTCCAGGCCATCCTCGAAGACCTGCACAAAGGCCTCTACTGCGACATCGAGAGCAGCTCCGCCATCTTCGATGCCCTGGTGGCGTTGCAACGCCAGACCAGCGGCTACCGCGACCGTCATCGCCTCAACCCGGACGCCATCGGCGCCTACGCCGCCCCCCAGGTGGCCAGGGCCTGGGGGGCGACCTTCGACCGCTTCCTGGTGGCTCGCCCCTCGCCATGAAGGTCCTGCACGTCATCCCCTCCATCAGCCCGCTGCGGGGCGGCCCCAGCCGGGCCGTGATCGACATGGTGGCGGCCCTGCGCCTCCAGGACGTGGACGCCGCCATCCTCACCACCAACGACCATGGCCCGGGGCTGCATCCGGACCTGGTCACCGGCCGCTGGCAGTGGCATCAGGGGGTGCCGGTGCTGGCCTTTCCCCGCTGGAGCCCGCCCATCGCCGCCCTGAGGGAATTCGCCTTCAGCCCCGGGCTCAACCTGTGGCTGGCCAGGCACCTGAAGCGGTATTCCTTGCTCCACATCCATGCCCTGTTCTCCTATCCCTCCACCAGTGCCATGGCCCAGGCCCGCTGGGCCGGTGTTCCCTACATCCTGCGGAGCATCGGCCAGCTGAGCCCGTGGAGCCTGGCCCAGAGCCGCGGCCGCAAACGTTTGATGCTGCGCCTGATCGAACGCCGCAACCTTCAGCAGGCAGCCGCTCTCCACTTCACCACCATGGCCGAACGGGACGAAGCCGCTGCCCTCGGCCTGGCCCCACCGGGCCTGGTGCTGCCCCTGGGGGTGCGCTGCCCGCCCACCCAGGGGCAGCCGGTGGACACCCCGCACGGTTCGGCGCCGATCCGCTTCCTGTTCCTTTCGCGGCTGCACCCGAAGAAGCAGCTGGAGAACCTGTTGGACGCCCTGGCCCTGCTGCAGCGGCAGCGGCCCGAAGCGCGGTGGGAACTGGCCGTCGCCGGCGATGGGGAGCCCAGTTACGTCGCAGGCCTGCAGGAGCGGAGCAGGGAGCTGGGCATCGACGCTCGCTGCCGCTGGCTCGGATTCGTGGAAGGGGAAGCGAAGTGGCAGCTCCTGAAGGGCGCGGACTGGTACGTGCTGCCATCGGCGGCGGAGAATTTCGGTATTGCGGCCGTGGAAGCTCTCGCCGCCGGCACCCCCGTGATCCTTTCTCCCGAGGTGGCTGTGGCCGCCGACGTGGCCCGCGCCGACGCCGGCCTGGTCTGCGTCAGCGACCCGGAAGCTCTGGCACTGACGCTGGCCACCGCCCTGGAGCGGCCTTCGCTGTCAATGCGGGCTTCCGCCTTTACCCTTGCGGAGACGGATTTTTCATGGAGCACGCTTGCCCTTCAGCTGCGTGACGCCTACCGCCAGGTGCTGACCTCCTCCGCCGGCCGATGACCATCCTGCTGCTGCTCGTGATCTTCGGGGCGCTCGCCGCCGTTCTCCTCGACGGGGATTGGCGCACCGGCCTGATGGTGACACTCCTCATCGGCTTCGTGCAGGATCCCCTGCGCAAGATCACTGAGGGCCAACCCGGCTACATGGTCGGCCTTGTGCTGATCGGCTTCGCCCTCTGCGGCTTCGTGCTCCTGGAGCGGGCGGGGCGCTTCAACCTGCGGGCGATGTTCTGGACCGTGCCCCAATTCGATGGCTGGGTCACGATCTACTTCACCCTGATCGCGCTGCAGAGCCTCAACAGCTTTGCCCGCTTCTCTGATATCCGGCTGACCGCGATCGGCGCCGCCTTCTATCTGGCGCCCGCCTTTGGCCTCTGGGTGGGCTTCCAGGTGGGATGCAACCTGCCATTGCTGAAACGCCTGCTGACGCTTTATCTGATCGGCTCGGCGGTGATGGGTCTCACGGTGTTCCTCAGTTTCCAGGGGGTCGACCATCCCACCCTCAAGGAAGTCGGCGAGGGACTGCTCATCACCTTCCGCTATGGCTTTTCGTCCAAGGGGGCCTCAGGCTTCTGGCGCACCAGTGAAATCGCCTCCTGGCAGCTTTCGGCCGCCGCCTGTATCGCGGCATCAATGGCCCTCGCCAGCCAGAAACCGACCAACCAGATCGGGCTGCTGCTGATGGCGGTCAGCTTTGCCTTCCTTACCCTCCTCACCGGCCGCCGCAAGGCCCAGGTGCTGATCATGGCTTTCGTGGCCATCTACCTGCTGCTCTTCAGCCGCAGGGCCAGCCCAGCCTCCAAGGAGCGGGTGATCTCCAGTGTGCTCGGGGTGGCGGGGATCGCCTATCCCCTCTATGCCTTCATCCTTTCAGAGAGTCTGGGCGAGAACTTCGGTGAATACACCAACCGCTCCCTGACCATCCAGCAGGACCTGGTCGAGCGCGTCGACTCCCAGGGCATCGGCGCCACCTTGAGGGCCATCCAGGTGTCCGACGGCATCGGCATGGGGGTGGGCGCCGGCGCCAGCACCGGTGGCCTCATTCAGAATGCCGCCCGGAACGCGATCCAGAGTGTGGGTTACGTCTCCGAAGGCGGCGGCGGTCGTCTGATCCTGGAACTCGGCGTCCCAGGCATGGTGATTCTCGGTGTGATTATGGTGCTTCTGGCTCTTGTACTGCTGCGCAACTTCCGCCTCCTCAAGCAGCTGCCCCAGTCCACCTCCGCCCTGTTGATGGGGCTCATGTCCTTCGCCCTGGCCAACGTCCCGGCGTTCTTCTCGGCGGCCCAGCTCTACGGAGACCCCTTCGTATTGATTCTGATGAGCCTTTCCCTGGGCTCATTTCTGGCCATTCCCACCCTGGTGTCCCAGCGGCAGGAGCAATGGGCCCAGTGGCAACAGCAACAACTGCAGCGGCAGCTGCTGATGGAGCAAAGCTCCCAACCCCTGGCATGAGCCTGCCCGAGGTCGCAGGCAGCCTCCTGAGCGCCCTGATCCTGACTTACAACGAAGAGGCCAACATCAAGCGCACCCTTGATCACCTGCGTTGGCTGGATTCCATCGTTGTGATCGACAGTGGCAGCAGCGACGCCACTCTCTCGATCCTTGCCGAACATGCCGCGGTGCGGGTGCTGCATCGCGCCTTCGACAGCTTTGCTGACCAGTGCAACTTCGGCCTCGATCAGATCACCACCCCCTGGGTCCTGAGCCTGGATGCGGACTACCGCATCCAGCCGTCGCTGGCCAGCGAAATCCAGACGGCGATCAGGGATCCGGCCAACACGGGGGTGGCGGGCTTCGCCATCCCGTTCCTCTACTGCATCGGCGGCCGTCCCCTGCGCAGCGGCATGCTGCCGCCACGGATCAGCCTGTACCGCCGGGGCCTCGGCCGTTACCGCAACGACGGCCATGGGCACCGCATCGTCCTCTCGGGGCCTGTCAAACGCCTGCGGCAGCCGATCCTCCACGACGACCGCAAACCACTGCAGCGCTGGCTGGCCTCCCAGGGGAAGTATCTGGCGATTGAAGCGGCCAAACTGCGCGCCACTCCCTCCCGCCAACTTTCACTGGCGGATCGCCTGCGAAAGCACACACCACTGGCCCCCTACGCCGCTCTGTTGTTCTGTCTGCTCTGGAAGGGAGGCGTGCTGGAGGGTTGGCGTGGCTGGGCCTATGCCCAGCAACGCATGTATGCCGAACTCCTGCTCCATCTGATGCTTCTGGAGGGTCACCGCAGCCTGTCGACTCCGCCTTGAGCGGACGCACGATTACGCAGGATCTGAAGGTTGGTTTATGGTCCGGCCTGACCGCCGGAGGCTTCCCCTCTCCGCCGCTTCGCCACACCCTTCGCGATCGCAAGGCCCCCTCGCCCGTCCCGTCCCCTCGATTCCCCCGCCTCCCACTTTTCGATGCCTTCGATCCTGATCACCGGCGGCGCCGGTTTCATCGGCGTCAATGCCGCCCAGCACTTCGCCTCCCTGGGGTGGGAGGTGGCGATCCTCGACAACCTGTCCCGTCGGGGCACGGAGGACAACCTCCGCTGGCTGCTCGCCCAGCATCCCGCCATCGCCTTTCATCGGGTCGACATCCGCCAGGCCGACGCCCTCGCCGAGGTCGTGGCCAGCCTTCGTCCCGCGATGCTCCTGCACCTGGCGGCCCAGGTGGCGGTCACCACCTCCTACACCAACCCGCGGGAGGACTTCGAGATCAATGCCCTGGGCACCTTCAACGTGATGGAGGCGATCAGGCTCCATTCCCCCGGCAGCTTCGTGCTCTACGCCTCCACCAACAAGGTCTATGGCGGCATGGAAACCGTTTCGGTGGAACTGACTTCCCATGGCTACCGCTTCCGGGATCTGCCCGCCGGCGTGCCGGAGAGCCAGCCCCTCGACTTCCACTCCCCCTACGGCTGCTCCAAGGGGGTCGCCGATCAATACACGATCGATTACGCCCGCATCTACGACCTGCATACCTGTGCCTTCCGCCAGTCCTGCATCTACGGCACACGGCAGTTCGGCATCGAAGACCAGGGCTGGGTGGCCTGGTTCAGCATCGCCGCCCTTCTGGAGCGGCCGATCACCCTCTACGGCGACGGCTGGCAGACCCGGGACGTGCTCGACGTGCGGGACCTGGCCCGGGCCTACGAAGCCGCCTGGCACCACCGCGAGGCGATCAGCGGCCAGGCCTTCAACATCGGCGGCGGCCCCGTCAACACCCTCTGCCTGCGGGATCTGCTGCGCTTCCTTGAGGAGGAGCTGGCCATCACGCTCACCCCCCTCAGCGGCCAGTCCCGACCCGGCGACCAGCCCGTGTTCATCTGCGATGTCACCAAGGCCGCCGAGCACCTGCAATGGGCACCGGAGATCACCGTCGATGCGGGCGTGCGCCATCTGATCCGCTGGGTCCGCGACAACAGGGATCTGTTCGGCTGGCTGAAGCAATGAGGCGGCTGCGAGCCCTGATCAGCACCATCGAGCCGGTGGATGGGGGGGTTCCTGCCATGACCGCCTGCGTCGCCAGGATGCTCGAGGAGCTCGACATCGAACCCGTCTTCGCCTGGTACGCCCCCTGGAGCACCCATCCAAAGCTGTCGGTTCCGCTCCATGCCGTCCCCAGCGGCCGGAAGCCTGGCCAGAAGCAGCGCCGGGTTTACGGAGGCCACGAGGGCCATGGTCTTGGGGCCTGGCTGCCGGAGCTGGAGTTCACCCACTACCTGCCCAGGCGGGCCTGGCGGGAGCTGGTCACCAGCTGTGACCTGCATCTGTCGGTCACCGGCAATCCCCTCTGCGCCACCCCCTTCGCCCGCCTGGGGATCCCTTTTCTGGCCTGGGTGGCCACCCCCTGGCAGGACGATCGGGTGGACCGGGTCAAACGCTTCTCACGGCCAAGGCGGCTGCTCGACCGGAGCCTCAACGGCCCGGTGCTGCAGCGCCTGGAGCGCCAGGTGCTCCAGGCGCCCCGGGGGCGCATCCTGGCGTTGAGCGGTTACACGGCCACGGCCCTGGCGACCATCGCCCGCCGTCCGATGGACGGGGTGATGCGCATGCCGGTCAATCCGGCCATCTTCCATCCCGCCCCTGAACGGCTCGTGCCCTGGCGCGTCGGCTTCGCCGGCCGCTACGCCGACCCGCGCAAGCAGATCGACCTGCTGCTGGAGGCCGTGGCCCGGCTCGTCGCGGAGGGGCGGCCGGTGCAGCTGGTCCTGGCCGGCGAGCAGGACGTGGATCGCCTGAAAGACCGTCTGGCCGCCGCAGGGCTCGAAGGACGGGCGCATTGCCATCCCTGTCTTGGCCCCAGCGCCCTGGCGGAGGTGCTGCAGGGCCTGGATCTGTTCGTGATCCCCTCCCACCAGGAGGGCCTCTGCATTGCGGCCCTTGAGGCGATGGCCTGCGGGGTCCCGGTCGTCAGCACCCGCTGCGGCGGCCCGGAGGACTACGTGATCGAAGCCCTCACCGGAGCGCTGGTGGCCAGCGAGCCCACGGCCATGGCGGCGGCGATCGCGGCGATCTGCGCCGATCGGGGCCGCCGCGACCGCCTCTCCGCCGGGGCGCTGGCCTGGGTGCGGGAGCAGGCCAGCCCGGAGGCGGCCCGGCGCACCTTCGTGGCCCACCTGGAGGCCTAGCTCGGATGTGCGGCATCGCGGGCCAACTGGGCCGGGAACCGGGCGCCTTCGCCGCCAGGGTCGGCCCACGCCTCGCCCACCGGGGGCCGGATGACGCCGGGGTCTGGCAGGACGCCGAGACCTGCCTGGTCCACCGGCGCCTGGCGATTCTGGATCTCTCCCCCCTGGGCCACCAGCCGATGGCCTCCCGCTGCGGCCGCTGGCAACTGGTCTTCAACGGCGAGATCTATAACCACGCTGAGCTGCGTCGCCGACTCGAAGCAGAAGGGCAGCACTTCCTGGGCAGCGGCGACACCGAGGTGCTGCTGGCCTGGCTGATCCGCTGGGGACGGGACGGGCTGGCGTTGTTGCGCGGCATGTTCGCCTTCTGCCTGTACGACACCCGGGAGCGCAGCGCCCTGCTTGCCCGTGATCCCCACGGCATCAAGCCCCTCTACCTGCGCAGCGGGGCGGGGGGCTCCCTGTCCTTCGCCTCGGAACTGCGGGCCCTGCTGGCGGCCGATGCGGACCGACCCAGCCTGGATCGCCAGGCCCTGGGCCGCTACCTGGCCACCGGATCGGTGAGCGAGCCCTCCACCCTGGTGGAGGGCGTGCAGCGCCTGCCCAGCGGCCATGCCGCCAGCTGGCGGCAGGGTGAGCTGGCCGTGCATCCCTGGGGGGCCCTGCCGGAGAGCCTCGAAGGCGCCGCCACCGAAGCGGGCATGACGGTGGCTGAGGCCGTGGCCCTCACCCGATCGGCGCTTGAGGACTCGGTGGTGGCCCACATGGTGAGCGATGTGCCGGTGGGTCTGTTCCTCAGCGCCGGACTCGATTCCGCTTCCCTGTTGGCGCTCGCCCCGCGGGGGCTGCACACCTTCACCATCGGGTTCGAGTCGGCAGGGGCCGGCGGCTTCGATGAATCCGGGCCGGCGGCCCGCATCGCCGACCACTTCGGGGCCCATCACACACCCCTCAATCTCACGGCCGACCAGGCCCGGCAGTGGCTGCCGGCCTTCCTGGCCAGCCAGGACCAACCCTCCATCGACGGATACAACACCTGGTGCGTGGCCCGGCTGGCCCGGGAGCACGGGCTGAAGGTGGCCCTCTCCGGACTTGGCGGCGATGAACTGTTCGGGGGCTACCCCAGTTTCAGGATGGTGCCGAAGCTGTGCCGCTGGCGCCGCCGGGTCGGCCCGGCCGGTCCACTGGCGGCCTGGATCCTGCACCGGCTGCCCCAGGGGCGCCGCGCCAGGCTGCAGCGGATCACGGGGCTGCTGGAGTCCCCCGCCTCCCTCGGCCAGGCCTACGGGTGCTTCCGGGGCCTGTTCTCCCCCACCGAGACGGAGCGCCTGCTGGAGCACTGGGGGCTGAGCCGCTTTCCTGGCGCCCTGCCGCCGGCAGGGGACGCCTCCGGGGGGGCAGCGGCGGACGGTCGGGAAGGCGTGGCCTGGCTGGAAGGAACCCGTTACCTACGCAACCAGTTGCTGCCGGACAGTGATGTGATGGCCATGGCCGCTGGACTGGAACTGCGGCTGCCTCTTGTCGACGCCCAGCTGCAGCGCCGGCTGGCTCCGATCCCCGCCGCCCTGCGGCTGGCGGAGGGCAAGCAGCTGCTGGCGAGCAGCCTGCCGGAACTGCCCGACTGGTTCCTCAACCGCCCCAAGCAGGGGTTCCGCTTCCCGTTCCAGCTGTGGCTCGACGACCCGGCCTCCCCCCTGTCCCTGCGGCTGCCGTCGACACCGAGGGGGATTGACCTGTCTCCCTGGTACCGGCGCTGGAGCCTCATGGTGCTGCAGCACTGGCTGGAGGTGCACCTCGGCTTCAGCCTGTCCGCGCCCCCGCGCCATGTTCCCCCTGGAAACGTCCCCTAAGATCCCCGAGCGGCTGGCCCACCACCCGCCGGGTCATCGGCTCCTCCGCTTCATCCTTTCGTTAGGGGCTTTCCTTCGGGGATTTCAAGGCCGACCGGATCCTGGGAGCCACCGTGCCGGCTCCACGTCTTTGCCACGGGGGAAGGATCCTCCGACCCTTGCGGGGGTCGCCGACTCCAACCGCTCCTCCCTCCACCCGTCATCCGGTTCACCAGCTTCATGACGCTCATCCTGGGCATCAATGCCTTCCACGCCGATGCGGCCGCCGCCCTGGTCAGGGATGGGGTCATCGTCGCCGCCGCCGAGGAGGAGCGCTTCCGCCGCATCAAGCACTGGGCCGGGTTCCCCACAGAGTCCATGGCCTGGTGCCTGGCCGATGCCGGCGTCGGGCCAGCCGATCTCGACCACATCGCCATCAATTCCCAGCCGGGGGCCCACCGCTGGCGCAAGGTGGCCTACACCCTGAGTCACCGTCCCGATCCCCGCTTCCTGATCGCCCGCTGGCGCAACAAGCGGGAACGGGCGGATCTGGCCCAGCAACTGGCCCTGGCCTTCCCAGGCGCAGACATCGGGGCCCGACTGCACTTCGTGGAGCATCACCGGGCCCACCTGGCCTCGGCCTTCTTCGCCTCCCCCTTCCAGGACGCAGCCGTGATCTCGGTGGACGGGTTCGGCGACTTCGCCAGCGGCGCCTGGGGCCATGGCCAGGGGAGCCAGCTCAGCCTGGACGGCCAGATCTGGTTCCCCCATTCCCTGGGCGCCTTCTACACGGCGATCACCCAGTACCTGGGATTCCCCAACTACGGCGATGAATACAAGGTGATGGGACTGGCCCCCTATGGCAAGCCCACCCGGATGGAGGCCATGCGCCGCATCGTGCGGCTCGAGTCTGATGGCACCTATCGCCTGGATCTGCGCTACTTCCTCCACGCCACCCAGAAGCTGCCGCACCAGTGGAGCAACGGCGCCCCGGTGGTGGGCGGCCACTGGAGCCCGGAGCTGGAATCCCTGCTCGGCCCTACCCGCCGGGCGGAGGAACCGCTCCAGCAGCAGCACATGGACATCGCCCGCTCGGCCCAGGCCATGTACGAGGAGGCCTTCTTCCACCTGCTGCGGGCCCTGCACCGGAATCACCCGAGCGACCAGCTCTGCATCGCCGGGGGCTGCGGCGCCAACTCCGTGGCCAACGGCAAGGTGACCCTGGCCACCCCGTTCCAGCGGGTTTACGTTCAGGCTGCCGCCGGCGACGCGGGGGGCGCCCTTGGCGCCGCCCTGGAGGTGTGGCACGGGCTTGGGCGGTCCCGCTCCGCACCGATGCGCCATGCCTACCTGGGCAGTCAGCCGGCCCCCGGGGAGGTCGAGGAGCTGCTGGCCAGTTCCGCCAGCCGCACGGCCCTGGAGCAGGCCCAGTGCAGCCTCGAACGACCGGAAGAAGGGGCGCTCTGCCAGCAGGTGGCGGCGGCGATCGCCGAGGGGCTCGTGGTCGGCTGGTTCGATGGCCGCATGGAGTGGGGGCCGAGGGCCCTGGGCCACCGGTCGATTCTGGGCGACCCCCGTCGCGCCGACATGAAGGACATCCTCAACCTCAAGATCAAACGGCGGGAATCGTTCCGTCCATTCGCTCCTTCGGTGCTGGAGGAGGCGGTGGGGGAATGGTTCAGCCTCGATGGGGAGGTGCCCTTCATGATGCAGGTGTACCCGATCCGTGAGGAGCAGCGCGCCCGCATCCCGGCTGTCACCCACGTGGACGGCAGCGGGCGGCTCCAGACCGTGAACGCTGCGGACAATGGCCGCTACTACCGTCTGATCAGGGCCTTCGCCGATCAGACCGGCGTGCCGATGGTGCTCAACACATCGTTCAACGAAAACGAACCGATCGTCTGCACCCCCGCCCAGGCCCTCGACTGCTTCCTGCGCACCCGCATGGATCTGCTGGTGCTGGGTGACGTGCTGATTCGCCGGCAGGGGTGAGCGACTCCGCTGCCGGCGGCGTGGGACCTTGGCTCAGCCTGATCGTTCCCACCCTCAATTCCCACCAATTGCTACCCCGTCTGGTCACCTCCCTGCGGCGCCAGAACTGGCCCCACTGGCGAGTGCTGTTCATCGATGGCCCCAGCGGCCCGGAGCATCGGGCCTGGCTTGACGCCCTCTGCCACAGGGACAAGCGCTTCACCTGGCAGCCCCAGGATCCGGCGCTCCCCGGCATCTTCGGGGCCATGAACCAGGGCTTCCACTCTGCGCCGGCGGACCACTGGCTGCTGTTCTGGGGCAGTGACGACTGGGCCCCAGCCCCCACCGTGCTTGAGGAGGCGCTCAAGGCGACACAGCCGGCCGCCTCTGGAGCCGACCCGCCGGATCTTGTGGTCTGCAGCGGCCGCTATGTGGGGACCGGGCAGGACGGGGAGATCCGGCTGGGGCGCCGCACCGCCTTCTCCAGCTGCAGGGCCTATCGCCTCAGCCTGTTTCTGGGCTCCACCCCACCCCACCAGGCCACCCTGATCGGACCGGGGGCGCGCCGCCGTGTCGATCAGTTCGCCGCCCCCTTCAGGCTCTCCGCCGACCTGGACTATTTCCTCCGCCTGGGTGCCTGCTCCGATCTCTCGGCACGGGGCCTGGATCTGGAGCTTGTGCACATGGGCCAAGCCGGGGTCAGCGGCCAACAGACCCGCCGTCGGCTTCAGGAGGTCAAGCTGGCCTATGTCCGGGCGTTCGGATGGGTCTGGTGGATCCCCTTCAGCCTGCGCTACATCAGGCGTCTCTGGAGTCGGCTGCCCTCGCTGGCAGGCAATCTGAAGGGGACCGGACGGGGCGGATAAGCTGCCTGGGGCCTGCGCGTCGATTCCCTTGCCAGAGGAGAACGGGCCTGCCCGGGCAGACCCCAAACGGCGGCGAAAACGGGCCAGGAGCAGAACCCCCCGGCCGATCGAGGGGTCGCTCCGCCAGAGCCTCTGGGGCGGCCACAGAGCCCGCCTAGGGGCCCTGTCCCTGACCGGAGCCGCCATGGTCGCCTGGTTCTTCGCACCTGCCTGGCAGGGAACCCGGGGATCCATTCCACGGCCGGTGAGAGACGCCATTGCGGCGCCTGGGACGAGCGTCGGGAAAGGGACCCAGGTGATCGCCGCCTTCATCGAGGATCCCTGGCGGAGCCAGTCAGCCGTTCTGCTCTGGCAGAACCGACCAGGAGCCTTGCTGGTGCTGCAGGGAAATGCCGAATACCAGGCCATCACCTACACCCATCTCCGCAACCGCCAGCTCTGGCCCCAGGACACCTCGAAGCTGATGCGCCTGCTTCCCGGCTGCGACACCGTGGGACAGGTGACCGCCCTGGCGCGACGGCTGGAGACCCGGCCTGGGCCGGGCCGCATCACCTTCGTGACGTCCGCAACCCACATGGCCCGTACACTGGCGATTGCCCGGATCGTCTATGCCGGCACCGGCTGGCAGGTGGACGGATCCGACGCCGAGACCGGTGATCTGCGGCCCGAATCCCAGCTGCGGCTCTGGCGCGATCAACTGCGCGCCTCCCTCTGGCGCCTCACCGGATGGGATGGCCGACTTGACGGCAACGACTGCGTCTGATCCCCCCTTGGCCCTCCCCTCCCCTACCCCGATCACGCTCTTCGGAGCCACGACCCCGAGCGGCCAGGCCCTGATCGAGCTGGCCGGGGGGCGGCAACTGGTGGTGGCCGGCCGTCGTCCCCCTCTGCCGCCGGCCGGGGGCGGCGATCCACCGCCGTTCCTGCCCTGCGATCTGGAGCAGGCCAGCGGGGGGGGCGCGGCGCCGAAGGGGTTGCTGGTGAGCTTTGCCCCTATCTGGTCGTTCGCCCCCTGGCTGGCTCGTTTCGCCAGCAGCGACCCGGCCGGCTTCCACGCCCTGCACGGGGTGATCGCCTGCTCCTCCTCTTCGGTGATCACCAAACGCTTTGCCGCCAATGGCTTCGATCGGGATCTGGTGCAACGGCTGCGGCAGGCGGAAGACCTGCTGACCCAGACCTGCGCGGCCCACGCACGGACCCTGCGGATCCTGGCGCCCACCCTCATCTATGGCCAGGCCGGCCCCCTGGGCGATCGCAACCTGAGCAAGCTGCGCCAGTTGCTGCGCCGCCTGCCCCTGATGCCCCTGCCCGGCCAGGGTGGCCTGCGTCAGCCCATCCATTGCCGCCAGCTGGCCGCCGTGGCCCTGCACCTGGCCGACCGCCTGCCCCAGGCGGGATTCGACCCTTCCCAGCCGGTGCATCTGCCCCTCGGGGGCGATGACACCCTGGCCTACGCCACCATGCTTCGGCGCCTTCAGGACGCCACCGAACCGGGCGACGCAGCCCGACGCTGCGGGCTGCTGGCCCTGCCACCGCGCCTCTTCCAGACCCTCGCCTCACCGCTGCTGTTGCTCTCCCCGAAGACCTTCGAGGCGCTGCTGCGCATGAGTGCCGACCTGGCCGGTTTCACACCTGTCCATCGCATCTTGGGGGGGGGCCCTGAACCCTTTCCCGTGCTCCCGCTCGCCCGATGACCGCCCTGCACAGACTGGCTGTCCTGCTGCTGGGTGGTGGCTTCGGTGCGCTGCTCCTGTTCCTGCTGCTGCCCCTATTGCGGCACGGGCTGGTGGATCACCCCAACGCCCGCAGCTCCCATCAACGGCCCACTCCCCGGGGCGGAGGCCTGGCCTTTGTGCTGGTCGGCAGCGGACTGTCTCCCCTGGTCGGTGATGGCTGGCCGGGCTGGATCCCCCTGATCTGCCTGCCGCTGGCCCTGGTGGGCCTGGTCGATGACCGCCTCGATCTGCCCGCCGCAGGGCGCTATGGCATTCAGATCGTCACGGCCATGGCCCTGGTGGCGATCACCCCCCTGGCTCTGGCGTGGTGGCTGGTGCCTGTGGCGTTGTTCGCGGTCACAGCGGTGATCAATTTCGTCAATTTCAGCGATGGCCTCGATGGGCTCGTCGCCGGCTGCAGCTCGGTGCTCCTGGGCATTGCCGTTCTGGCGATGGCCCCCGATGGCGGCATCGGCCTGCTCCCCTTGATCGGGGCCTTGCTGAGCTTCCTGGCCTGGAACTGGAGCCCGGCCCGGGTGTTCATGGGGGATGTGGGCAGCACGTTCCTCGGGGCGGTGATCGCCGGAGTCGTACTGCAGCAGGAAACGCCGGCCATGGCCCTGGGCCTGCTGCTGGCGGGTTTTCCCCTGCTGGGCGATCCCTGTCTCTGCGTACTGCGTCGCTGGCGTGCAGGACAGCCCATCTTCCAGCCCCATCGCCTGCACCTGTACCAGCGCCTGCATCGGGCCGGCTGGCCCCATGGCCGGGTAGCCCTCCTTTACATCGGCGCCACCGCTCTGCTGGGCTGGGCCCTTCTCGTCCAGGGCCTGGCCCTGGAGTTGGGCCTGCTGCTGATGGAACTGGCCGTGGGTCTCTGGCTGGATCGGCATCACGCCGTACCCTTCTCAGCCTGAAATGGCAGTAACATCATCATTGTCAGTCCTTGCCCAGCTCATGATCCATTCCTCCATCACGTCATTGTTGGATGCGAATGTCGAGCCCAGCGTCACTTGCTAGCGTCGATTCGTCATTGCATCCATGCCATAACCTCAGATCCTCGAAAGTAACCAAGTGCTCAAGGATCCATGGTCAGTCAGTCAATCCTCTCAGCGGTTTCCAAGTGGGGGATTTTATTTTTTGATCTGTTCTCTTGATGCCTTTCAGAAAGTCATTATCTGATGCGTCGATTCCCGGCGATCTGAACGATTGATCCCCCAACTCTCATTTCTCGGTTATGTGCAGAAGCAGCTGCTCGCCCGCAGGCTGCTGTTGGTGGTCTTTGATGGTCTGATGATCATCACGGCCTATCTCGTGGCCTTTGCTCTGCGTTTGCCGGACGCCGCGTCCCTCAAGGGATTCCTGCCTTCCACCATCCTGCTTCTGCCCCTGGCCGTCATCACGGGCCTGCCTGTTCTGGTGGTCTCCGGTTGGTACAGGGGGCTCACCCGCTACGCCGGCAGCCATTCCCTCTACGGACTCATACCCCGTTCAGGGTCAATGGTGTTGATCCTGCGGCTGAGCAGCACCCTGATCGGGGGCCCCCAGCCGCCACGCTCCTTCTGGATTCTCTACTGGCTGCTGTTCACCGGAGGCGCCATCGCCAGCCGTATTGTGCTGCGCGACGTCTTGGTCCATCACCTTGATCTACGCGAGAACCACAATCCCGGCCGCGCCCAGAGCGACGCCACTCTGATTTATGGGGCCGGAGCCTCAGGGATGGGTCTGCTGCTTGCCCTGCGCAACGATCCCCGCTTCCATATCGTCGGATTCCTTGACGACGATGAGGGGCTGCAGGGCCGGACGCTCCAGAACATGCCCATCCACACACCCGTGCGCCTGCCCCGATTGATCGAACGCCACGGAGTGCGAAAGGTCCTGCTCGCCATGCCGACGATGTCCAGGCGTCGCAAGCGACTGCTGGTCGACCAACTCACCCATCGGGGGCTGGAGGTGCTTTCGATCCCCTCCCTGGCGCAGATGGCCAGTGGCCAGAGGATCGTTTCCGACCTGCAGGCGGTGGCGATCGAAGATCTCCTGGGTCGCGAGCCCTCCAACCCCGACCCGGTGCTTTTGAAGGCAGGCGTGGAAGGGAAGGTGTTGATGGTAACGGGGGCGGGTGGCTCAATCGGCAGCGAACTCTGCCGTCAGGTCGTAGCCCTCGGCGCCGCCAGGCTGCTGTTGCTGGAGCGCAATGAATACGCCCTTTACGCCATCGAGCGGGAACTGAGTTCCCAATGCCCCGGTGTCGCACTGCATGCCGTCCTGGGGGATGCCTGCAACGCGGACCGCCTCACCCTGCTCTGCCGCCAGCACGGCGTGGAAACAATCTTCCATGCCGCCGCCTACAAGCACGTCCCGCTTGTGGAGGCCAATCTCTGCGCAGGCATTGCCAACAACATCGGCGCCACCGAGGCCGTGATCGCCGCGACCCGTGACGCTGGTGTCAGCAGACTCACCCTGATCTCCACCGACAAGGCCGTACGTCCCACCAATGTCATGGGGGCCAGCAAGCGCATCTGCGAGCTGCTCATTCAGGCCGCCGCCGCCGAGATCGAACCGGGCGGTCCGATTCTGTCCATGGTCAGGTTCGGCAATGTGCTCGGCTCATCCGGTTCGGTGATCCCCCTTTTCCACCAGCAGATCTCAACAGGGGGGCCCGTCACCGTCACCCATCCGGCCATCACCCGTTACTTCATGACCATCCCGGAGGCCGTCCAGCTTGTGCTCCAGTCCACTGGTATGGCCATCGGTGGCGATCTCTTCCTGCTCGACATGGGAGAACCGGTCCGGATCGCCGACCTGGCCCGACAGATGATCGAACTGTCAGGCCTGAGAGTGCGGGACGACTACACCAGCGACGGTGACATCGCCATCCAGTACACCGGTCTGCGGCCAGGGGAAAAGCTCTACGAAGAACTGCTGATCGGTGCCGACGACCAGCCCACCAAGCACCCGCTGATCCGCAGGGCCACCGAACCTCGGCGGGAAAGCGAGCAACTGTTTCCCCTGATCCAGCAGCTGCACGAGGCGCTCACCCATTGGGACGAAGCGACAACCAGTCAGCTCCTGCGCCGACTGGTGCCGGAATACGATCCGGAAGAAGGGCTTCCGGCCACACCTTTGGTCGACGCCTTGGCCCGATGAGCAACATCGTCCAGCGACTCTCCAACGCGCTCCTCCTGAAGCTTCCCCCTTCCTGGCGGGCCGCCATTCCGCCAGTTCCCCCACCAACGCCCCGCAATCTCTGGCTGGCCCTGTCATCAGCCGTGGCGATCCAGAACATCGCCGTGTTCCAGAGCAGCCAGAGCGAGCACATCACCGTGTTCGCCGTTCTGGTGTGGGGGGGAGCTGTGATCTGCATGGAGGATCAGTTCGAGGAGCTCGATCCCCGGCCTGTCGTCTGGGGGCTGATCATCGGCACCCTGCTGCTGATGTGGGTCCTGACCCGCACGGCGGTGATTCTTCACTGGGACGGTCTGCTGTTCGCCCTCGCGCCGATCGGTGGCCTCGCCCTTGGCCTGCTGGCCGAAAAGCCCGCCAACCTGGGCCGCTTCCGCGATCCCCTGCTGTGCCTGCTGCTGCTGCCTGGCTTCGCCTTGTTGATGCGAAGCCTGCCGGAGGCCCCCATCAGCCTGCTCACCGCCCAGTTGTCCGGCCTCTGGCTGAGCATCCTCGGACTCGACGTGATCGTCAATGCCCGCAGCGTGCTGCTCCCCGGTGGAGGGGTGATGGTGCTGGGTCCCTGCAACGGCCTGGACATGATGGCCCAGATCCTCTGCGTGGGGGTGATCTTTCTGTTGGCCTTCCCGATCCGTTCCTGGGCCAGCCGCGTCCTGGTGCTCCTGATCGCTCCTTTGATCGGGCTGATCTCCAACACTTTTCGGATCGCCCTTCTGGCGATCTTCGCCGGCAATGGCAACTCCAAAGGGAGCTGGTGGTTCGATTTCTTTCACGAAAGCACCGGTTCCCTCGTCTTTTCCGGTGTGGCCGTCCTGGTCTTCGGCATGGTCTACATGCGGTTGCTGGAGAGGGAGCTGCCACCCCTGCCCACCCCGTCATCGCAAGGGGAAGAAGCTTGATCGCCCCTCCCCTACTGGTGAGGTGGTACGGCATTCTGGCCACGATCGCCGCCCTGCTGGCAGCCCAAGCCATCGTGCTGCCGCGCTGGCCCGCGTCCCCCATCCCCCTGCCCGTTCAACAACTGGAAGCAGGGCTTCGGGCGGCCCAGCTCCTTTCCCCAACGGATCGCCCCTCCCCAGGCACCCTCCGGCCAGCGAAGCGCAGCTATGAACTCTCGACGTCCGCACCTGTGGTCTTCCCTCTGCGCGATGGATTCGAGCTCACCCTGATGGCAGGCCATGTGCGTCAGCGGTTCAACTTGCAAACCGGTTTCATCGGTCAGGAACAACCCAGCCTGAAACTGCTCAATCGGCGCCTGATCACGACGCCGACTCCCACGGCAGCTGGCCTCATTGAGAATCGCCCCGCTCTCCAGACCTGCCTGGTGAGAGGCCCGGGGCTGAAGGATGCCTTCGGCGTGACGCGCGACCAACTCACCCCTCTCACCGACCGCCCGGCCAGCGGCAAGCTCCCCGCGGTTGAGCGTGTGATCGGACTTCAGCCCAACCGCACCTATGCCTGCACCTTGATCAGTCTGCGTGGGCCCAAAGGGGAGCCACCCACCCACGGCTTCTGGCAGCAGGTGCTGGGCCTGTTGGAGCCGGTGCTGCGATCCCAGGGCTAGGCCGGGGACACCGTCCACCTGCTGCCACCCGCACCGCCTGCTCCCGTTACCCCTCTGCCGTCATCGCCCTCACACCCTCCACGCGCCACTCTCCGGGGGCTGCCCAGCAACATCAGCCGAGGGCGACCCTGCGCGAAGTGGGAGTCAACGACCAGGTGATCTGCTAGTGGTCGGCGCCCTGCGGCGGTTTCTGCTGAGCCTGAGGGAGGCGGAGAGGCCTGCCCAGCCGATGCAGGAACGCTCCCTGCCCTGCAGCTGGGTTCTCAACAATCAGCTGGCCGTCGGTCCGATGCCCCGCAGTGACAGGCACTGGCAGCAACTGGAGGAGGCCGGATTTCGGAGCCGCTTCAGCTGCTGCTACCCGGAGGAGGAAACAGGGCTGATCCTTCCGCCTGGATGGTCGAGCGACAGCGTCTCCCTGCCCGATCACAGGGAGCAGGAGCCGATGCAGGAAGCCAGGCTGATCCTGGCCCTGGCCAGGGCCGAAGCACTGGTGAAGGACGCCGCCCCGGTCTACCTGCATTGCATGGCAGGGTATGAACGCTCGCCTCTGCTGGCCGTGGGACTCACGGCCCGCATGCGGGGCATCGACATGCTGGCTGCCCTGGCCTGGGTCAGGCGCTGCCACCCAATGGCCATGCCCATCTATGACCACCTGGTGATGATGGAGAGCATCCTGTCCACCAGGTCCAGGTCAACGCATCCCAGCAAGGACTGAGCCAGTGGCTCAGTCCTTGCTACCGAAGCGCTTTCGCAGCCAGCTGATCGGCCCACCACCGGACTCGCTCACCTGGCGGTGACGTCGGGATGGAGCCCTTTCGGCAGGAGGCAGGGAGCTGGAGCTGCTGCCGCGGACGGGGGCACCGTTGGAGGCTTCTGGCCCGGTGAGTTGACCTTCCTCTTCTTGATGGTAGGTCTTGACATCGGATTCTCCTTCCTTATAGCGGGAGCTGACATAGGTGTTGGTGGCGGCACCCTTCATATAGCTATCGCGGTAGCGCTGGACATAATTGCCTAATCCACCAGAGGGCTCGGT
This sequence comes from uncultured cyanobacterium, assembly GCA_903917565.1. Lineage (GTDB taxonomy): Bacteria > Cyanobacteriota > Cyanobacteriia > PCC-6307 > Cyanobiaceae > Cyanobium. Next base: position 25,538 of record CAIXBB010000023.1, on the reverse strand, counting down.
GGCACTCTTGGAGTAACCCGAGGCCGATGCATAGGCGTAGTGGTAGTAATAGCCATATTCATAGCCATAATCATTGAGGCGGCTCGGGAAGTTCACCTGGTTGCAGATGATCCCCAGCACATCGACACCAGAAGCCTTGATCCGGCGACAGGCCTGGGGGGCCAGCTCACGACTCACCTTGCCCAGTCCCACAAGGAAGAGGATGCCATCCAGCTTCTCTCCGACCAGGATCGGATCGGCCAGCATCAGACAGGGAGGCGCATCCACGACGATGATGTCGTAGCCGGGGAGGGCACGAATCTCCTCCATGACATCCTTGCAGCGGCTGGAATTGAGCAGTTTGGCGGGATCGGGTGGCTTCGGACCAGCCGGAAGCACATCCATGTTTTCGACAACGGGGTGAATGAATTCCGTGGGATTTCGAGATGAATCGGACAACAGTGTCGAAAAGCCATCGCCCGGCTCCACCCCGAGATACCTCGCCTGCATTGGGAGACGCATGTCGGAATCAATGACAAGCACCTTCAGGCCAAGATCGGCGAGGGTACGGGCGAAAACCGCAACTGCGGTGGATTTTCCCTCCCCCTGGGTGGAGGAGGTGACTCCCACCATGCGAATGTTGTTGTCGGCGCGAAGCAGGCGGAAAGTGGTGAACAGGCTACGCAGGGACTCCTTGATCGCAAAGCGCTCGCTGGAGGACATCTTGGAAATGCTGGTGGCGATATCGACACCGGGCTCCAGGGGCAGGTAGGGAATCAAACCGAGCACCGGCAGCTGGAGCTCCTTTTCCACCTCCATGGGGGTGTGGAAGACGTTGTCTGTGCGCTCCCTGAGGATCGCTGCGCCGAGACCGGCCAGGAGGCCGATCATGATGGCCCTGAGCAGGTTGCGCTGGATGTCGGGCTCCACCGGGCTGTCCCCGAAATCAGGTGGCCCGATCACTTCCCAGGGGGAAATTGATCGGGCCCTCTCAAGGCGGTAGCGCTCCCTGGCCTGGATGTAAGAAGAATACTGCTCTTTGGCGATCGCCAGTCGCTGGTTGATGTCCTCGAACTCCGACATCTTCTGCGGATTCTTCCTGAAGTTCTCACTGAGAAGCAGGATCTGGCGGTTGATTTCGTCCTGCTGGGCCACATTGGAGAGCAGCCTTGCTTTCACGGCATCGGCGGCTTGGCGCTGGACCACTGGCAATAGCTGGTTGCGTCTTGCCCGGAGGGACTGCACGATCGGAGAACTCTCCTTAAAGGTGCCTTTGGCTGTAGCCAACTCCTGTTCAAATTGGTTGAGCAGATCAAGTGGAGTTGCCGCGGAGCCGCGGGCTGCCTCTGCTCCCGAGGAGGCCCGACCCGGAACAAGGACCGTGTTGCGACCCAGCTGCTCAAGGGCTGTGGGAGCACCGCTGGGAGTGAATTGCAGCTTTCCGGTCTGAACCGACTTCAGTTGGCTGTCCAGCTGCACCTGTTCGCTTTGGAGGGTGCGCAGCTGATTGACGAGACCCTCGCGGGCTCCGAGGATCTGGCCTGCCGCCGTCTGAGGGTCAATGAAATTATTCCGTTCACGGAACTTGAGCATCTCCTGGGAGAGTTTCCGAAGCTTAGACTCAATGGCTGGGGCCTGTTCGTCCAGGAATCGGACTCCAGAATTCATCGTCGCCTGCCTCTGGGTAAGGGAAAAGGCGGTGTAATCTTTCGCAAGCTGACGCAAGATAGCTTTCCCTTTGACGGGATCAGCCCAGCGCAGGGAGACGTTGAGAACGTTGTTGACGCTTCCCTCCGGGTTGATCGACAGACTCCCCTGAAGCGCCCCTAGCGGTATGCCCTGACGTTGGGCGACCGGCCCAAGCAACAGGGGACTGTTCATCAGGACAATGAGGCTTGGGACGTCTGTCTTGATCTCGCTGCGAGCGACACTTTCCACCGATCCGCCGCCTCCGCCTCCGCCTCCGCCGCCAGGTTCTTCGAAGGGGTTGCTGATCTGCAACTGGAATCCGCCTTGGTAGACGGGGGAAAAGATGCGTTGGCGCAGGGTGTTGATCGCCAGGACTCCCGTCACCACGGCGAAGGTGATCAGGAAGACGGACTGACGGCGCTTGACGGTCCGCACCAAGCCGCCCAGTCCTCCGGAGCCGGACTGACCCTCGCCTGTGGGGTTCAGCGGGCTCTGAAGCGGCTGATCGAATGTCAGGGAGGGGTTGGGTCCCGGACCGGCCGATGGGGGAAGGGACAGCGGGCGCGCCGTTCCACCCGGAAAGGTCTCAGGAGGAACACCCGTCGTCGTCACGTTATGAACTGCGGAGAAAGTTGTTCCGATGATAATGGCAACCGGAGAAGAGTGCCCCTTGACTCGGGCGTCTGTTGACTCGGGCGTCTATGGTTGTAATCCGAATAATGTCCATCGGTGGCTTCTCCTCCCAGAACATCTGTACGCCAATGGCCCACCGATGGCCAACGGCATGCCGTCGTTCAACGGTTTCCCTTGGGACACTGGTTCGGCCGCCGGACCAGCCAACGGCGGCTTACCGCCGTTGGCCTGCTGGGTCTCACCAGTATGGTTTTTGCCCCCACCGGTCTGAGGGCTTCGGTTCCACAGGGAGTCTCCCCCCAGTCGCCTTGGCGGGGATCGGGTGCTGTCAGTGCCTCACCCGCCGCTGGCCCTTCGTCTTCAGCTCCGCTTCCCCTCACGGTGACCGAGGTCTACAACGATCTCTACGTCCTCGGACCGGGTGACGGCCTCCAGCTCACCTTCACCGACCCTTCCGCCGCCGGCATCGGTGGTGCCGTCGTCATTCTTCCGGACGGCACCTCCACCCTTTCGCTGCTGGGATCGGTCCAGCTCACGGGGCTGACCATCGGCCAGGCCACGCGATGGCTCACCTCCCTCTACTCCAAACAGCTGGTGCGGCCGGAGCTGATCCTCAGTCTCACCACCCCCCGACCCGTCAAGGTCACCATCATCGGTGAGGTGGGTCGCCCCGGCTTGTATCCCCTGGCCTCCTATTCAACTCCGGTTTCCGCCATCCAGACCGCCGGTGGAGTCACGCTCAACGCCGACATCCGCAAAGTGCTGCTGCGGCGGCTGGCCGGCCCCGACGGCAGCCAGAAGCAAACCGTGCTGGATCTGGCCCAGGTGTTCCAGGTGGGTAACCAGCGCCAGAACCCCATTCTCTTTGACGGAGACACGATCGTCATCGCCCGCTCCGAGGAGTTGATCCCGGAGGAGGTCCTCCAGATCGGTGCGACCAACCTGGCTCCGGCCACCATCACCGTTTCAGTGATTGGTGAGGTCAAGAGTCCTGGAACGATCAGCCTTCCCGCCAACACACCACTTGCCGAAGCCATCTTCCGAGCCGGAGGGACCCAGAACTGGCGGGCGAACAAGAATGACATCGAGCTCGTGCGGCTTAACCGCAACGGAACCACCACCCGCGAAGTGTTCAGCTACAGAGATGGGATTGGCGTGTCCAAGGGGCTCAATCCTCCCCTGCGGGACAGGGACACAGTCATCGTCAACCGCACCTTCTACGCTGAAGCCCTTGACGTCATCAATCAGGTCGTCGTCCCCCTCAGTCAGGCCGCCAGTTCCTATTATTTTTTCCGAAACACGTTCAACAACAACAACAACAACAATTTCCGCTGACATCCCCATCTTCCTAGAGACCCATGTACCGCGAGCCCTCCATCGGACCCAAAGCCATCGCCTGGGCCCTGCTGAGCCAATCCATCTGGCTTCCCCTACTGGCCATCGACGCCCACGACCGCTGGCAAGCCAACGTCAAGGCCATGGCCATTCCCCAGCCCGCCGATCCCAAGGGCTCTGATGAAGCGGTCGCTTCCCTTCCCCAGGCGCCCACCAAATCCACCGGCGCCGCCTCGCCGTCCCCCCTTGACGATCTCGGTGTCACCACAGGCCATGTGCTCAGTTCGGCCTCCGAAACGATCGACTCGCTACTGGATACGCCCCTGACCCGCAGTGTCGACCTGAGCGGTCCCTCCAACTCCACCCGCGCCAGGCCCGATCCGGGCCGGCGACCCGCGGTTGTGCTCAAGACCACCAGCCCGGCCCGGACCGCCAAGGCTCCCGTCGCCGCCTCCAGCTTCCGCATTGAGGGGCCTTCCCTCGGCACCACTGGCCTGGGCAGCGCCAAAACCATGCTGCAACGCAATTTCTCAAACTCCGAGCTCCTCGGTGGTGTGCTGACCATCCAGGACCTGGGTTCACCTGCCATGCCACCGGTGGCCAGAGCGGAGCGGGCCCGGTGGGCCAGCAGCGGAGACCCCATGGCCCCCCTGCCCCAGAGCTTGAGGGAGCCCATGCGCCAGGCCATTCGCACCCTCCCGGCCCCGACCCCCACCAAGACAGCCAAGCTTCAGCAGGGCCGTGTGATTTACGTGCCCTCCACCCGGATCAGCAAGCCCACTCAGGTGCCCCTCGCCGTTCAAGCGGACGGCAGCGTGGATGTTCTGAGCCAGCCCTCTGATCCCGCGGTGCTTGAGGACATCAAGGAATGGTCGCGCCACCAGCCGGCCCCGACCCCTGGAACGGTCACCCCCACGGTCGTGAACCTCCAGCCCATCCCGGCTGAGGTCAGGTCCACGCCGGCCCCTGCCAAGGTTTCCCCAGTGGCGAGCGCCCCGGCAGCACCACCTCCGGTTCCGGCCGCCGCCAGCGTGGCCCCGGCTCCGGAAGCACCCTCCGCAGCCTCAACCCCTGCTGGAGCCGGCGGTTCCATGGTGGCTCCCCAGTGAAGCAGCCGGGACTCCACCACAGCGGCATACCCCTGCTGGGCCTGGCCTGTCTGGCCCTGGGTTCTCATCCAGTCCAGGCCCAGTCCCTTCCCGCTCCCGCCGCTCCCTGGGTCCCCGTAGCAGCAGAACCAGCCGCTGCCGGCTGGGAACCGGTGACCGATGCGGCCACCCTGCCGGCGGACTACCTGCCGCCGCCTGCGAATCGCAAACCCGCCGAGCTGGCGATCATTCCTCGCCAGGGTAAACCCATTGAGACTGTGGGGATCTACGGCATCGGCGGAGGCGTCAACTTCGGCAATGATCTGCCCAACAGCGGCGTGTTCACCGGCCGAGTGGGTTACAAACTCAACGAAACCCTCGCCGTTTCCCTGCGTCCGAGCCTGATTTTCGGCAACCGGGACTTGCTTGGCCGCTACAACGGCCAGACCTCCTTCCAGTTACCCCTCACCCTTGATCTCTTTCGTCGCTCGGTGGTGTCCCCCTACCTCGGAGGTGGCATCGCCACCAACACCTACTCCACCGGCGAGACCAACGCCATGCTCACAGGTGGGATTGATCTGAACATCACCGAGAACGTGACACTGGGCTTCAACGTCAACTACGTCTTCCTGCCCGATGGTGTCACCTTCGATGCCCTGCAGGCCATGACCCTGCTGTATGTGAGGTTCTGAGCTCCGGTCGGTTTCAACCTCAGTCGGCCACCGCTTCAATGGCGAGAGCGATCGCTTGACGCTGCTCGGCGTCATACCCCCATCGGTTCAGGAAGGCCCTGTCCTCCACCACGCCCGCCTCAGCGCCCCCCTGCTCCGCCGCGGCCGCCAGAAGGGTTTCCAACCGCTGCTTCACGGCCACGGGCTCCAGATGCCTCAGCAGTTCAGTGCTGCGCAGCTGCACCCGCTCAGAGCCAGCCTGGTGCTCACGGTCCCCGGAACGCTGATGGTGCAGGGTCATGGCAGTGCTCATGGCCAGATTGCGAGCGGTGAGATCCACCACCCCCTCGCCGGCCTGGCGCAGGGCAACCACCAGGGCTTCCGGCAGACGGTCGAGCAACGGTGCCTCGCCGGTGAGGCTCACCACGAAGAATCCGCGGGCGCCATCCCGGCTTGCCACCAGTTCCCCGACCCGATCGGCCAGCACCTCATCGCTGAGTTCCCCGGCCTCCCAGAGGCCGATCCACTGCGTCGCGATCTCCATCGCCTGCGGAAAGCTCGGCGCCAGCGGGGTTTCGCTCCGTGCGGTCTCGTCGATGGGGGCGGAATCGGTCATGGCGAGTGGCGGGCGGCGGGGCCCATGGACTGGCAGTGTTGAGGCTATGGACCCGAGCACCCCGACCGCCAGACCCGGCGATGCCCAGCCAGAAGACGGCAGCACCGGGGGGGCTCCCTTCCGCTCAGGCTTTGTGGCCCTGATCGGACGTCCGAATGTGGGCAAGTCCACCCTGCTGAACCAGCTGGTGGGCCAGAAGGTGGCGATCACCTCCCCCGTGGCCCAGACCACCCGCAACCGGCTGCGCGCCATCCTCACCACCCCCGCAGCCCAGCTGATCCTGCTGGACACCCCGGGCATCCACAAACCCCACCACCTGCTGGGGGAGCGTCTCGTGCAGAGCGCCCGGGGGGCCATCGGCGAAGTGGATGTGGTGCTGCTGCTGGTGGATGCCAGCCAACCGGCCGGACGCGGGGACAGCTTCATCGTCGACCTGCTGCGCCACTGCAGGGTTCCAGTGCATGTGGCCCTCAACAAGAGCGACCGGGTGGGCGCCGATGCCGAGGATCTGGCCGCCACCTACCGGGAGCTGCTCGCGGCCGGTGACGATTGCCCCGTGTCCTGGCCCCTGCATGCCTGCAGCGCGCTCAACGGCGACGGCTGCCAGGACTTGGTGGAGGCCCTGGCCGCCGACCTGCCGCCAGGGCCGCTGCTCTACCCAGCCGACACGGTCAGTGACCAGCCGGAGCAGTTGCTGCTGGCGGAGTTGATCCGTGAACAGGTGCTGACCCTCACCCGGGAGGAGGTGCCCCACTCGGTGGCGGTGCGGATCGAGCGGATCGTCGAGGACGAGGGCAAGACCAGGGGCAAGGAACGCACGGCCGTGCTCGCCACCGTGCTGGTGGAGCGCAGCAGCCAGAAGGGGATCCTGATCGGCAAGGGCGGTCAGATGCTCAAGGCCATCGGCCAGGGGGCACGGCTACAGATGCAGAAGGTGTTTGACGGTCCCGTGTACCTCGAACTGTTCGTCAAGGTGGTGCCGAACTGGCGCAGCCATCCGGGCCGGCTGGCGGAACTGGGCTACCGGGGCGACTGAGCGCGCCCCCGAAAGGCACACGATGGCTTGGGGTTTGCGAAGATCCCAAGGGTCCATCGGCCCCGATCTCCCGCCGCCCCCGCCGTGACCAGCGCGACCGAGCCTCCCACCCCAGCGACGATCGCAGCTTTCCCGCCCCAGACGATCGCGGCCTTCCTGGCCTTCTGCGCCGGAGACTGGCTCTCTTTGCGCAGCCGGTTCAGCCTGGAGGAGGCCAGTGCCGAGGCCCGACAGGCCGAGGAGGACGAGGTCAGCTGGCACAGCTCCGAACGCGGTGAGCTGACGGTGGCCTACCTGGCGCCGGAGGGGACCGACGAGCCGGGGGGATTGGAGATCACCCCGCCAACCGGCGGCAGGCACCGGCTGCTGTTCCTCCCTGGAGGAGACTTCCAGGGCAGCGCCCCGGACGGAACCGTCAGCACGGGACGCTGGCAGCTCTGGCCGGATGGGAGCCTGGAGTTGACCAGCCAGCGGGCGGGGACCTCGGTACGGGAGAGGATCTGGTTCACCAAGGCGAATCTGCGCCTGCGCAGCAGCGTGGAAAACCTCCCCGACGGTCGCCCGGGCCGGGCCAGCTTCAGCTCCGAGATCCGGCGGGTCAGCCGACCCGCCGGCTGACCCGACATGCGCTTCGACGTGGTCAGCCTGGTGCCGGACGCCTTCACGCCCTTGTTGGGCCTGGGGGTGATTGGCCGTGCCTTTGCGGCCGGCATCGCCGGGATTCATACCCACAACCCCCGCGACCACGCCACGGATCGCTACCGCAAGGTGGACGACGTTCCCTACGGGGGCGGCGCCGGCATGGTGCTCAAGCCCGAGCCTGTCTACGCCGCCTTCGAGGCGATCCCGGTGCTGCCGCACCGCCGCGTGCTTCTGATGAGCCCCCAGGGCCAACCGCTGCATCAACGTGACCTGCGTCGCTGGGCGACAGAGCACGACCAGCTGGTGCTGCTCTGCGGTCACTACGAAGGCTTCGATGAGCGCATCCGGCCGCTGGCGGATGAGGAGGTGTCCCTGGGCGACTTCGTGCTCACCGGCGGCGAACTGCCCGCCCTGGTGGTGATCAGCGGCGTGGTGCGGCTGCTGCCGGGCACCGTGGGATCGCCGGACTGTCTCGAAGCGGAAAGCCACAGCGGCCTGCTGCTCGAGCACCCCCACTACACCCGGCCGGCGGACTTTCGCGGCATGGCGGTGCCGGAGGTGCTGCGAAGCGGCGACCACGGCGCCATCGCCCGCTGGCGCCAGGAGCAGCAGCTGGCACGCACCCGCGAGCGGCGCGCCGACCTGCTGGCCCTGTGGCAGGCGCAGCAGGGGCCCTGAAGCCCGCAGTCCCCCCAGACCGGCGACACTGGAGCCGCCTCCATCGCCCCCCATGCAGCTGCGCATCGGCAACGGCTACGACATCCACCGGCTCGTACCCGGTCGGTCCCTGATCCTGGGCGGCGTGCACCTGGAGCATCCGGCCGGCCTGGGACTGGCGGGCCACAGCGACGCCGACGTGCTCGTGCACGCCCTGATGGATGCCCTGCTGGGGGCCCTCAGCCTTGGGGACATCGGCACCCATTTCCCTCCCGAGGACGAACGCTGGCGCGGCGCCGACAGCCTGCTACTGCTGGAGCAGGTGATGGAGCTGGTGGCGGAACGGGGCTGGCAGGTGCTCAACGTCGACACGGTGGTGGTGGCGGAGCGCCCCCGCCTCAAACCCCACATCGCCGCCATGCGCCAGGCCATCGCCACCCGGCTGGGTCTGGCTCCCGAGCAGGTGGGGGTCAAGGCGACCACCAATGAGGGGCTCGGGCCCACGGGCCGGGAAGAGGGCATCGCCTGCCATGCCGTGGCGTTGCTGCACCAGCCATGATCCGTGGCCCTCTCAGCCCACTGGCTAACTTGCTGATCTGTTTCAGCCTGGTGTTGCTCGTGCTGGCCGGCCTTGCTGCGAACGCCCATGCCCTCAGCCCGCAGCTCAGTGGCCAAGGCCGGAGCGAAGCCCCCGCCGCCGTGGTGGAACACCTGAGGGTGAAGGTGCCGGCCGGAGCCCGGGAGGCCTGGCTGCAGGCGGAGCAGGAGAGCTGGGGACCCTGGCTGCGGCAACAGGACGGCTTCCTGGGCCGGGATCTGCTCTGGGACGCTGAACGGGAGGAGGGTCTCCTGCTGATCCGTTGGCGCAGCCGACGCCAGTGGCTGGCCATCCCCACCAGCGAGATCGAAGCGGTGCAGGGCCGGTTCGAGGCAGCGGCATGCAGGGCCCTGGCCCTCGATCCGGGCACCAACCCCTTTCCCCTGGTCTACGCCGGTGAACTGGAATGGGTGGGCCTCACCCCGACTGCGGCTGCCGAGGAGCTGCGGTGAGCGAGGACGCCCGGCTCGACCTGGGCCGCCGCCAACGGCTCGGCATGGTGGAAGCAGTGTGGGGGGAGCACAAGAGTGCCGACCAGATCGCCGCCGTGATGCTGGGGCTGCACCGGGCCGGGGAGCTGGCGTTGGTGACGCGGGTCAGCGCGGAGAAGGCCGCGGTGGTGGAGCAGCAGCTGGCGGACCACATCGGCGCCGATGGGGCTGTCCCACCGCCCGAGCACCATCCCCTGGCCCGCTGCCTCACCTGGCCCACGCCGCCGCCTGTCGATCCGGCCTTCGGGCGGGTGGCGGTGCTCAGCGGCGGCAGCAGCGACCTGGCTGTGGCGGCGGAGGCTCGCCTGGCCCTGGCCTGCCATGGGGTGGCCAGCGACCTCGTGCTCGATGTGGGTGTTGCCGGGCTGCACCGGCTGCTGGGGGAGTTGGAGGGGCTGCGCCGGGCCCGGGTGCTGATCGCCTGCGCCGGCATGGAGGGAGCCCTGCCCACCGTGCTGGCCGGTCTGCTGCCCCAACCGGTGATCGGGGTGCCGGTGGCGGTCGGCTACGGAGTGAGTGCCGGGGGACAGGCAGCCCTGATAGGCATGCTGGCCAGCTGTGCCCCAGGGCTCACCGTGGTGAACATCGATAACGGCTATGGCGCCGCCATGGCGGCCCTGCGGATCCTCCAGCTGGCAACCGGGGGGACGTCAGCCGCCCGGCAACAGGGGGCCTGACGGAGGGCCCTCGATCTCCAGCACGGTCTGCAGCCAGAGGGTGAGGGAACGGGGCAAACGGCCCTGCTCGTAGCGCTCGATGGCTTCGATCAGGACAGGGGTATTGGTCCAGCTGATCCGATGGGGAATCATCGGTGCCTGCGACTTCTCAAAGGAGTGTGAAGCACCACCCCCGGGTTGGCAAGGCGGAATACTCAGAGGTGCTGCAGGTCGGGGTAGGCGGTGATCACCTGTTCGGTGCTGAGCACCTCACCGGCCCCTTCCGGCTGCCAGATCACCTCCAGGGCCAGCAGATCGTCCGCACCGACTGCCCCGAGTTTCTGCAGCGAATCGCGAAGATCTTCGGCGGCGGCCGCCCCCTTGATGGCCAGACGCTGACGGGTTGCCACCAGCAGGGTGACGACGATGAAATCGCTGGAGGCGTCGCTGGTTCCGGGGGCCACGGACGCCGGCTCGCTGAAGCGGCGCCCCGCCACGTTGGCAGTGAGTTCGCGCTCCAGCTTGCTGCGCTCCTGCATGGAGAGCCGGTTGAAGGTGGACTCGGCGCTGGCGAAGGGCACCTGGCCCACGTCACCATGGGCATAGACCCAGAGATCGGGATGGCGCAGCAGCGCTAGGCTGGTTTCCTGAAGAACCCTCTGCAGGCCGGCGTTGCTGGAGGTGTCGGACGAACCGGCCAGGCGCCGTAGATCGTTCTGAAGGTCGCGGGCGGACGCCAGCAGCCCCACCTGGATCTGGGCGATCGACACAGGGCCATCGGGGCGTGGCCTGTAGGCCAGATCGGAATCGGAGCCGCCCAGGGCCGGTCCCCCGCCGCCACCCCGCAGGGCGTTGACCACGACACCCGCCACAGCCATCAGGATCAGGAAACCAAACAGCCCGCCGCCACCGAAGCCGAAGATCGGCACGATGAAGGGAAAGCCCATCCCTCCGCCCCGGTAACCGCCTCCGAACCCGCCCCCGTAACCACCCCCACCGCCGCCATAACTGCGGGGCATCGAAGGCGCGGAACGGAAGCTGCCGCCGCCGATGCGGCCGCCACTGGCCGCCTGGGCCGGCGCCGGAGCTGACATCACGAGACTCGCCACCAGTACAGGGACGACCATCAGACCGGCGAGACGCCGGAACAAGCGGGAACCCATGTCGTAGGTCGTAGCGATGGAAGGAATCTAGGAACCCCCTCCCACGATGGTGACCACTTCCAGCACATCGGATTCCCCCACAGGCTGGGCGGCCCAGCGATCCCTGGGCAGGATCTCACCGTTGAACTCGACCACCACCAGGCGCGGATGGTAACCGAGGGAGACCAGCACAACGTCGAGGCAGAGGCCCGCCGGGCAGAGGCGTCTTTCGCCGTTGACCCGCAAATGCAGGGTCCCCGGCTCCATTCCGGCAGCATCCGCTGTCATGACTCCGCCTCCAGCCCCTCCAGCAGGGCGGCGGCGGCGGCCCCGGGATGCTCTGACTCGGTGATGGCCCGCACCACCGCCACCCGCTGCGCCCCGGCCCGGCGCACGGCGGACAGGTTGGCCAGATCGATGCCACCGATGGCGAAGAATGGCAGGGGGCATTCCGCCGCTGCCTGGGTCACGTAGGCCAGCCCCACCGGTTCGCGGCCGGGCTTGGTGGGCGTGGCGTTGACGGGGCCCACCCCGATGTAGTCGCAACCGTCGGCGACCGCCTGGTGCAGATCCTCGAGGCGGTGGGTGCTGCGGCCGATCAGCCGGTCCGGCCCCAGCAGACGGCGGGCCACGGCCGGCGGCAGGTCGCCCTGGCCGAGGTGGACGCCATCGGCCCCCACCGCCAGGGCCAGGTCGATGCGGTCATTGACCAGAAACAGGGCCCCATGGCGATGGCAGAGCAGGCGCAGGGCACTCGCCTGCTCGAAACGCCGCCGGTCATCCGGGGGGGCACCGGCCAGGGTTGGGGCGTCGCCGGGTTTGGCGCGGTACTGCACCAGCCGCACCCCCGCCGCCAGGGCGGCGGCCACCACGGTCTCCAGCCCGCTCACCGGACTGGTGACCAGATAAAGATGGCAGCGGCGCAGCAGGACCCGGCGTTCGTCGCCGCCGCGGCCAGCCTGGAGCAGATCCACCTCCAGGTCGTAGAGGGCGTAACGGATCGCCGCGGCCTCGGCCGCCAGCCCAGGATCCTCCAGCCGTCCGAACTCCTCCAGCACCCGCAGGGCCTCCTGCACCCGCCCCGCGTTGGCGGCCAGAACACTGGCGCCGTCCTGCCGTTCGGTCTGGGCAGGATGGGCCATGCCGGCGGCCGGATCAGTGGCGGTATGCCGCGCCAGCTTGTAGCGCTCCTGATGGAGGCGCCCCAGACGCTGGCGGAGGTCCTTGCTGCGGGCCACCAGATCGGGGCGGTCCAGGGCGAAGCGGGCCCAGTCCTCCAGCACCCGCAGCCCCTCGCGGGCCCGATCAAGGTTGGCATCGAGCAACCGTTCAATGGCGGCGCGCTCGGTGACGAGGGTCGACGACGGAACTGGGGGCTGCGGCGTCACCGGACCGGCGCTGCTGGGGCATCCAGGGTATGGGAGGGGTTCTTCAGTCGGGAGGAGGGGACGAGGAAGGGGCGCCATGGGTGTGGCAATCTTCCAAAGCCAGATCGGCATCCAGGCGGATCTGCCGGCTGAGGGCCTCAAGGCTCTCAAACGCCTGCTGCTGCCGCAACAGCCGCAGGGGCTGAACGGTCAGCTGGGCTCCCGCCAGTTCGAGGCTGCGCTCCAGCAGATGGACCTCCACCGCCGAAGGAGCCAGGGGATCCACCGTTGGCTGGGGGCCGAGGTTCATCACGGCCGCCATCGTCTCCTCCTCGCCGTCCCGCCAGGCCAGGGCTGCATAGACCCCCTCCAGCGGCAGGAACTTGCGCCCATCCACCGCCAGATTGGCGGTGGGCCAGCCCAGCTGGCGGCCCAGGCCGCGCCCCCGCACCACCTGGCCTCTGAAGCGGTAGGGACGCTCCATCAGGCGGCCGGCCTCCTGGATGTCGCCGGCCGCCAGGGCACGCCGGATGCGGCTGCTGCTCACCCGTTCGGCCCCATCCCACAGCATCGGCAGCACCCGTACATCGATGCCCAGCGCGGCGCCGATGCGGGCCAGATCATCGACGTCGCCGCTGCGGTTGACCCCGAAGCGGAAGTTCGTCCCCACGGCGATCCGCCGGGCCTGAAGCCGATCTGCCAGCACCTCGCGCACGAAGGGCTCCGGGGTCAATGCCGCCAGCTCCCGTGAGAAAGGCACCAGCACCAGCTGCTTGATGCCGAGGGGTCCGAGCAGCTCCAGCTTCTCCTCGGGCAGATCCAGTCGCAGGCGCGTCTCGCCATGCAGCACTTCCCGGGGGTGGGGCCAGAAACTGACCACGGTGGGCACCACCGACTCCTGCTCCGCCGGCTGCGGTTCGGTGACGGCGGTGATCACACGCCGGTGCCCCCGATGCAACCCATCGAAGCTGCCCAGGGCGATAGCGGTGGGGCGCAGGGCGTGGGAGGGGTCGTGAAGCGGGATCAACGGCCTGCTCCCTCGCCGTCAGGATCCTCCCATGCCAAGTTTGGGACCTTCGCCGCTCTCCCCATGGTCGACCCGCTGGCTCTGCAGCGCATGGCCGATGCCCTCCGCCGCATGGGCTGGGTGCGCTTCTGGGTCCAACTGGCCCTCGGTGTGGTGGTGGTGGGGGTGCTGATCTTCAACAACATCGGCGGCCAGATGGCGGCCAATTCCTCACGTGCCCTCGGGCTGGGCCCCGGCCTGTCCCTCACCACCCTGTCGTTCCTGCTGCTGCTCTGGAGTCTGTGGCAATCCTGGCTGGTGGTGCGTTGCGGCCGCGCCCTAGCCAGCCCCGCACACCCCAGCAAAGGGGAAACCACACGACTGGTGAAGCGGGGACTGCTGGGTGATCTGATCGGGCTCACCTTGGCGGCGGTGGGCTATCAGGCCCTGGCTGGCAGCCTGTTCGTGCAGGCCTCTCAGCAGGTGCCGGGTTTCTTCGGGGCCCAGATGCAGGGGACGCCAGGCAGCGGTGGCCGGGTGGTGGGGCTGCCGATCACCTCGATCGAGATGCTCTCGGTGCTAAGCAACACCCAGGTGCTGTTCGCCCACCTGATCGCCCTGATCATCAGCTTGTGGCTGCTGCAGAGGATCTATCGACGCGCTTGAAGCGCCGCAACAGGGAGGAGGCGCCAAGAAAGATGAACAGGCGCAGCGGAGTCAATGACCGCATGACACTCCGTGGCCATGCCCGCAGCAGCGCAACAGCCAGAACGGGGCCATGCAGTCGGTGGAGGAGGCTGTAGCCCTTGCGGTGGCTCCACCAGTTGAGCGGTGAAGCGGGTTCGAGACCAATGGAGAGCCAGAGGGGCAGCAAGTGGCGGCGGAGGAAGACAAGCTGCCCCTGCTGGTGCCAGGCACCGGTTCGATCGAGGATATGCGATGTGCATGAGATGCATTCCTGCAGGTAGACTTGCCGTTTTGCCATTCGCACCGTGCCGGAATGGAAGCGAAACAGATTCAAGGGGGTGGCCACGTAGGCGACCTGCCTGTTCATGGCGAGCTCCGCCCAGAGCAGATAATCGCCTATCAATTCTATGCCTTCCATGATCGAGAAAGGACTCAGATAAAGGTTACGCCTGAACAGAACAGCACTGGCATTGGGGATGACACACTTGATCGCCATGAAGCTGACACAAAAGAAGTTGCCATCCACAAGGAAATCGCTGGCCCACAGATGGGGGCTGTAGTCGTCCGTCCACCCTTTAATGGTGCCGAACACACAGCTCTCTGCATCAATGCAAAGTGATTGGCTATAGGCAAAGGCTGCCGCCCCCTGATCGAGAGCTGCCACGAGTCGCTCGAGGAAGGTGACCTCCGCCACGTCGTCCGATTCTGCTATCCAGACAAACTCCCCTCTTGCGAGAGAGACGCCCCTGTCCCATTGCCTGAAGGTGGAGCCAGAGTTAAACTCATTGACCACCAGATGATGGGGATAACCGGCAAGACATTCACTTATCACGGCGAGGGAATTGTCGCTGGATGCATCATCAAGAACAATCAGCTCAAAGTCCTGATAGGTCTGATTGAGAATCGAAAGGAGTCTTTGTCGCAAAAATTTCGCATGGTTGTAATTGGGCACTATTACGCTTACGCGCGGCATGCTTAATTGGCAGCTCATGGGTGCTGGAGGCCGCTTGGCATTGGCTGGGGGCCTTCCCCCAACACCTCGGCCAACAAACGGGGTAGAAGAATATCCAAAGCGTGCCCTGCCTGGCACTCACTCTTTGCCCGCTCCCCTAGGTTTCGTCGCATTGCGTCATCCTCCAGCAGTTTTTGAAGAGCATCGGCCATGGCCGCGACGTCAAATCGGTCCACTACAATTCCGGCACCTGCGGCGATGAAGGATTCGGCGCCCGCACAGCCCGAGAAACACATACTCGGAATCGCAAGCATGGCTGTTTCCAAGCAAACTGCCCCGAATGGCTCCTCTCTTGAAGTTAGCAGAAACACATCAAAGGAATCAAAATAGGGATAGGGATTCTCACGGGAGCCTGTGAAGCACACCATCGACTCCAGGCCCAGCCTTTTGATGTCACTTTCAATTTGGTAAGTTGTCATTGGATCACCCCCACCCACCCAAGCAAACAACGGCGGATTACTCATTCCAGTGGCGAGATGCTTAGCGATCTGAAGGAAGATATCCGGGCCCTTCCGCCACTCAATTGTCCCCGCCATGCCAACGAGCTGACGTTCCCGCGGGATATTGAACTCCTCACGGAGCCGATCGCAGCCCCGCCAGCGCACAATCTCTTCCGTATCGCAGTATTCATCAATCACACACAGACTCTCGTCCCCCAGACCGAGATAAGCCTGCAGATGGGTTGCCGTCAGCTGAGAGTCAGCGATGATGCAATTCGCTAGCCGTTGGAAGCTCTGCCGGGAGATGCCGGAGCGCTGGATCCAATAACCCAGTTCGCGTACATGCACGCTTACCCTAGGAAGGCGCTCAGGGAGCAGGCCAAGCGAATCCAGCAAGTCCTGCAAACACTGCAGTCCTACCACTGTGTTGCAGTAGATGGCATCGGCGTTCAGCAGTAATGCAGACATGGCTCTGGCCTGAAGACGGCTCTCGACGTGGTGTAGCAGTCGGCGCCTTACGGCAACAAGGGGCTTAACACCGCGGACGTTGGGAAGAGAGAGTAGGTGCTCCTTTAATGGTCCGTTGTAGCGATAAAGAATCTCGAAAACAACGTCACGTTGGCGCAACTGAGCCCAACGAAGAAATCGGCATAGAAGCAGCGAGGAACCGTCATGGTGCAGATAGGGGGTGATCACCACCACCACCGCAGGGCTAGTACGAAAACGCTTCATGCCTTCAGTGGTTTATCTCTTGAGAGTGCAAGCTAGTTCCTCGCTTCCTTGCTTAACCACGGTTCGGGGAGACCAGACAATCCGGCGAGGCCCAACCGGTCCGAATTCGGCAACAGGGTTGGATCTCCCCGCCAGAAGAGTTCGGGCTGCAGGGGCGTCAGGGACGGCCCCCCCTGCTGCACCCAGGCCACATCGGTGGGCCACTCGGCCGGGCCGACGCCGGTGCCCTCCAGATCGTCCACGACTTCGCCGGCCAACCAGTAGTAGGTGCGGCCGCGGGGGTCGGTGCGCTTCTCGAACTGATCGATGTAGCGCCGCACCGCCGTGCGGCACCAACGCAGGGGAGCGAGGGCTTCAGCGGGACGCGGGGGCACGTTGAGGTTGAGCAGCAACCCCTCGGGCCAGCCTTTGGCGTGCAGGCTCTCGGCCACGTCGAGGGCCAGGGCCGCCGCCGCCTCGAAGCGACGCCAGTGGAAATCGGCGCTGCTCACCGCCAGGGCCGGCAGGCCCTCGATCGTGCCCTCCATGGCCGCCGACACGGTGCCCGAATAGAGGACGTCGGTGCCGAGGTTGGGGCCGTGGTTGATGCCGGAGAGCACCAGGTCGGGCGCCTGCTCCAACAGCCTGAACAGGGCCAGCTTGACGCAGTCGGAAGGGGTGCCGCTGCAGGCCCAGGCGGTGACTCCCGCGGCGAAGAGTTCATCGGCCCGCTCCGCCCGCAGGGGGGTCTGGAGCGTGAGGCCATGGCCGGTGGCGGAGCGCTCACGGTCGGGGCAGACCACGGTGACCGCATGGCCGCGGCCAGCCGCCTCGGCGGCCAGAGCCTGAATGCCGTCGGCGAAGACCCCGTCGTCGTTGCTGACCAGGATCCGGAGCGGTGCCATCGGCCTCGACCGCGGGGAGTGCCGGCAAGCTAGACGTTGCTGCCTACAGTCGCCTCCTTCTTCGATCCGTACCGTGAGCGCCACCGTCAGCCTGCAGCAGCTCACCGACCAGCTGGAGCACCTGGAGGCGGAGGCCGCCGCCGCCATCGCCAATGCCGGCGACGCCGCGGTCCTCGAGGAGCTGCGGGTGGGGCTGCTGGGCAAGAAAGGACGGCTCTCGGGTGTGCTCGGGGCCATGGGACGCCTCCCCGGCGAGGAGCGCCCCCTGGTGGGTCAGCGGGCCAACCGGCTCAAGGAACAGGTGCAGCAACTGCTCGGCGCCAGGCTCGAGGCCGTGCGCAGCGCCGCTATGGCCGAGCGGCTGGAGCGGGAACGCCTCGATGTGACGGCGGGCTCCAGCTACGTGCCCCCCGGCCACCGCCATCCCCTGCAGAGCACCATCGAGGAAATCGTCGATATCTTCGCCGGCCTCGGCTATCGGGTCTCGGAGGGGCCCGAGATCGAGACGGACCACTACAACTTCACCGCCCTGAACATCCCGGAGCACCATCCGGCCCGGGACATGCAGGACACCTTCTACCTGGGGGGGGACCGGTTGCTGCGCACCCACACCTCCCCCGTGCAGATCCGCCATCTGGAGGCCAACCCCCCTCCGGTGCGGGTGATCGCCCCCGGCCGGGTGTACCGCCGTGATGCGGTGGATGCCACCCACTCTCCGGTGTTCCACCAGGTGGAGGTGCTGGCCCTCGACGAGGGGCTGGATTTCAGCCACCTGCGGGGCACCGTCACCACCTTCCTGCAGCAGTTCTTCGGCGATCTGCCGGTGCGCTTCCGGGCCAGCTACTTCCCCTTCACCGAGCCCTCCGCCGAGGTGGACGTGCAGTGGCGGGGCCGCTGGCTGGAAGTGATGGGCTGCGGCATGGTGGATCCGGCGGTACTCGAGGGTCTGGGCCTCGATCCGGAGCGCTGGAGCGGCTTCGCCGCGGGGCTGGGGGTGGAGCGGTTCTGCATGGTGCGCCATGGCATCGACGACATTCGCAGGCTCTTCAGCAGCGACCTGCGCTTCCTGGAGCAGTTCTGATCTCCCCCCATAAACTTGATGGGCTCCCATGCCCGCGATCGGTGCCCCGGGTCGGACTGATCGTCAACGATGGCAAGGATCTGGCGATCAACACCGCCGACCTGATCGAGAGCCGGCTGAGAACAGCTGGGCTGGAGGTGGCACGGGTGAGCAGCTCCGGCGGCGTGGTGGGTTTCGCCAATCCCGACCAGCACCTGCGCTCCAGGGGCTATGCCGCCTGCGTTCCCGCCAGCTTCGATGCGGAGATGGCCCTGGCGGTGGTGCTGGGGGGGGACGGCACGGTGCTCTCCGCCGCCCGTCAGACCGCCCCGATCGGAGTGCCGATCCTGACGATCAACACCGGCCATCTGGGCTTCCTGGCCGAGGCCTACCTGAAGGACCTCGACCAGGCCCTTTCCCAGGTGGTGGCGGGTGAATGGACCGTCGAGGAGCGTTCCATGCTCGTGGTCAGCGTGATGCGCGGTGAGCAGCGGCGCTGGGAGGTGCTCTGTCTCAACGAGATGGCCCTGCACCGGGAGCCCCTCACCAGCATGTGCCACTTCGAGATCGCCATCGGCCGCCACGCCCCCGTCGATATCGCCGCCGACGGGGTGATCCTCTCTTCCCCCACCGGCTCCACCGCCTATGCCCTCAGCGCCGGCGGCCCGGTGATCACCCCCGACTGTCCCGTGCTGCAGCTCACACCGATCGCCGCCCACTCCCTCGCCTCCCGGGCCCTGGTGTTCAGCGACCAGGAGCCGGTGACGGTGTTCCCCGCCACCCCCGAGCGGTTGATGATGGTGGTGGACGGCAGCGCCGGCTGTTATGTCTGGCCCGAGGACCGGGTGCTGGTGCGGCGCAGCGAGCATCCGGTCCGTTTCGTGCGGCTGGCCGACCACGAATTCTTCCAGGTGCTGCGCAACAAACTGGGCTGGGGCCTGCCGCACGTGGCCAAGCCCTCCAGCAATCACGCCGACGCCCCGCTGTGACAACATCTCCCACGATCACGTCTGAACCGGTCGCGGTGCTGCTGGTGGGCCCTGAGGCCGCCGGCCTCGCACCCCGGCTGGAGGTCTCCGGCTACCGGCCCCTGGAGCAGGAACCTGGCGATGAACGGCCTGCGGCCGTGATCCTGTCGCCCGGCAGCGAGGAGCGGATCCCCGAGCTGCGCCGCAGGCTGGGGGGCCGCCCCCTGTTGCTCGGCATCACCAGCGACAGCGTGGAAAGCCGCAGCCACTGCCTGGAATGGGGCGCCGATGATTTCTGGCTGCCCAGCCTGGGCACCAGCGACCTGCTCACCCGGTTGCGGCTGCACCTGGCCCTGGCCCAGCGTCAGGCCCCCACACCGATGTCCGCCCCGCTGCAGCTGGCGGATCTGTGGATCGACCCGGTGGCCTGCCAGGGCTGGCGCGGCCAGCGCCAGCTCAGCCTGACGTCCCGGGAGTATCAGCTGCTCTTGCTGCTGCTGCGCCACCGGGGATCGGTGCTGAGCCGGGAGCGCATCCTTGAGGAGATCTGGGCCGAGCAGGGGGGGGGCGCCAGCAATGTGATTGAGGTGTATGTGCGCTACCTGCGCCAGAAACTGGAGCAGGATGGTCAATCCAGGCTGATCCACACCGTGCGGGGCCATGGTTACTGCCTCAGCGACGGCCGCCCCCCCACGGGGCAGGAGCCATGAAGACGTCCCGCCTCCAGCCCTGGGCCCTCGCCGCCACGCTTCTGCTGGTCGGCTGCGCACCGGGCCATACCCAGAGCCCGCCCCAGTTCCTGCCGATCACCGCCCAGTGGTGCCTGGCCGGCCCGCCGCCGTCGCGCTGCATTCAGCTGGAGGTGCCCCGGGGCGATCGGCAATACACCATGGGTCTGCAGCTGCGGCCGCCGCTGCCGCCGCTTCGGGGCATGTGGTTTCCCTACGCGCCGCCAGCGGTGGCCCGGTTCTGGATGCACCGCACGCCGGCGCCGCTCGACATGCTCTTCATCCGCGATGGTCGGGTGGTCGCCCTGGAGAGCCCGGTGGCCCCCTGCATGAACCTGCCCTGCCGCAGCTACGGCCCTGACACGCCGGTGGACGGGGTGCTGGAACTGGCGGCCGGCCAGGCCGCCGCCCTCGGAATCGCCGTGGGCACCGACGTGCGGATCACCCCGCTGCCGGGCGCGCCCCCTTCAGCACCAGCACCGGATTGAGGGGGGCCAGGCGGGTGCCCTCCGCCAGGGGAGCACCACGCCAGGCCTGGATCTGGGTGACCATGACCCCCAGTCCGGCCTGCTCCAACTGGGGGCGCAACAGGGCCAGACCCTCCACCGTGGCCAGGGGCAGAACCACCACCCCACCGGGCCTCAGCCGGCCCAGCACCGCCTCCAGCAGCGCACGGCGGCCACCGCCACCGCCACCGACCAGCACCCGGTCGGGATCGGGCAGCTGCGCCAGGACCGCCGGGGCCTCTCCCTCCAGCACCCCGGCGGGGTGCACCCCCAGCCGGGCCGCATTGGCCCCGATCAGGGCGGCGGCTCCGGCCCGGCGCTCCACGGCCCACAGGGCCAGAGCAGGCCGCAACCGCAGCGCCTCCAACCCCACCGATCCCACCCCGGCGCCGATGTCCCACAGCACCCCCGTCTCGGGCAGATCCAGATCGGCCAGCAGCTGGATCCGCACCTCCCGCTTGGTCATCAGTCCCGGCTGGTCGGGGTGCTGCAGCCAGAGGCCATCGGCCAGGCCAAACAGGGGCAGGGCCTCCGGCGCGGGCACGGCGGGCTCGGCGGCGATCAGCAGGACCAGGTGCAGCGGATCCAGATCCTGCGGCAGGGGGGCGGCGGGCGCCAGTTGCTGCAGGCGCTCCGCCGGATGGCCCAGCCGCTCCGCGAGCCAGAACTGATAGGCGGCCTCCAGCCCTGAAGCCCGCAGGATCCCGCGCACCTCGGCGGCGCCCCCCCGGGCCGGATCCGTCAGCACCGCCAGGGCGGCGGGCCGCTGCTGAAGTCGCGCCGCCAGCGGCTCGGGATCGCGGCCATGCAGGCTGATCCAGGAGGCGTCCTGCCAGGGGCGGCCCAGGCGAGCGAAGGCCAGCTGCAGGGAGGTGGGGGCCGGGTGGAAGCGGAGGCGCTCGGCGGGAAGGTGCTGCAGCAGCAGGCGGCCGAGGCCGAACCAGAGGGGATCACCGCTGGCGAGCAGAACCACCCGCTCGCCGTCGGCGAGGGCCCGCTGCAGCCGCGGCAGCAGCTCCCCGGGCCGGTCGCTGGCCAGCAGCTCCGGTGCTGGGGCGCCGTCGCGCCAGCTCTCGAGATCCGCCAGCAGACGCCGGGGAGCCGCCACCAGATCAGCCCGCAGGATCTGCTCCTGCCAATGGCGGGAAAGGCCCGCCATTCCGGCGGCATCGGTGCCCAGCACCTCCAGCAGCGAACCCTCCAGCCGTGCCCCTGCGCCACTGCTGGCCATGATGCTCCCCACAAGTGCCCGCCACATCCCCCTGCCCATGAGCGATCGCCGCCAGCGGATCCACTCCCTGGTGCTGGCCCTGCTGGCCCACCAGAGCGATCTCGAACTGCTCGAGGACGATCGGGCCGGCACTGGCGGGAGCCCCCTGGGGGGCGGTGGTGATCCGGGCAGCTGGCTGGAGCGCAACCGGCGCGTGGTGCAGCGCTACCAGTCCCTGGTGAGAAGCGCCGTCACCCTTGATGCCCTGATCGAGCAGGAGCTGGGCAGCGATCAACTGGGGGGAGGCTCCCCGCCCGGCTGATCGACGTGGAAGGCGATCATCAGTTGGTACGCCTGGGACCGCCAGAATCGGTGCCCTTCCATCTGCCGCAGCCCCAGGGGGCGAAGCAGGGAAGAAGGCCGCTACCACGAGCCCTGAACGCCACTTTGCAGCGGCCTCCAAAGGCTTCCATAAGCCGTCTCCGGCTCCCAGCTCCGAGACGGCCGCCGGCCTTTGCCGAGCTGGTTCCACCCCTCACCACCCCGATGCCGCCGTTCGGCTGGACCTTCACCCAGGGCAGGGGCCGGGTGCAAGGTGCGGCTTGAGCATCCCACCGCCCTGCGGTGCGCTCCGGCCACTACCACTGGGCCCTGGCCGATGTCACCCCGACCCAGGGGCCTGTGGAGGAGGCGGGCTGCTCCGCCGCCGCCGAATTCGAGCTGCCCCCGCTGCTGGCCGATCTGAAGGGCAACCGCCCCCTGCGCCTGGGGCTGCCGGGGGTGTTCAGCGAGCTGCCGGTACCGCCCTATGTGGTGGCCGAATGGCGGCTGCTGCCGGCAGCCCCCAGCAGCTCCGGGAGCGGCCCTGGAGGCAGCCGACAGAATCAGGGGGCCGGCTTGCAGGGCAGGGAGGAGTGGTGAAGGATGATCCGCAACTTGCCATCCTTGCCCTTGTAAAACTCCCAGGTCTTGTCCACCGTCACCATCTTGCCGTTCTTGTCGGTGATCATCACGTTCCCCATCGTCGTGGCGGTGTTGTCGATGATGAAGATGGCAGCATTCCTGATTTCGCACTGACGCCATCCCTTGAGGGCAAACTCCTTGTCCCCTGGATAATCAGAGTCCCCACCAACGAAGTAGGCAAGGGCTCCCTGGCGGGTGGTGCGGAAGGTCTGGGGGACCACCGTGAGGGTGGGCTTGAACAACACCGGACCCAGCTGATAGCCATAGGCGGCATCGGTCACTTTCTCAGACAGTGTCTTCGCGGCTGGTTGACCCTTTGCATCGCGGCGGTCGTGGAGATTGACACTGGCGCATTGCACCAGCCGTTCAGGGCCGCAATCACCCCATCTTCAGAGATTCCAACGATCGGTCAGCTGGTCCTGATCCTGGTGAGCGGAACGGAAGATCCCGGATCAGTTGTCACGGATGCTTCGAAATGGTCGACAGCCTAGCGGGAGTGGAGTGGAGAGGTATTGCCTGCCACAGTTGAAGGGGGTTGAAATCGAGTTCCTTTCAGACACTTCCGCCATGAATATCTCAAGGGCTGCTCTCTTCCTGAAGCCAAGCCGTTACGAGGAGTCTGTAGCAGTTTACAGCCATGAGTGAGTGATTAAAACTTAAAAAGCCTGGCGAGATGAACTCACCAGGCCATAAAAAAGATACCGATTTTGCCGATGGACGATCAGCGAATGGGAGAAAGCAGCTCAGGAGTAGTAACCAGATTGCGAACCCCTTGGGCCTTCTCTTCATTGAATTGGTTTGAACGAAGCCAGGCGGCAACAGAAAGAATGTCAACCTTCACGACATTCGGACGAACATTCCACCAAACTTCAAGCGGTGACGGCTTGGAGTTCCAGCTCGGGCCCGTTGTGGAACCTGCGTAAGCGACCGGCCTGCCAAGATTTTCAGGAATGTTGGGTGCACCCCAGTATCCATTGACATTGGCAACCTTCGCCATTTCCCTGAAATCGGCCGCTTTCCGATCATTGACGAGAACGGCAACGACCGCCTCCACACGAAGCTGAGGGTTGAGGTTGATGTCCTTGGCCAGGCAAGATCCCAATGTCGGACCAGGCTTAACAGGCGCAGAACTATGCACAAAATGAATCTCAACCGTGCTGCCAGGGGCAAGCTGTCCTGCCGAGGTGCCGACCGGTTCAGAAATCGGTTGAAGTTCCGCTGGGGTCAGTCGACCGCTGTACATAAAGCCGGTGTTGCTACCTTTACCATCACCGTTGCCAGCAAATTTTGTGTATTCCCCGCCCTTGTGCTCTGCTGCGGCGTGAAAATGTATATTGCAGAGATTCATCTGCGTGCGACTCGGCGAAGGACCGAAGACGACCTTGTTGGTACCCTTGGGATTTGCGATATCTCTTGGAGTCTGAGGCCCATAACCACCTTCGATCGCCGCTTTGACTAATTCAGCATTCTGAGCGTCAATGACGGAGTTTGGAACGGGCGTAAAAGCCCTGGCAGGCAGGACGGAAAGAGCCAGGAAAGGGACCGATGCCGTAATTGCAGCAAGCTTGCTCCTGGAGCAGAATCTCACGAAAGGTGGACGGGTCAGTTTTTGCATGCCGAAGACAGTGGAGGTGATGACGCTGACTGTGACACGTTTCTCCACCTGTGTGGAAAGGCGGACCGAGATCTTCTGGACTGATTTGTGCATGGTTGAATGAATTAGACTGAGGCAACGTAACCACACTTTTCCCGAATCTGGCCATTGGTTTCATCATTAGCCTTGATCACATTGATCAGCCAGACTTTTCAGCAACCATTATTTCAGATCCGCAGTAAATCAGAATACCAAGAGTCAGAAATTCAAGCACGTAGGGCGGTATTAGCCACTACCTAGGCCATCTTTTCACTCTGAAAGCCGCTAGGCCAGCCAGCTGCTTCAACGCACTCCCAATCCCAGACATCCGGTTTTCCAGGAGCGGCGCTTGCGGCATCCCCGGCCCTCTCCCGTGACTGAATGTTTCAACATTCGTTGCAGCTGAATGGGCATCATGAATGCCGATCAGCTGCATCACCAAACCTGATCATGGCCTCGGCAACCCTCTAAGCAGGCCGGCAAGTGTCAGCGAATTCTGGCCAGACAGCCGAGTCACAGCAATGAGTCTTTATGAGTCTCACTCTGATCACTTCAGGGGCCAGAATACAGTGTCATGTATCGACAAAGACCTTCAGGCGCCGGACCCCGTGCCTGGATTGGCTTGCCTGAGCCACGGACAGCTGCAGCGCCGGCACAAGCCCGGTGTCAGGGCCAGGTCGTCGTCAGTTTCCCTACCACAGCAGTGGCGAACATCGCCACCTTCGTGTGAGGAACCCATGAAACTCTTCCAGCAACTGCTGGTTGCTCCTGCAGCCCTTGGCCTGCTTGCCCCTGTGGCAGTTCAGGCCGCTGAGCTCAACATCGATGGCGTCAACAAGTACTCCGTCGAAGAGCAAGTCACCAGCATCAACCAGTTTTCCGACGTCAAGCCCACCGACTGGGCCTACCAGGCGCTTTCGAACCTGATCGAGCGCTACGGCTGCGTCGCCGGCTACCCGAACGGCACTTTCAAGGGCGGCCAGGCCATGACCCGCTATGAAGCGGCTGCCCTGCTGAACGCCTGCCTCGACCGGATCACCGAGGTGACCGACGAGCTCAAGCGCCTGATGGCCGAGTTCGAAAAGGAACTCGCCGTGCTGCGCGGCCGC
>CAIXBB010000022.1 GCA_903917565.1 uncultured cyanobacterium | reverse complement strand
GGAGATCCGCGCCGCCGAGGATCCTGAATTCGAAACGTTCTACACCAAGAACATCCTGCTCAATGAAGGTCTGCGCGCCTGGATGGCCCCCGCCGACCAGCCGCACGAAAACTTCATCTTCCCTGAAGAGGTTCTGCCCCGCGGCAACGCTCTCTGATCCTTTTCCCGCGTGCAAAAGCCCCCCTTCACGGGGGCTTTTTTTATGGGAACGCCTCCTTACCTCACGCCCCGACGCCGCAATGATCCCCCCTGCGCAGGTCCGAAAAGCTGGTTACGATGGACGAGTTCTGTCAGCAGTGACGTGGTGATCGACGGAAACGCCTGATTGGAGGGCACCAGAACGTCCGGACCTGTGGGCCTCACCCCGTGCAAGCGGATTCGGTGGGGTCAGCTTCCGGCGAGTTCCTGGTGAATCTTCTTTCCCCGGTCGTCTTTCGTCGTCGCCGCAGGCGTCGCCGGCTGGCATCCAACCCACAGGAGGAGGTGTCCATGACCCCAAGTTGTCCCATTCAGGGTCTGCTGATCGCGGAGAATGCCGGCTGATCACGGCTGCT
Source organism: uncultured cyanobacterium (assembly GCA_903917565.1). Taxonomy (GTDB): domain Bacteria; phylum Cyanobacteriota; class Cyanobacteriia; order PCC-6307; family Cyanobiaceae; genus Cyanobium. The sequence goes on along the minus strand of CAIXBB010000022.1, from coordinate 9,169 downwards.
GACTCCTGATCCATCGGTTCCGCGCCAGAGCGGACCCGGCGAGAGCCCCCGAAACCGTTTTCCCCAGGTTCACCTGGAGTGATCGGTTTCGGGGGCATCGTTCATGGCCAGTGCTTATGGCCAGCGACCATGCCCGGCGTTTATGGCGGGCTTTGATGTCTCGGCGCCGACGTCAACGCCCGTCGGATGACCGGGGCGGCGAGCCGCACCGCCGGCTTCGACGGATGGGAATGCTCGTCCCGGTAGAGAATCTCCCCCCCCTTGGAGCGGTAGGTGCAGGCTCCCTCGGGGCAGAAGAGGTCGAACAGATCGACCACCTGCAGCGTTCCCTGGTTCTCCAGCTCCTTCAGCAGGTTGTCGAGGGGCTGGCGGCGGCTCAGGGACTCGGCCCGGCCGGGCATCAGACAGGGACCGCCGAATGGCGAGAACCACTGTGGAACGGCACTGGCGGGATGGCAGTTCGCCTCCCGCGCGAAGGGCAGGCCGTTGAGCACCGCCAGGCGCACCCCGCGCCGCGCCAGGCTGACGGAGAAGTCGGTGAGGCCGACCCTGAGGGTCTGCAGGATCAGCCGGCTGCCAGGCCCCTGGCTGGGCGGCGAGAACATCACCATGTCGTTGACCAGAAACACCCAGTCGCCCGGGCGCAGCCGGTCGACGAGTCCCGGCACCACCCGATTCCAGTAGGCCCGGTTGATGGCGGCGAAGGGGCCACCGCCGCCCAGGGCAGCGAAGTTGCCCACCGGGGAGGCGGCCCAGGCCGAGGTGATCGTCACGGCGTAGCCGTCTTTGGCCACCAGGTCATCGAAGGCGCCGGCGAAGGAGGCTGAGAAGGAATTGCCGACCACCAGCACCCGGTGGCGGGCCGTGGTGAAGTCCCCGAGGGTGCAGGCCTCGATGGAGATGGTCTTGTCCGCCTCGGCCTCCTTCGCCAGGACGCAAGGTGCGCCCTGCCAGGTCCCGGCGGCGCCTGCCACCCGATAGGGATCGACGAGCGATTCCACCCCCATGCCCGCCGGGATCGGGTTGCGTCCGGCGTAGAGGCTGAACGGGGGCAGGTTGTCGACCCCGATCAGCAGGCCCGCCCCGGCCGCCAGGCTTCCGGCCCCGATCGCGATCGTTCCCCTACGCCGGGGTGCCCAGGAGGCCTGCCTCAGGGGCCGCTCCACCCAGCGGTAGGAGGCCAGCGAGAGACCCACGATCAGGGCGATCTGGAACGGCAGCGACCACCAGTGCAGGCCGATGGTCCAGCGGCTCAGGGACAGCACGCCCCAGTGCCAGAGGTAGAGGGAATAGGAGATCAGCCCGACCCCCACCAGCGCCGGCAGGCTGAACAGCCGATAGGCGGCGGTGCCCTCCCGCAGGCTGGCGATCAGCAGCGTGGTGAGCAGCACGGCGGCGACCGTGGCAGCAATCGCCCAGCTCAGCGGCAGGACCATCACTCCCACCAGGCCCAGGGCCGGCGCCAAAGGCGGCAGACGGCCAAGCCCTCGGGCCGCCGCCGGCCAGACGCCGCCGAGGCAGAACAGCAGGCAGCCGGCCCCCATCTCCCAGAGCCGCGGCGGCATGAGGAAGTAGGCGGCGGCCTGCTGGCTGGGGTACAGCTGAACGAAGGCGATCAGGGAAGCGAGCGAAACCACCCCCATCACGGCGAACAGGTTCCGCTGGCCGCCGGCTCCGGGGCGGGCGAAGCCCGTCAGCCAGGCCACCAGAGGAAACAGCAGGTAGTACTGCTCCTCCACCCCCAGCGACCAGGTGTGGGTGAAGGGGTTGAGCTTGGTGGCGGTGCCGAAGTAATCGGTGGCCTGCCCATGGAGGGTGATGTTGGAGAACCCGAACAGGGCGCTGATCCCCGTGCGCAGGGCCGTGTGGGGGCGGGGGATCACCAGGCAGGCCAGAACGCCCACCACCACGACGAAGAGCAGCAGCGCCGGCACGAGCCGTTTCAGTCGGCGGCTGTAGAAACCGAGCAGCAGATCGGCCAGGGAGCGGGCCGGACGGTGGGTCAGGGAGGCGGTGATCACGAAGCCTGAAATCACGAAGAAGACATCCACCCCCAGATACCCGCTGGGCAGGAGTCGGTCGTCGATGTGGTTGAGGATCACCGCCACCACCGCCAGGGCCCGCAGGCCGTCAACCTCGGCCCGGTAGCCGGTGTCCGAGGCGGGCGTGGTGCCCCTGGCCATGGGGTCCTGGGTGCGGATGGCCTCGATCACGCGTCCACCCCCTCGCCACCCTCTCCCTGGCCACCCTCTTTCTGGCGGGCCAGCACCAGCACGCCCACAGCGGTGGGCAGCAGCACGGTGCACACCCGCAGCACCAGAGTGACCGCCAGCGCGGCCGATCGATCGACACCGAAGGCCACCGCCAGGCCGATGGCCGTGGCCTCCGCGGTGCCGACCCCGGCAGGCAGGAAAGAGAGGATCCCGCCGAGGGCCATCGCCGTGCGGATCACGGCGGCCTGGGTCAGCGCCAGGGGATCTCCCTGCGTCTGGACAAGGCCCATCAGCGCCGTGGCCTCGATCAGCCACACCAACGTCGCCAGGGCGGTGCCCACCAGCAGGGGCCAGGGCCGCAGCAGCCGGCGCAGGCGGCTCACCGCCCCAAGGGCTTCCCGCAGCAGCCGGGTCAGTCCGCGCCAGCGCCGGTGGGCCGGCAGCCGGTCGAGGAACGACTCCAGGCGCCGCAGGGCGGCCGGGTGGGTCAGCAGCCAGGCGCCGATGGCCAGGGTTCCCGCGCAGGCCAGTAAGGCCGGCAGGACGCGGCCCCCGAGGCCCCAGGCGAGCACCAGCAGGGCTCCGGCCAGATCCGTCACCCGCTCCGCCAGGGTCACCCCCACGCCGACCTGCATCGGGATGCCGTGGAGACGCTGCAGCCACAGCCCGCGCAGGGCCTCACCGCTCCGACCTGGCGCGGCTACCAGGGAGAGGCCGGCGGCGTAGATCCGGCCACTGGGACGCCAGGGAAGGGGGTGTCCCAGCTGCCTGAGATAGAACTGCCAACGCTGAAACAGCAGCAGATAGCCCAGGACCACGAACGCCGGCACCAGGACCCAGCACCACCAGGGCAGCGCCGCCAGCGAGCGCATCACGTTGGCGAAGCCGAACCAGAAGGTGAGCCCGAGGTAAAGGACCAGGGTCGCCACAAGGCCCAGGAACCAACGCTTTTTCATCAGGGGCGCTGGCGCAGGCAGTGACGGTGGCGGCCGTGGCGGCGCTGCGATCGGGCGGACACCGGCGCGCTCATGGCGTGAAGCGCAGCTTCTGGGCCGCATAGAGGCACATCCTCGCCAGGATCAGCCCCTCCTTCACATGGGCGATGTTGGAGCTGCCGTAACTGCGCTCCTGGTACCGCACCGGCACCTCCACGATCTTGAGGTTCAGCTTGGCGGCGCCGAAGAGCAGGTCGAAATCGCCGAAGGGGTCGAAGTCGCCGAAATAGGCCCGCCCGGCCTTGAGGCGCTCGTAGTCCACCTTCCAGATCACCTTGGTGCCGCAGAGGGTGTCCTTCAGCCGCTGGCGCAGCAACCAGGAGAAGGCTGCGGCGAAGAAACGGTTGGCGGCCGTGTTCAGCGGTGGCATGGCCGCGCTGGTGCGGGGATACACGAGCCGGCAGCCGTTGACGAACTCCCCCCGGCCATCGGCGAGGGCCTTGAAGAACCGGGGCAGGTCTTCGGGGCGCACGGTGAGGTCCGCATCCAGGATCATCAGCACCTCCCCCTCGGCCTGATCGAAGCCCAGCCACACGGCGTCCGCCTTGCCGCGCCCGCTCTGGCGCAGGGCCCGCAGCTGCAGCGGGCCGCGGTACGCACCGCAGACCCGCTCGATCTCCCCCCAGGTGTCATCGGAGGAGTGACCTTCCACGAACAGCACCTCGGTGGCAGATCCCAGCAGGGGCATCCGGTCGATGGCGGCGGCGATGTTGCCCGCTTCGTTGCGGGCCGGGATCACCACGCTGACGCTGGGCCGGCGCTGGGCCGGGGTGGCGGGGCGGGCCACCAGCCAGTGGGTGAGACCGAGTTGCTCCAGCAACGGCAGCTGGCTCAGCCAGCGGTTGGCCAGGGGGCCGAGCAGGGGAATCCGGCGGGGCAGCAGGCAGCGATGCCCCTGCTTGAGCACCTCCCAGCCGGCCAGATCGAGCAGGTTCTGCACATCCCTGGGTGTGAGCCAGCTTTCGGGGGGCTGGGGCTGGCGCAGGCCGAGGCTTTCCGCCGCCTTCAGCAGGGGCTGCCACAGCCAGTTGTGGAAGCTCACCACCAGCCGGGTGCGGTCATGGCAGAACGCCGCCAGCTGCTCGATCACCCCCTGCACGTCCTCGAGGGTGTTGAGGGTGTTGGCGAGAAGAATCACATCGAAGGGCTCGCTCTCTCCGATCGCCTCCGGGGTGATGGCCGTCGCTTCGGCGCAGACGATGAGCAGATTGGGATGGGCGGCCCTGGCGGCGGCAGCGATGGCGTGGTCGCGCTCGATGCCCACCCCGTGGCTCGGGCGGGTGGCGGCCAGCAGATCCCCCAGGCCGCAGCCGATCTCCAGCACCCTCAGGCCCGGGGCGACCAGCAGCTCATGCAGGCGGTTCAGGTCCTCGTAGTAGGCACGGTTGCGTCGGTGGAACCGCTGCAGCCCCTCCGGCTGAAGAGTACCGTTCATCGCAGCAGCGCCAGGGTGCCTGCCACATCCAGCCGCAGGCCCCTGGCCACGGCCCGCAGCGTCCGCAGGGTTCGGTTGCCGGGGTCGAGCCGGGCGGCGGCATCGAGCGCCACCTGGGCCTGGCCAGGGTGGAAGCGGTAGAGCTGCACGAAGCCGAGGGCCATCAGGGCATGGGGATTGGTGGGTTCGAGGAACACGATGCGCTGCAGGGTGTCGACGGCCCCATCGGCGTGCCGCTGCAGCGCCTGGGCCAGGGCCAGACCATAGAGGTCCTCCAGATCCCGCCCAGCGTCGGCGGCGGGGGCCTCCTGGAGCCGGGCCCGCAACAGCCGCTCCGCCTGGGCCAGGTAGGCCTGCTGGGGATCCCGCTGGTTGATCTGTCCCACCTGCTGGAACAGACGATCAAGATCCCCCCGTCGCAGCAGCCTCCCCAGCTGCAGCAACTGGTCGATGCGGTTCGGGGGCGCTCCTCCGTCCCGGCCAGGAGCGACGCCACCATCGGCGGCCACCGTCAGCGTGAGTGGTGCATGGCGCAGGGCCAGCGGCTGCCCCCGGCCGTCCATGGCGCGGGCCCGCAGCCGGTAGGTCCCATCGGGCAGCTCCGCAGGCACCACCAGGGCCAGGCGTTCGCGGACCTCCAGGCAGGCGGACGGCTTGGAGCGCACCATCCCCTGGCCGATGCCGCGGTCGTGGCGCCAGCTCGGCAGGCCAGCTTCGGCGGATTCCGGCAGCCAGTCGAGAAGCAGCAGGCCCTCCCGCAGCTCGGCCGCCGGCCCCCGCAGGCGGCTCACCAGCACCGCCTCCCCGCCCGGCCTCAGGGGGGCCGGCGGTTCGACGCTGAGGCCCAGCTGGAGGCTTCGCTCCGGCCCGCAGGCCACCGGAGTCACCTCCAGGCTCAGCTGCCGCCGCTCGAAGAGTTCGGCGCTGCTGCCGTCGGGCAGGGGCCAGCGGCCAGCGGCCTGGAACGCCTGCGAACGGCGCACCATCCCATCGAGGGCGGCCTGGCGTGCGTCGCTCATCACCCCCTGGTCGCCCCCCTTGAGCAGGAACCAGTCGAAGCCGGTCAGGTCCCCCTCGAGCTGGTCGAGGGGAGCCACGGTCTGGCGGGCGGCGACCCGGAAGTTCTGGCGACGTCCTTCGGCGTCGAGATTGAAGGCGTTCAGCCCCTGGCTGTCGGGCAGCACCGCCAGGGTGGAGAGCTGGTGGGGACTGCGCTGCCGGATCGCGGTCACGATCGCCTCCAGGGGCCAGGAGGGGCCGGCGATGGGGGGCCGCGGTGGGAACCCGGTCGGATTGGCCGCCAGGGCGAACTGGCTGGCCAGGGCACCCCAGAGCCCGATCCCCACCACCGCCAGCCTCCAGATGGGTGTCCAGCGGCCGGAGGCCGAGGCCAGCACGATCCCCAGGCCGAGGCAGAGCTGGGGAACCAGGGGCAGCACGAAGCGGAAGTCCTTGGTGCTCATCAAGGTGGCCAGCAGCAGGGCGCCGAGGGGAAAGCCCAGCCACCAGGCCAGCCGCTGCCATGGCCAGCAGGAGGGTGGGGCGCCACGGCGGGGCCGCCAGCTCAGCAACCCCCCCGCCGCCACCACCGCCACCAGGGCGGCGCCGGCCATCGTGGGCAGCAGGCGGGGATAGAACAGCCAGCCCGCCAGGGTGTTGGCCTCCAGGCCGTCCTGGTACAGCACCCCCCACTGGCGGGCCTTGTTGACGGTGGAGAGGATCGTCAGCCAGTTCTGGCTCCACCATGGCCAGGCCACGGCCGTGGCGGCGGCGGAGGCCAGCAGCAGCTGGGCCGGCCGGCCCCAGCGAGCCGGCCGGCTGCTCCGGAGAAGGGGCGCGAAGGCCAGACCGGCCAGGCCCAGCAGGGGCAGCCAGAGCATCAGCACCCCTGTGGGCCTTGTGAGGAAGACCACCCCGAGGCCCAGGCCGCCGCCCAGGCTCCAGAGCCAGGGGCGCCGGGGGCCGGCCAGCACCCGCACGGTCAGCAGCCACCAGGTGCCCGTGAGCACGGCCGTCAGGCTGAAATCGATCAGATAGTCGCTGCGCTGGTTGAGCAGGGCCGGGGAGACGCCGCAGAGAAAGGCGGCCCAGAGGCCAGCGGCCCGGCTGTGGGCCAGGCGACCCAGGCCGTACAGGCTCCCTAGCAGCAGGGCCTGAAACACGCCGTTGGAGAGGATCGCGCTGCCATACCCAGGCCCGAGCAGGCTGAACACCGGTGCCGTCACCAGATAGGTGAAGGGCCCCCGGTAGGTGGGGGTTTCGGCCCAGAGTCGCTGCCACCAGAGGGGATCGAAGGGCGCGGCCTCACCCAGCACCTGCCAGACCCCCAGGGCGCGGCTCAGGTGTTCCCCCTGATCCCAGGCCGGCGGCTGGGTGTGGCGCTGCAGCCAGAGGACATCCAGGAGCAGCCCGGCCAGCCACAACCCCAACAGGATCCAACCGTCCCGTCCCCGCGCCAGCCTCATCGGCCCGCCCCTGACGCCTCGGCCAGCACCCAGGGCTCCAGCTCCGGCGCCTGCAGCCGCACGGGCCATCCGGCCGGCAGCTCCTGGCGCCGGATCCACACCCGTTCCCCGGGGGGAACCTGCTCCGGGGGGCTGAGGCGGGGAATCAGCCTGGGGCTGGCCAGGGCCACCAGGATCAACCCCGCGTGCTCCTCGCCGCTGAGGGGGGCGCCGGCCGCGGCGGCGATCGGTCTGGCCGCCAGCGCCAGCGCCGCCCCAGGGCGCGCCAGGGCCTGGCGCTGCAGGGGGCTTCGATCGCTGAACAGGCCGGCCTGGACGAGCAGGCCCAGGGCCAGCCAGGGACCGATCAGCAGGGCCCCCAGTCGCCGGGAGCTGTGGCGGCACCAGGGCACCAAGGCCCAGGCCAGCCCCAGGCCTCCTGCCGCCACGGCGAACAGCGCCGGCGCTGGCGCGAGGGCCGCCACCCCATGGGCCACCAGACGGCCAGCGGGCGCCCCTGGCCAGAGCACCGACGCCGCCGCCAGCAGCAGGACCAGTCCCAGGCCTCCGACCGCCAGGCTCGCCCAGCGGGCGCCCCTGCCGGCTCCACGGCTCCAGGAGCGCAGGCCGGCCGTGGCCGCCAGGGCGAGAAAGGGGGTGAGCTGCAACCCGTAGTAGGGGGTCTTGGTGCGGAAGGCGCTGAGCAGCAGCAGCAGCAGCAGGGGATAGAGGAGCAACAGCAGCCGTCGGGCCCGGTCCAGCGGTGCGCCCAGCCAGCCGCGCCAGCCCACCAGGGCGAACAGGCACCAGGGGAAGGTGTTGGCCGGCAGGTTCCACAGGTAATAGAGCGGACCGGCGCTGTAGACATCGCTCTTGGAGAGGTAGAGCAGCTTCTGCCACAGGCCTGCCACCACCGGCAGGCCGAGCACCCGCAGGCTCAGGCCCAGCCAGAGCGCCACCGGTAGCCAGCCCAGGGCGAGGCCGAGCCAGAAGGCCGGTCGCCGCAGCACGGGTCGGCGCTCCAGCAGGGCGAAGGGCAGCAGGGCCAGCACGGCCAGCGCCACCATGAAGCCCTTGATCAGGAAGGCCGGGCCGATCCAGGCCCCGGCCAGAAGCGTCCAGTGCCGATGGGGCGTGTCGCCGGACCGCAGCAGGGCCAGGATGCCCAGCAGCTCCAGGGCCAGCAGAGGCATGTCCTGGCTGGCCAGGTGGGCGTAGTCGAGCCACAGGGGGGTGAGCGCCAGCACCGCCGCGGCCAGCCAGCCGGCGCCGCCACCCCCCAGCAGTCGCCTGGCCAGGGCCGCCGTGAGCAGCAGGGAGGCCACAGCCGCCACCAGGGACGGCAGGTGGGCCACCCCGGGCCCCACCCCCAGCAGCCTGTAGGCCGCGGCGATCAGCCAGGGCAGGCCGATGGTGCGATCGAAGACCACCTGGTCCCACCAGGGGGGACCGAGCCACTGGCCGCTCTGGGCGATCCAGCGGGCCTGCAGGGCGTAGTAGCCCTCGTCGTGGGCCAGGAAGCTGCGCGGCGCCGCCGTCAGCAACAGGGGCAGGAAGGGCAGCGACGCCCACAGGGCCTTCATGGGCGGCACTCTGGCAGCAGCCCGGGGAACCGGCCGTTGTGTTTTCTGGCACATGGGACCTGGATGGGCAGGCCCAACTGGGTGATTCTTCGTTTGGCGCATTGCGCCGCTTCCGTGTGAGGAACCCATGAAACTCTTCCAGCAACTGCTGGTTGCTCCTGCAGCCCTTGGCCTGCTTGCCCCTGTGGCAGTTCAGGCCGCTGAGCTCAACATCGATGGCGTCAACAAGTACGCCGTCGAGGAGCAAGTCACCAGCATCAACCAGTTTTCCGACGTCAAGCCCACCGACTGGGCGTACCAGGCGCTTTCGAACCTGATCGAGCGCTACGGCTGCGTCGCCGGCTACCCGAACGGCACCTTCAAGGGCGGCCAGGCCATGACCCGCTATGAAGCGGCTGCCCTGCTGAACGCCTGCCTCGACCGGATCACCGAGGTGACCGACGAGCTCAAGCGCCTGATGGCCGAGTTCGAAAAGGAACTCGCCGTGCTGCGCGGCCGC
>CAIXBB010000021.1 GCA_903917565.1 uncultured cyanobacterium | reverse complement strand
CCAGGCCATGACCCGCTATGAAGCGGCTGCCCTGCTGAACGCCTGCCTCGACCGGATCACCGAGGTGACCGACGAGCTCAAGCGCCTGATGGCCGAGTTCGAAAAGGAACTCGCCGTGCTGCGCGGCCGCGTGGATGGCCTAGAGGCCAAGGTGGGTGAGCTCGAAGCCACCCAGTTCTCCACCACCACCAAGCTGAACGGTAAGGCCACTTTCGTCATCGGCGCCAACAGCTACGGCGGCAACGCTCGGGTCAGCCCCGCAGCCAGCCTCCTGACAGGCGTTCCCGTGTTCACCCCCGGCGGTGTCGGTCCGCTGGGTGTCGGCAACACCTGGGCGAACGCTGCCCGCCAGGCTCAGGGTGCCACCGTCTTCAACTACGACATTCAGCTCAACTTCGATACCAGCTTCACGGGCAAGGACCTGTTCCGTACCCGGCTGCGCGCGAACAACGCCAATCTCTCTCCTTACGGAGGCACCGGGCTGGTTGGTCTGAATGCCATGGAAGCCCTGGCCTACCCCAACCCGGGCAACGACATCGTCGGAATCAACCGCCTCTTCTACCAGTTCCCCCTGGGCAGCAGCTTCACCGCCACCATCGGTGGTCGGGTCCGTCAGGACGACATGCTGGCCGTGTGGCCGTCCGCCTACCCGGCTGACACCGTTCTCGACATCTTCACCTACGCCGGTGCTCCCGGCACCTACAGCCTCAACCTGGGCGCTGGTGGTGGTCTGTGGTGGAAGAGCGGCGGCTTCAGCGTGAGCGCCAACTACGTCTCCGCCAATGGCAACAACGGCAATCCGATTGCCGGCACGCCCAACTGCGGTGGCATCGGCAACGCCTGCTCCCAGCAGACCGGTACAGCACAGATCGCCTACACCGGTGCCAACTACGGCATCGCGGCGGCCTACACCTACTCCTCCGGTGGTGTCGGCACCTACGGAGGCAACGCCACCCCTCTGGCCAACAACTTATTCCTCTCCGCCGCCGCCGCCAACTCGGTGGGCATCAGCGCCTACTGGTCGCCCACCAACTCCGGCTGGATCCCCTCCATCAGCACCGGCTGGGGCATCAACAAGAGCCAGTTCAACGGCACCACCATCAACGCCTCCACCGACTTGGTCTCCACCACCGGTGTCACCAGCGCCACCAGCCAGTCCTGGTATGTGGGTCTGCAGTGGGCTGATGCCTTCATCAAGGGCAACAGCCTGGGCATGGCCGTGGGTGAACCCACCTTCCTGACCGCCATCAACAGCGGCACCGTGGCGGGAGTCGCTCCATCCCAGAAAATCGTTGACGGCAACTACGCTTTCGAGTTCTGGTACAAGTTCCAGGTCACCGACAACATCAGCGTGACCCCGGCGCTCTACTACCTGAGTGCTCCCTTGGGCCAGGTCTCGAAGAACGTTGGTGCCATCAATGTGAACGGCTCCGACTTCAACAACTTCGGCGGCCTGATCAAGACCACCTTCAAGTTCTGATCCCTTCGGATCCACCCCTCACAACCTTCCTCCTTTTCTCCCGGCTGCTTTGCGGCCGGGTTTTTTTTGGCCACTAGAGCCCTCTCTCCGCTCAGCCGGACGTGGACGCGGCCAGCATCACCGACGGCCTTACCGCCTCCCTGGACTGGGCTTTGGCTGGTCCTTTCCTTCCGCTGGTGGCTGCAATCACCAGGGCCACCATGTCAGCTGGAATACCTGCCAATGTGATTGAGCCTTGTTGCCTGGTCCATGGATTCCTGTACCTTGGCTCCGTCCCCATTCGCGGGGATTCCTCTTTTTGGTGTGAGGACCAATGAAACCCTTCCAGCAACTGCTGCTGGCGCCGGTAGCCCTTGGGCTGCTGTCGCCACTAGCGGCTTCCGCCGGTGAGATCTCCCCCTCCCAGAGGGCTGAGATCAACACCTACATGGATCAGCAGAACATCGACAGCTTCAAGGCCTGGGAAGCCCAGAACCAGGTCACAAGCGTCAACCAGTTTTCCGACGTCAAGCCCACCGACTGGGCCTTCCAGGCGCTCTCCAATCTGGTGGAGCGTTACGGCTGCGTCGCCGGCTACCCGAATGGCACCTTCAAGGGCCACCAGGCCATGACCCGCTACGAAGCGGCGGCCCTGCTGAATGCCTGCCTCGACCGGATCACCGAGGTGACCGACGAGCTCAAGCGTCTGATGGACGAGTTCGCGAGTGAACTCGCCGTGCTTCGCGGCCGCGTGGATGGCCTGGAGGCCAAGGTGGGTGAGCTGGAAGCCACCCAGTTCTCCACTACCACCAAGCTGCAGGGTGACGCGGTCTTCGTGATCGGCGCCAACAGCTTCGGCGGCAACCAGGGCAACCCGAACACCGCGGCTTTCCTGCCGTTTGGCGCTCCGGTCAACAGCGCGTTGCCAGCCAGCGCCAATCAGAGCGCTCCCGTCAACGCTTACGCTGCCAATAACCGGCGCAACTGGGGCGCCACGGTCTTTAACTACGACCTGCGCCTCAATTTCATCACCAGCTTCACCGGCAAGGACCAGCTTTACACCCGTCTGCGCAGCGGCAACTTCGTCAACAGCCCCTTCAACGGCAGCCCCTACAACCTGATGGCCCTCGACCGGGCCTTCGGTACCTGCACCTCCGGGGCGACGGGCAGCACCAACTGCAACAACCTCGTCCAGATCGATCGTCTTTACTACCGATTCCCGATCGGCCGCGACTTCACGGCGCTGGTCGGCCCCCGCGCCCGGAACACGGAATTCCTGGCGATCACCCCCTGGTTCTACAACGCCAGTATCCTTGACGTCTTCACCCTGAACGGGGCACCCGGCGCCTACAACAAGGCCACCGGTTCTGCCTTCGGTCTGATGTGGAAGCAGAACGTCAAGAAGGGCAAGCCCTTCCTGGCGCTCTCCACCGCCTACATCGCCCCCAACGGTGACAACGGCAACCCGAACGCGGGTGGTCTGATGACCGAGCGCAGCAACGGCACCTGGACCACCCAGGTGGGTGCTTCCGGCAAGCAGTGGCGCGCGGCCTTCGCCTGGAGCTATGTCCAGTGCGGCCAGAACTTCCGTCGCGGCACCTCCTTCGGTCAGCCGGCGGTCGACTGCTCCAACATCAACAACAACTTCCTGGGTGCCGGCGACTACGCCAGCACGGCCTCCTACTCCAACAACTTCGCCGTCACGGCGGCCTGGCAGCCCAAGAAGAGCGGTCTGATCCCTTCGATCAACCTCGGCTGGGGCTACAACGCCATGACCCAGCCCAACCTCAACCCCCTGACCACGGCGGTCACTGTGCGCGGCACCACGCTGAACGTTCCCAACGGCCTCAACCAGGTCCCGACCTTTAACCAGTCGGTCAACCGGGCGGCCAGCCAGTCCTGGAGCGTGGGCCTGCAATGGTCCGACGTCTTCCTCAAGGGCAATGCCCTCGGCATGGCCGTGGGTCAGCCGGTGTTCGCCACCTCCCTGCGCAACGGCGATACTCCTCAGGACGGCAACTACGCCTGGGAGTGGTGGTACAGGTTCCAGGTCACCGACAACATCAGCGTGACCCCGGCCCTGTTCTACCTGAGCCGTCCGAACGGGCAGTTCACCACCATCGGCCAGACGAGCAGCGTGCTCGGCGGCCTGATCCAGACCCAGTTCAAGTTCTGATCCTCCGGGTCCCCTCCAGGTCCCCTGGCCCTGGCCTGGGCGTTCCTTCCTCCTCACGCTTCCTCACAACCCCCAAGCCCCCCCTTTCGAGGGGGGCTTTTTTTTGGGGCGGCAGGCGGCGGCCCTATCGGCGATGCTGGTTCCAGACGGCGCTTCCAGCGCATGGCCAGGACCCCAGCCGACCACTACGCCACCCTCGGGGTCCCACCCGGGGCCACCACCGCCGAGATCAAGGCCGCCTACCGCACGCTTGTCAAACAGCATCACCCGGATGCCGGTGGCGATCAGCGCACGATCCTGGCCCTCAATGCCGCCTGGGAAGTGCTCAGGGACGGCGACCGTCGCCGCCATTACGACCATGGCGCCGGCCTGGGCAGCGGAGCGCCGCAGCCCCGACACCGGGGCGCAGGGGCGGCCAGCGACGAGGAGCTGCTGGGTTGGCTCCAGCAGGTTTATGGGCCGATCGACAGGCTGATCGGCCTGGTGATCAATCCCTTCCCGGCCCAGTTGCGCTCCCTGGCGGCCGATCCCTACGACGACGACCTGATGGAGGCCTTCTGCGCTTTCCTCGAGCAGAGCCGCTCACGGATGGAGAAGGTGGAGGCCCTTTACCGCTCCCGGGTCTGCCCCGCGGCGGCGCGGGGATTCGGCCTCAGCCTCTACCACTGCCTCAGCCAGGTGCAGGATGCCCTGGTGGAGCTGGAGCGCTACACCATGGGCTATGTGGACAGCTACCTCCATGACGGCAAGGAGATGCTGCGTGAGGCCAGACTGCGCCGCAGCCGGCTGAAGGAGGAACGGCGCCGGCTGGCGCTCTAGCCGCCGGGCATCGCTTCAAGCTGGTCGAGCCGCAGCCACACATCGGGAACTGGCCGGCACCAGCGCAGCTGGGCGTAACTCCCCTGGATGGCGAGGATCTCCCCGGGCCCCTCGAACAGGTAGGCGGGAGCCACCGGATCACTGGCGCCGGCCTCCAGGCTGTTGGTATAGGCCACTCTGTTCACCCTCACCAGGGCGCCCTTCTTGAGGCTCACGGGAGCGGCAGGGGTGGGGTCAGCCATCTTGGGGAGGAACGGTCGTCCCAGATTAGGGCTGCCGGAACCTAACCTCGGCACTGGAATCCGCCGGAACCGTGGGCATGCGATTGCTTCTGCTCGGATGCACGGGTTTCGTCGGTCGGGAGCTGGTGCCATTCCTGCTCAATCTCGGCCACCAGCTCACCCTGGTGAGCCGGCGGCCCCGGCCGGACAGCGAGGCGGCCGATCCCAGGATCACCAACCTCTGCTTCGATCTGGCCGACCCGGCCAGCTGGCGCCAGCCCCCGTTGCTCGAAGCGCTGGAAGCGGCCGATGGGGTGGTCAACCTGGCCGGTGAGCCGATCGCCGACCAGCGCTGGACGCCCGCCTACCGCCAGCGTCTGCTCGACAGCCGCCTGGTCACGACGGCCCAGCTGGTGGGGGCGATGGCGGGCCTGGCCAAGCCTCCATCGGTGCTGGTGAGCGGATCGGCCGTGGGGTACTACGGCACCAGCCTGGAGGGGTGCTTCACGGAGGCCAGCCCGCCGGGCGACGATTTTCTGGCCCGTCTCTGCGCCCGCTGGGAAGCCGCCACCCAGGTCGCCCCGGAAGCCTGCCGCGTCGTGGTGTTGCGGGTGGGCATCGTGATCGGCACCGATGGCGGTGCCCTCGGCAAGATGCTGCCCGTGTTCAGGGCCGGTTTCGGCGGGCCGGTGGGCAGCGGTCAGCAATGGATGAGCTGGATCCAGCGCCACGATCTCTGCCGGCTGATCGCCGCCGCCCTGGAGGACGCCTCCTATGCCGGCCCCTACAACGCCGTGGCACCGGAGCCCACCCGCATGGCCATCTTCGCTGCCACCCTCGGCCGCGTCCTGGGCCGGCCCAGCCTGCTGCCCGTGCCCGGCCCCCTGCTGCAACTGCTGCTCGGTGATGGCGCCAAGGTGGTGCTGGAGGGGCAGCAGGTCAGGCCCGAGCGTCTGCTGGCCCAGGGCTTCCACTTTCAGTTCACCGATCTCAGCGCTGCCCTCGCCGCTGCCACCAGCCCAGCCCGCCGCTGAGCAGCGCCGCCGCCATCAGCACGCCGATCGCCGGGGTGAACAGCGGCTCCCACAGCCGCTGGAAGAGTTCCAGGGGGGCGTCCAGCTGCTGGCCATGCAGCACCACCGCCACGGCGAAGAAGAGGGCTCCGGCCAGCACCAGGAACACGTCGGCCACCAGCACGACATCAACAACGCGCCGAAGCTGGGCGCCGGGGCCCGGGGCAGGAGTGCTCATGCTTGGGGTGAGCCGGGAGGGGCGGGAATCCCCGGTGTGCCCAAACCTAAACTCGACCGGACGTGGTGTCCCGTGTGCCCCTTACCCCTGCTCCCAGGATCCTGCTGATCAGCAACGGCCATGGGGAGGATCTCAATGGGGGATTGATTGCCGACGGTCTGCGCCGGTGTTCGCCAGGGCTCGAACTGGCGGCCCTGCCGATCGTCGGCGCCGGCTCGGCCTACGGGCGCCGGGGCCTGCCGCTCCTCTACCAGGGCCGGACCCTGCCGTCCGGGGGCATGGTGTACCAGGGCTTCAACATCTGGAAGGATCTGGCGGCCGGCTGGCTGCAGCAGAGCGTGGCCCAGCTCTGGACGGCCTGGCGCCACGGCCGCCACTACGACCTGGTGGTGAGCATCGGCGACCATGTCCCCCTGATCTTCGCCCTGCTCACCGGGCGCCCGACGGTGGTGTTCCTGGTCTCAACCTCGAGTTTTTACGAGGGCCGGCTGCGACTCTCCGCCCTCACCCGGTGGTGTTGCCGCCGCCGGCGGGTGCGGCTGGTGCTGACCCGCGATGCCTTCACCGCCCGCGACCTTCAGGCCCAGGGCCTGGCCAAAGCCCTGTTCTGCGGATACCCGATCATGGACCTGCCCGCCCCTGACCCCGGCCAGGTGGCCCGCCAGGAGGGCACCCGAACCCTGGCCCTGGTGCCCGGCAGCCGCTTCCCGGAGGCGCTGCACAACATGGTGCTGATGCTGCGGCTCTGCAGCCAGCTGGGGGGCCTGGCCGGGGATGGCCGCTGGCGCTTTCTTGTCGCCGTGGTAGAGAGCCCGCACTGGCGGGAGCTGGAACCCCTGGCCGCGTCGGTGGGCTGGCGTCTAACCGATGGGGTGCTCCGCTCCGCCGCCGGCAACCTGGAGGTGCGGCTGCTTCCGGGCGCCCTGGCGTCGATTCTGGCCGCCAGTGATCTGGTGGTGGGCATGGCCGGCACCGCCGTGGAGCAGGCGGTGGGGTTCGGACTGCCGGTGGTGCAGCTGGTGGGCCGGGGTCCCCAGTTCAGCTATGCCTTCGCCGAATCCCAGATGCGGCTGCTGGGTCCCACGGTCTACACCGTCGGTCGGCGTCCGGCCGACAGCGGTGAGCTTCTGGAGGCCGCCGGGCTGATCCTGCGCCTGCTGGCCGATGCCGACCTGCCGGAGCGCTGTGCGCTGGCCGCCCTCGAGCGGGTCGGGCCGCCGGGGGGGTCGCGGCGCATTGCTGAAGCGGTGCTCGACACCCTCGCCCAGGGCCGGCCGGCGTTCAGATGAGCCAGGCCTTCACCTTCTCCAGGGCCTGCCAGCCTGGCCGCCGCTGCAGGCCATCGGCGATCGAGCCCTGCAGTTCGCCCGCCAGCTCGGGGGCCATCAGCATGACGCGCTTCACCACGTCGATGTGCTCCCTGACCCCCTTGGCGCCTGTCTCCAGCATCGCCACGCTCAGGTTGATGCGGGCCTGGGGGTCCTGGGGATTGAGTTTCACCGCGTTGCGGGCCGAGGGCAGCGCCGCCTGGGGCTGGTCGAGCAGCAACTGCAACCAGGCCAGACAGGTCCATCCCGCCGATTGGCGCGGTTCCTGGGCCGTGATCTGGAGGAACTCATCAATCAGATCTTCGGGCGCAGCCCCCTGCTGGTAGCGGGCGATGGCCTGATCGAAGCGGGAGTCCTGCTGGGCCGTCATGGCGGCTGGGTTGGCTGGGTGGGGATCGTCAGACTCCCACGCCACGGGGCCGTGGCGCCATCGGCGGGCCCGGCCTCAGACAGCGAAGGAGCTGCCGCAGCCGCAGGTCTGGGAGGCGTTGGGATTGGTGAAGTTGAAGCCGCCGCCGATCAGGGCCGAGGAGAAATCCAGCTGCATTCCATAGATGTACAGCAGACTCTTGGGGTCGCAGACCACCCGGAAGCTCGGGGCCCCGGCGGGTTCGTAGGTGTACGTCTCGTCGTCGCCCAGGATCCCGGCGCCCTCGATGAAGTCCATTGTGTAACTCATGCCGCTGCAGCCGCCGGAGCGCACGCCCACCCGCAGCACCTTGTCGCCCCCCTGGGAGGCCATCAGGGTGCCGAGCTGGCGCATGGCGGGCTCGGTGATCAGGATGCCCTTGCCATCCACACCGGCCGTGGCGATGGCGGCGGCGGAGGTGACCGTGGAGCTGGGGGTCTGGACGGAGCTGCTCATCGTGCGCAAGGGGGTCGAAGGGGAGGGATCGGGCCGCCGGACAACGCGGTGAAAGACCACTCTATGGACATCCTTCCGCCGTGGGTAGGCTCCGGTCCATAGAGTCGGGGCCTTCGCGGGAATCCAAGGGTGCGGGTCGCCATCGTGGGAGCGGGTCTGGCCGGTCTGAGCGCGGCCGTTGATCTGGTCGACGCCGGTCATGCGGTGGACCTCTACGAATCCCGTCCGTTCATGGGGGGCAAGGTCGGCAGCTGGGTGGACCCGGATGGCAACCACATCGAGATGGGGCTGCACGTCTTCTTCTTCAATTACGCCAATCTCTTCGCCCTGATGCGCAAGGTGGGCGCGATCGACAATCTCCTGCCCAAGGAGCACTGGCACCTGTTCGTGAACCGCGGCGGGGACCTGCGGGCCCTGGACTTCCGCTTTCCCGTGGGGGCTCCGTTCAATGGCCTCAAGGCCTTCTTCACCACGTCCCAGCTCGACTGGATCGACAAGCTGCGCAATGCCCTGGCGCTGGGCACCAGCCCGATCGTCCGGGGGCTGATCGATTACGACGGGGCCATGAAGGTGATCCGTTCGCTGGATGCGATCAGCTTCCAGCAATGGTTTCTGGGCCATGGGGGGAGCCCCAGGAGCATTCAGAGGATGTGGAACCCGATCGCCTACGCGCTGGGATTCATCGACTGCGAGGCCATCTCGGCCCGCTGCATGCTCACCATCTTCATGATGTTCGCCTCCCGAACGGAGGCCTCCAAGCTCAACCTGCTCAAGGGGTCCCCCCACCGCTGGCTGACCGGTCCGATCCTCGAGTACATCCAGGCCCGGGGCGGCCGTCTGCACCTGCGTCACCGGGTGAGCGAGGTCCGCCACGAGGAGCGCAACGGCCATACCATCGTCACCTCCCTGGTGCTGGGCACCCCGGAGGGGGAGAAGCGGGTGGAGGCCGACGCCTACCTTGCCGCCTGCGATGTGCCCGGAGCCCAGCGGCTGCTGCCCCAGGCCTGGCGCCGTTTCCCCGAATTCGCTGCCATCGACCGGCTCGAAACGGTGCCGGTCGCCACCGTGCAGCTCCGTTACGACGGCTGGGTGACCGAACTGGGCGACGGGGCTGGACCCCAGGCTCGCCGCGACGACCTGAGTCGCCCGGCTGGCCTCGACAATCTCCTGTACACCGCCGATGCCGACTTCAGTTGCTTCGCCGATCTGGCCCTGGCCAGCCCGGCCGATTACTGCCGGGAGGGACTGGGCTCCCTGCTCCAGTGCGTGCTCACCCCGGGCGATCCCTGGATCCCTTTGAAATCCGAGGAGATCGTCGCCCACACCGATCGCCAGGTGCGTGAATTGTTTCCCTCCGCGGCCGGGTTGCAGCTGGTCTGGAGCAACGTTGTGAAACTGGCCCAGTCCCTTTACCGGGAAGCCCCCGGGATGGAACCGTTCCGCCCAAATCAGCGCACACCCGTGACTAACTTCTTCCTCGCCGGCAGTTACACCCGCCAGGACTACATCGACTCGATGGAGGGGGCCACCATGAGCGGTCGGCTGGCCGCCGCTGCCATCCTGAACCAGCCCGTGGCGCTGGCCACCTGTGCGGCAGTGGCCTAGGAACGGAACCATGGGGAAATGGCTAGAGAACAGCGTCACCACCGAGATCCAGGCCCCGGTGGCCCGGGTCTGGGAGGTGTGGAGCGATCTGGAGGCCATGCCCCGCTGGATGCGCTGGATCGAGTCGGTCGTCACCCTCGACGACCCCGATCTCACCGACTGGACCCTGGCGGCCCAGGGCTTCCGTTTCCACTGGAAGGCGCGGATCACCGAGCGGGTTGATTCCCAGAGGCTGCACTGGGAATCGGTGGGTGGCCTGCCCACCAAGGGGGCCGTGCGCTTCTATCCCCTCGGGCCCGGCCTCACGGCCGTCAAGCTGACGGTGAGCTATGAACTGCCAGGCGCGCTTGCACCCTTGATGGAACCCACCATCATGGGGGGCATTGTCACCAGAGAGTTGCAGGCCAACCTTGACCGATTCCGCGACCTGGTGGAGAAAGGCTAACGGCCGTCTCGGCCTCGCTGCCCTGGCGCCCCTGCTGCTTGTCGGATGCGCTGCAGCGCCCACGGTGGAGGCCCCACCGCCGCCGGCCCCGCCCAGGCCGGCTCCTGCCCCGGTGGCCTCCGGGGCGGTTCCTGAGGGTCTCACCCCTCTGCCCAGCTCCCAACAGGTGGTGGCGGCCTTCCCTGTGGGTCGCAAGGATCCCTTCGGATCCCTGGTGCCGGAGCTGGTCCCTGGGGCGGCGGGGGCAGCCGGCGGCAGGGCAGCGGCGCCGCTCCCCCCACCGGCCTTTCTGCAGCAGCTGCAGATCACCGGTGTGATCCACAGCGGCGGCCAGAGCGAGGTGATGGCTACCTTCAATGGCGAGAGCGGCAGCCTGCGCCAGGGCGATCGAGGCGGCCGCGAAACGAAACTGCTCCCCCCCAGCTGGAGTGTTGCCGCGGTCGACCTCCCGAGCGGCCGTCTGATCCTTCAGAGCGGCGATCGCAAGGTCAGCAAGCCGCTGCCACCGCCCTGATACAGGCCGCCACCAGACCCTCCAGGTCGTGGGGATCCGCTTCCCCATCCACCCGCCCGAGCCGCTCCAGGCAGCGCTGGCTGGTCTGGGGGCCGATCGAGATCACCTGCACCCCCTCCAGCTGCCTGATCCAGGTGTCCCCGAAGCTGCCGGCCAGCAGCTGGGCGGTGTGCTCCACGGTCTTGCCGCTGCTGAACGTGATGGCATCAAGCCCGCGCCGCTCGAGGGCCTGCAGTGCCCCCGTGGGCAGTCCCGCCGGACAGCGCGTCTCGTAGGCGGCCACCTCCACCACCCGGGCGCCTGCCGAGGCGAAGGCTTCCGCCAGCACCGTGCGCCCGCCGCTCTGCACCCGCGGCAGCAGCAGCCGCTGCCCCCAGCCCGACACCGGGAAGTGCTCGATCAGGCTGTCGGCCACAAAGGCCGGGGGCACGAAATCGGCGGGGGCCCCCAGGGCCGCCAGTGTCTGGGCGGTCTTGCGGCCCACCGCAGCCAGCCGGACCCCCTTGGGCCTGTGAGCCAGGCAGGACCCCCGCCGCACCAGCCGCTGCTCCACGGCGTCCACCCCGTTGGCGCTGGAGAAGACGATCCAGTGGAACTGATCCAGTTCCGCCAGGGCATCGTCGAGGGGGCCCCAGAGATCGGGGGGGCCGATCACCAGGGCCGGCAGGTCGATGACGCTGGCGCCGGCCTGCGCGAACAGCTGGCGGGCTGCGCCCATCTGGGTTTCGGCCCTGGTCACGGCAACCGTGCGGCCCGTCAGTGGCAGTGGCGTGTCCATCAGGCGTCCAGCCGGACGAGCGCGCCGGCCCGTTGGGCCAGCTCCCGGGCCTGCTGCGGCTGGCCCTGACTGTCCAGCAGGGCGATCGCCCGGCGGAATCCCTCCCTGGCCCCGGGAATGTCGCCCGCCAGCAGCAGGGCGGCCGCCAGGTTGCGCTGGGCGTCGGCCTGCTGCGGTGCCAGGGCCAGGGCCCGCCGGTAGGCGGTGATCGCCGCCTGCAGGTGGCCCCGTTGCCGTTCGATCAGGCCCAGGTTGACCCAGGCCAGGGGAAGCTCCGGGCAGAGGCGGGTCACCGCTGCCGTCAGGGCCGCCGCCGCCTCCAGGTCCCCCTGGCGCAACAGGAGGGCCCCGAGGTTGAGCCGGGCGCCCAGGGTGAGTCGCTCCTCCAGGGGCAGCTCCAGGGCCCGGCGGTAGAGGGCGGCGGCGGCGGCGGGCTCCTCAGGGCTGCGGGCGATGGCGAGATGGAGCAGCAGCTCGTAGCGCTCGGCCAGCGACCCTGTGCCGACCCGGGCCAGGCCTTCCTCCAGCAGGGCGATGCCCCTGGCGCGCTGGCCCTGGCTCACCTCCAGGGCCCCCAACTTGGCGCAGGCGTAGGGGTCACCGGGCCTGGCGGCCAGCTCCGCCTCCATGGCCTCGCGCAGACGTGCGGCCTTGCCAGAGGCCGCCAGCAGCTCCGGGCGATAGCCCTCGTGCACCAGGGCCGGTTCCCCGCAGGCCACCACCTGCCAGTGGGGCTCCAGCTCCAGGAGCGTGGCCACGCTGTCATCGACCATCGCGTGGTAGCGGCGGCTCCACCGGATCGCGGGATGGCGGCGGAACAGGCGGCTGACACTGGAGTAGGGGGACTGGGCAGCCCCCACTTCCTGGCGCAGCAGGTTGATCAGCAGCAGCTGTGGGTGCTCCATCAGGGCCCGGAGCGGTGCGCGGGCTTCGGGCCGCAGCCATTCGTCGGCATCCAGCACCAGCACCCAGTCGCCGCTCACCAGGTCCAGGGCGTGGTTGCGGGCAGGGGCGAAGTCCCCGGGCCAGGCCAGATGGTGCACGCTGGCGCCGCAGCTGGCGGCGACCGCTGCCGTGCCGTCGTCGGATCCGGTGTCCACCACCACCATCTCGTCGACGAAGCCGGCCATCGAAAGCAGGCAGCGCTCCAGCCGTTCCGCCTCGTTGCGCACGATCATCGACAGGCTCAGCATCGGACGCTGCGGGGCAGGACGGTCGTGCCAGGAGGCTAGGTGCCGGCGAGGGCTCAGTCGGTGAAGTCCGCCTCGACGGCCTCGCGGGGGGCAGTGCCGCCGCTGGCCTTCGGACCGAAGCCGAGGCGCCCCAGCAGCTCGGCCTGGGCCAGGGCCATCTGCCCCGGGGACCAGGCGGCCGGGATGCCGGGCCCCAGCAGCGGCTTCAGCGCTTCCCAGGCATAGGGACTGCCGAACACCGCCAGGCCCGCCAGTCGACCGGCGGCCTGGAGCTGGAGGATCACCGCAGGCCAGGGATCCGGGCCGTCGACCCGGCCGCGGAACGGGTTGCCGCGCACGAACAGCTGCAGCAGCACCGGACCTTCCCCCAGCCGCTCCAGGGCCAGGGGGGCCTCGCCATCGCCGCTCCAGGGGGAGGGCCCCTGGCCGTCGATGAGGCAGGCCCGCAGTCCAGCGGCCGCTGGCAGCGCCAGGGCGGGAGCACCCGCCGGCAGGAAGGGGCAGCCCAGGCTGTTGTCGAGCCGGATCAGGTTCACCCCGGGGCCGCCGCGCACTGGGCCCTGGCCCTGGTGCTCCAGGCTGCGTTGCACCAGCTCCAGGGCCAGGGCCTGGTCGGGGGCGGAGGGCCCATTGCTGAGGCGGCCCAGGGGGGCGGCGTCGTCGGGGTCGTCGCCGGCGGGGCAGCGGCCAAGGGCCAGGCGCCGCCGGCCCAGGCTGGTCTGCAGCCGATCCAGGCTCAGCCTGCCGTTGTGGACGGCCGCGACGATGGCGTCGATCGCCCCTTCCGCATCGCCGGGCATCAGCACCAGGTCAGCCCCCGCCTCCAGGGCCAGCACGGCCGCTTCCGAGGGGCCGTAGCGGCCGGCGATCGCCTCCATCACCAGGGCGTCGGTGACGATCAGCCCTTCGAAACCGAGCTCCTCACGCAGCAGCCCCGTGAGCACCGCCCGCGACAGGGTGGCCGGGTGCTCGGCGTCGAGGGCCGGCAGCAGCAGGTGGGCGGTCATCACGGCGGCCACCTCGGCCGCGATGGCGTCCTGGAACGGCGGCAGCTCCACGGTCTCCAGGCGGGCGCGGCTTTGGGGCAGCAGGGGCAGCTCCAGGTGGGAGTCGCTGGTGGTGTCGCCGTGCCCCGGGAAGTGCTTGGCGCAGGTGAGCACCTTTTCGGCCTGGGCGCCGCGGCAGAAGGCGGCCGCCAGGGCACCGGCCGTGGCCGGGTCCTCCCCCCAGGCCCGCACGTTGATCACCGGGTTGGCCGGGTTGTTGTTGACGTCGCAGACCGGGGCAAGCACCCAGTTGAGTCCGAGCTGGCGGGCCTCCCGGCCCGTGCAGGCCCCGTAGCGCCGGGCCAGATCCAGGGCCAGGGCGGGATCTTCGGCATGGATCCGCGCCAGGGCCAGGGGGGGCACCAGCCAGCTGGCCCCCTCGAAGCGCTGGCCCACCCCCTCCTCCACATCGGCGCAGAGCAGCAGGGGCTCGCTGGCCCAGGCCGCCAGCTGGCGGGTGCGCAGCCGCAGCTCAGCGGCGCTGCCCCCCAGCAGGATCACCCCGCCCACCCCGCGGTTCAGCAGGCGCTGCAGGCTGGCATTGTCCAGCTCCCAGCGGGGATACCGCCGCTGGCCATCGGCCGGATGACCGCTGGCCCGCACCACCAGCAGGGCGGCGGCGGTGCGATCCAGGCCCTGCCGGGGGTCGAGAAACGAGGCCATGGGGGATCAGCCCTCGTCACCGTGCTCGCGCCGCTCCGCCTCCAGGCGCTGCAGCAGCCCCAGCACCGTGTTGCCCTTCTCCAGCCCCCGGTCGAGGACGAAGGCCACCTCCGGTGTGCGGCGCATCTTGAGGCGGCGCCCCAGTTCCCCCTTCACGTAGACCGAGGCCGCCTGCAGGCCGGCCATCGCCACCTCCCGATCCTCGGTGCTGCCGAAGATGCTCACGAAGATCTTGCAGTGCTGCAGATCACCGGCCACCTCCACGCTGGTGACGCTGACCATGCCGTGCTGGACCCGCTCGTCCTTGATGCCGCTCATCAGCAGCTCGCTCACTTCCCGGCGGATCAGGGCCGCCACCCGTTCCACCCGTCGGCTCTGTGCCATGACTACGAAACCGGCCCGGGCTGCACCATGGCACGCAGCACCAGGGTGAGGCTGACCATTCCGCTGATCAGTGCACCCACCAGGGCCACCGCCGTGACCGGGTTGCTGCGCCGCCGGGCCAGGGGTTCGAGCACCGAGTTGAACACCCCCAGGCTGAAGGCGATCAGATAACGCGGATAGCGGGTCACATTGACGAAAAACTCTTTCATGGCCTCGGCGGCGGTCCTGGTCGGATGCTGGCTACTCTGCCGCCCAGGGTCACGCTCAGCCGCCCCGGAGGGCCCATGGAGCTGCATCAGTTCAGACATTCCGCCTTCTGCGAGAAGGTGCGCCTGCTGCTGGCCCGCAAGGGTCTGGACGCCACGATCGTGGAGGTGACTCCTGGCCTGGGCCAGCTGGAGCTGTTCCGCCTCTCCGGCCAGCGGCAGGTGCCGGTGCTGGTGGACGGCGGTGAGGTGATCCCCGATTCCACGGCCATTGCCCTGCACCTGGAGACCTCCCACCCGCAGCCGCCTCTGCTGCCGGCCGATCCCGTCGCCCGCGCCAGGGTGCTGCTGCTGGAGGATTGGGCCGACACCGCCCTGTCCCGGGGCGCCCGTCTGGCCCTGCTCCAGGCGGCGGCCAGCGACCCGGTGCTGCGCGCGGCCCTGCTGCCGGAGGCCACCCCTGCGCCCCTGCGTGATCTGGTGGGGGCCCTGCCGGGCGGCCTGATCGGCTCGGCCACAGAGGCGATGCGCGACCTGCTGGGGCCTTGCGAGGTGCGGCAACTGCATCGCAGCCTCGAGCAGCTCGCCCTGCTGGTGGCCCAGCGCCCCTACCTGGAGGGCGATGCCCTCACCCTGGCCGACCTCGCCGTGGTGGCCCAGCTGTACCTGCTGAAGTTCCCCGTCTGTGCCGGTGCCCCCCTGGCGGGGCGGGGCGTCGCAGGCATCGCCGACAACCCCGTGCTCGAACCCCTGTTCGCCTGGCGCGACCGGGTGCTCGCCGAGGTGGGGCGGGACTGAGGCCCCCACCAGCCAGGCCCCCCACCCGCCAGGATGCCATCAGCCGATGGCCTGGCCTTGTCCGATCCGCTGCTGCGGGAGCTCGACCATTACGTGGTGCTGGAGCCCGGCCAGGGGGAGCGCATCCTCACGGCGGCCGAAACCCTGCTCTGGCTGGCCTCCCACCTGGAGGCCCTGGGCGACCCTCCCGCCGACCTGGCCGATCTGGCCGATCCGGCAGCCCGGGCCAGCCGGTTACTCGATACAGCCTGCGAGCTCGAGCTGGTGCCGGGTTGCTCGATCCAGTGGTTCGCCGTCCGCCTGGAACCCCCGGGCTGAGCATCTGGGCTGCGCTCAGTCGGGGGCTGCAGGGGCCTGGCGCGGGTCGCGCAGCACCGAGGGCAGGGTCTCCAGCACCTGCCGGGCCACCGCAGCGGGGAGGCCCCCCTGCTGCACCACGGTCAGGTCGGCCTGGGCGTAGAGCGGCCGGCGCTCGCGCAGCAGGGCCTCCAGACGGGCGCTGGGATCGGGGTGCAGCAGCAGGGGCCGGGGGGTGGGATCGGCGGCCAGACGCCGCAGCAGCTCCGCCTCGGGGGCATCGAGCCACACCACCACCCCCTGTCGCATGTGCCCCCAGTTCTCCGGCCGGGTGACGGCCCCACCGCCGGTGGCCACCACCAGGGAATGCCAGCTGGCGATGCCATTGAGCACGCTGGTCTCAAGCGCGCGGAAGGCCTCCTCGCCATCGCTGCTGAAGATCTCGGCGATCGGCCGACCGGCGGCCTCCGCCAGGGTGACGTCAGCATCGACGAAGCGATAGCCGAGGGCCTCGGCCAGCGGCCGCCCCACGGCGCTCTTGCCGGCCCCCATCATTCCGACCAGGTAGATGTTGAGGCCATCGAGGCGGCGGGCCAGGGCTCGGTGGCTGGGGGAGGCGGCGGCGTCAGGGGCCATGCGTGCGCGGTCGGCGGCGGTCCTGAACCCGTTTCTAGGATGGGCGTCCCCTGGGCCTCGGCGATGACCGCAACCCGGTTGACCGCCCATCCCGCGGCACCATCCCCCACCAGCACCGCCCATGGGCGCGGCCGGCCCTGTGTGATCACGCGCCGGGCCACCTTCAGTGCCAGCCACCTTTACCGGCTGCCGGAGCTTGATGAGGCGGAGAACGCGCGCCGGTTCGGCCGCTGCAGCCTGGCCCCGGGCCATGGCCACAACTACGAGCTCACCGTGGCGATGGGCGGTCCCCTCGACGGCGACGGCATGGTGCTCAACCTCTCCGACGTCAAGCACGCCATTCGCCGGGAGGTCAGCGAGCCCCTCGACTTCCGTTTCCTCAACGACGTCTGGCCCGAGTTCGACCTCTCCCGGCCCGAGGGGCGGTTGCCCACCACCGAAGCCCTGCTGCTGGCCATCCGTGACCGGCTGGCACCCCATCTGCCTCTGGTGGCCCTGCGGCTCCACGAACAAACCAACCTCTGGGCCGACGTGCTCTGCGCTCCCACCACCGATCCCATGGAAGCCTTCCTCTCCATCCGCACCCACTTCGCCGCGGCCCACCGCCTGGCCCGGCCCGAGCTCAGCCAGAGCGAAAACGAAGCGATCTACGGCAAGTGCGCCCGCCCCCATGGCCACGGCCACAACTACCTGCTCGACGTCACCGTGCGGGGCGCGATCGATGCGCGCACCGGCATGGTCTGCGACCTGGCCGAGCTGCAGCGGCTGGTGGCCGACCTGGTGGTGGAGCCCTTCGACCACACCTTCCTGAACAAGGATGTGGCCCACTTCGCGGGATGCGTTCCCACGGCCGAAAACATCGCCCTCCACATCGCCGACCTGCTCAGCGCCCCGATCGCCACCACCGGAGCCCGGCTGCACAAGGTGCGGCTGCAGGAGAGCCCCAACAACGCCGCCGAGGTCTTCGCCGAGACACCGCAGCTGGAGATGCTGCCGGCGGCCCTCGAAGCCCTCGCGGCCGTTTGAGTCCGGCGGCAGCAGCGGTGCCCTACCTCACCGGCACCCGGCCCGAGCTGCGGCTCGTGCTGGCGGTGAGCCTTGACGGGCGCCTCGCACCTGCCGAGGGGGGGGCCGCCCAGCTGGGTGGAGCCGGAGACAGGCAGGTGCTGGAGGAGGCCCTGGCCTGGGCCGATGCCGCCCTGGTGGGGGCCGAGACCCTGCGGCGCCACGGCGGCACCTGCCTGATCCACCGGCCCCTGCTGCTCGAGGCCCGCCGCCGCCAGGGCCGCTCCGCCCAGCCGATCGCGATTGCGGTCAGCCGCAGCGGCCAGTTTGCCGCCGATCTGCCCTTCTTTCGCCAGCCCCTGGTCCGGTGGCTTCTGCAGGCCCCCCCCGGTGCCCTGGGTGCCCCTCCTGAGGGCTTCGAGCGCCACTTGCCCCTGCAGAGCTGGTGCCTGGCCCTGGGCGCCCTCGGGAGCCTGGGGCAGCGGCGGCTCGTGGTGCTGGGGGGGGCGCAGCTGGCGGCCTCGCTGGCGGCTGAGGATCTGCTCGATGAACTCCAGCTCACGGTCTGCCCTCGGCTGCTCGGGGGGGGCCATGGGTGGCTGTCGGCCGCGGCCCGGGTGCCTCCGGCGGCCCGGGCGGGCTGGCGGCTGGTGGAGCACCGGGCGCTGCCGGGGGACGAACTACTGCTGCGCTGGCGGCGCCCTGAGGTTCAGGGCGTGACCTCCTGATGGCCGAAGCTGCCGAAACGTTTGCCCAGCTCCCGCAGAGGCACGTCCCGCAGGCTGTCGGTGGGAAGGCCGAACATCCTGGCCAGGCAGCGCTTCACCACCTCCTCGCTGTCATCGCCGAAGCGGCCGCTCACCATCTCGGTGAGCACCCCAAGACTGCGGCCGCTGTTGTCGGTCTCCTCGATCAGGCATTTGCTGGTGGGCACCGCCAGCTTGCGGCAGGGATCCTGCAGGGTCTTCTCCAGATCCACCCTGCCGGCGGAGGCCGTCTCCACGCAGACCCGCGTCAGCTGGTTCTCCAGCTGGGGACGCAGCAGCAGCAGCACCGGTCGCAGCAGCCCGGCCCTGGCCGGCGCCGGCGGCAGCACCAGGGCCGTGGCGGCCGTCAGGAGCATCAGGATCCGCAGGGGCGTGGCCATGGCGGGGGAAGGACGCTCGGTCGCAGGGAATCAACGGTTAGTTTTGCGCCAGCCCTGTCCCCCTGCGTCGCCACCGGCCATGGCCGAGCTGCAAGTCTGCTGGCACAAGGCAACGCTGGAGATCCCTGAAGAGCAGTGGCAGGCCCTGGTGGGGGGCGACGCCGGGGTGCCTGGGGAGGTCGTCGATCGCCCCTTCTACGGCTGGCGCTGGTTGCACCACCTGGAGGCCAGTGGCAGCATCGTGCCCCGCCAGGGCTGGCAGCCCTGCCATCTCGGGCTCTGGCGCCAGGGGCGGCTCGTGGCCCTGGCGCCCCTCTATCTGAAGGGCCACAGCTACGGAGAATTCGTCTTCGACCAATCCTTCGCCCAGCTCGCCGGTCAGCTCGGCCTGCGCTACTACCCCAAGCTCGTCGGCATGAGCCCGGTGAGTCCCGTGCAGGGCTACCGCTTCCATGTGGCCCCCGGGGAAGACGCCGCAACCCTGACGGCTTTGATGCTGGCGGAGATCGACACCTTCTGCAGGCGGCAGCGCCTTCTCAGCTGCAACTTTCTCTATGTGGATCCGGCCTGGCAGCCCTTGGCGGAAGCCGCCGGCTGCGCGCTGTGGATCAACCAGCAGAGCGAATGGCGCAACCCCGGCCATGGGGATTTCGAGGCCTATCTGGCCAGCTTCAATGCCAACCAGCGGCGCAACATCCGCCGCGAGCGTCGCTCCGTCGCGGAGGCGGGGCTGACCGTCACGCCCCTGGCCGGAGAGGAGATCCCGCCGCCCCTGCTGGAGCGGATGCACGGGTTCTATGAGCAGCATTGCAGCCGCTGGGGCCCCTGGGGCAGCAAGTACCTCACCGAGTCCTTCTTCCAGGCGGCCGCCACCGACCTGCGCCAGCACCTGGTGCTGTTCAGTGCCCATCGGGGCGAGCCGATGGAGCCCCTGGCGATGTCGCTCTGCGTGCACGATGCCTCCGGCCTCTGGGGCCGCTACTGGGGCAGTGACATTGAGCTCGACAACCTGCACTTCGAGGTCTGCTATTACGCCCCGATCGCCTGGGCCATTGACCGTGGCCTTGAGAGCTTCGATCCCGGGGCCGGCGGCAGCCACAAGCGGCGCCGCGGTTTCGTGGCCCAGCCCCGGGCCAGCCTCCACCGCTGGTACGACCCTCGTTTCGACGCCATCCTGCGGGAGTGGTTGCCCGGCGCCAACCAGGAGATGCACCAGGCGATCGCGGCAATGAACGCGGAACTCCCCTTCACCGCTGCCTACGATCCCCCCCATGCACCGCGACCCGTGCCCACGCCAGAGCCTGGATGAGGCGCTCTCCCAGCGTTTCATCGCCCTCGACCCGTCGGGCTACTTCCTGATCAAGGTGGATGCCGCCGCCGCCGAGCTGGTGGTCGAGCACTATGCCAACGGCATCGATGAACGGGGGCTCGCCACCGACCCCGACACCGGTGAGGTGCTCAGCTGCCGGGGCAGCGATCCGCGAGCGCCCCTGGCCATCTACCGGGGCCGCAGTGCCAAGGAACTCGGCATCGCCCTCACCGAAGGGGAAGGGCCCCATCCCCTGTCACGACTCGACCATGCTCTCTACCTGGGCAGGGAGCTCCAGAAGGCCGAGCACTGTCTTGAGGACGGTCTGCCCTATGGGCAGGACTAGGCAGGCTGAAGCTCTCGGGTGGTCTCACGGGATCCTTCCGGCGGCTCCGGAGGCAGGGCGGCGAGCTGGTCCTGGATTTCGCGAGTCACCACGCCCCGATACTCCATGAAGTGCTCGTTATGGGCGAGGGTCACCAGGAACTGCTCCAGGTTGTTGGGGTTGCGGCGGGCGATGGTGAGCAGGGAACCCCAGAAACGCCCACGGGTGTCGCGCTTCAGGCCCTGACGCCAGATCACGATCAGCAGGGCGCGGACATCGGTCCAGCTGGGCAGGCTGGCCTTGCCGAAGGCCGCCGCCGGAACGAACTGCTGCCAGCGGGGCTGACCCATCTTCAGGTAGTAATGCGTGACCCGGTCGATGTAGGCGTTGGGTTCGTAGAGGCGGCAGAAGGCATCCACGTACTCATTGGCGATCTGGCGGATCGGCCGGGTGGGCACGAAGTTGAGCAGGTTGGTCTGGTTGACCCCCTTGGCGTCAGTTTTCTCCTGCACCAGACGGCCCTCTTTCTCCAGGCGATGCCAGAGGCCCGTGTTGGGCAGGGCCTGCAGCATGCCCATCATCGCGGCGGGGATGCCGGTTCGGTTGACGAATTCGACGATGCGATCGCCGGCGCCCTGCTTTTCGCCGTCGAAGCCGATGATGAATCCCGCCATGACCCGGATGCCGTAGGAGGTGATCCGGTCGACCGATTCCTCCAGCGAGCTTCGGGTGTTCTGCAGCTTGCCGGCGGTCTCCAGGCTGGCCTCATCGGGCGTCTCGATGCCGAGGAAGACGCTGTCGAAGCGAGCCTCAGCCATCATCTCCATCATTTCGTTGTCGGCGGCGAGATCCACCGAGGCCTCGGTGGCGAAGCTGAAGGGGTAGCCGTGATCGATCTGCCAGCGTTTGATCGCAGGCAGAAGCAGTTTGGCGTTGCGCTTGTTGCCGATGAAGTTGTCGTCCACCAGGAAGATGGAGCGGCGCCAGCCCAGGTCGTACAGGTACTGGAGTTCGGCCACCAGCTGATCAGGGGCCTTGGTGCGGGGTTTACGGCCGTACAGAACGATGATGTCGCAGAATTCACACTGGAACGGGCAGCCCCGCGAGAACTGCACCGACATGGAGTCATAGGCGTCCAGTTCGAGTAGATCGAAGCGGGGGATGGGGGTGCCTGTGACGTCGGGCTTTTCTCCATCGGCACTGAAACGTCCCTGGCGGTCACCGCGCTCAATGGCCTCGATGAACATCGGCAGGGTGATCTCCCCCTCGTCGAGCACCTTGAAATCGGCCAGTTGCAGTTCTGGGGCGTCCGGTGTGGAACTGGCGAAGGGGCCGCCCACCGCCACCGGCAGACCCCGCTGCTTGGCTTCGGCGATCTGGGCGGCCATGTCGGCCTTCTGGACGATCATCCCGGAGATCACCACCAGTTCCGCCCAGTTCCACTCCGCTTCGGTCACCTCCCGGACGTTGCGATCCACCAGCTTCATCTCCCAGGCCTGGGGCAGCAGAGCCGCCACGGTGACCATTCCGAGCGGGGGCAGGAGCACCTTGCGGTTCACCAGCTCCAGGATCTTTTCGTAGCTCCAGAACGTCTTCGGAAATTCGGGATAGATGAACAGTGTGCGCATGCTGCAGGTGCGTTGTAGAGGGGGCCGTGGGCGATTGCGCTGCAGCGGGATGGGAGTCCTGAACAGGTTCCCCTGCGCCGCAACCCTAGGAGGTTTCGGGAAATCTCAGGCCGTTCTACCCCCTCCTCCCTTGCGGTGGGGGAGGCAGGGGGCGGATCCTCTGCTGTAATGATCGAGTTCCTCGCAGCAGCGGCCGTGGGTGTGGTGATTTATCTGGCGCTCGTCGGTGGCGGGCTCACCGCCGCCTTCCTGGCCACCGTGGTGCTCAAAGGCGTCAGGCTGATTTGAGCCGCAGCGCTCCTTTCCGCCCGAGTTCCAGGACCCCCACCACAAGCCCGAGGCCGCCGAGCAGGGCGAAGGTGGCCTGGAGCCCCACGGTCATCTCCAGAGCGGCGGCCACCAGGCCGCTCACACCGCCTCCGCCGAGAAAGGCGATCTGACCCAGACCGGCCATGCGGCCGCGCAGGGCCATCGGGGCTCCCACCTGGAGGATCAGGCTGGAACCGGCCAGCAGACCTGCCGTGCCGGCACCGATCAAAAAGGCCATCGCCAGGGCCGCCGTACCCCCGGAGACCGCCGCCATCCCCAGCTGGGCCAGGGCCACCAGCACGGCGCAGCCCCCCAGCAGCAGCACCGGCCGTTCGCTGAGGGCGATGCTGTTGCGCTGCAGCACCACACCACCGCAGATGCTGCCGGCCGCCAGCACGCTGGTGAACAGGCCGAGGGCCTGCGGCGAGGGCCCGATCACTTCGGCGGCGATCAGGGGGGCCAGGCCCGGATGGAAGAAGCCCACCAGGCAGGCCACGGTGGTGAAGCGCAGCACATGGCGCAGGGTCGAACCGCACTCCCGCCAGGCGGCCCCGAGGCTGGCGCCTTCACCACCGGCACTGCGCAGTTCCAGCTCCCGGTGGGGCCGCAGCAGCCAGATCACGGTGGCGATCGGCAACAGATAGGACGCGGCATCGATCGTCAGGGCCATGGTGGGCCCGGAGAGGGCCACAAGCCAGCCCCCGAGCGGAGGGCCCACCAGCTTGCCGACGTTGAACACGACCGAGAAGCTGGCCAGATACGGCGCCACCTGTTCCGGCCGCTCCACCAGCAGGGAGCAGTACTTGCTGCGGGCCGTCTGCTCAAAGGAGCCGGAGACGCCCACCACCAGGGTGCTCAGCAGCAACAGGACCACCTGCCCCGTCCCCTGCAGCAGGGGAATGGCCAGGGCCCCCAGGGCCGCCCCGCCGAACAGACCCCACTGGGAGCGGATCAGCACGGTTTCGCAGCCGAGCCGATCCGTGAGCACCCCCGCCCGGCCGCTGACCAGAAGGCTGGGCAGGGCCAGGGCGGCGAAATGAAGGGCCAGCAGCAGCGGATTGCCGTGGCCGGCCATCAGGATCCAGCCCTTGGCGGTCAGCCCGGCGAAGGATCCGGAGGTGCTCAGGCCGGAGGCGACCAGGAAGAGGGGGCGCTGATGCCGTTGCAGCCAGCCGTCTCCAATGCCGGACCTCAAGCCCGGCTCCGTGTCGCGGCCTGGGCGTCACTCACCATGGCGCCGGCCCCCACCACCTCGCCGCGCAGGTCGTAGGTATCGGCTGCGGTGATCCGCACCGGCACCATGGTCCCCGGTGCGGCGCAGAGTCCCCCCTCACCGGGGCTCACCTGCACTTCGCCGTCCACCTCAGGGGCGAAGCGGGCGCAACGGCCCAGCATCTCGCCGCTGGTGGGGTTCTCCTGCTCAATCAGCACATCCACGATCCGGCCCACCCAGGCGGCATTGCGAGCGGCGGCGATCGGCTGCTGCAGGGCCATCAGCCTGTCCCGCCGCTCACTGGCGATCTCCGGCGACACGGGGTCACTGAGCTCGGCGGCGGCGGTGCCCTCCTCGGCGGAGAAGGCGAACACGCCCACGTGGTCGAAACGCTGTTCGGCCACGAACGCCAGCAGATGCTCGAACTGTGCCTCGGTCTCACCCGGGAAGCCGACGATGAAGGTGGTGCGGAGCACGGCATCGGGCAGCTGCTCCCGGATGCGTTGCAGCAGGGCGCCGTTGACCCCGGTCTGCCAGGGCCGATTCATGGCCCGCAGCACCTCCGGGTGGCTGTGCTGCAGGGGCAGGTCCAGGTAGGGCAGCACGTTGGGGACGTCCCGGTAGGCGGCGAGCACGGTGTCGGTGAGGCCGGTGGGATAGGCGTAGTGGACCCGGATCCAGGGAATGTCCACCTCCCCGAGGGCCCGCAGCAGGTCGTCCAGCCGCGGTTTGCCGTAGAGATCCAGCCCATAGTTGGTGGTGATCTGGCTGATCAGGATCAGCTCCTTCACGCCCTGGGCGGCCAGCTGGTGGGCTTCGGCCACGATCGATTCGATCGAGCGGGAACGCTGGTCGCCCCGCAGCCTGGGGATGATGCAGAAGGCGCAGCGGTAGTCGCAGCCTTCGGCCACCTTCAGATAGGCCACCGCTTCGGAGGTGGTGCGGTAGCGGGGCAGGTGTTCGTCGCCCACGAAGGTGGGCACCGGGCTGACCCTGTTGACCCGCTCGCCGGACTCGACCCTCTCCAGCACCTCCACGATGTGCTGGTAGTCGCCCGTGCCGACGATTGCCCGCGCCTCCGGCAGGGAGTCCAGCAGCTCCTGCTGGAAATGCTGGGCCAGGCAGCCGGCGATGATCAGTTCCTTGCCCTGTTCGGCCAGTTCCACCAGGGTGCGCACCGATTCGGCGCGGGCGTCCTGGATGAAGCTGCAGGTGTTGACCACCACCACCCGCGCCTCGCTTTCGTCGGCGCTGACGCCGTAGCCGGCCTCGGCCAGCAGGCCGAGCATGTGCTCGGTGTCCACCCGGTTCTTCTCGCAACCCAGGTGGGTGAAGGCCACGGTGGGCCGTTCTCGGCTGGGCTGGGGGGACATGGTGCTGCGGGTGGAAGGGGGAACGGGCCGGCGTGCCGGCAGGAAGGGGAGTGGGCGCAAACGCCGATGTCCACCCTATGCAAGCCCCTGCGGCTGCGAGAATCGACCCACGACGCGTCCGTGCCTGTGACTTCCACCCGCCTCGCCAGCCGCCTCACCAGTCGCCGCCGTGCCGAGCCGGGTCGGCGCTGGGCCCGGGTGGTGATGGCCGTGCTGGCCACCATCGGCGTCATCGACACCGGATCGATCACCTTGAACCGCTGGGGGGTGATCGGCAGCCTCAGCTGCCCTGGAGGGGCCGAGGGGTGCGACAAGGTGCTCAACAGCCCCTGGGGGAGCGTCTTCGGCCAGCCCCTGTCCCTGTTCGGTCTGCTGGCCTACGGTTCGGTGCTGGTGATGGCGCTGCTGCCGCTGCTTCTGAATGGCGAGGCCCGCACCAGCGTCAATCGGCTCACCTGGTGGGGCCTGTTCCTGCTCAGCGCCGGCATGGCGATCTTCAGCCTGGTGCTGCTCGGCGTGATGGCCTTCCAGATCAAGGCCTTATGCACCTTCTGTCTGATGTCGGCACTCATCAGTGTGTCGCTGTTCGTGCTGAGCCTGATCGGCGGGGAATGGGAGGACACAGGAGCCCTGATTTTCCGCGGTGTGCTCACCGCCCTGGCCGTGGGACTGATCGGGCTCGGTTGGGCCACCTCCCTGAATCGCCCCGAGGCCACCACCGGCCCCGGCATGCCGATCCCGGTGGTCTCCGCCAGCACCCCGGCCACCCTTGCCCTCGCTGAGCACCTCACGGCCACCGGCGTGGTGATGTATTCGGCCTACTGGTGTCCCCATTGCCACGACCAGAAGGAGCTCTTCGGCAAGGAGGCCACGGCAAAACTCAAGATCGTCGAGTGCGCCCCTGATGGCCGCAACAGCCAGGCTGCCCTCTGCGCCAGCAAGAAGATCGAGGGCTTCCCCACCTGGGAAATCAACGGTCGGCTCGATTCAGGCCAGAAGTCCCTCGCCCAGCTCGCCGCCATGAGCGGCTACAGGCAATCCCCAGCACCCAGCAAATGAGGCGCTCCCCTCAGGCCTGACCCACCGGACCCGTGAAGGGGGATCGGCCCCGGAGTTGAACCGTGTGGCGCCGCCAGAACGGCTGGGGGTTCGGGGCATCGGTGCGGTGATGGCCGCCTCGGCTCTCGACCCGGAAGGCGGCGGCCTCCATCAGCAGCTCCGCCAGCACCAGCCGCTGGCGCAGATCCTGCAGCAGCAGCAGGCGGCGACTCTGGCCCGGGGTCAGCTGCAGTTCCTGATCGGGCGGCAGGTCGTGGGCCCGGCGCAGCAGGGGGGAACGTTCATGGCCGGAGCGTTCGCTGCGGACCCGGCGCAGGGCGCCCTCGAGATCCACTCCGCGCCGCTCCACCCCGGCCACCTGCCAGCACAACCGGCGCAGGTCGCCGATCGCCGCGATCAGGCTGGCCTCGTCGGGGCTCGCCAGCCCCTCAGCCTGGCTGAGCTCCGGGGCCTCGGATGGCGTACCGGAGGCTGCAGAAGGGAGGGGCTGGGGGCGCAGGTGGCGCAACCGGCGGGCGAAGACCAGGCATTCCATCAGCGAGTTGCTGGCCAGCCGGTTGGCCCCGTGCACCCCGGTGCTGGCCACTTCCCCCACCGCGTAGAGGCCGCCCAGGCTGGTGGCGGCCTGCAGGTCGGTGCCAACGCCCCCCATCCAGTAGTGGGCGGCCGGGGCCACGGGGATCGGGGCGTCGCAGGGCGCCAGTCCCAGTTCCCGGCAGCGGCGCAGGATCGTCGGAAACTGGCGCTCCAGCCGTTCGCGGCCCACCGGCCGCAGGTCGAGCCATAGATGGGTCACCCCCTGCTCCGCCATGCAGCGGGCCAGGGCGCGGCTCACCTGGTCACGGGGGGCCAGATCGCCCCCCTCCAGCTCTGCCACCGGAGAGCGGCCGGAGTCGTCGAACAGCCGCGCCCCTTCGCCGCGCACGGCCTCGCTGATCAGGAAATGGGGGGCGTCCGGCAGCATCAGCGCCGTGGGGTGGAACTGCACGAACTCGAGATCCCGCACCCTGGCGCCGGCGCTCCAGGCCATGGCAACGCCGTCTCCGCTGGCCTGGGCCGGGTTGGTGGTGTGGGCAAAAAGATGGCCGCCGCCGCCACTGGCGAGCACCACCGCACCGGCCCGCAGCCAGCGCAGGCGGTCCCCCTCGAGCACCTGCAGCCCGACACAGCGGCCCTTCTCCACCCACAGTTGCAGGGCGGGGATGCCCTTGCGTTGCTCCAGTCCCGGCCTGCGCTGCACCTCCCGCTCCAGGGCATCCACCAGGGCGCCGCCGGTGCGGTCCTGGGCGTGCAGGACCCGGCGGTGGCTGTGGGCGGCTTCGAGCGTGGTGCTCAGGCCCAGGGGGGTGCGGTCGAAGGCCATGCCCAGTTGCACCAGCCGCTCGACGCAGGCCGGCGCTTCCCGCACGAGCACGTCCACCGCCTCCGGATCGCACAGGCCGGCGCCGGCCTTGAGGGTGTCGGCAATGTGGCTGGCGAAGCTGTCGTCGGCTCCGGTCACGGCGGCGATGCCACCCTGGGCCCAGCGGCTGGCGGACGGTGGGCTGCTGGATTTGCTGAGCAGCAGCACCCGCAGCTGGGGGGGCAACTCCAGGCAGGTCATCAGTCCAGCGGCGCCGCTGCCCACCACCACCACGTCCCAGTGGCGGGCCATGCGCGGATCCGGCTCATCCAAGCGGCTGCTTCACCCCGTTGCACCGTGCCTTGTGCTGGAGAGCCTATGGGACGGACGGCGGGGCGCCTCCCGCCCGCAAAAAAACCGCCGTGGAGACAGCGGTTTGGTGAGGGTGGTTCTGAGACGGTGGTTCCGACAGGGTCGGTCCTGGCCCAAGCCGGGCTGGCTGGCCCTGGGCTCAGCGATAGACGCCGTCATTGATGCGATCGAACCCTTCGTTGAGGGCAATCGCCGGGGGGGTCACGGTGAAGTTGGCCTTGTACTTGTTGAACAACTCCTTCTGGCGGTCGGTCAGATCCAGCTCCAGCACGCCATCGACGCTGTCGTAGGGACCACCGAGGACGATCTTGCCGGCCAGGGTCGGATACATGCCGGGGTACTGCTGGAAGCGGCGGACCGAGGCATTGTTGAGGTCCACCTTGCCGCCGCTCTCGGCGATCTTGTCGTCGATCTCGTTGCGAAGCTCCGCGGCGAGGGCGGCACCGGGCAGAACCAGGGTCATGAGCAGACCGGCCAGGACCACACCACTCATCAACCAGGCAAGCAGCCGCTTCATCACGAACTCCTTTTGGGGAAAGAACCAGGGGACCCTGGCAGGGACAGGGAGGTGATCCGCAGACCACCCGTGCAACGTTACAGAAACCCCCCTGGTCTCCCCCGGCAGGCGGCCCTGCTTTTGCAGATCTTCAGATCAGGCCGCTCAGTTGGGGGGCCAGCAGTGCCGCTCCCAGGAACAGCGCGTCGACGGCCAGGGTGGTGCCCAGGGCTGCGGCGGCGACCCGCCAGGGCCCGCCCAGGACCCAGAGGCGGCGGCAGATCAGCACCAGCAGGCTCGCCGTCAGGCCGATCAGGGCCATCGGCCAGGGATGCAGCACCTGGATGGCGGCCGTCTGCAGCAGCAGCGGCGCCTCGGCCAGGGGGGCGTTGAGAACCCTGGGCCAGAGGTCCATCAGTCCGGCGGCCGCGATCACCCCGTCGGTGCTGGCGGTGCCGAGCAGGGCGCCCAGGTAGAAGGCGCCCGCCAGCCGCCAGCGTCCCCCCAGGCCCGCCACCGCCAGAGGCAGGGCGAAGGCCTCAATCGGCAGATGCATCACCGGATGGAGCCGGAACCAGCCCCAGAAGAGGCAGCCCCCCAACCAGCTGCCACTGAAGCCCACCAGAAGCACCCCGAGCTGCTGCCAGCGGCCCTGGCCCCGACGCTCCAGCAACAGGGCCAGGGCCATCAGGGGAAGGGTGAAGAGGACCGCCCCCATCGGCCCGGTCCGCACCCAGGGAGCCTGCAGAAACACCGGCACGGTGACCAGCAGGGCGGCGGTCAGGGGCAGCACGGCAGCGGCCGGGATGGCAGCCGGAAGAGCAGCGATCGGAGTCCCCGGCAGGACCGTGGAGCGGGACGAAAGGGTGGGCGGGACCCCGAGCACCTGGATGTGAAGAAAGTTGTCCAACCTTAAAGGGGTGGAGGGGTGCTTCCGTGACCCGTCCGGCCATAGGGTCACCCCAGTCTCGGCTTCCCCCATGCCGCTGGTCGCCACGGCCGCCTCCCTGACCCTTGCCGAGGCCTGCTGGCACGCCCTCGTTCTGGGGATCGTTCAGGGGCTCACGGAATTCCTGCCGATCAGCAGCACGGCCCACCTCAAGGTGGTGCCAGTGTTCCTGGGCTGGGGAGATCCCGGGGTGGCGTTCACAGCCGTGATTCAGCTGGGCAGCATCGCCGCCGTGCTCGGCTATTTCCGCAAGGATCTGGCCGCAGTGGGCGCCGGTGTGGCCCGCGCCTTCCGCCATGGCCAGTGGAACGAGCCGCCGGCCCGGCTGGGGATCGCCATCGCCCTGGGCACCGTGCCGATCCTGCTGGCGGGTCTGGCCATCAAGGTGTTGCTGCCTGACTACGAGACCTCCCCCCTGCGCAGCCTGGAGTCGATCGCCATCGTCTCGATCGTGATGGCCCTGCTGCTGGCGGTGGCCGAACTGGTGGGCCGCCGCCGCCGTCTGCTCAAGGCCGTCACACCCCGCGACGGTCTGCTGGTGGGCCTGGCCCAGGCGCTGGCCCTGATCCCTGGGGTGTCTCGCTCGGGCAGCACCCTGACGGCGTCACTGTTCGATGGCTGGCAGCGGGCCGACGCGGCGCGCTTCTCGTTCCTCCTGGGCATTCCCGCCATCACCCTGGCCGGGCTGGTGGAACTCAAGTCGGCCTTCGGTTCGGTGGCGACGGGCGGTGTGATTCCGATGCTGGTGGGCATTGCGGCGGCGGCGGTGGTCTCCTGGCTGGCGATCGCCTGGCTGCTTCGCTTCCTGCAGCAGAACAGCACCTGGATCTTCGTGATCTACCGGCTGCTGTTCGGTCTGGTGATCCTGCTGGGGTTCCGTGGGCTGGCGGGGGTCACCCCCTGAGGGGACAGGGCCGCCACACTGGAGGCACATCCCTGTCGCCCTCGCCGTATCCCCCGTGTGGAAGGAGCCCACCTCTGCCCTTGCCGGACCCGTCACCCAACCCCGACCCGCGGTGGTGGTCACGGTGGAGCAGGGGTCGATCGCCGAGGAGCTGGGCTTTCAGCCCGGTGATCGCCTGCGCAGCATCAACGGCGTTCGCCCCCGGGATCTGATCGACGTCCAGGTGCTCCAGGGGGAGGAGGAGCTGGTGCTGGAGGTGGAAGACCCCGATGGCACCCTCCATGTCGTGGAGCTGGAGAAGGATCTGGACGAAGGGCTGGGGCTGGGCTTCAGCGAAGCCCTGTTCGATGGCCTGCGCCAGTGCAACAACCACTGCCCCTTCTGCTTCATCGACCAGCAACCACCGGGGCGCCGCGGCAGCCTCTACCTCAAGGACGACGACTACCGACTCAGCTTTCTCTACGGCTCCTATCTCACCCTCACCAACCTCACGGCGGCCGACTGGAGCCGCATCGAGGCGCAGCGCCTCTCCCCCCTGTTCGTGTCGGTCCATGCCACCGACCCGGAGCTGCGCAGCCGCCTGCTGGTCAACCCCCGAGCCGCCCAGGTGTTGGAGCAGCTGGCCTGGTTCGCAGAGCGGCGCCTCCAGATCCATGCCCAGGTGGTGGTGTGTCCGGGGCTGAACGACGGGGACGCCCTGGAGCGCACGCTTACCGACCTGGCCCGCTTCGCCGCCGGACCCTGGCCCGCGGTGCTGTCCACCGCCGTGGTGCCGGTGGGTCTGACCCGCTTCCGGCCGGATGGCGATGCGTTGCGTCCGGTCGACCGTGGCGGGGCCCTGGAGGTGATTGCCCGGGTGGAGCGGCTGCAGCGGACCTTCCAGGCCAGCACCGGCAGCCGCTTCGCCTGGCTGTCCGATGAGTGGTTCCTGATCGCCGGCCAGCCCCTGCCGCCCCGGGCCAGCTACGAGGATCTGCCCCAGCAGGAGAACGGCGTCGGCAGCATCCGCGCCTTCCTCGAGGAGCTGGAGGAGGCCACCACGGAGCTTCCTGCCAGGATCGCCACCCCGCGCCGCTCCAGTTGGGTGGTGGGTCGGCTGGTGGCCGAGGCGCTGCAACCGGTGGTGGATCGCCTGAACCGGGTCGAGGGGCTGGAGTTGCTGCTCCACGGCCTGCCCAGTCCCTACTGGGGGCAGGAGCAGGTGGTCACCGGGCTGCTCACGGGCTCCGACCTGATCGAGGGGCTCAACGGCCTGGATCTTGGCGAGGAACTGCTGCTGCCCAGGGTGATGCTGCGGGAGGGGGAGGAGGTGTTTCTCGACGACACCACCCTGGCGGAGCTGCGTCTCCGCCTGCCCGTGCCGGTGCGGCCGTTGGGGGGTGCGGACGATCTGGTGGCCGCCTGCCTCGGCAGCCCACGGCGAGATGCTTAAGCTCGGGCGGAAGCGAACGGTCCAACGTGAGGCGCCAACCACTCCTGCTCGCGGCACTGGTGGTGCTCCCGTCGGTTGGCTTCCAGTCGCTGCCGGTGGGGGCCCAGCCGGCTCCAGCATCCGTCAGCCAGACCCTTCCTGCGCCACAGTCTCTGCCCCTGGCCCCTCAGGTCAAGGGATCGCGGCCGAAGTCCAACCCCAGCGTGCTGGCTCCTGCGGCCAAGGAGCTGCCCCCGGGCCTGCAGGATCTTCGGGCTCCCAATCCCCTGGCCCTGCCGGTCAAGCCCTCCCAGGTCCGCATCCGGGAACTGCGACCCCTCGGCCTGGCCGATGTGGAAACCCTGGTCGAGGTCAACAATCCCGAGCTCAAGGCGATCGCCAGCCAGGTGGAGCAGGCCCAGTCGGCCCTGCGGGCTCAGATTGCCCTCTGGTACCCGACAATCCAGCTCAACGCCAACAGCCTGCCCACCTACAGCGGCGGGCAGCAGTTCAGCAGCGCCTTCACGGGCACCGGGCAGCAACCTGGCAACACGATCACCAGCATCTGGCGGATGCAGGCGGTGCTCCAGGCCAGCTGGGGCCTGATCAACCCCACGCGAACGCCGCAGATCGCTGCGGCCCGTGACAGGTTCGAGCAGGCCAAGAACCAGTACCTGATCGGTCTGCGGGCCCGGCGCCTGGAGGCCGCGGAGGCCTACTTCAATCTCCAGGTTTCCGATGAGACGGTCCGCATCGGCCAGGAGTCGGTGCGATCGTCGCTGGTGAGTCTGCGGGATGCCAAGGCCCGTTTCCAGGCCGGCGTGGCCACCAAGCTGGAGGTGCTGGAAGCGGAAACCCAGTTGGCCCGCGACCAGCAGGTTCTGACCCAGGGTCTGTCCGATCAGGCCATCGCCCGCCGTGCCCTCGCCTCCCTTCTCGATCTGCCGCAGGACGTGACGCCCACCTCCAAGGAGCCCTCGCGGGTGGTGGGCTCGTGGCTGCCCTCGCTGCAGGAGAGCATCATTGCTGCCTATGCCTTCCGCGAGGAGCTCGACAATGTCCTGCTCAACATCTCCATCGCCAACAGTGAGGCGAACACCGCCCTGGGTAATGTCCAGCCCTTCTTGAACATTGCCTATGGCCTCACCGGGGGGCGTACCAGGGGTGTGCAGTTCGCCAACCGCAGCACCCCCGGTGTGAACTTCGCCAATGAAGGCTGGTCGGTGGAGAACACGGTGGGCCTGAATCTCAGCTGGTCGATTTTCGATGGCGGTGCCGCCAGGGCCAACTACCGCCGGCAGAAGCAGGTGGCCCAGCAGAACACCTACCAGTTCGCCCAGCAGCGCGATGCGATCCGCCAGGAGGTGGAAACCAACTTCTACGAGCTGGAGAAGAACAACCGCAACATCACCACCACCTCCCGCGAGGTGATCTCCACCAGGGAGTCCCTGCGTCTGGCACGCCTCCGCTTCCAGGCCGGCGTCACCACCCAGAGGGAGGTGGTGGACACCCAGCGCGATCTCACCCAGGCCGAGGTGCGCTGGTCGACGGCCATCTCCGACTACAACAAGGCCCTGGCCCGGTTACGGCGCTTCACCGGCCTCGACCAGGTCGGTGTGTGTCAGCGCCAATCCCTGCCGGCCACCAGCCCTAGGGCGGCAGGCATGTCTGAGATACCGGTGGAACCCCAGCCCCTGATTCCGGCCTGCCGGGCTGGCAGCCCGATCGGGTCCGAGGCGAAGCCACCAGGGGCCTGACCCCCGTTGTCGTCCCACCTCCGCTCCGGCCTGACCTTCCTCGCCACCGTGCGCCTCGGCCTCTTCCAGGGTTGCCTTGGGTGCCTGGCGGTGATCTTTTCCGGCCTGCTCAACCGGATCATGCTCAGTGAGCTGGGCTTCCCAGGATTGCTGGTGGGTGGAGCCCTGGCCTTCGAGCAGTTCGTGGCCCCGTCGAGGGTGCTGTTCGGCCAGATCTCCGATGCCCACCCCCTGGCCTCCCGTCACCGGGTTCCCTATGTCCTGATCGGCACGGCCGCGTTCTGCCTGCTGGCGGTGCTGTCCGTGCCCTTGATCTTCCTGGTGGGACGCCTGCTGGAGGAGGGAAGCCAGCCCGGCCTGGCCTTCGGAATCGCTGCCCTCTGCGGCCTTTTCGCCCTCTACGGCCTGGCCATCTCGCTGGCCACCACCCCCTACTTGGCCCTGGTGATCGACCGCACCAGCGAACAGGAACGGCCCCGGGCGGTGAGCATCATCTGGTGCATGCTCACGGTGGGCATCGTCATCGGCGCGGTGGCCATCGGCTTGAGCCTGCGCTCCCTGGATGGTGTCAGAGATCCGGTGCTGCTCCAGGCGACCCTCTCCCGCTTCATGGCAATCGTGGCGGCAGCGGTGATGCTTCTCACCGTGGTGGCCACCTGGGGGATGGAGTCACCCCTGCGCGAGGGGACAGGCGGCACGGCGGCCAGGCGGGAGGATGCCATCGGCCTGCGGCAGTCCTGGACCCTGATCACCTCCAGCCGCCAGGTGCTGATCTTCTTTGGCTTCCTGATCCTGTTCACCCTCGCCCTGTTCCTGCAGGATCCGGTGCTCGAGAGCTACGGCGCCCAGGTCTTCGCCATGCCGATCGCCGCCACGGCCCAGCTCAACGCCTTCTGGGGTGTCGGCACCCTGGTGGGTCTGCTGCTGGGAGGGCTCTGGGTGGTGCCGCGGCTCGGGAAGATGGCCACCGCCCGCCTCGGCTGCCAGCTGATCGCCCTGTCCCTGCTTCTGCTGCTCGTGGCGGGTCTGACGGCCAGGATCCCCTTCCTCCAGGCCGTGATGGTGCTGTTCGGACTGGCGGCCGGCATCGGCACCAACAGTGCCCTGTGCCTGATGCTCGATCTCACCTTGCCCCAGGCCGCCGGCACCTTCGTCGGTGTCTGGGGTCTGGCCCAGGCCCTCTCCCGGGCGATCGGCAAGCTGCTCGGCGGAGGCCTGTATGACATCGGCCGCTCCCTGCCGCTGGGGGAGGGTCCCTACGGCCCCTTCGCCCTGGTCCTGGGCGTGGAGTTGGTGGCGGCCCTGGCGGCCCTGGTGCTGCTGTCTCGCGTCAACGTGCGCCAGTTCCGGGAGGACACCTCCCGCAGCCTCAGCCTGGTCCTGGAGCTGGAACTGGGATGACGGCCCTTTCCCCACACCTCCTCGATTCCCCCCTGGAGGCCCTGATCGATCGGGTCGCCGAGCGGCAGCGCGCCGATTTCGGCCACAGCCAGCCGGATCTGAAGGCGGATGGCTCCTT
The DNA here is from genome assembly GCA_903917565.1 of uncultured cyanobacterium. GTDB lineage: Bacteria > Cyanobacteriota > Cyanobacteriia > PCC-6307 > Cyanobiaceae > Cyanobium. Next base: position 836 of record CAIXBB010000021.1, on the reverse strand, counting down.
CATCACCGCCTGTGATCGTTGGAGCGACGCCACCCTGGTGGAGGGACTGGCGGAGCTGTTCCCGGGCGAAGGCGTCCTCAGCGAGGAAGGCAGGCAGCAGGTGCCGGCCACGAAGGCCTACTGGGTGGTGGATCCACTGGATGGCACCACCAACTTCGCTGCCGGCATCCCCTACTGGGCGATCTCGATGGCCCGCTTCGAGGGCGGAGTGCCAGTGCTGGCGATCCTTGATGTCCCACCACTGCGTCAGCGGATCGTGGCGATCCGTGGAGAGGGAGCCTGGCGCAATGGCAAGCCCATCCCACCGCCGGCGCAGCAATTGCACAACGCCGGCTGCGCCTCCCTCTGCAGCCGTTCGATCCGGGTGCTTCAGAAGCTGCCGCACCGTCCCTTCCCTGGAAAGATCCGCTTGCTGGGTGTGGCCAGCCTCAATCTGGTGTCGGTCGCCATGGGCCAGACCATGGCGGCCCTGGAGGCCACGCCGAAAATCTGGGACCTGGCGGCGGCCTGGCTGGTGCTGGAGGAGCTGGGGTGTCCCCTGCGCTGGCTGGGGGCAAGCCCGAAAGGGCTGCAGGCCGGAGAAGACCTGGCTCTGACGGACTTCCCGGTGTTGGTAGCCAACCGGCAGGAGACTCTCGATCGCTTCATGCCCTGGGCCGAAGCCCTCGAGACCAGGGAGCCCCCACCGCAGGTGCTATGATTTCGGACTGCGCCCCAGAGAGCGAGAGCTTGAAAGGGACGCGGACTTACTGGGACTGAGAGGCGCGAGCCGACGGTGCTGTAAGTTTTCTGAGTCGCCGGGAGGCGACGCGCCGCGAGAGCCCCGGAAGGGGTGG
>CAIXBB010000020.1 GCA_903917565.1 uncultured cyanobacterium | reverse complement strand
GCTGCCGGCCGATCTGGTGGATGGGGAGTGCCTGAAGGGGGACCTGCGGGCCCTGCTGGAGCAGCTGCCGGACCTGCAGGGTCGGGTGCTGAAGATGCGCTACGGCATCGACGGCGAGGAGCCGATGAGCCTCACCGGCATTGCCCGCACCCTGGGGATGAGCCGGGACAAGACCCGCAATCTGGAACGGCGCGCCCTCGAAGGCATTCGCAACCACTCCCGCTCCCTCGAGGCCTATCTGGTGGCCTGAGCCAGCCCGGACACGAAAAACCCCCCGGAATCGGGGGCAGGGCAGCCGACAGAAGCGGCTTCGCCTCAGTAGCGGGGACGGCCGCCGCCGCCGCCAGCACCACCGCCGCCACCACCGGTGCGGGGCTGGGCCTTGTTGACGCGGATCATCCGACCCATCCACTCGACATCCTGAAGATCGTCGATGGCCTTGGTTTCATCGGCCTCGTTGGCCATTTCCACGAAGGCAAAGCCGCGCTTGCGACCGGTTTCCCGGTCGAGGGGCAGGCTGCAGTTACGCAGCGCTCCATACTGCGCAAAAAGATGATTGAGATCGTCCACCTCCGCGTCGAAGGAGAGATTACCAACGTAAATCGTCATGAACAGAGAAACAATTATGAACGGATTCGTCGATAGCCCTGCAGGACGTTGTCACTCGCTGAAGAGATATCTATGAATCAGTAGAAGCGTACAACCTGGTTGGGCTGGCAGCCTGGACCCGTTGCGCAGGGCGAACCATGAAGGAGCAAGGGTCGGCCATCGCCTTGGTGGCGCTCTGGTTGCTCGGCTGGGGCGTGAGCGGATCGCTGATCGAGGCTGCCCGGACCGCCCCGGGCTACTTGCGGATGCCCAGCAGCTGGGCGCCGTAATGCTCGCTGAATTCGGCCTGGTGCTGCCAGGCGGAGAGGAGGGTCTTGGCGACCTTGCGCAGTTCCTCGATGTCGTTGCAGCTGTCGATGGCGCGGGAGTGAACGGCGATCGAGAACTGGCGGTTGATGGAGAGGGAAGCTTCCATGAAGTGCCTGCGGTATTTCATTATGTTACGAGGTCTTGCCGGTTGGCGGGCGGCGGCAACCCGTACTGGGGCCTCAGAAGAACTGGTCGAAGTTGTCGAAGTCCACCGCCCGGAAGGTGCCGTCCTGCACCTGGGCCATCAGCCGCTCGAGCTGAACCCACAGGGCGCCACCGGTGAGCAAGGACAGCACGAAGGCCACCAGCAGGGCCGCGCCTGCGGCGAAGCCGAACACCTGCAGGCTGGCACCGATGAAGAGGGTCACACCGATCACCAGCCCCCCGTAGGGCAGGGTCGTTTCCAGATTGGAGATCGGCAACAGGGCCAGCCTGTCCTGCTTCCAGCCCTCCAGCCGGTTCTGGATCATCCTGGCGAAGGTGAGCCCGCACAGAACAGCCATGGCCAGGCCGATCCCGGCCAGCATGTAAGGCGGGTAGGTGAGGGGGGCGTACTCCAGCAGGATTTCCAGGGCGTCCAGATCGCCGAAATCCCCGCTGGCCTGGTCCAGCCCCGCCTGCTGCAGGGTCACCGGAGCATTCGCGAGGGCGGCCAGCAGCTGGGTCACGGCAGGGAGTCAGGCGGGCGATCGCGCCCGACCCTAGGCGCCCATGTCGCCCCCTCAGCTGAATCGGCTCCGGAACCGATGGACGATGGCGTTCAGGGCCAGCAGCAGCAGCCCCACGCCGATGAACACCAGACCCCGCAGACCCAGGTCCGCCTGGGCCATGTCGATGGCCAGCAACCGCAGCAGGCACCCCCCCAGCCCCACCAGGGCCACCAGGCGGAACTGGGGCTCCCGCAGCACCACCCCCAGCAGGTAGATGGCGAAAGCTTCCCCCGTCCAAAGGAGCGTCAGCAGGGCCCGGTCGTAGCCGCCGGCCAGCACGAGGGCCACGGCAACGAACAGGGGGTAATACAGCCAGAGGTTGCGGCGCTGCGCCACCCGCGCTCCGATCCAGACCAGGGCCGGCCAGCCACCTGGGTGGGCCAGCCGTTCCAGGTCGAGCCAACGGTGGGACGCCACGACGAAGGCCGTCTGCAGCGCGATCGCCACCACCCCGGCGGCCTGGGCCGTGCCGGTGACGGGGGGGAAGGGGGAAAGGCCACCACCGAGAGTGTGCACCAGCGTCGCCACCGACAGCCAGTAGGCGACCAAGCCGTACACCTGCAGCCGGGGGGCGAACAGCCGGACCAGCGCCGGCCAGACCAGCACCGGGGCCAGCAGGGACCAGGCGACCGGTCGCCAGGGGGCACTGATGTCCCCGTGGATCGTCAGCCCCACGCCCAGCAGGGCACCCTCCACAAAACAGGGCTGCACCACCTGCCAGGTCCGCAGCCGCGCCAGCTCCGCTCCCGCCCTGAAGAACCAGCCGTGCAGGCTCACGGCGATCGCCAGAAGCTCGATCAGCCAGCGGCCCCGCAGCTGCAGGGCCCCAAGCGTCACCAGCTCATCGCTGGGTCCGATCACCAGCAGATAGGCGACGCCGAAACCGGCCAGATACACCAGGGAAAGCACCAGAGCCACCCGCACAGCCGCCCCCCGCAGCCGGTGGGTGGCGGCCAGGGCTGCGGCGGCCAGCAGCAGCCAGGCCGCCCCCGGCAGCAGGGGTGAGATCGGATCGAGCAGCCACAGGGCGCCCAGACCCGCATCGAAGCCCAGGAGGCCGAGGCCGAGGCACTGCTGACGGCTGCCGCTCCTGGAGGCCATCAGCAGCAACGCCAGGAGCCCCAGGGGGAGCAGGCGCCCCAGCAGGGACAACGCCGGCCAGGGGGCGTCGGCCAGCAGGAACAGCCAGCCGAAGCCATGGGCCGCCCCGATGGCGCCGGTGACGCCCAGAAGCAGTCCCGGGGGGCGCCAGCGCCGTGCCGCCAGCAGGAACGCCCCCATCACCACCAGGCTCAGGGGGGAGCGCCAGTCCTCGGGAGCCACCAGGGCCGGCCCCACGGCGATCAGGCCACCGGCCAGCCAGCCCAGCAGCGGCGGCAGGGGCAGCGGCACGCCACGCCGCTGCAGCAGCAGCTGCATGCCTGCCGTCAGGCCGGCCCCGCCGGTGAGCACGGCTCCGGCCTGCAGCTGGGCCACCGGATCGCGGCTCAGCAGCGCGGCCACCAGGCCGGTCAACGCCAGCAGCAGGCTCGCTGCGGCGCTGAGCCACCAGCCGATGCGGCGCAGGGGCGCGGAGCCCTCCCGCACGGCGAGACCCAGGAAAAGCACGCACTCCAGCAGCACGACGCCGGCCAGCAACGGCCCATCGGCGATCAGGGGCGCCAGGCTCAGCAGGGCGGCCAGCACCAGGGTCTGTCCCACCAGCACATCGCCCAGGGCCAGCCAACTCGGACCGCGCCGCCGGGCGCGCCGCGACAGCAGCAGCGCCACAACGGCGCTGGCCGCCAGGGCCGTGGCCCTGGCGGGCGCCTCACGGGGATAAAGCAGCAGGGCCAGCCCGAGGCCGCCCCACAGACTCAGCAGCAGGGCCACGGGCAGGGCCTGGAGCCGGGGCGGCGCGGCCCCCTGCCGGTGCAGCCGCAGCAGGCCGATGCCGAACACCAGCACCGCCGCCAGGGCTCCGCCGCTCGCCAGGACGCTGGAAGCGGACAGCGCGGGGCCGTTGCGCAGAAACCAGGCGATCTGGAAGGCGCCATACACCCAGCTCACCACCAGCCGGTGCCGCTGCCAGCGGTGCCGCAGGGGCAGTTCGGAGCCCACCAGGGCGATGGCCGTGGCGATCGCCAGGGCTGCCCCGCCCTGGGGACCGATCGCCAGGGGCACCAGGCTCACGGCCACGTGCAGCGAGGCGATCGTGGCGGTGCGGGCGATGGCGGCCAGGCCCAGGTTGACGGCCACACCCACGGCCAGCAGGGCCAGAACCGCCGCCGGGGCCTCCACCCACTGCAGGCCGAGCTGGGGCAGTCCACCGGCGGCGGCACAGGCGAACAGGACCAGGGCGCCAGCACCGCTGCGCAGACCATCGGTGAGGTGGCGCCAGCGGTCCCGCCGGCCCCAGAGCAGCGACGGCAGGGCCAGGAGCCCAGCCGCCAGCAGGGTGACCAGGAATCGCTCCCGGGCCTCCAGCCGCAGCCCTGCATTGATCGTCATGAAGGTGATCCCGGCCACCACCACCAGCACCCCCAGCAGGCCGCTCCAGTTCTCCACCAGCAGCCGCTCGATCCGCTTCTGGAGTCCGGGTTCGCCCCTGGGGGAGCGCAGCGGTGGCACGGTCGCCGTCGCTTCGATCGCAGAGGCCACGGCGGCAGGCTCCACCATCGCAGGCTCCTCAGCCGGGGCGATCCGCGCCTGACCGGGCCAGGGTTCGCCCGCCAGGCGCTTCTCCAGGGCCTCGCTCCAGAGGGAGAGGGCGAAGAAGCGCTGGCTGAGGGAAGCGGCGTGCCGCTCGAGGCGCCTCAGGCGCCGTTCCAGGGACAGGGTCTGCAGGATCCACCCGGCCACCAGCAGCAGCAGGACGATCAGCAGCAGAGCCTCGGTCAAGGGGCCGCAGGAGGCAGGGTCACGACCCAGCTTCGCCTGGCCCCATCCTCAACGCAGCCGTGGGGAGCGGGGGGCACGAAGAGGGCGTCAGGCGGCGAGCGGATTGAAGCGGGCCAGCAGGCCCGTGGCCAGCTTGCGGGCCGAGAAGGTGCGTCCCATCACTCCCAGCAGGGCCTGGAGATCATCGGTATGCAGGCGGTCGTGACTCACCAGGCTCAGCAGCAGCCGCTGGCGCAGGCTGGTGCCCTCCTTTCCCAGCAGCAGTCGCAGGCCATCGCGCGCCACCGGCAAAAGGTCGGTGGCGGTGGTGCCGTTTTCCACCACCGCCAGCAGGTTCTCCAGCCGCTCCACCCGCAGGCGCCCGTCCCGGTCGAAGATCACCTCCAGCAGCTTCTCGCGCATTTCGGCGGTGTCCCCGGCCAGCAGGCGCCGCGCCACGTAGGGATAGGCGACGCGAATGATCCGGAAGTCCGGGTCGAGCCGCATCGCCGTCCCCTCCTGGCTGACCACCGCCCGGATGATCAGGGCGAAGCGGGCCGGTACCCGGAAGGGATAGTCGTACATCAGCTCCGAGAAGCGATCGGTGATCGCCTTGAAGTTGAAGCTGCCCACGTTCTCCCCCAGGGCTCCCCCGAGCACTTCCTCGAGCGCCGGCACGATCGGCCCCAGGGGCGTGCTGGGGTTGAGGAACCCGAGCACCACGAAATCCCTGGCCAGGGCCTCGAAATCCCGGTTGATCAGATGCACCACCGCCCCGGTGAGGGTGAGCCGGTCGGCATCGCTGAGCGAATCCATCATGCCGAAGTCGACATAGGCCACATGGCCGAGGCCGTTGGTCTTGCCCGGCAGGGCGAACAGATTGCCGGGATGGGGATCGGCGTGGAAATAGCCGAACTCGAGCAGCTGCTGCAGCCCGGCGATCACCCCGGTGCGGATCAGGGCGGCCGGATCCAGATGGTGGGCCTCCAGCTCGCGGCGGCTCTGCAGCTTGGTGCCGTTGATCCAGCTGGTGGTGAGCACCCGGCGGCTGCTGAGGGGCCGCACCACGGCGGGGACGGTCACTTCGGGATGGTCCTGGAACAGGGTGGCGAAACGTTCGGCGTTGTCGGCCTCGCGCCGGTAGTCAATCTCCTCAAAGAGGGTGGAGCCGAACTCATCGATGATCGCCCCGAGGCCGAAGCCCAGGTTGAGGGGCAGGAACGGGGCCGCCAGCACCGCCAGCGAGCGGATGATGACCAGGTCGCGGCGCAGGACGAAGGGCAGATCGGGCCGCTGGACCTTTACGGCCACCCAGTGGCCGTCGGCCAGGCGGGCCCGGTAGACCTGCCCCAGGCTGGCCGCCGCCATCGGGTAGTCGGGGAACTCCTCGTACAGCTGATGGGCGGGCGCCCCCAGTTCCTCCTCGATCAGCGCCAGGGCGATCGAATGGGAGAAGGGGGGGAGATCGTCCTGGAGCCGGGCCAGTTCCTCCAGCCAGTCGCGCCGCACCAGGTCGGGGCGGGTGGAGAGGGCCTGCCCCACCTTGATGAAGCAGGGCCCCAGGTTGTTGAGGGTTTCGAGGATGGCGCGGGCCAGCCGCTGCTGCACCCGGGCATCGGTGCTGTTCGACTGAACCGCCAGCCGCAGGGCCAGCCCCGCCAGCCGCCAGGTCACCACGATCAGCCGGCTCACAAGAATCCATGGCCGCAGCAGCAGCCAGCGCAGATCCCCGTTGGGGTCGTAGGTGGGCGTGGGGGTGACGACCTCTGCCAGTGTCCTGCCGCAGCGAAGGCCAGACTCTAGGAACTGCATTCCCCGGTCCATGGGCCCCTTCTGGCGGTCAGCGCCGCTGGCCCTGCACCTGCCGGCCCACGGCCGGGGCCGGGCCCTGGCCCCCGCCCTGGAGCGCCTGCTGCGCCAGCCACCGGGGAGCTGGGATCTGCCGGAACTGCCCGGCTTCGGGGGGCCACTTGAACCGGAGGGAACGGTGGCCGAAGCCCAGCGGCGCGCGGCGGCCCTGTTGGGGGCGGAGCGCTGCTGGTTCGGGGTGAACGGGGCCTCGGGGCTGCTGCAGGCGGCGCTGCTCGCCATCTGCCCGCCGGGGTCCCAGGTGCTGCTGCCCCGCAACCTGCACCGCAGCCTGCTGCACGGCTGTGTGCTGGGCGGGCTCGAACCGCTCCTATTCGACCTGCCTAGCGATCCGATCACGGGCCTGTGGCTGCCCCTGGAAGCGCAGCGGCTGGAGCGGGTGCTGGCGGCGGCCGTCACCAGCGGCGCTGACCCCGTGGCGGCCCTGGTGCTGGTGGACCCCACCTACCAGGGGCTGGTGGCCGACTTGCCGGCCCTGGTGGCCCTGGCCCACCGGGCCGGCCTGCCGGTGCTGGTGGACCAGGCCCACGGCGGCGGCGAGGCCCTGGCCGCCGGCGCCGATCTGGTGGTGCTCTCCGTGCAGAAGAGCGGCACCGGCCTGGCCCAGAGCGCCGCGCTGCTGGCCCAGGGCGACCGCGTGGCACCGGCGGCCATCGAGCGGGCCCTGTTGTGGCTGCAGACCTCCAGCCCCAGCGCCCTGCTGCTGGCCTCGTCGTGGGCGGCCCTGGAGCATGCTGTCAGCGTCGCCGGCGTTCGCCAGCGCCACCGGGCCGAAGCCAGGGCCGCCCGGCTCCGCCAACGGCTGGAGGCCCTCGGCCTGCCGCTCGTCGCCAACGGGGATCCCCTGCGCCTGGTGCTGGCCACGGCCCCGCTGGGGATCAACGGACTGGAGGCCGACGCCTGGTTGCTGCAGCGGGGTTTGATCGCGGAGCTGCCGGAACCCGGCGCCCTCACCTTCTGCCTGGGGCTGAACCCGCCCGGGGGACTGGAGCGGCGCCTGCCGCGCCTGCTGCAGGATCTGTGCCGGGCGATCGGCGGGGAGCCGCTCCCACCCTTCACACCGCCCCCCCTGCCGCTGCTGGCGGCACCGGAGCTGCCGATCGGCGTGGCCTGGCGGAGCCCGGCCGAGGCCGTTCCTCTGGAGCGGGCCGCCGGCCGGGTGGCGGCGGCACCGATCTGTCCCTACCCACCGGGCATTCCGCTGCTGGTGCCAGGGGAGCGGATCGATCCGGCCCGCGCCGACTGGCTGCTGGTCCAACAGCGCCTCTGGCCCGGTCAGATCGCTGATACGGTGAGCGTTGTGGTCGGTTCGTGAGCCCGTTGCCGAACCCCTTCCACTGGGATTTCGTCACCCCCGGGCTGCCGGACAGCGCTTTTGAGGACGCCCCGGGATTCAGCCCCACGCCGCTGGAGCTGCGGGTGATGCTGCTGGCCCACCTTCGCCCCCGTGCCGATTCGCTCGTCTGGGACGTGGGCGGCGGCACCGGTGCCCTGGCCCTGGAGATCGCCCGTCTGATGCCCACCGGGGCCGTGCACACCCTGGAGCGGGATCCGGAGGCGATCGACCTGCTCGAACGCAACCAGCAGCGCTTCGGCATCCACAACCTGCACATCCACGCCGGCGAGGCCCCGGACGGCCTGGCCCTGCTCCCCCCCAACCCCGACCGGGTTCTGCTGGAGGTGGGCCGGCCCCTGGAGGACGTCCTGCGGGCCGTCTGGGCGGCCCTCCAGCCCTCCGGACGGCTGGTGATCAGCACCGTCAATCTGGAGGGTCTGGTGAAGGCCACCGACACCCTGGCCCAGCTGGGGGCCCACGATGTGCAGGTGGTGCAGGCCACCGTGCACCGCATGCAGCGCCGCGGCAGCCAGGCCAAGCTGGCCGCCGCCGAACCGCTGTTCGTGATCGCCGCCGAGCGTTGAGTCCGAGCCCTTGCCTGCCGCCCCCCGCACCGCCACCTCCATCTCCCGCCTGCTGAGTGGCTGGCTGGCCGGCGGCTTCGGGCTGGTGGTGGTGGGTCTGGGCGGCTGGTGGTTCACCGTCGCCGTGGGGGTGATCGTGCACCTGGGCCTGCTGGAGTTCTTCCGCATGGCCCAGTTCAAGGGCATCCGTCCCGCCGCCAAGACCACCCTGGTGGCAGTGCAGCTGCTGCTGTTCTCCACCCAGGTGGCCGCCGGCAGCCTATGGCCCGTCGGCGGCATGGCGGGCGACGTGGCGGCGGCCGTGCTGCCCGCCTCCGGGGCGGTGATCTGCGGCTGGCTGCTGCTCCAGCCGGTCACCGGCACCATCGCCGACATCGCCGCCTCGGTGTTCGGCCTCTTCTACCTGGGTTTCCTGCCCAGCCACTGGATCAAGCTTCGGGATCTCACCGACCCCGCCCTGGCCCCCGCCCTCGACGGGCTGGGCTGGCCCTGGAGCCCGGGGATGGCCCTGACCCTGCTGGCCTGCCTGATGATCGTGGCCACCGACATCGGCTCCTACGTGATCGGCCGGCGCCTGGGTCGCCACGCCCTCTCGCCGATCTCTCCCGGCAAGACGGTGGAGGGGGCCCTGGGCGGTGTGCTCTGCGCCCTGCTGGTGGGGGGCGTGGGCGGGGTGCTGCTGGGCTGGCACTGGGGCTGGTTGATCGGGGCGCTGCTGGGGGCGGTGGTGTCGCTGTTCGCACTGGTGGGCGACCTCACCGAATCGATGATGAAACGGGACGCGGGCCTCAAGGACTCCGGTGATGCGATTCCCGGCCACGGCGGCATCCTCGACCGGATCGACAGCTACCTGTTCGTGCCGGCGGTGGTGTACTCCCTGGTGACCCTGGTGCTGCCGCTGCTGCAGCGGGACTGAGGGTCCGGCGCCTCAGGGGGAGACCCGCGCCTCCCCCTCCAGGTGCAGCAGGCCGGCTCCAAGCTCGGCCCGTTCGATGCGGATGTTGGGATCCATCGGCAGCCGGGCGTGGGGGGACCCCTCCGCGCAGCGCAGTTCGACGGTGCCGCCATCGGCCCGCACCGCCACCTCCCGCTCCACCGGCTCCCGATTACCGCTGGCAAACGCCCGCAGCACCAGCCGATCCTCCCGGATGCGCAGCCCCGCCAGGGGGGTCAGGCCCAGCAGATCGTCGGCCAGGCCATCGCCGAGGCCGCGCCACGCCGGTGTGCTCAGGGAACGGCTGAGGCCATCGCCACTGAAGCTCACCAGTCCCTGGATGAGGAAGGGCTGCTCCAGCTTCACCGCCTGGTTCCGCACCAGGGAGCCCATGCGCACCTGGATGCCGTCACAGCGCAGCTCCACCTCCTCGATCTCCATCGCCTGGTAGACGACCCGCCGGGCCCGCAGGCGAACGCCGTCGAGACGCCCCCGAAGCAGCCGCAGCCCTGAGCCCTCCAGGCGGATCTCCAGCCGTTCGATGGCCTCGCACTGCTGCCGCAGCCAAAGCTCCAGTCCCCGGGCCAGCAGGGCCATCACGGGGCCGCCGGAGGCCGCCTCGGGGGGACGGTCGCCGGCTGGGGTCTCGCTCATCCGCCACCAGGGAGCACAGGGATCCTCAGATTCTCATTCCTTCCCGGCCCCGCGGGCTTCGCGGAAGGCCTCCGCGGCCGTGATCACCGCCAGGAGCAGCAATCCCCCCAGGCCGATCAGCTGGTTGCGGGGGTCCGGGGCCTGCAGGTCCCGCGTGGTGGCGGCACCGCCCAGCACGGCCCCCAGCAGAAACCAGCCCGTGGCGAGGGCCGTGGTGATCCAGTACGCGCGCCAGCGGCGCTGATAGATGTAGCCGGTGCCCAGGCCGGGGACGACGTTGAGCAGGGCCCCCAGCCAGGGGGCGGACGCGGCCAGGATTGTCTTGTCTTCAGGCGTCATCGGCATCACTGCATGGCTGGATCCTCGGCTGAGTCTGGCCAGTCGCGGCGGCAAAACGCGCCATCGATGGCGGTGATCGGCGCCGGGGTGGCCGGTTGCGCCCTGGCCGCCGGGCTGCGGCGCGGCGGCTGGGAGGGTTCGATCGACCTCTGGGAGGCGGGTCGGGGTCCCGGCGGCCGGGCCGCCACCCGCCGCTCCCGCCACGACGCCGGATGGCGAATCGACCACGGGGCGCCGCTGCTCAACCTGCTGGAGGGCCCCGAACCGGAGCTGGTGGCGCCCCTGCGGTCGGGGGGCTGGATCGTGCCCTGGCGGGAGCCGACGGCGATGTTGCAGGGCAAAGGGGGGCTGGGGCCTGCCCAGGCCGATCCCCTGCTGGGCGGCAGCCTCTACCGGGGCCGCCAGGGTATGGACGACCTCTGCCGGGGTCTGCTGGCCCTGGCGCAGGCCGATGGACCGCCGCACACCCTCACCAGCCGCTACGGCACCCTGGTGCGCGACCTGGAGGTTCGCACCGGAGGGGGCTGGCGGCTGGCGGACGCCACCGGGGCGGTGCTGGGGGAGGTCGACTGGCTGGTGCTCTCGGGCACCCTGCTGGCCCATCCCCGCGCCATGGAGCGGTTCGGCTGGTCGGAGGTGCCGCTGGAGCGAGCATCAAGGGCCCTGGGCGATGGGGCCCTCGAGACCGCCCTCGCCTCGCTCGGCAGGATGGAGATGGAGGCCCGCACCAATCTGATGCTGACGATCGACACTGGAGCGGCAGCGCGGTGGCTGGACCTGCCCTTCCGGCTGCTGAGCCTGGACGCCGCAGCCCAGCGGCACTGGGGGCTGCGGCGGCTGTCGATCCAGCCCCTGGCCGACGGCCGCTGCACCGTCGTGGCCCATGGGGGCGTTTCAGGGCCAGCGGCCAGCGGGGGGCCAGCGGCCAGTTGGGGGCCAGCGGCCAGTGGGGGGGCCAGGCAGGACGCCGCCGAAATCGCCGCCCTGGAGGGGGCCGTTGCCGGCGCCCTGGCCCCCTGGATCGGGGATCGGCCCACCGGCAGAGGCGCCCTGGCGGGGGTGGCCCAGCGCCAGCTGATGCGGTGGGGGGCCGCCTTTCCCGTTACCCCGGGCCTTGCCCCCGCCGCCATGGTCTGCCCCGCCAGCCGGGTGGCCTTCTGCGGCGACTTCATCGAGGGGCCGGGCTTCGGCCGGATCGAGGGGGCCCTTCGCACTGCCCAGTCCCTGGCGGGCCGGCTGCTGGCCCTGGTGCTGCTGCTCTGCCTCGTCCTGGGGGGGCCGGCGATGGCGGCGGCGGCCGAGGCCATCCCCTACCGCTGCGACGGCGACCTGCTGCTGGCGACCAGTGACAACGGGGCCGTGGATGCCCCGGGCATCCCCAACACCTCCGCCGGCACAGTGCCGGGGGCCACGGTGCTGCTCGAGTGGCGCGACCTGCGTCTGCAGCTGCCGCGCACCAACAATGCCGGTCCCCCCAGCTACACCGACGGGCTCTGGTGGTGGAGCCTGGAGGATCCGCAGCAGCCCCGCTTTCTGCACCGCCGTGGCGCCATCGAACGCTTCAGCTGCCGGGCAGTTCCTGCCGCAGTGCCGCCAGCCGACGGGCGTTGACGCCCAGGTCCGAATCCCCCAGCCGTGAACTGGAGCGGGCCTGCAGCAGACCGGCGTCCGGAAGCGCCTGCAGCTCCAGATCGTCCACGAAGCCGAACAGCCGGCTGGTGGCGGTGGCGTGCAGATAGGGCCCGTCGCGCTCGACGATCCTCACTCCCTCGGTGGTGTCCAGGATCGGCACCAGCGCGCTGAGGGCCGCTGCCGGATCACGGAGGCCCCAGTCGACCCTGGCGCAGTGGGCCGGCGACGCACAGGGGGAAAGGGAGCCGGCGTGCACCCCGAGCTCCTCCGGCACCGGCCCCTCCAGGTGCAGCAGCGAGGCCTGCGCCGGGCCGGGGACCACGAGCAGCACCACGAGCAGCAGGCCAGCGACGAGGCGCGGCAAGGATGGGGTCATCGGTGGGTGGGGAGCGTGGCGCAGGGCCGGGAGCTCCAGGATGGCCGGCCAACGTCGGGATGATCAGCTCCAGGCCCGCCAGGCGGCCGCCACCCGCTCGGGCTGGTCGATGTGGGGCAGGTGGCCGCAGGCCGCCAGTTCGGTGATGCGCGAACCCAGCAGGGCCTGGGCGGCGCGCTTCTGCGGGGCGCGCAGGATCCGGTCGTCGGCGCCCCAGAGCACCGCCAGGGGCTGGGGGGGCAGGGGGGCGCCGCAGCCGGCGAAGCCGCCGCTGCGGGCGAATCGACGCAGGGCCTCCGCCCATCCCGGTGCCCTCAGGTGCAGCGAAGCAATCTCCAGCTCCGCCGGCCCCACGTCCCGATCGGGGTCGGCAAAGGCGCTGCGACAGAGACCGCTGCGCACCGACGGCAGGGCCAGGAACCGCACCCCCAGACCATCCAGCAGGGGCGGCAGGGGCATGGGGCGACCGGTGAGTCCGGCCGGGGCCAGCAACAGCAACCGCTCGAAGCGCCCGGGGTGGCGGCGGGCCAGGGCCACCGCCACCGCACCGCCCATGGAGGCGCCGATCAGGCCCAGTGTCCGCCCAGCGGCAGGCCCCTGCCGATCGGACGCCTCCAGCAACGCGTCCAGATGCTGCAGCACCGCCTGGGGGGTGTAGTCGCGCTCTGCGGGCCTTGGGCAGAAGCCGAAGCCGTGCAGGTCGGGGATCAGCAGGCGGTGGCTTGCCGCCAGCAGGGGAGCCAGGCGGCGGAACTCCAGGAAGGAACTGTCGAAGCCGTGCAGCAGCAGAAGGGGCGGACCCTCCCCCAGCACCGCCACCGGCCAGCGATCGGGATGCTGCGGCAACTCCCACCATTCGACCTGGCCGGCCAGGGAGCGGCCCAGCGGGTCGAGCAGGGAACCGGCGGCGGCGCTGACCAGATCGCGGCCGGTGGGGCTGGCGCTCACGCCTGCTGCCGGTCGGCGGTGGCGCCCACCATGGCGGCCAGCAGGTCCTCCGGGGCCACCGCGAAGGGCAGGTGGTGCAGGTCGGAGCCCTCGCGGCAGGCGAAGCGGCAGACCTGCCGGAGTTCCTCAAGGGTGGCCCCGCCGAGCCCCAGGGCCTCGAGATCAGTGGGCAGCCCCAGCCGGCGGAAGAAGGGGAGCAACTGGCGGCGGGCCTGGGCCGCCAGCCGGTTGCCGGCCAGCTGCTCCTCCAGCCACAGCTGCACCAACACCCCGAATCCCACCTTCTCGCCATGGAGCTGGCCGTGGGTGGCGGCGAGCTGGGTGAGTCCGTTGTGGACGGCGTGGGCGGCCACGGTGCGGCAGCGGGCCCCGCCGATGCCACCGATCAGCCCGGCGGTGAGACCGCAACCCTCGGCCACCCGCACCCAGGCCTCGCTGCTCGGGTCCGTCAGGGCGGCTTCCCCTTCCAGCAGCAGCAGATCGCGCAGCAGACGGGCCATCTGCACCGCCTGCTGCACCAGGCCATCGCCACTGGAGCCACTGCTGACCGAAGACTCGTACCACTTGGCCACCGCATCGGCGATGCCGCTGGCCAGGGTGCGCTCTGGCGCCTGCCGTACCAGGTCGTGGTCGAAAACGAGCAGATCCGGGCAGCGCTCAAGGGCCACATCGCCCAGGAAGGCGCCGTCGGGGGTGTAGACGTTGGCCAGGGCCGTCCAGCCGGCACAGGTGGCGGCACTGGTGGGCACCGTGATGCAGGGCAGACCAAGCCGATAGGCCAGCAACTTGCCCGCATCCAGCACCTTGCCGCCGCCGGCGGCGATCAGCGCGTCACAGCCGGCAGCGCGGGCCTCCTGGGCCAGGGGCCCCAGGTCTTCCTCGCAACAGTCGCGAAAGGCCCGACTCGGCACCGGGCGGGCACCGGCCCGCTCCAGATCGACAAGCAGCTTCTTTCGAAGCCCCAAGGTGGAGGCACTGCGGCCGAGAAGGAAGGGTCTCTGGCCCAGGGCCACGATGCGGGGCAGCGCCTGAACCCAGGCGCCGCCGCCTCGCAGCACCAAGGCCGGAGCGATGGCGTGGGTCTGCAGGGAATCCGTCATGGCCGCCTTCTCATCACTGAAATGTAGAAGTCGGCCGATGGGCTTTGCGACGACTCAGGCGCTGGCGCTCGCCAGCTCCGGCAGCTGGGGGGTGATCGACTGCTTGCGGATCACCACCTGCTTGTCATCATCGACATCCACCAGACAGGCGTCGCCCTCACCGATCCGGCCGGAGAGGAATTCCTCCGCCAGCGAATCCTCAAGCAGACGCATCACGGCGCGGCGCAGGGGCCTGGCGCCGTAGCTGGGGTTGTAGCCCTCTTCAACGAGACGCTCCTTGAAGGCCTCGGTGACGGCCATGCCGATTCCCTTGTCCTGCATGCGGGCGAAGACCTCCCGAAGCATGATCTCGGCGATCAGCTTGACCTCATCGCGCGTGAGCTGACGGAAGACGATGATTTCGTCGAGACGGTTGAGGAACTCAGGGCGGAAGTACTGCTTGAGTTCTTCGTTGACGAGGGAGCGGATGCGGTTGTACTGGGTTTCCTCCACATCGCCACCACCGAACTCGAAGCCCAGGCCTCCACCGCCTTTCTCGATCACCTTCGAACCGATGTTCGAGGTCATGATGATCAGGGTGTTCTTGAAGTCGACTGTCCGACCCTTGGAGTCGGTGAGCCGGCCATCCTCCAGCAGCTGGAGCAGGAGGTTGAACACGTCAGGGTGGGCCTTCTCGATCTCGTCGAACAGCACCACGGTGTAGGGACGGCGACGTACGGCTTCCGTGAGCTGGCCACCTTCGTTGAAGCCCACATAGCCGGGAGGCGAACCGATCAGCTTGCTGACGGTGTGGCGCTCCATGAATTCGCTCATGTCCAGGCGGATCATGGCGTCTTCGCTGCCGAAGAAGTAGGCCGCCAGGGCCTTGGTGAGTTCCGTCTTCCCGACGCCGGTGGGGCCGGAGAAGATGAAACTGGCGATGGGGCGGTTGGGGTTCTTCAGACCGACCCGGGCCCGGCGAATGGCCCTGGACACGGCCTTGACAGCCTCGTCCTGGCCGATCAGGCGCTGGTGGAGGGTGTCCTCCATGTTGAGGAGCTTCACCGACTCGCTCTCGGTGAGCTTCTGCACCGGCACGCCGGTCCAGGAGGCGACGATCTGGGCGATGTCCTCCTCGGTGACCAGGGGAGCGCGGCTCTCATCGGTGCCGCCGTCGTCGGCGGGGGCGACGCCGGCAAAGGAGGAACCTTCCACCTGGGCCGGGGCAGCCACGGCGGGTTCGTCGTCGCGGCGGGCCTGGAGGATGGAGCGGATCTGGTCGCGCAGTTCCACTTCCTTGTCGCGCAACTCACCGGCCTTGCTGAAGTCCTGCTGCCGGACGGCGTCTTCTTTCTCCTTCTGCACGCCGCGCAGTTGCTTGTCGACCTCCTTGGCCGCCGGGGGCAGCTTGGAGTTGAGCAGCCGCACCCGGCTGCCAGCCTCGTCGATCAGATCGATGGCCTTGTCGGGGAGGAAGCGATCGCTGATGTAGCGGGCGCCCAGGGTGGCGGCGGCCACAAGCGCTTCATCGCTGATCTTGAGCCGGTGGTGCTGCTCGTAGCGCTCCCGCAGTCCCTTGAGGATCTCAATCGTGTCGATCACCGAGGGCTCGCCGACCATCACCGGCTGGAAGCGGCGCTCAAGGGCCGCATCGCGCTCGATGTGTTTGCGGTATTCATCAAGGGTGGTGGCGCCGATGCACTGCAGCTCGCCCCTGGCCAGGGCGGGCTTGAGGATGTTGGCGGCATCGATGGCACCCTCGGCGGCGCCGGCACCGATCAGGGTGTGCACCTCGTCGATCACCAGGATCACGTTCCCGGCGGAGCGGATCTCCTCCATGATCTTCTTGAGGCGCTCCTCGAATTCACCGCGGTACTTGGTGCCGGCCACCAGCAGGCCGATGTCGAGGGTAAGGACCCGCTTGTCCTCAAGGATGTCAGGGATCTCGCCCTGGGTGATGCGCTGGGCCAGGCCCTCGGCGATGGCGGTCTTGCCGACACCGGGCTCGCCGATCAGCACGGGATTGTTCTTGGTGCGGCGACCCAGGATCTGGATCACCCGATCGATCTCGTTGTGGCGGCCCACGACCGGGTCGAGCTTGGACTCGGCAGCCAGCTGGGTGAGATTGCTGCCGAACTCATCGAGGGTGGGTGTCTTGGTGGAACCCTTGCCCGAGCTGCCGGAGGCCACTTCGGCCGTTTCCCCCAGCATGCGGATCACCTGGGTACGGACCTTGGCCAGATCGACGCCGAGGTTCTCGAGCACGCGGGCGGCGACCCCCTCACCCTCACGGATGAGGCCAAGCAGGAGGTGCTCGGTGCCGATGTAGTTGTGGCCGAGCTGGCGGGCTTCCTCAAGGGACAGCTCCAGCACCCGCTTGGCCCTTGGGGTGAAAGGGATCTCGACGGCGACGAAGCCGGAGCCGCGACCAATGATCTTCTCAACCTCGACCCGGGCGTCCTTGAGGTTGACCCCCATGGACTTGAGGACCTTGGCGGCGACACCGGTTCCCTCGCCGATCAGACCGAGCAGGATCTGCTCGGTGCCGACGAAGTTGTGGCCGAGGCGGCGGGCCTCTTCCTGGGCCAGCATGATCACCTTGATGGCCTTCTCGGTAAACCGCTCGAACATGGGGCGGAACCTGATGCAAGTGCATCCAACCTATCAGGATTGAAGGGCTGCGTGGGAGGCCGGGGACACTATCAGGCAAAAGCATTGCGCCGCAAGCGCTCAGGGGAAGCTGAAAACAAACAACACGTCCAGAAGTATGGGATGTAGGTATAGGTATCTACGGTTATCCACACCCTTATCACCTCTTCAGGTTGACCCATTGGATCAGGGCATCCTCGCCACTGCGGTAGTAACCATGACGGATGCCGGCGGTGCGGAACCCCAGGGCCTCGTACAACCCCTTCCCAGGTCCGTTGCCTGCCCCCACCTCCAGCGTGGCCCGGGTGGCGCCCCTGCGGAGTCCGGCCTGCATCAGTTCCTCCAGGAGCCTGCGACCCAGTCCCCGGCGGCGTTGGCCTGGAGCCACCGCCACCAGGGTGATGTGGAGCTCGTCGACCACGAGCCAGCCACTGGCCATGGCCAGCAGCTCCTGCCCCTGACGCAGGCCAAGACCCGGCCGTGCCTCCTCCTCCAGCTCCCGCTGCCATTGGGCCAGGCTCCAGATGCCGCCGAGGGCGGCCCGATCCAGCTGCAGGCAGGCGTCGGCGTGCTTCGGAGTCAGCTGGATGAGCGTCGGAGCTGGCAGTGGTGACAGGAACGGCACAGCCGGCGCGCACGAAGATCCTTACGATCAACCATCTTGATCTCTTCCCCGGGCAGGCCGTCATGGTGACCAGCGCATCTCCGGCGACCGATTCGGTCGCCCCTGCCGCCGGGGAGGCTGCGGCGCCGTTTGAGCAGGGCATCGATCGCCTCAGCCCCAACCGCAACCTGGCCCCGCTCACCGCCCGGCTCGATGCCCTCGGCCGGCTGGAAGTGGGAGGGGTGGCCCTGGGCGATCTGGCCCAGACCTACGGCACCCCGCTCTACGTGCTGGACGAGGCCACCTTGCGGGCCACCTGCCGGGCCTACCGGCAGGCCCTGGCCGACCACTACCCAGGCGAGGCCCTCGCCCTCTATGCCTCCAAGGCCAACAGCTCCCTGGCGATCACGGCACTGGTGGCCTCCGAGGGACTGGGCCTCGATGCCGTCTCGGCCGGTGAACTGCTCACGGCGCTGCAGGGCGGCATGCCCGCCGAGAGGATCGTCTTCCACGGCAACAACAAATCGGCCGAGGAGCTCCAGCTCGCCATCGACCGGGGCGTCACCGTGGTGCTCGACAACTGGAACGACATCGAGCTGCTCTCCACCCTGGCGGCCAGGCGGCCCGGAACGGTGCGGGTGCTGGTGCGGTTCACGCCGGGCATCGAGTGCCACACGCACGAGTACATCCGCACGGGCCACCTCGACAGCAAGTTCGGCTTCGACCCGGATCAGCTGGAGTCCGTGCTGCGCCACCTGGCCAGCTGTTCCTGGGCCCGGGTGGATGGCCTCCATGCCCACATCGGCTCCCAGATCTTCGAACTGGAACCCCACCGGGATCTGGCGGCGGTGATGGCGGAGGCCCTGCTCCTGGCCCGCACCCTGGGCCACCCCTGCGGCGACCTCAACGTCGGCGGCGGCCTCGGCATCCGATATGTGGGCTCTGATGATCCGCCGAGCATCCAGGAGTGGGTGCGGGTGGTGGCCGGGGCCGTGGCGGAGGCCTGCAGCCAGCGCCAACTGGTGATGCCACGGCTGCTCTGCGAACCCGGCCGCTCCCTGGTGGCGACGGCCGGCCTGACGCTCTACACGGTGGGCAGCCGCAAGCAGATCCCGGGCCTGCGCACCTACCTATCGGTGGATGGCGGCATGAGCGACAACCCCCGGCCGATCACGTACCAGTCGCTCTACACAGCCATGCTGGCCGACCGACCCCTGGCCGAAGGCACCGAGGTGGTAACCGTCGCCGGCAAGCACTGCGAGTCCGGCGACGTGCTGCTGCATGACGTTCGCCTTCCCGTCACCGCCCCCGGCGACGTGCTCGTCGTGTTCGCCACCGGGGCCTACAACGCAGCGATGGCGTCCAACTACAACCGCATCCCCCGACCAGCGACGGTGCTCGTCCACGAAGGCGTGGCCGATGTGGTGCAGCGGCGGGAGCAGCCGGAAGACTTACTGCGCTACGACGTTCTGCCCCACCGGCTTCTGCCGGTATCTTGAGGCCGTCAGGCGGCCCTGCGTTGAACCGGCCTGCCCATCTTTTGTGTTGTGATCTGGCTGCGGCTCATCGACTTCCGCCTGCTGCTCGATCTTCTGTTCGCCTCCCTGCTCGGGCTGCTCCTGCTCGGCCGGGTCACCGAAGCCCGCACCCTGTGGCTCCTGCGCGGTTATCTGTTTCTGGTGGCGCTGGCCTGGTTCGTGCAGCGCTATGCCAACCTGCCCCTCACCAGCAGCCTGGTGGAGGCGCTGGTGCTGGCCTGCAGCCTCGCCCTGGCAATCCTCTGGCAGGGGGAACTGCGGCGGCTGATGGAGCTGCTGGGCACAGGCCGTCTCGGAGTGCTGTTCGCCGATCGCAGCCGTGATCAGCTGGCGTCGGGGTCGGTGAGCATGCTCACCGAGGCCGCCGGGCGCCTCTCCCAGGCGCGCTGCGGGGCCCTGATCGTGCTCGACCTGGGCAGCGATCTGCGCCCCGAAGACTTCCTCAACCCCGGCATCCGCGTCGATGCCCATCTCTCCGTCGAACTGCTCCTGAATCTCTTCGCCGTGGACACGCCGCTGCACGACGGCGCCGTGCTGGTCCAGAAGAACCGCATCGTGGCGGCCGGTGTGATCCTGCCCCTCTCCCGCCAGGGCCTGAACCGCTACGGCACCCGTCACCTGGCCGCCATCGGGCTGACCGAGCGCCACGACGGCTGTTTCTGCATCGTCGTCTCCGAGGAGACGGGCACGCTGTCGCTGGCCTCCCAGGGCCGGCTGGAGCGGCCCATCACCAGTAGCCGGCTCCACGACCTGCTCACCGAGGCCCTGGCCTCCGCGCCCACGGGGCGTAGCGTGTCCCCGGACCCGCCGGAACATCGCGGATGAGTCGCGCCCTGGCGACCACTCCATCGTCCGATCCCGCCCAGCTGCCCGCCCAGCTGGATCCGGCTCGGCTGCCCTGCCACGTGGCCGTGATCATGGACGGCAACGGCCGCTGGGCGCGACAGCGGGGCCTGCCCAGGGCCATGGGCCATCGGGCAGGGGTGGAGACCCTCAAACGCACCCTGCGGCACTGCAGCGACTGGGGCATCGGTGCGCTTACGGCCTATGCGTTCTCCACCGAGAACTGGACCCGGCCCGGCGAGGAGGTGGCCTTTCTGATGGCCCTGTTCGAGCGGGTGCTCGCCCGGGAGCTTGACGCGCTCGAACGCCAGCAGGTGCGCATCCGCTTCCTCGGCGACCTGGAGCCGCTGCCGGAGGGCCTCAAACTCCTGATCAACGACGCGACCGAGCGCACCGCCGCCAACAGCGGCATCCATTTCAACGTCTGCACCAACTACGGCGGCCGCAGCGAGCTGGTGCGGGCAGCCCGCCATCTCGCCGACCGGGCCGCCCGGGGCGACCTCGACCCGGCCAGCATCAACGAGGATCTATTTGCCGCCGAGCTGTTCACCGCCGGTGATGCCGACCCCGACCTGTTGATCCGCACCAGCGGCGAGCAGCGCATCAGCAACTTCCTGCTCTGGCAGCTGGCCTACGCGGAGCTGCACATCACCGAGGTGCTCTGGCCCGACTTCGACACCGGGGCCCTGCTGGCGGCTCTGCTCGATTATCAGGGTCGCCAGCGCCGCTTCGGAGGCGTCCAGAACGGAGTGGAGAACGCCCCATGACCCTGCGCCACGACTGGTCCCGCCAGGAGATCCAGACCCTTCTCAACCTGCCCCTGGTGGATCTGCTGTGGCAGGCCCAGGGTGTCCACCGCAGCGCCAACCCCGGCTACCACGTGCAGCTGGCCTCGCTGTTGAGCGTCAAGACGGGAGGCTGCGAGGAGGACTGCGCCTACTGCCCTCAGTCGATGCACCACCCCAGCGACGTGGGCGGACGACCTGAGCTGGCGGTGGCGCCGGTGCTGGAGCGCGCCCGGCAGGCCCGGGACGCCGGTGCCCATCGCTTCTGCATGGGCTGGGCCTGGCGGGAGATCCGCGATGGGGCACCGTTCGAGGCCATGCTCGCCATGGTGCGGGGGGTGCGGGAACTGGGCCTCGAGGCCTGCGTCACGGCCGGCATGCTCAGCGACGGCCAGGCGGCCCGGCTGGCGGAGGCGGGACTCACCGCCTACAACCACAACCTCGACACCAGCCCCGAGCACTACGGCCGGATCATCTCCACCCGCACCTACCAGGAGCGGCTCGACACCCTGCAGCGGGTGCGGGGCGCCGGCATTGATCTCTGCTGCGGCGGCATCATCGGGATGGGCGAAGGGCCCGAAGACCGGGCCGGGCTGCTGCAGGTGCTGGCCTGTCTGGATCCCCACCCCGAGAGCGTACCGATCAACGCCCTGGTGGCCGTGGAAGGCACCCCGCTGGAGGACCGGCCGGCGGTCGACCCCCTGGAGCTGGTGCGGATGGTGGCCACCGCCCGCATCCTCATGCCCCACAGCCGGGTGCGGCTGAGTGCGGGGCGCGAGCAGCTGGGGCGCGAGGCCCAGATCCTCTGCCTGCTGGCGGGCGCCGATTCGATCTTCTACGGCGACACCCTGCTCACCACCTCCAACCCGGCGGTGACCAGCGACCAGGAGCTGCTGCGGGCCGCCGGGGTGCGGGTGCAGCTGGAGGGACAGCCGCTCGTGGCCGCCGCCGGCCGCTGAGGGTGCAGGTCGCCAGCTTCTACAGGTTCACCCCCCTGGTCAGCGAGGAGCTGCCGGGTTGGCAGACCAGGCTGCTGGCGCTGGGGAGTGAGGCCGGCCTGCTGGGCACGGTGCTGCTGGCCACCGAGGGCATCAACGGCACGGTCGCCGGATCGGCCCCTGGCGTGGCGGCCCTGCTGGAACTGCTGCAGGCCGATCCACGCCTGGCGAACCTGGAGGTGAAGCGCACTGAGGCCGAGGGAAGGGTGTTCCACCGCTTCAAGGTGCGCGTCAAGGCGGAGATCGTGACGATGGCCGAGCCCTCGGCGCAGCCGTCCCGGGGCACGGGGATGCCGGTACCCCCCGAGCACTGGAACGCCCTGCTGGGCGATCCCGGCACCCTGACCATCGACACCCGCAACCACTACGAGGTGGCCCTGGGCAGCTTCGAGGGCGCCATCGACCCCGGCACCGAGCACTTCCGCGACTTCCCCGCCTGGGTGGAGCAGCGGCTGCGACCGCTGGTGGCGCTGCGGCGCCCGCAGCGGCTGGCCCTGTTCTGCACCGGCGGCATCCGCTGCGAAAAAGCCACGGCCTACCTGCTGGCCCAGGGGTTCGAGGAGGTGCTGCAGCTGCAGGGAGGGATCCTGAACTACCTCGAGCAGGTGCCGGAAGCCGAGAGCCGCTGGCAGGGGGAGTGCTATGTGTTCGATCAGCGGGTGGCCCTGAACCACCGGCTGCAGCCCGGCTCCTATCACGTGTGCCATGCCTGCGGCCTGCCCCTGGCCCCTGCCGACCTGGAGCTGGACAGCTACGTGGCCGGGGTGAGCTGCCGGCACTGCATCGATCGGTTCACCCCGGCCGACCGGGAGCGTTTCGCCGAGCGCCAGCGCCAGATGGGGCGGGCCGAGGCCTGCGGCGAGCCGCACATCGGCCGGGGGATGCCCCCCGCCGGCGATTGAGCGGATGGCGGCCGCCCCCCCGATCCTGTACAGCTTTCGGCGCTGCCCCTACGCGATCCGGGCGCGGCTGGCCCTGGCGGCTGCGGGGCTGACACCGGGGGCGGATCTGGAGTTGCGGGAGGTGCACCTGGGCCGCAAGCCACCCGAGCTGCTCGAGGCCTCCGCCAAGGGGACCGTGCCGGTGCTGGTGCTGCCGCCGGAAGCCAGCGCCGGTGCTGGTGAGGGGGCCGCCCTGGTTCTGCCGGACAGCCTGGGGGTGATGGCGTGGGCCCTGGCCAGGCACGATCCGGCCGACCTGCGGCGCAGCGGGGAGGGCAACGCCGAAGCCAGCGAGCGGGCCAGGATCGCCGCCATGATCGAGCAGAACGATGGGGCGTTCAAGCACCATCTGGATCACTTCAAGTACGCCAACCGCCACCCCGGCGACGACCGGGAGCAGCATCGCGACGGAGCCCTGGAGATCCTTCGGGGCTGGAGCGCCGCCCTGGAGCCCTGCGGCTGGTTGGTGGGGGGGCAGCCGTCCCTGGCCGATCTGGCCGTGCTGCCCTTCGTGCGCCAGTTCCGGCTCGCCGATCCGGAGGGCTTCGATCGACAGACCGCTCTGGCCCCTCTCCAGGAGTGGCTGCAGCGTTTCCTGCAGGGTCCCGAGCTGGCAGCGGTGATGGCCGAGCCCTGGGCCACGCGGCGGCCCTGGCGCTCGCGCCAGTGGATCTATCACCTGGCCCTGGCCGACGAATGGCGCCAGGCCCAGGCGCAGGGGCTCTACGAACGCTCGACCCGCGGCCAGTCCCTGGAGTCAGTGGGCTTCATCCACGCCAGCGGGGCCGACCAGGTCGAGGCCACCTACGGGCGGTTCTACGCCGATGCGGGGGAGGTGCTGCTGCTGACCATCGACCCCGGGCGCCTGACGGCGTCGGTGCGGTGGGAGCCGGCACCGGCCACTGGCGAGTGCTTCCCCCACATCCATGGCCCGTTGCCACTGGAGGCCGTGCTCGCGGCTGAACCCTTCCCCCCGCCGCAGCCGGTGACCGGCGGGCGATGCTGAGCCTGGCCGACCTGGAAGGGCGGGCCAGGGAACACGGCCTGCTGCTGCGGCTGCAGGTGCGGGGGCTGGTGGGGGTGCGGGGGCTGAGGGTGGTGCTGGCCAGGCCGCGGTTGGACCAGCCGCCGCTGTTGCTGGGGGAGCTCAAGGGCTGGTGCCTGCCCCTTGCCGATCGCCTGCGCCTCGACACCCTGCGGGTGCAGGGGGAGCGCACCGAAGCCGTGGGCCCGCTGATCTGGGCGGCCACCTTTGCCTGGGCCCTGGAGGACAGCCCCTGCCACTCGGCCCGGTTGCTGGCGATCCGCGATGGGGAACGCCAGCACCAGCGCCTGCGCCGCTACTTCCGGCGGCTCGGTTTCATGCCCCTGCGGGAGCTGGGCGGCGGTCCGCTGGATCTGGCCCCACGGCTGCTGTGGGGCGGGGCGGGTCTACTGATGCAGGGGGATTGCGAGGAAGGCCTGCGCCGCAGCGAACGGTGGCTGGAGTGCATCCGTTGAGCCGACAGAGGGCATCGCCGTGTAAAACCGTTTGAGGCCTGGGCGATGACCTCCAGCAGACCTACGTTGGGCCTGGTTTCCGATCTGGACCATGGGCACCTCCCCCCTGACCATCAACAACCAGTCGGGCAGCAATCTTTACTACTACGTCGTCGGTCCAGGCTTCACCGTTCAGCCGCTCCAATCCGGCCAGAGCAACACCCTCTCCCCAGGACAGAACACCATTGCGATCGATGCAGCTCCTCAGATGAGGATCTACGTCTCCAGCTCATCGACGCTGTTTGCCAACCCAGGTCAGGAACCGATCGGCTGGAATACCACATCGCCCTTCTCCTTCTACGAATACACCATTGATGGCAGCGGATTTTCCACTGACATGTCCTACATCGACGACTGGGCCTATCCCATCCAGACGAACATCAAAGACAGCAAGGGAACGATCCACAACTTCGGCTTCCTGAACGCTGCCGAAATCGCCATGGCCTTCGCTGCGATGCAGCCTGGTGACTTCGCCACCAGTGCCGCATCGGCACAAGGCGTCGGTACTCCCTCGGATCTCTGGGACGCCCCCAACCAGCGCTTCGTCGGCCCGATGCGACTCTGGCAGCAGCAGGTCATCATGGCCAATGCGGTGCAGCTCGGGCAACAGGCCTACTGGCCCCCGAATGCTCCCGCAGGCTGGATCAACTTCCTCGAAGACGTTCCCTATGGACCGTCACCCTTCGGCTATTCCCGTTCGGCAAGCGCCAGCAGCCTCAACCCGACGCAGACCTATCCTGCCTTCGGATTCGACTTCTCCATCAACACCTCATGGACCGCCATGAATGGCGGCCAAGGGGGGCAAGTCGCCCAACCATCGGGCGAGAAGTATTACGCCCACAACTGGAACGTGTGGAACTATGGATACACCAATGCGGATCCAAGCGCGGACAAGCCAAATCCAAATTACTCTTTTGAAACGAATGCCTACACGACAACGCTCCGCGCCCAGGCTGCCAGCGAAAGCGCTGCTGGAGCGCTACCCGACACCGCCGGCACCTCCCCGTCGGCAGGCAATCCAAACTTCGTCGGATTTTACACCGCTTCCAAAGATGACTACTACGGAACATTCACCGTTGCGGATATCTCCAATGCCACGCTCACGATCGGAGCCTTGGCACCATCAACCATTGGCACCAGCAACAATGACAGCATCGTCGGGAGCCTCAGGAATGACATGATTTCGGGTGGTTACGGCGCCGATTGGCTGGCGGGTGCACCGTTAGCCGCGAACTGGTTCATGCCCAACAATTTCCGCGACCTGGCGTTCTTCGGTGCCCCCGGAGCCCCTCTTCAGTGGAAAGGTCTGTTCGGCGGTGGCACCGATACGTATGTCTATGTTCGCGCCGACAGCAGCCAGAGCAACCCTGCGCAGCGTGATGTGATCACTGACTTTGCCGCTGACGACAGGATCGACCTCTCCAGAGTCGACGCCAACAGCCGCAAGGCGGGGATTCAACACTTCAACTGGATTAACTCAAGAGCCTTCAACGGTGAAGCAGGCCAACTGCGGATTCAACAGAACCTTGGGCAGAATCATGCTCTCCTGCAAGGAGACATCGACGGCAATGGCAGGAGCGACTTCGAAGTGATGCTGATGGGTCCCATCCAGTTCTCGGCGTCCAATCTGATCCTTTCATGAGGTCCTGCAACGCAGGCGCTGTGCTGAGCACCTGCGGATTTCACCTTCAGTAGCTACGCCGTTGGGGGAGCGCCCATCCAGATCCGCTTACCACCGTTCCTTCCCCCCCCACCACCAAGACAGCCAATGGCCAGTTTCACGCTGATGTGCTGGAACGTGGAGAACCTGTTCATCCCCGAGGACAACGCCAACGAGAAGGTGCGCGAGCGCTTCCAGGCCAAGCTCGCCACCCTTGCCGCCGTGATCGACAGCCAACAGCCCGATGTGATCGCCCTGCAGGAGATCGGCCCGAATGGCGCCCTCCAGGCGCTGCAGGGGGCGCTGACCACCCCCCTTTCCCATGCCTTGGAAGGCGAACCAGACGGCCGGGGCATTCGTGTGGCCTTCCTTTCCCGCTATCCCTTCAGCACCAGCCGGTCCATCGGGGCCTTTCCGGAGATGATCGCCCCGGTCCAGGCCAGGGATCCTGTGTTTGACGATCCGGCCACACCCGCGGACGACTCCCTCACCACCTCGATGGGGCGCGGCGCCCTGGAGGTGGTTGTCGAGATCGAGGGGCAGCCGGTGAGGATCATCACCGCCCACTTCAAGTCGAAGCTGATCTCTTACGCCCGCCAGCGGGGGCTGGTGGACGGCAGCCAGTTCGCCCCGAACGACGAAAACGAACGCTATCGCTATGCCGCCTATGGCCTGTACCGGCGCACCACCGAAGCGGTGACCCTGCGGGATCGGGTCAACCAGATTCTCTCGAGCTGCGCCGGATCACCGGATCCTCAGGAAGGTCTGGGCCGCCAGAAGGCGGTGGTGGTCTGCGGCGACCTCAACGATGCAACGGAGGCCGCCACCACCCAGATCCTGCAGGGGCCGAGCGGATCTGAACTGGGCACCGAAGGATTCCGGCGGGGCGACAAGGGCGATGGCTACCGCCTCTGGAACCTGGCGCCGATCCTGAATGCCGGCCCGAACGGCGAGGTCCCCAGCGAGGCCCCCTTCACCCGCCGCTTCCAGGGGCGCGGGGAGCTGATCGACCACATCCTGGCCAGCCACCGACTGGTGAATCCAGGCAACATTCCCATGGCGCGGACGGTGCTGGCCGGCGATCATCTGCCTTCGATTTCAGAAACACCTTCCGATCGGGCTGGGGATCCGGGATCGGATCATGCGGCGCTGGTGGCGGCATTCGAGATCTGAGGGCCATCGCAGACATCTGGAAGCACACGGTTGCGAATCCGGCGGCAGCGCTACGAGCAGTAACGCCCCTCCACCCAGACATCTTTCCACTTCCTGCGACACTGGAACGGTCGTCCGCAGACCGGGCAGGTCTTGGTGGGGCGATCAACCTGATGGGGTATCCGGTGAGGAAGCAGAACATCCAGCTTGACAACGCTGAAGGCTTTGCCGTGACACGCTGGAACGATCGCGGGTCTGAATGACATCCGGGCCGCTGGGGCTTTCGAACGCACCTGCATTCCTACCTACGCTGGCGGCAGCCATCTGATCAAGTGCGTGTGTCTGAGGCCAGCTTCTATCAGATCGGCCGCGATGGTCCTGCGAAGCGTGTTGATTCGGCGGTGGCTGCTGTCGCTGCGGCCGAAGTGGATGGATTTGCCTGGTTGCACTACCGCGAGGCCACCAGGGACGATCTGGCGGAACTTGTCGGCCTGCTTGGCCTGCACTCGCTTGCCATCGAGGATTGCTTTGATGACAATCAGATCCCCAAGGTGGAAGACTTCCCAGACAACACTTTCATCCTGTTCAACACGTTTCAGTACGACCAAGGCGCCCTGGAGGTGGGTGAAATCAACCTGTTCCTTGGCAAGAGGTTTCTGGTCAGCATCAGTCACCTTGATTCCAACCATCGCTCCTACCTCGATGGGGTTCAGCGGATTGTCGAAAGGGACATCGACGAGGTCCGCCAAAGTCCGTCCCACCTGATGCAACTGATCCTCGACCACGTCGTCGATCAGAAGTTTGTGGCCATCGAGGCCCTCGAGGATGAACTCGATGGTGTGGAGGGAGCCCTGATTGCGGATCCGGCGAGTTTCAAGCCGGCCGATCTGATCAGATTTCGGCGCTACCTGTTGCGGCTGCGCAAGAGCCTGTTTCACGAGCGCGTGATCCTCAGCAAGATCTGTCGAGGGGATTTTCCACTGGTTTCAGAGAAAGCGATTTACCACTATCGCGACATCTATGACCATCTGGTGCGGTTCTACGAGGTCACGGAGTCCTATCGAGACATCGTCACCAGCCTGATGGAGATGTATCTGTCGATGCTCAACAATCAGATGGCCAAAGCCGCCAACGACACCAATGCCACCGTCAGACGCTTGACACTGATCACGACGATCTTCATGCCGCTGACCCTGCTGGCGGGCATCGGCGGCATGTCCGAATGGTCGATGATCACCGGCCCCAGTAACTGGCGTGTGTCCTATCCCGCCTTCATGCTCGCCTGGCGTGGACCCCAAAAGCTGAACCAGCCCTTATGAGAGCTTCCCTACCGGCCAGACTTGGCCAGGAGAAGCCCCATGAAGCGCAAACGCCACAACCCCGAGCAGATCATCCGCAAGCTGCGCAGCGCCGAGCAGCTGCT
>CAIXBB010000019.1 GCA_903917565.1 uncultured cyanobacterium | reverse complement strand
CCACGCTCTGCCGTTGCGGCGGGGTCATCCGCCTCCTCACATCAGCCTTGACGGCCTCGCTGTAGCGACGCATTGGTCATGTCCTCAAGCCCCCGGGTGTACGAATGAGAGGGGTGACATCTTTCCTGAACCCGGGGGCCCACACACACACGATCCTGCTGGTGCCGATCCAGGCATCCCTGACGTGCTCCGTCGCCTGAATTGCCCGCAGCGACCTGGTGATGTCCCGCCCGCGGCTATTCTCTTGATCAATTGCCCCGATAGGGATCTTGCGTTTCCCATGGAACCGGCTGCGAATTTGCCGGTACAGGATCTGCTCGTTGGCTTGCACCGTCAGGAGGAAGTCAGCCCCATGCTGCTGGAGCTGCCCATAAACGGGCGGTGGGTGTGGAGCGCATCGACCTGAACCGACACTCCAGCCAGATCCAGCTCGCCAAGTAACTACCGCAGCAACGCACGCTCATGGTTCCCGCCCGTGGCGTAGCAAGGCTAGCGGATTGCCACGACAAAGCCGGATGAGTACAGAGTCACCTGAGCGGTAAACGCGGAGCAGCCACAAGCGTTGGGCTCGACTGAGCCCCGCAACCTCTTGCCACCTGTCACCAGCTGGTCGAGAGCCTCGGCACCACCAAGCATATGGACGCTAGTCCAGTCGCGGATGGAGGCGCAGAGGGCGACCGCATCCACCTGATAGTAACAATAGCGGAAGGCCCAATCCGACGATGGACACCGCAACTGAAGTACGAGTGTCGAGGTGAGCGTGGCGTGGTGGATGGCAAATCGCTCAAGATCCCGCAGGCTCTGGCAACGCCTGAGGATCCCTAGCAACGCCACCAGCAGCAACTACCAGGCAGAGATGCGCACTCCCAAGCCGGATGTGGGTATCCGGGATCACCTTGAGGTAGTTGATCAGGTCGAGGTCGGTTCGGCAAAGGCGGTTGCTGACACGAAAAGGGGGCGATCCCGCCGACCTCACCCCATGCTGGCAGCCCCTACCAGACCGCCTGTGACGGACTTTGCATCAGCCCTGCCGGGCCACCGGAGACAAGGGGAAGAGCATGTCCTAAACTGCTTGCCATGATTCTGAGATTCCCCAGCGCGCTCTGGCGGCACCGGGAACTCTGGTGGCGGCTAACGGAAAGAGAGGTACTTGGTCGTTACCGGGGTTCGCTCCTTGGTGTGACCTGGAGCTTCCTCAACCCGCTGGCGATGTTAGCGGTCTACACCTTCATTTTTTCCCAGGTGTTTCGAGCACGCTGGGGCAATCTGGACAATTCCGGGACAATGGGTTTTGCCGTCAATCTGTTCACCGGCCTGATTGTCTTTAATCTTTTTGCCGAATGCGCCAACAGAGCACCGACGACAATTCTGATCAACCCCAATTATGTCAAGAAGGTCATCTTCCCACTGGAAATCCTTCCAGCCGTCACGGTGGGCTGCGCCGTGTTCCACGCCCTCACCAGCCTGGGAGTTCTGGCACTGTTCAAACTGGTCGGTCAACGTCAGATTCCTATTGAATCCCTTTGGCTACCTATTGTCTGGCTACCCTTGTTGCTAGGTTGCCTAGCCCTGAGCTGGCTGCTCAGTGCACTTGGCGTGTTTCTTCGGGACCTGGGTCAAATCATCACGGTGCTGGTCAGCATGTTGATGTTTATCAGTCCGATTTTCTTCCCCCTTTCGGCCCTGCCAAGCCGCTGGCAGCCCCTCTTGGCCCTCAACCCGCTAGCCGGAATCATTGAGCAGACCCGCAAGGTGCTGGTGGCTGGCGAATCGCCAAATCTGGCATACATTATAATCACCACCCTGCTGAGCCTAGTCCTCTGCGAAGCATCCTTCCGCAGCTTTGAAAAGGCGAAAAAGGCATTCGCAGACGTACTATGAATAAAAGCGCAGAAAACACTAGGCCAGGTGATCTAGCAATCGACGTAGACAACCTTGGCAAATGCTATCGAATCTACAGCAATCCAAAGGACAGACTCAAACAAGCAATATGGCGTGGCAGAAAAGAGTACTACCACGAGTTTTGGGCGCTGAGAAACGTCACTTTTCAGGTGCGGAGAGGCGAAACACTCGGCATAATCGGCCGCAACGGCAGTGGCAAAAGCACCTTATTGCAAATCATTTGCGGCACATTGACACCCACGGAAGGAAATGTACAGAGCTTTGGCCGCATCGCCGCGCTGCTGGAACTGGGAAGCGGCTTCAACCCTGAATTTACGGGTATCGAGAATGTTCATCTCAATGGCTCACTTCTAGGAATGAGTGAAGCAGAAATAAATGAGCGCTTTGATGACATCTTGGCCTTTGCTGATATTGGCGAGTTTGCATATCAGCCTGTAAAGACTTACTCCAGCGGGATGGCCTTAAGGCTCGCTTTTGCAGTGCTGGCCCATTCCAATCCAGAGATTCTGGTGGTTGATGAAGCTCTGTCTGTTGGCGATGCAGCATTCAATCAGAAGTGCATGCGTTTCATTCAAGGAGTCAAGGAGAGTAAGGTTTTACTCTACGTGAGTCACGATCCCACCAGCATCGCTTCCCTCTGTGATCGGGTGCTCTGGCTGCACCAGGGCAAAGAACAGGGCAGGGGTGACGTGCGCACGGTGCTGGATCTCTACAGCAAGGACTGCTATGGCGCTAATCAGGAAACTGAACTGAAGATATCAGCTGAGGTCGCTTCACCCAGCTCACCCATCCAGGCCTCGGTCAATGAAACGCAGGCGATTGGCCCAAACCGGCCTAAGCTGCCTTTCAACATCAGCATCAAAAGCATCAACTACGACAAGAATACATATGGTGATGGTGCAATCCTGATCCGTGAAGTTTGTCTATTCGACATCAAATCCCCTGAGGAGAGAATAAAGTTACTACGAGGAGGCGAAACCCTACAACTGAGTATACTGGCGGAGTGTGTTAACGAGCCTGGCGCACCTTCGATCTGTGGCTTCATAGTAAGGAATAAGCTAGGCTTGACATTGTTTGGAGAAAACACATTCAAACCTGAACAGCCCTGCGATGGCCCCAATCCGAAGCAGGGAGAATGGTTACTCGCCCAGTTTCGATTCAGTATGCCTTTTCTGCAATCGGGAACCTATATGATCAGTCTTGGCTGGGCAAGCGGCAGTCAAGCTTCTCACATCCAGAATTGCTACATCAATGATCTTCTTGAGCTGCAGTCAAATGCCAATACCTTTCGGCCCATCCACGGTCTTATTGGTTGTCCAACCCAAGAGTTATCCATAGAAGTTTATTGACATCCCATCTTCCATTGCAAGCCCCCGTCATGTGGCATGACTTTCTCACCAACCAAGACCTGCCCATTCACAAGTGGACTCACTATTTTCCTCTTTATGAAGACACTTTTAAAAAGTATCAGAACAGAACCTGCACCATCCTTGAAATTGGCTGCGACCAAGGGGGCAGCATGCATCTCTGGAAACGCTATCTAGGGCCCTATGCGCAGATCGTGGGTCTCGATATAAATCCTGCCTGCAAGGCAGCCGAGGAAGAACAGATCAATATCGAAATTGGCTCCCAGGCAGACCCGGAAGTGCTCAATGCATTGATCAACAAGTATGCACCTTTTGATGTCGTGATTGACGATGGCAGTCACCGAATGCAAGATGTTGAAACCTCATTCCGTCACTTATTTGAGCATGTAACTGCGGATGGGTGCTATATTGTAGAAGACCTACATACAGCCTATTGGCCACCTTACGGCGGCGGGTTTGGCAACAAGAATAGCTTTATTGAATTCACCAAGCAAGTCATTGATGCAATCCACATTGCCTATATTCAGGAGAAATATGATTGGGATCCATTTCTGCTTGAAGTCGCCAAACACACCCGGGCTGTTCGCATCGCCGATAGTATGATCATCTTTGAAAAAGGGAGGACTATACGAAAACATGCGCCGAAACGGGGCAGGGTCTCCCCAGATTCCAACCAGCTTGGCGAACTCACGTTCAACTCGTGTGCCTTCAGCTAACCATGCAAAACTATCACCAGCTAACCCCTACCTATATTGCCCCCTCAGCTTGGTGGGAACACGTGCCGATCGCCCATTGGTTGATCGCCAAGCTGAAACCGGAGACCGTTGTTGAGCTCGGTACCCACTACGGTGTATCATTTTTTGCTTTTTGCCAAGCCAGCAAAGAATATGGCACCGGCAGTTATATTTACGCCGTTGACTCCTGGTTAGGTGATGAACATGCAGGAGATTATGACGTGGATATTTATCACCAAGTCCTTGCTCATCAGCGCACGCACTATGGGCAGATCAGTTCACTGCTGCGCCAGAGCTTTGATGAGGCGGCATCCTATTTTTCAGAGCAGTCCATCGATCTTCTTCACATTGATGGCCTGCATACCTATGAAGCCGTGCGACATGATCATGAAACATGGCTACCCAAGCTAAACAATAGTGCAAGCATCTTATTTCATGACATTAACGTACGCGAACGGGAGTTTGGCGTATGGGAGCTCTGGCAGCAACTCAAAGAAGATCCCAAGTTCTGTTGCCTTGAAGTACGGAATGGCTCAGGATTAGGAATTGCGACACTCACCACTGACACGCCTGATTGGCATCATGAGTTCAATGAGAATATGGGGCTTCTTCAAAGTAATGGAGCCCTCTACCTGGAACTAGCCGTCAAGCATTTATCCCTCCAGCAGGTCCAGAGCGCAAACGTGATCCTTGCGGCCGATGCGGAGGCAATGAAGTTATCCCTCCAGCAGGTCCAGAGCGAAAACGCGATCCTTGTGGCCGATGCGGAGGCAATGAAGTTATCCCTCCAGCAGGTCCAGAGCGAAAACGCGATCCTTGCGGCCGAAGTGAATGGCCAGCAATCTCAACTCACAGCGAGCGCGAGAACTGAAGAAGAATTGGCCATGTCTTCTCAGGATGATGGCCAAGAAACCATCGGCAAAGATTCCCTCTCGCAGCACGAGCTGCCTACTGAAGTCAGCAGGATCCGCAGTTCCCTCTTGCGCCAGCGTTACCTAGTCCAGAATGTAGTCTATAAGATAGCCCAAAAAGCAAGAGTTCTTAAACGAAAGAGGCCTGAGAACCTCTTGGGTCAGCAACATCTACGCGTCATCTGCATCAGCGGCGAACCCCATACTCCCGGTCATCGCTACCGAGTAGAACGTCTAGCGGAAGCCTTCGAGGCAATAGGCGCAAGGGTCACCATTCTTGGATGCATGGAGATCGCCCATCATCTGAGGGACATTGCAGACTGTAATATCCTCAGTCTTTGGCGGGTTGCATGGTCGGCCGACCTTGATGCAGCCATATCAGCCTGCAGAATGAATGGTGGCCGGGTCTTATTTGACGTCGACGATTTAATGTTTCGACCCGAACTGGCCACTGCAGAAATAATTGATGCAATCCGCATCAATCGTTTTGATGAAGGTAAGACCGCCGAGCTATTTGCAAAGATGCAACGCACAATGCTTGCCGCCGATTTGTGCATTACAACAACCCACGAGCTAGCCACACAGATGCGGCTGTACGGCAAACCGGTGATGATCCTCGCCAACGGATACGACGAAGAAACCTATGCCGCATCACGCCTAGCGTTCCGAAAACGACACTTGAGCGGTCAATGCGATGTACTTCGTATCGGCTATGCCAGCGGTTCGCTCACCCATCAGAAAGATTTTCAGAGCTGCTATGTGGCGATAGCGAAGATATTGCAACGCAATGCACACTGTCGTTTAGTGCTATTTCACAATGAGCATAATACACCCTGCTTGGATATTCGCGAGTTTCCACTTCTAGAAGCAGTCAGCGATCAGATTGAATGGCGGCAGCTAGTTCCTATTGAGCAGTTACCGCATGAATTGGCACGATTTGATATCAACATCATTCCACTAGAAACGGAAAATGTCTTCACAGAAGCCAAAAGTGAGCTGAAATTTTTTGAGGCTGCATTGGTAGGAACCTGTTCAATCGCCTCACCTACTGGACCCTTCCGGCGGATCATCCGAAATGGCGAGACAGGCTATATAGCCTCTTCTGCCAAGGAATGGGAGGATCAGTTGCAATCTCTGATTTCCAATCAGGGATTACGTAAGAGGTTCTCCACAGCAGCCTTGGCTGACGTTTTGTTTCCCTACAGCACAGTACGCCGCACGCAGCAGATCAGCAAGCTAGCTGCTTACCTTACCAATCCATCCCTGCGGCCGATTGTCTTTCAGTCAATTCTCCAAGAGGAAGTTTTTAAGAAACAATCCACAGTCATTGACCTACCCAGTTACGAAGTCGTCTTTCTTCGAGATCGTCTGAAGGTGTCAAATGCAACGGTTGTCATACCGCTGTTTAACTATAGTCAATACATTGAGGAAACCCTTGATTCGGTCAAAAGTCAGACCTTGGCAAATTTTGATGTCATTGTGGTCGACGATCAATCCACTGATTCAAGCTTGTCAATAGCGAGAAGCTGGCTAGAGCGCAATCACCATCAATTCAACCGTGCCCTACTGGTGAGAAATCGCATCAATTCAAAGCTTGGCCCCTGCCGGAATGTTGGCTTCCATTTGGCTGAAAGCGATTACATTTTCACCCTGGATGCTGACAATCGTCTAGCCCCCCACTGCCTCGAACGCTGTCTGGCAGCTGCTCGCAAAACCAAAGCGGCTTACATCTATCCCACCACTCAGGAGTTTGGCGCCCGTAATCGCCAGATTAACATCCTTGAATACACACCGACCAGACTCATCTCTGGAAACTACATTGATGCCATGGCGATGGTGGCCAAAGCGGCCTGGCATCAAGTGGGAGGCTACAGAAACATTCAGCATGGTTGGGAAGATTACGAATTCTGGTGTCGCATGGCTGAAGCAGGCTTAAATGCACACAATTTGCAAGGCGAACCACTGGCTTACTACCGAGTCCATCAGCAGTCGATGTTACAGACTACAACCGATGAGGCGAAAAACAAAAAAGCTCTGATTCGTAATCTAGAAGCTATGCATCCTTGGTTGCACATCAGTACCCCCCCCCAACAGAAGATCAAACGCACCAGCTCCCCTTATCCCGAGGCGCCTGAGCCTGAAGCCTCGCCGGAACCTACACCGAGGAGCTCCTGCGAAGCCACTGGGCACCTAGGCGCATTGCTGCCAATCCTGCGCTGCCCTATCAGCAATCGGCCGTTGTTGTTCTCCGGTGATCAGCTGAAGGTGGAAGGTGATCCAGAGGCGGGCTGGCCAATGCTACGGGGAGTACCCATTCTTTTTTCCGGGCTCGAATCCCCTGAGGTTAGGGATGAGGAGCACATCAGCCACCCCTTGCCAAACCATCTTTTGGAAAAGATCAAGGCAACTCCAGGACGGGTGCTGAATCTCTCAGCTGGCGGCTCAGCGGAAAAGCTGGCCAATATCATTGAAGTAGAATTCGCACTTTTTAGGAATACGGATGTCATCGCCGATGCCCACATACTGCCCTTCGTGGATGAATGTTTTGAGGGCATCATTTCCATGAATGCCTTTGAGCACTACCACAACCCTAATCAGGTAGCAGCCGAGCTCTTGCGGGTGCTCAGACCGGGGGGATGGCTAGTTGTACAAACAGCATTTCTGCAACCTGAGCACGAATACCCCTGGCATTTTTACAACACTACCTCGGAAGGCATGAAGCAATGGTTCAAGGATTTCTACATTGATGATCTACGTGTTTCGGAGAACTTTAATCCTCTCTATGCACTAAGCTGGCTGGCGGCCGAATGCGAATCGGCCCTTCGCTTCGATGTTTCTGCCAATGCCGCTGACAAGATGCGAAGCACTAGCATGAAATCGTTGATTGATCACTGGAGGCAGGCTAGAGTCCACGAGTTAGATATGTGGCAGAGCTTTCGCCATTTATCCCAGTGCAGCCAGCGTCCTATTGCCGCAGGCTTTGAACTGATCGCAACCAAACCCATTTCTCAAGGCGAAACTTCCTAAATAGGCTTCATACAAGTTCTCAAACCCTGCAGTAGCGGAATCGGGCTAGCTTCTTCTCGACACAATCATGATCATGGATCGACGTTCGGCTCTTCTTACTGATTTGGACATTACCACAACCCGTGGACTCGAGATCGGCCCCCTAACAGCCGCAGTTGTCAGCAAAGAGGAGGGGAATGTGGAATACATCGATCATCTCAGCACCGAAGGACTTAAGAATAAATATGCGAGTGAGGCCAGCATTGATATCAACAAGATTCCTGTCATCGATCACATACTTGAGGAAGGAAAGTTACCTCGTCACCTGATCGGAGGAAGATACGATTATATCATCGCTTCCCATGTATTTGAGCACCTACCCAATCCCCTTGGCTGGCTGCGGGATTGTGCGGAGATCCTCTGCTCCGGCGGCTGCCTGGCTCTGGTTATACCCGATAAGCGCTTCACCTTTGATCTCACTCGTCCATTGACCACACTGGCTGAGATGATCGAATCCGATCTTCTTGACCAGCGAAGGCCAGGTCTGCGACAGATTTACGAAGCGGCCACCTGTTCCGCTCGGATTGAAGCCGGCGTTACTTGGCACCGAGCACCGAGGCAAGAAGAACTGGCCCCAACTGGTGCCGATGTGGATGCCTACGGGCTGCTGAAAGCGGAGGAGGGGCGTAACGACTACCTTGATGTTCGTTGTACCGTGTATACCCCCACCAGCTTTCTACAGTTGTTGGCACGCACAGCCAGGCTCAATAAACATCCCTTCCGACTGATGAGTTTTCATGATACTCCATTCAATAGTATTGAGTTTTATCTTCAGTTGATGAATGCGAGTGAACAAAGTCCTGTTGAGCGCGAATCCAGTTTCCTGGCCGCCCTCAGTAGCTGTGTGGAGAGCACCGAACCCTGGCAGAGCGGATCCAAGGTCCCCGGGAGGCTGACAACCAACTTCCAGCTTCTTCCAGGTTCCCAGATTCATCGTGGCATCGGCAAATTCCGATCCCTGGCCGCTTGGGCAGCCAGCCGGAGCCGACGCAGGCTGCCTGGCCCTCCCCACCTGGAAGGCCCCAAAAGCTCCTTAAGCCCCGACCAGCAAGCCTCCGGCGAGCACTGGGATCGGGTTCTGGCCCAGGGCAACAGCGGACTGCGCCTGCATTGGTGGGAAGACCCCACCACCTTGTGCCACATCAACAACCTGGTGTGCGGATCGCCTCGGGAGGGGCTACATACGGGATTTCACCAAAAGATCCTGGAAAAACTGGACACCAACCACACAATCATCCGCGCCCTTTCTGTGGGATGTGGCACAGGAGCCAAGGAAATCGAATTGATCCAGGCTGCGGAAGGCAAACTTCAATTTGATTTCCACTGCTTTGATGTCGCGCCCGCCGCCATTGAAGCCGCAAAAGATTTGGCACGCCAACAAGGGGTGGAAGATCAGATAACCTTCTCCCTTGCAGACGCTTTCCGCTTGAGGCTCTCCAACGACTGGGATCTAGTGTATTGGAACAATTCCCTGCACCACATGTTGGACACGGCCGAGGCGATTGCGTGGAGTCACGATAGGCTGCGTAAGGGCGGATTACTGGCGATGGATGATTACGTTGGACCCGACCGCTTCCAGTGGATGGACGCAACCATTCAACGTGCGACAGAGTTGTTGCAGAGTCTCACAGCCAAGCAACGCACTGATCCATGCCAACCCCGACGCACCGTCCGCGAAGTGGGGGGGCGGCCTCCGATCGATGCCGTGGTCGCCACCGATCCAACCGAAGCAGCAGACAGCAGCAAGATTTACCCAGCCCTGAATCGTTTCTTTCCATCAAACTTGGAATGGATCCCTACTGGTGGACTGGTCTATCTGATTTGTCTCGATGAACTTTTTGAAAACTTCCGCACAGACCTAGAACTAAAACAGCTGCAACAGTTGCTCGAACTCGATGCGGAATGGGGCCGATCGGTTGAAACTGCCTATGCCGTGGCCTTGGCAATCAAGTAAACCAATCGGAAGGTCTTGTTATTGCCCCAATCTTGACAGCGAACCGTTACACAGAAGTGGGGCCCGCCGCCCTGACCATCCTAGCTCAACTGGTACCGAAGAGCGGCATAGGATCCTCCCCATCCCAACGCTCAAGCCTTGGCGGCCAGGCCAGTCGAAAGTGAGGAGTTTCCAGGCAGAGATTAGGGTTATAGGCAGGATCGTGAGTTAGATGATCACCCCAGCGCTGCTGCATCCAAGCCACCTCTGCAGCAAAGTGGGCCGCATTCTCAGGGTCGAGATCCTGACCGCCACTAACCGATTCGTGGATGATTAATCGGGCCGCCGGCACATACACATTTTGCAGTCTCTGCTGCCGCAACTTCAGGCAGAAATCCACGTCGCTGAACGCTAGCTTGAGATTGTGCTCATCCAGGCCACCTGCAGCCAGGTAGTGGCTGCGCCGCACCACCAGACAAGCTCCCGTCACCGACGCTATCTCCTGGGCCAGTTGAGCCCGAGAAAAATAGCCAGGGTGGTCACCTGGCCAACCCAGGTGGGCGTGGTTGGCCACACCACCCACCCCCAGCAATACCCCCGCATGCTGCAGTGTGCGGTTGGGATACAGCAATTGCGCACCCGCCGCACCCACTCCCGGCCGAATCACCTGCACCACAAGCTCCTCTAGCCATCCTGAATCAATCACCTCAATATTGTTTTTGAGAAGGCAAATCAGCTCTCCACTTGCCACCTTCACGGCTCGGTTGTTCAGCTCAGAAAAGCTGAATGAGCTGGGATCGCGCAATACCCGAATTCGCCCCTGCAGCTCCAGCTCAGCCAAAAGATTCAGCGTGCTCCTATCGTCGGAGCCGCAGTTATTTACTACAATAACCTCCAGATCCGGATAGCGGGTGAGTCGAAGCAGGCTAGTGAGGCAACGTTTGAGCGACTTCAGGCCCTTGCCGGTGAGGATAATCACGCTCACGCTCGGTGCCGGATCCGGCAGAGCCCGCTGGGCCTTAAATCCCACCGGCATGCTGCTCAGCTTCTGCAGCGGTTCACCGCAGCGCTGCAAGTGTTCCGTGATCGCCCGCTCCGCAGCCTGCACGGTATAGGGCTTCGCTATGGCGCCGCTGGCCGTGCTCTGGGGATGCACGCGCCAGTGATAAAGCACCCGCGGAATGTGCACGATCTGAACTCGGTGCACCTGCTCGCTACAGCGCAGCACCAGGTCGTAATCCTGCGAACCCTCTAGACCTTCGCGGAACCCACCCAGCTGGCGAACCAGCGCAGTGCTATACACGCCAAGATGGGAGAACATGTTTTGCCCTTCCATCAGGAGCGGATTCCAATCTCCCTTAAAATAGGGGCAGAAAAACTCGCCGATGGGGCTTAGTTTATCTTCATCAGTATAAATGAGCTGCGCTTCAGGGTGATCGGTGATGGCCTTGGCTACCCAGATCAGGGCTTCATCGGAAAGCAGATCGTCGTGATCCAGCAGCGCCAGCCAGGGAGCCTGTACCAGTTCGAGTGCACTGTTCGAGCTGGCACAAATGTGACGGTTCCGCTCGCCAAAGACCACCTGAATGCGCGAATCCCCCGCCATCACCGCCTCCAGCAGCGAATGGATGCGGGGATCCGTGGAGCAGTCGTCGGCGATGCAGAGTTGCCAGTGGGGATAGAGCTGTGCTCGCACCGAATCGATCGCCGCCTGAAGCCACTCCGGCCGGGGATTGAACACCGGCATCAGCACGGCGATCCGGGGCGGTTCCGGCAGCGCCTGCGCCCAGGCCGCCATCGCCGCTTTCTCTACATTGGTGCTTCCAAACTCTGCCCGCCAGGCCGGATAATCCACCAGATCGCTGATGCGCCGCAGCCGGCCCAGGCTGGCCCGAGGCCCATCGCGCACGGTGCGCCACAAAAAACGTGGTGCGCGTACCATCATCCCGGGATGACCACCCAGCAACTGTGCCGAGGTGCGCAGCCAGCGCAGCAGGGTTCGAAGCTTCATCGAGGCAAACAAACCAGCAGACAGCAAAGCCCAAAAGTACGAAGCGGCCCATGCTTCCAGGGTCGCTGGGAGGGTGGTAGCCGCAGGAGAGCCAGCCAGCGTCGCCGCCGTGGCAAATACAACAACGGCGGCAACGCCGAAAGGAGTTGGCCATAGCGTCGTTCAAACAGCTCGGCCTGCTGCAGCGCTGCACGTGTGTGGCCACCGGCAGCCGGATTGGCAAGCAGGTTTTGGAGCCGCTGGCGCCAGTAGGTCAGCCCGAGCCCCTTGGCACCGAGCACATTTCCACCATGCTGGCGGTAGAGCACCCCAAGCTCACTTACTAGGGCGATCTGTCCAAAAACGCTCGCGACCAACGCCAGCCACCAGTCGTGCATCAGCGCCTGCTGCGGAATCGGCAATGCTTTCTGCAGCAGGGCACGGTTGAGGAGAGTCGTGCAACCGGTCACTACGTTGGTGAGAGCCAGATCAACCGGTGCCGTGCGCTTTGGATCGAGGCCCTGGCACTTCAGGAAACAGGTTCCCATCGGCCTTGCTTGAGCATCCACCAGCTCCATGTCGCTGTGCACCAGCAACGGCATTGCAGCTCCGTGGAGCGCCTCAAGCTGCTGCATCAAGGCAAGGGACTGC
The DNA here is from genome assembly GCA_903917565.1 of uncultured cyanobacterium. GTDB lineage: Bacteria > Cyanobacteriota > Cyanobacteriia > PCC-6307 > Cyanobiaceae > Cyanobium. The sequence continues at coordinate 89,302 of CAIXBB010000019.1, read as the reverse complement.
TCCAGCTTCTGGGGAAGCCATAGGTCGTCCTGATCCGCCAAGGCCACGTACGCGGCCGTGGTGACTTCAAGCAGGCAGTTCACGTTGGCCTTACAGCCAAGGTTTCCGTTGGAAGGCAACAGCTGAAGCCAGGGCCCGTAGTGCTGCTGCAACAGGGTGATCAGCGCCAAAGTGCCATCGGTTGAACCATCATCGCGCAGCAGCACCCTCTCAGGTCGGAGAGTCTGTGCATGAATCGAGGCTATCTGAGCTTCCAGATATGACGCACCGTTGTAGGTAGGAAGAACAACCTCAATCACCACAGGGCCCAGCCCCACTTGCGGAAGTAGTGCCAGGCGCTGGCCAGATTCACTGCAACCAGGCCCAAGTCGCGGTAATTTCCTCGACCCCAGGAATGTACCACCCCCGACACGGGCAGGTGTACACATAGACCCTCCTTAGCCAAGCTACGGGTGAGATCGGCATCCTCAAGGTAGAGAAAAAAGCGCACATCGAAGCCACCTACGCGGCGAAAGGCCTCACTGCGGATCAACATGCAGCAGCCGCTCAGGTAGGGCACCTCGAACACCTGCTGATAGTCCTGATCCGCCATCACATACTTGCTGTCGTAGCGCTTCAGCCAGGCGGGCTTGAGCCATTCAGGTAGAAAGCGGCGGCTGAAAAGCCCCAGCACTGTGGGGTGTTGCTTGCAAAGCTTCTGGGGCTTGCCCGCTTCATCGAGGATCTGCGGCACCGCCAGGCTCACCTGCGGGTGCTGCTGCAACCAGCTCAGGGGCTGTTCAAACGTGCCGGCGGGCCAGGAGAGATCGGTGTTGAGCACCCCGATAAAGGGGGGCAACTGCCCCAGCCGCACCACCAGGCGGTTCACGGCTCGACCGTAACCAGGGTTGTCGCGGTTGGTGAGGAAACAATCAGCCCTCTCCGCCAGCTGCTCCACTGGCTCGCCAGGCAGATGGTCATTCACTACCACTGCGTAACCAACATGGGGCGGCAGCTCCGCCAGGCAGGCCTGCAACTGCTCCACCTCCAGTGGTGAGGGGTGGTAGGCCACCAACAGCAGCAGCAGTTGCCGCTGCGAAGGGGATTCACGGCTCGCCGTTGGCTCCTGAGGCATGGAGCGCTGCCTCGCCAAGGGCGATCGCGCCAAGCGCTGCCTGGCTTGAATCCGCGCCAGCGGTTGCAGCCAGCACCGCAGCAGCAGACCCCATACCGCGAGCACCAGGCCCAGGATCAGCAAGGTGCTGCGGTGAAACCACACTGCGGTGAGCTCCGCATTCAGGAGCCAGCCCGCCAGCATCGCCAAAGTGAAGGCACTGCCCACCACCAGCATCCAGCGCTGAGCCAGCTGGCGGTAGGGGATCCAAGGCCAGCGAAGGAAGGAGTACCCCCCAAGAAACCAGGCCATCAAAAGAAAAACCAAGCCAAAGGCCAGGCCATCTGCCTGCAGGACCAGGGCGAGGTTGTGATGGGGCAGCTGCGCTGCAAGCAAAGCGCCAAGCAACACACCCAGCAGATCGAGGCCCACGCAGAGGCACAGCAGCGTCCAATCCCGCTTCATCAGGCCGCCGCCACCGCAGCCTGCATACCGATGAGCTCACCGCGAAGACCAGCCCGGTCGCGCACCATCTGGCACCAGTCGAGATGACTGAGATACCAACGAACCGTGGCCTCCAGCCCATGCTCACAGGTGTGGTGCAGCTTCCAGACCATCTCAGCGGTGATCTTGGCCACATCAATCGGATAGCGCCGATCGTGGCCGGGGCGATCCTTCGTGCGGTTGATCAAGGGGATGTGGGGTGCCCCCACATCCCCAAACTGATCTATCAGGGCACCTATGGTTTCCACGACATGGCGGTTGGTGCTTTCCCTGGGCGAGCACTGGGCACCGGCACCACCCACGGAGGAGCTCTCGCCCAAGCGACCAAGTGTGGCCACCAGCAGCAATGCCTCCACGTGACCTTCCACATAGAGCCAGTCGCTCACGTTGGCACCATCGCCATAAAGCGGACTCAGCTTCTCAGGAAACTGCCAGGGCTCGCAGTTGTTGGAGCAGCTGGTGAGCACCACCGGCAGGCCGTAGGTATGGTGCCAGGCATTCACCAGATGATCGCTGGCGGCCTTGCTGGCGGAGTGGGGGGAGCGGACGTCGTAAGGGGTGGTTTGCGAGAAGAGCCCTGGGGCCCCCAGTGAGCAGGACACCTCATCGGTACTGATGTGGTGCAGGCGGTGGTGCTGCTGACGATCGGACGCCAGGGCCTCCCAGTGGGCACTTATGGCCTGGGGCAACTGGAACGTGCCGGTCATGTGACTCTCGGCCACCAGGGGCAGCACCAGATCTGGATCGGCGGCGCGTACCGCTTCCTCCGTGGCGGCCCCATCCACCAGACCCACCCACATCAGCTTGTAGCGTTCCAGCGCCCCGCCTATCAAGGCAGCACCTCCGGTGGCCCGCACGCGATTGATCCATGGAGACAGCAGCGGACTCATGGATGGCTATGGCTCCGTTCAGGCTACTTGCCACCGCCGCCGCTGCTGGCGCCCGGCGGGGAATCCCGGTGGCCCAGATCCCTTGCACCCTCTACACGCAACCCATGGGTCTGATCCGCGGCACCGCCCAACTCTCCAATCCCACCCGCCCTGAGCCCCAGGGGCTTGAGGTGAGTGGCCACGCCGATCCCGGCGCCGTGCATCTCTGCATTCCCGTGCACGTCGCCACCTAGCTGCAGATGTGCAAGGTTGAGCAGTGGGAGGTGATCCTGGCCGACGGCCATCGCCGCACCGTGCCCTACAAGACCCCTAGCAAGGTGGTCGAGGCCATTCCCCTGGACCTGGCCAAGCAGGCCTCACCGTGAACCCGAAGGTAGAGCTGCAAGCACTTAGGCCAGCGCCGCCCACCAGCAGGCGACCGCCCTGGTGTGCGTGCTGGTGGGATCACCATCTCCCGGATCCCCGCCAACATCAAGGAGCTGAGCGGGCAGGAAGGAGATCATCGACCAGTGGAACACAGACATCAGCTGCTTGCACACGGCCTGGGCCATCGGATGCAGCCGGGTACCGCTCCCCCCTCCTGTGCAACCCCCTGGGATTGGTCAGGGGCACCCACGATGGTGCATGATGTCTCAGTCGGCGGCGATGCCGCCCAGAACGCCTGTTCCAGCCGGTGCTCTGCGGATGTAGCTCAGTGGTAGAGCATCTCCTTGCCAAGGAGAGGGTCGAGAGTTCGAATCTCTTCATCCGCTTCAATCCATCCCCGCAGACGCTGGGATCCATGGGCCTTCCGGTGGCCTACCGGCCCCCGGCCTTGAGAACGGTCTTGACCGTCTTCAGCAGGATCAGCAGGTCGAGGGCCGTGCTCCAGTGACGCAGGTAGTAGAGGTCGTAGCTGAGCTTGAGCTCAGTCTCCTCGACGCTCGCGGCATAGGGGGCACACACCTGGGCCCAGCCGCTCAGGCCCGGCGGCATCCAGTGGCGCTTGCGGTAATTGGGAATGCGCGTCTCGAGGTCATGTTCAAGCTCCGGGCGCTCAGGACGGGGGCCGATCAGGCTCATGTCGCCGCGCAGCACATTGAGCAGCTGCGGCAGCTCGTCGAGCCGCACCCGGCGCAGGAACGCGCCCATGCGGGTGATGCGGGCGTCGCCGCGCACGGTCCAGGTAGCGGGGGCATCAGGAGCGGCCTGGCTCATCGTGCGCAGCTTGAACAGCTGGAAGCTCCTGCCAATCAGGCCACTGCGCTCCTGCACGTAGAACACCGGCCCCCGGTCTTCGAGCCAGATCAACAGCCCCGCCACCATCAGCAGCGGCAGGGTGGCCAGCAGCAGCACCAGTGCCAGGGCCACATCAGCGCTGCGCTTGAGCTGGCGCTGGACGCTCAGGGGGTTCGACCAGGGGAGGTCTTCAAAGCCAAGCGCCTGCTCAGGCAGATGGGCCGGCAACAGCCTCTGCTGCTCGCGCTCGGCGTGCTCCAGCACGCTGAGGCAATGCCGCTGGCGGGCTCTGGAGAGCTGCCAGAGCAGCAGTCGTAAGGCCAACGACCAGAGGCTGAGGCCGCTCAACAGCACCAGCTGGACACGCCTGTGACCCAGGGTGAAGGTGACCGGCAGATGCAGCATCCAGTAGGCCAGCACCACCACCAGGGCCGTGGCCAGCGTGCTGACCAGCAGGCGCACCAGCAGCTGAGCCAGGTCGAGACGGGGCCAGCGCAGCAGGGTGTAACTGCCGAACAGCCAGCTGAACGCGATGTAGGTCAGCGCGTAAGCCACGAGCCCAAAAAGCTGCAGGTGCAGGTCGGTGCCTGCGAAGCGATCCAGCAGGGCCGCCAGGCCCATGACCCCCAGCAGATCGAAGCCGGCACATAGGAGCAGGATCTGGCGGGGCCTCAGCCTGAACACGCCCGTGCTGTGCAAACTGGGGACATCAAACAGGACTGGGCGTGGGCAGAGGCTCAAATCCTTGGTGATCGGGCCCTGAAGTCACCCGAAACCCTCACACCACAAACAGGCTCATCCCCCAGTTCACCAGCACCAGAGCCACCCAGGCTGCGCCGCCGATCAGGATCAGGCGGTTGGAGCGGCCGCTGTCCTCGGTGCTCGCGTAAAGCACCGGCACCGCCACGATCAGGGCGAAGGAGAGCACCACCAGGGCCAGAACGGTGAGGGTATTGAGGATCTGCATGGGACAGGAAGGCTCGAGGCCGGATCAGGCAGCGTGGGGGATCCTGCCATGCAGAGCGGGGCCATGCCCGCCGCTGGAGCCATCCTTCACACGTTGTCGGCAGCGCTGGACTGGGGCGTGAACAGATCCCCGGCCGCCAGTAGGGCACCGAGACCGGGGGCGGCGGCGTCCTTGGGGGCCAGCAGGGGCTGGTGGGGTGCCGGGAGCTCCCCAAGGGGCCAGTCGATGCCGATCGCCGGGTCGTTCCAGGCCAGGGAGCGCTCGCACTCCCGGCTCCAGTAGCCGGCCGTCTTGTACTGCACCTCGGCCACCGCGCTGAGGGTCAGGAAGCCATGGGCGAAGCCCACCGGCACCCACAGCTGGCGCTGGTTCTCGGCACTGAGCCGCTCGCCCACCCACTGGCCCAGGGTGGGGGAGTCCTGGCGCAGGTCGACGGCCACATCGAACACCTCCCCCATCGTGCAGCGCACGAGCTTGCCCTGGGGGTGGGGTTCCCGCTGGAAATGCAGGCCCCGCAGCACCCCCTGCACGGAGCGGGAGTGGTTGTCCTGCACGAACTCGGGGGCGTCGGCGTCCTCCTTTCCGAGGGCATCGGCGAAGCGGCGCCGGTTCCAGCTCTCGCTGAACCAGCCCCGCTCGTCGGCGTACACCGCTGGGCTGAGCAGCAGGGGGCCTTCGATGGCCAGGAACTGCACGTTCATCGCTGGGGCTCCAGGGCCAGGTGGTCGCTGGCGGCTTCCTGCAGCAGGCGCAGCAGGTAGTCGCCGTAGCCGGACTTCTGCAGGGGCAGGGCCAGGCGCTCCAGCTGGCTGTGGTCGATCCAGCCCAGGCGCCAGGCCACCTCCTCGGGGCAGCCCACCTTGAGGCCCTGGCGTTTCTCGAGGGTGCGGATGTAGCTGGCAGCCTCGTGCAGGGAATCGGGGGTGCCGGTGTCCAGCCAGGCCATGCCGCGGCCCATCAGCTCCACCCGCAGCAGGCCCTCATCGAGGTAGATCTGATTGAGGTCGGTGATCTCCAGTTCGCCCCTCGGGGAGGGACGCACCTGGCGGGCCCGCTCCACCACCGTGTGGTCGTAGAAGTACAGGCCGGTCACGGCGTAGCGGCTGCGCGGCTGGGCAGGCTTCTCCTCGATGCTCAGCACCCGGCCGTCAGCGCTGAACTCCACCACCCCATAGCGCTCCGGGTCGCTCACCGGATAGGCAAACACAGTCGCCCCAGGCCGCTCGCCGTTGGCCCCCTGCAGCTGGGGGATCAGGTCGTGGCCATGGAACAGGTTGTCGCCCAGCACCAGGGCCGCAGAGGCGCCATCGAGGAAATCGGCGCCGATCAGGAACGCCTGGGCCAGCCCGTCGGGGCTGGGCTGGACGGCGTAGCGGATCGTCATGCCCCAGGCCGAGCCGTCCCCCAGCAGCCGCTCGAAGGCGGGCCGGTCGGTGGGGGTGGTGATCACCAGCACCTCGCGGATGCCCGCCAGCATCAGCGTGCTGAGCGGGTAGTAGATCATCGGCTTGTCGTACACCGGCACCAGCTGCTTGCTGACGGCGGTGGTGAGGGGCGCCAGGCGCGTGCCGCTGCCCCCCGCCAGGATCAGTCCCTTGCGGTTCATGGCGTCTGCTTCGGCAGCGCCGCCATCAGGCTGCCCATCTCCAGGGCCTGAAGGCCGTAGCTCCAGCCCAGGTTGCTCTTGATGCCGGCCCGCTCCAGGGCCTGCTGCAGGGTGTCGGTGGTGAGCACCCCGAAGATCACCGGAACGCCGGTGTCGCGGGCCACGGCGGCCACGCCCTTGCTCACCTCGGCCACCACCACATCGAAGTGGGGCGTGTCGCCCCGGATCACCGCCCCCAGGGTGATCAGCACCTGGTAGCGGCCACTGGCGGCGAGTTGCTGGGCCACCAGGGGGATCTCGAAGCTGCCCGGCACCCAGGCCACGTCGAGCTGGCTGCTCTCCGGGCTGACGTCGATGCCGTGGCGGGAGAGGGAATCGAGGCAGCCGCTCAGCAGCTTGCCGGTCACCAGATCGTTGAAGCGGGCGATCACCAGGCCGATCCGCAGATCGGCGACATCGGTGAAGCGACCTTCGAAAACCGTCAAGGGATTCAGACCACGAAGAAGCTCATGACCTAGTTGAGCAGCATCCGGGCCTCCTCCGCCAGGGTCGTGAGGATCTCCCTGGCAGGCCCCCTACGATCGGGGCGCTCCAGGCGGCGGGCCCATGGCCAGGGAAGTGCAGCAGCAGCTCCCGCTCAGCGACGACGCCAGCCTGCAGGGCGACCTTTTCGGGGGGGAACCGGCCCGGCCGTTGGCGCCACCGGAGCCCCGGGGCGAGGGCGACGGCGAGGGCGAGAGCGGCCTGGATGATCAGACCCTGCTCGCCGATGCCAGCGCACGGCCCCGGGCACGGCGGCGTCGACCGGCGGCAGCGGAACCGGAGCCCGCCAAGGGCGAGAGCCCTGAGCCCGATGGCGACCTGCCCCGTTGGCACCACCATTCCCTGGTGGACCCGGCGGCCCTCACCCCGGTGCTGCGCCACTACGTGGAGCTGAAGGCGGCCCATCCGGACCGGGTGCTGCTCTACCGCCTCGGTGACTTCTTCGAATTCTTCTTCGAGGACGCGATCCTGCTCTCGCGCCTGCTGGAGCTCACCCTCACCGGCAAGGACGCCGGCAAGGCCCTGGGGCGGGTGCCGATGGCGGGCATCCCCCACCACGCCGCCGAGCGCTATTGCGCCGACCTGGTGCGCCGCGGCCTCAGCGTGGCCCTCTGCGACCAGCTGGAGGCCACCCCCGCCAAGGGGGCCCTGCTGCGTCGGGGCATCACCCGGGTGCTGACCCCCGGCACGGTGCTGGAGGAGGGGATGCTGGCGGCCCGCCGCAACAACTGGCTCTGCGCCGTGGTCCTCGACGGAGACGGCAGCCATGCCGGCCGCTGGGGCCTGGCCGTCGCCGACGTCAGCACCGGTGAATTCCGGCTGACCGAACGGGGCGGCAGCGGCAACCTGCACCAGGAGCTGCTGCAGCTGGAACCCGCCGAGGTGGTGTGGCCCGGCCAGGGGGAGGCGCCCGCCTGGTGCCCCGAGGGCCTGCGGCTCACCGCCCTGGCCCGTACCCCCTTCGAAACAACGGAGGCCGCCGCCCTACTGCGGCGCCGCTTCCGGCTGGCCAGCCTCGATGGCCTGGGGCTGGGGGAAGCCCCCCTGGCCCTGCGGGCCGCCGGGGGTCTGCTGGCGTACCTGGACACCACCCAACCGGCGGCTGATCCGTCCCCATCGGCGCCGGTGACCGGCACCGCGATCCCCCTGGAGATGCCCCGGCTGTGGCACGCCGGCGACCAGCTGGTGCTCGACGCCCAGACCCGCCGCAACCTGGAACTCACCCGCACCCAGCTGGGCGGATCCCTGCAGGGCTCCCTGCTCTGGGCCCTCGACCGCACCGCCACCGCCATGGGCGGTCGCTGCCTGCGGCGCTGGATCGAGGCCCCCCTGGTGGACCGCTCGGCGATCCTGGAGCGGCAGGAGGCGGTGAGCGAGCTGGTGGAGCAGCGGCCCCTGCGGCTGGGCCTGCGCCGGCTGCTGCGGCCCATGGGGGATCTGGAGCGCCTGGCGGGCCGGGCCGGCGCCGGCAGCGCCTCCGCCCGCGACCTGGTGGCCCTCGCCGATGGCCTCGAGCGCCTGCCCCGCCTGGCGGCCCTGGTGACCCAGTGCCGCAGCGGCCCCCTGGCGGCCCTGAAGGGTCCCTGGCCCGACCTGGCCGCCCTGGCCGAACGGGTACGCCACCACCTGGTGGAGGCGCCGCCCCTCTCCCTGAGCGACGGCGGCCTGCTCCACGACGGCGTCGACCCGGTGCTCGACGGCCTGCGCAACCAGCTCGACGACCAGGAGGCCTGGCTGTCCCGGCAGGAGGCGATCGAACGGCGGGCCAGCGGCAACCCCAACCTGCGCCTCCAGTACCACCGCAGCTTCGGCTACTTCCTGGCCGTGAGCCGCGCCCGGGCCGCCGCCGTTCCGGACCACTGGATCCGCCGCCAGACCCTGGCCAACGAGGAACGCTTCGTCACCCCCGAGCTCAAGGGCCGCGAAGGGCGGATCCTGCAGCTGCGGGCCCGGGCCTGCCAGCGGGAGTACGACCTCTTCTGCGACCTTCGCCGCAGCGTGGGGGAGGCGGCAGGACCCGTGCGGGCGGCCGCCCGTCGGGTGGCGGAACTCGATGCCCTGGCCTCCCTGGCGGAGGTGGCCGCCACCGGTGGCTATTGCCGGCCCGAGCTCAGCGAGGGGCGCGAGCTGGTGATCGAGGCGGGGCGCCATCCGGTGGTGGAGCAGCTGCTGGTCGACGCGTCCTTCACCGCCAACGACCTGCAGCTGGGGGCCCCGGCACCGGACCTGATCGTGCTCACGGGCCCCAATGCCAGCGGCAAGAGCTGTTACCTTCGCCAGAGCGGTCTGCTGCAGCTGATGGCCCAGATCGGCAGCTGGATCCCGGCCCGCTCCGCCCGGCTCGGCATCGCCGACCGCATCTTCACCCGGGTGGGGGCGGTGGACGACCTGGCCAGCGGCCAGTCCACCTTCATGGTGGAGATGGCCGAAACCGCCAACATCCTTCACCACGCCAGCCCCCGCTCCCTGGTGCTGCTCGACGAGATCGGCCGGGGCACCGCCACCTTCGATGGCCTCTCGATCGCCTGGGCCGTGGCGGAGCACCTGGCCGACGGCATCGGCGCCCGCACCATCTTTGCCACCCATTACCACGAGCTCAACGAACTCGCCGAGCTCCTGCCCAACGTGGGCAATGCCCAGGTGCTGGTGGAAGAAACCGGCAACGACCTCGTGTTCCTGCACCGGGTCTGCCAGGGGGGCGCCAGCCGCAGCTACGGCATCGAAGCGGCCCGGCTGGCCGGGGTGCCCGCCTCGGTGGTGCTGCGGGCTCGCCAGGTTCTCGGCCGCATCGAAGCCAACAGCCATGTGGCGGTGGGTCTTCAGGGGGGATCCAGGGCCGCTTGATCCTGGGCCGCCTGATCCAGCCAGGCCCGGCGCAGCAAGGCATTGGCGGCGGCGCCCACCAGGCCGGCCCCGCCCTTGCTGCCCTCCAGCCGGATCTGCACCAGGCCACTGGCCGCCAGGTGGCGCTTGCTCTCGGCCACCCCCACGAACCCCACCGGCATGCCGATCACCAGGGCCGGGGCCGCACTGGCGCCAGCCTCCACCAGCTCCAGCAGCCGCTCCAGGGCCGTGGGGGCGCTGCCCACCAGCACCACCGCCCCCGGGTGCGCCACCAACGCCCTTTCCATCCCCGCCGCCGCCCGGGTGCCACCGGCAGGAGCAACGGTGGGGGCCCAGGCCAGCACCGAATGGATCGGATTAGCGAAGGTGCGCCGGGCCATGGGGGCCACGGCCGCGGCGGCCATCGCCGTGTCGGTGAGGATCGGCGCGCCGGCCGCCAAGGCGGTCATGCCGGCGGCGCAGGCACCCTGGCCGAAGCGCAGATCCGGCGCCAGGCCAAGATCGCCACTGCTGTGCACCAGGCGCTCCAGCACCTCCTGCTCCACCCCGTCCAGCCCCGTGGACCCCAGCCAGGCACGGATGCGCCGCACGCTCTCCTGGAAGATCGGGTGATCGAGCGAGGCCTCGAAGCTGTCCATCGCCTGCGGCGCTCCGAGCTGCCCGGCCGGGGCGGTGATGGCCACCGGGCTGAAACGGCGAGATTACGGGATGTGCCAGCCAGGCTCTGCTGTGTCACCCAGGGAGGTGCCGGGTGACGCTTGGGCCATGCGTCGGGAGGGCGGGGGCCAGCTGAGCAGCCCAGTCAGGACCCGTACATTGTGTACAGAATCTGTTTTCGGCCGCGCCGTCCCCCATCAACACCCTCGGGGTCCTCGAGGCCAGGAAGCGCTTTCCCGAGCTGCTCGATCGGGCCCATGGGGGCGAGGAGACCCTGATCTCGCGCCGTGGCCACCCGGTGGCGGCCCTGATCGGCCTCAAGGGCAGTGGCCGCGACTCCTGGCCGGACCCCCCACCCGGGGAGTCAACCCGGGCCAATCCAGCCCCTGGAGAGCAGCGCCAGCCTGGCCCTCGGCTCGGCGGTGGCGATCGACGCCACGGTGCTGGTTCCCTACCTGCGCGGTGAAGCCTCCAGCCGCCACCAGGAGCCCCTGATCGCGGCGATTGCGGCCGGCCACTGGCGCGGCGTCCTGAGCATGGCCAGCTTGATGACGCTGATGGAAGGCCCCCTGCGCCTGGGGGACGAAGCCCTGGCGGCCCGCTACGAAGCGGTGTTCAGCGACCCCACGGCCTGGACCCTGGTGAGCCTCACACCCCAGGTCGCCCTGGAGCCGGCCTCGGCCCTGCAGGGGGGCGCCACGGCGATGATTCAGCCGGGACCCCCGCCTGCTCGCCGTCCTGCCCCTGCCCTGATGCCGATTCACCTCTACTGGGGCGACGACGAGGCCGCCCGCCAACGGGCCCTGGCGGCCCAGCTCGAGACCCTGGTGGATCCGGCCTGGGCCTCGATCAACCTCAGCCGACTGGATGGCGGCGAACCCGGCCAGGCGGGCCGGGCCCTGGAGGAGGCCCGCACGGCCCCCTTCGGCGCCGGGGCCCGGGTGGTGGTGCTGCAGCACAGTCCCTTCTGCCAGGCCTGTCCGGCGGAGCTGGCCGCCCAGCTGGAGGCCGCCCTTGAACTGATCCCCGCCGATTGCCACCTGTTCCTGCTCAGTGACGGCAAGCCCGATGCCCGGCTGCGCACCACCAAGCGACTGCGGACCGTGGCGGAGGAGCAGTCCTTCCCCCTGCCCCCCATCTGGGACGGGGCCGGCCAGATCGAACGGGTGGAGAGAGCCGCCCGGGAACGGGGCCTGGCCCTGGCCCCGGCGGCGGCCGAAGCCCTGGCGGAAGCAATCGGCAGCGACGGCCTGCGGCTCGCCAGCGAGCTGGAGAAGCTGGCGCTCCATGCCGGCAGCGGCGATGGCGGTGGAGGTGGCCCGACCACGGCCGAGGCGGTGGCCGCCCTGATCGGCGGCCAGGTCACCAGCAGCCTGGCGGTGGGGGACGCCCTGCTCGCCCAGCGCCCCGCCGAGGCGATCGCCCTGGTGGAAGCCCTGCTGGACGTCAACGAACCCGCCCTGCGCATCGTGGCGGCCCTGGCCAGTCAGATCCGGGGCTGGCTGTGGGTGTGCCTGCTGGAGCGCAGCGGCGAGCAGGACGTGGCCGTGATCGCCAAGGCGGCGGGGATCGGCAATCCCAAGCGCATTTACATCATTCGCAAACAGGTCCGCGGCCGTAGCCCCGAGCAGCTGCTGGCCCTGCTGCGCCGCCTGCTCGACGTGGAGGCCGCCCTCAAGCGCGGGGCCGACCCCGGCGACGCCTTCCGGGATGGCTTCCTGCTAGCCGCCCTGGCGCAACCCGGCAACGCCCCGCGTCGATAATCGAGCCCGACGCGCCGGCGACGAGCCCATGGGCCTGCTGATACAGAAGTTCGGGGGGACGTCGGTGGCCGACACCGAAAGGATCCGTGCGGTCGCCCGCCGCATCGCCGCCAGCCGCGAGGAGGGCCACGAACTGGTGATCGTGGTGTCGGCCATGGGGCATACCACCGACCAGCTCACGCGCATGGCCGCCAGCCTCTGCAGCGACCCCCCACGCCGGGAGATGGACATGCTGCTGGCCACGGGCGAGCAGGTGTCGATCGCCCTGCTGTCGATGGCCCTGCATGCCGAAGGCGTGCCCGCCGTCTCGATGACCGGCACCCAGGCGGGGATCATCACCGAATCGGCCCATGGCCGGGCCCGGATCCTGGAGGTCCGCACCGAACGGCTGCGCCGCCTGCTGCAGGACGGCCACGTGGTGGTGGTGGCCGGATTCCAGGGCACCAGCAGCGGCCACGCCGGCACCCCGGAGATCACCACCCTGGGGCGGGGCGGCTCTGACACCTCGGCGGTGGCGCTGGCGGCCGCCCTCGGCGCCGACGGCTGCGAGATCTACACCGATGTGCCCGGGGTGCTGACCACCGATCCCCGCAAGGTGAGCGACGCCCAGCTCATGGTGAGCGTCAGCTGCGACGAGATGCTGGAGCTGGCGAGTCTCGGGGCCGCGGTGCTCCACCCCCGGGCCGTGGAGATCGCCCGCAACTACGGGGTGCCCCTGACGGTGCGCTCCAGCTGGAGCCAGGCCCCCGGCACCCGTCTGACCAGTGGCCCGGCCCGCCCGATCGGCAGTGAAGGGCTGGAACTGGGCCGGCCCGTGGACGGAGCCGAGCTGGAGGCCGACCAGGCGGTGCTGGCCCTCTCCCACGTGCCCGACAGACCGGGCGTGGCCGCCACCCTGTTTGAGGCCCTCGGCGCCGCCGGGCTGAACGTGGACCTGATCGTGCAGGCCATCCACGAGGGGGCCAGCAACGACATCGCCTTCACCCTGGCGGCGACGGAGATGGAGTCAGCCCGACGGGTCTGCCAGGAGGTGCTGGCGGCCATGGGGGCCGATGGAGCCCTGCTCACGGCCGAAGCGGGCATGGCCAAGCTGAGCATCGCCGGGGCCGGGATCCTGGGCCGGCCGGGGGTGGCGGCCCGCCTGTTCGACACCATGGCCCGCCTGGGCATCAACCTGCGCCTGATCGCCACCAGCGAGGTGAAGGTGAGCTGCGTGGTGGATGGCCAGCTGGGGGCCAGGGCCCTGCGGGCGGCGGGGGAGGCGTTCGAACTCGCCGACCAGCAGCTGCGCCACGATCCGCCCCCCTGCCACCTGGGGGATCCGGCGGTGCGGGGGGTGGCCCTGGACCGCGACCAGGTGCAGGTGTCGGTGCGCCGGGTTCCCGACCGCCCGGGGGCCGCTGCTGCCATCTGCAGGGCCCTGGCCGACGCCGGCATCAGCCTGGACGCGATCGTGCAGTCGGAGCGGACCCACGGCGGCCCCGAGGACCGGCGGCGGGACATGAGCTTCACCCTGCGGCGCGACGACCGCCCGGGGGCCGAACGGGCCCTGGTCCCGATCCTGCGGCAGTGGGACGGCGCCTGCTTCGAGGAGGGCCCCGCCATCGCCAGGGTCAGCGCCGTGGGCGCCGGTATGGCCTGCACCGCCGGCACGGCGGCGCGGATGTTCCGCTCCCTGGCGGATGCGGGAATCAACATCTCCCTGATCGCCACCAGCGAGATCCGCACCAGCTGCGTGGTGGCGGAGGCCGATGGGGTGCGGGCCCTGCAGGCGGTGCACCAGGCCTTCGGCCTCGGCGGCACGACCCGCCACGCCGCCGAGGGAACGGAAGCGCCAGCAGCCGGAAGCGCCTGCCCTTCCTAGGGTTGGCGCGGCTACAGGGTGGCGGCATGTTGGTCCGGTTCTGGGGAACCCGCGGTTCGATCGCCAAACCCGGCCCCGACACTTTCCGCTTCGGCGGCAATACCTCCTGCGTGGAAGTCCGCTCCGACGCCGGCTCGCTGCTGGTGATCGACTGCGGCACCGGCGCCCACGGACTGGGGCAGGCCCTCATGGAGGAGCGCCCCAACGGCATGGAGGGGTCCCTGCTGATCAGCCACACCCACTGGGACCACATCCAGGGCTTTCCCTTCTTCGCCCCCTTCTTCGCCCCAGGCCACGCCTGGGACGTCTACGGGCCCAGTGGCCTCACGGGCAGCCTGCGCAGCGTGCTCTCCGGCCAGATGCAGCACGCCTACTTCCCGGTCACCCTTGACCAGTTCGCGGCCACGATTCACTACCACGATCTGAGCGCAGGCACCTTCCGCATCGGGGACGTGACGGTCACGACCCACCACCTCAACCATCCCGCCCTCACCCTGGCCTATCGGCTCCAGGCGGATGGGGCCACGGTCGTCTACTGCTGCGACCACGAACCCCACGCGGCCGAGCTGGCTAGCGGCATCGGCCCGCTGTCCGGCCAGGACCTGCACTACGCGAAGTTCATCGAGGGGGCCGATCTGGTGATCCACGACGCCCAATACACCGCCCTGGAGTTCCCGGCCAAGCTCGGCTGGGGCCACAGCTCGGTGGAATACGCCGTGCGGATCTGCGAGGAGGCGGGGGTGGCCCGGCTGGTGCTCACCCACCACGATCCCCTGCGCAACGATGCGGCCATCGACCTGATCCTGGCCCGCGTGCGCGGCGATCTGGCGGACCGGGGCTCCCCCCTGGAGGTGATGGCGGCCTCGGAGGGGCTGATGCTGCGCACCTCCCCCAGCCTGGCCGAGGGCGAGCCGAGGGCTGTCGCCGCCGGCATGGCTCTGGCGGAGCCTCCCAACGGCCCTCCGGCCCTGGTGTGGCTGGCGGACAGGGATCTGGAGGCGGCCCTCACAACCGCCCTGCGCCTGGAGGGCCTGCCCTGCCAGGTGGCCTGCGGTGAAACGGATCTGCTGGAGAGTCTCGGGCGCCAGGGGGCCTCGGTGCTGCTGCTGGAGCCGGCACCCGGCCCGGCAGGCCCTGGGCTGAGCTGCCGCCTGCGGCAGTTCCTGGGCACGGCGGCGGCCGACACCCCCCTGCTGATGCTCGCCGCCGAGGAGGGCCTGGCCCGGCGGGACGATCCCCTGGTCAGCGAGTGGCTGGTGCAGCCCATTTCCGAGAGCTTCCTGCGCGCCAGGCTTCGGGCCTGGAGCCTCGGCAGGCCCTGCCGCTGGCAGCGGGCCCGGCCGCCGGGGGACGAGAAACGGCGCCTGCGACGCCTGGCGGAACTCGGCCTGCTGGACACCGAGCGGGAGGAGCGGTTCGACCGGCTGACCCGTGTCGCCGCCGCCGCCTTCGGGGTGCCGATCGCCCTGATCAGCCTGATCGATGCGGAGCGGCAGTGGTTCAAGTCGTCCCACGGCCTGGCCACCTGCCAGACCTCCCGTGACCTGGCCTTCTGCGCCCATGCGGTCAGCCAGAAGTCGGATCTGCTGGTGGCCGACACCTGGCTCGATGACCGCTTCGCGGACAACCCGCTGGTGCTGGGGGAGCCACGCATCCGCTTCTACGCGGGCTCGCCCCTGATCCTCGAGGATGGAACCTGCCTGGGCACCCTGTGCCTGATCGACACCCGGCCGCGTCAGCTCAGCAGCACCGAGCTGGCCCTGCTCCACGACCTGCGCGACCTGGTGCTGCTGGAGATCTCCCCCACGCCAGGGCCCGTCGCCGTTTCTCTGGCCTGAACTGGCTGGCCGCCGGCCAGGAACAGGACCGTGATCTGTAGGTGATCACCAATGGAGCGGGATTTTTAGCTTATGGTTCGATCCCTTTCAAACCATTTCCTTTCGCATGCAACGGCGGTTGTCATGATCCGACCCGAGGAGATCGCGGAGGGCCTGGCGAAGGGTGAGTTCTTTCTCGAGTATCTCCCCATCCTTTCCCTCCCGGATCTCCGCTGCATCGGAGCCGAAGCCCTGATCCGCTGGCGTCGGGCCCATGGGGTCGTGGTGATGCCGGGGGAGTTCATCCCGTCTGTGGAGTCCACACCCGCCTCCGGTGTGCTCACTTACTGGGTCGTCGAGACCGCGGCGGCGGAGATCAAGGAATGGTTAAGACGCCATCCTGACGTTCACCTCAGCATCAACATCCCTCCGGAAATCACAGGACGGGGCGGGGTGTACTACACCGCGATGAAATCCGGGCTGGCCGAGATGCTTCCCCAGTTGATCCTGGAGGTCACCGAGCGGGGACTACCCGATGCCCTGGCCCTCGAAGGGATGCTCCAGGGCCAACAGCTCGGCATCAAGATCGCCCTCGACGACGTCTCCCTGCTGGGAGGGGCCAATCTCGCCATCCTCAGCCGTTGCCCCTTCGATATCATCAAGGTGGATCGCCAGCAGCTGGCCCTGATCACCCCAGAAACCCCCAATCCTGGGTGGTTGGAGGGACTCGCCGCCCTGATCCGCTCGTCCCGGCTGATGGTCATCGCCGAAGGTGTCGAGACGGCCCAGCAACTCCAGGTGCTGGTGGAGGCGGGGGTCCAGGCCGCCCAGGGCTTCCACCTGTCCCCTCCCCTGTCCGCCGCCGAACTGATCGCCTTCCATGGCCGAATCAATGGTCCGGGCATCGCGAACGAGGAGCGTTGGCTATGACGTAGGAAAGGGTGGCCATCAAAGACGATTCCCATGGCCCGGCAAGGCCATGGGGTCGAGGCCATCGTCAGCCTGGTGATGGCCAACCTGATGGAGCCGGCACGGTGATCGTGGCGCTGATCAACTTCGTGGTGATCGCCTTCGTGGTGTTCCTGATCGTGCGGGCGATCGAAGCAGTGCGGCGTCAGGAAGACGCCAACGCCCTCGATGCCGGCCCTGACCCCCAGGCCGAACTGGCGGCCGCCGCCAAACCGCCTGGCCGAAGCGCTGGATCGGCGCGCGCCCTAGGGAACGGGCCTGCCCACCAGCTTGTGGCGCAGGTTCTTGATGCGATCGCGCAGGTTGGCGGCCTCCTCGAACTCCAGGCTCTTCGCCGCCGCCTTCATCTTCTCCTCCAGCTGGGTGATCAGCTCGGGCAGCGCATCGAGGGGCACCTCGTTGTGCTCGGCCTGTTCGGTCGCCACCTCCAGCTGGTCGTCGCTGAGCCGGCGTGACAGCTCAAGGGAGGTGAGGATCGAGTTGCCCGCCCGCTTACCGGCCGGAGTGGGAGTGATGCCGTGACGCTCGTTGTAGGCCTGCTGGATCACACGACGCCGATCGGTCTCGGAGATCGCCCTCGCCATGGAATCGGTGAGGTTGTCGGCATAGAGGAGAGCCACCCCATCGATGTGGCGTGCCGCCCGGCCGATGGTCTGGATGAGGGAGCGTTCCGCCCGCAGGAAACCCTCCTTGTCGGCGTCGAGAATCGCCACCAGGGACACCTCGGGCAGGTCGAGTCCCTCGCGCAGCAGGTTCACCCCCACAAGCACGTCGTAGGCGCCGTTGCGCAGATCCTGAATGATCTCGATGCGTTCGATCGAATGGATCTCCGAGTGCAGGTAGCGCACCCGCACACCGTTCTCGGCCAGGTAGTCGGTGAGGTCCTCCGCCATCCGCTTGGTGAGGGTGGTGACCAGCACCCGCTCCTGGCGATCAGCCCGCACCCTGATCTCGCCGAGAAGATCGTCGATCTGGCCCTCGGAGGGGCGCACCTCCACGATCGGGTCGAGGACGCCGGTGGGACGGATCACCTGCTCCACCACCTGCTCCTTGCTCTGCGCCAGTTCCCAGGCACCGGGGGTTGCCGACACGAAGATGGTCTGCCGCGCCTTCTCCCAGAACTCCTCCCCCTTGAGGGGCCGGTTGTCGGCGGCACTCGGCAGGCGGAAGCCGTGCTCGATCAGCACCTGCTTGCGACTCTGATCGCCGTTGTACATGGCCTGCAGCTGGGAGCAGGTCACGTGGCTTTCATCCACCACCAGCAGCCAGTCGTCGGGGAAATAGTCGATCAGGCATTCGGGGGGCGTTCCGGCCTCCCGGCCCGCCAGGTGACGGGCGTAGTTCTCGACCCCGTTGCAGTAGCCCACCTGCTCCAGCATCTCCAGGTCGTAGGTGGTGCGCTGCTCCAGGCGCTGGGCCTCCAGCAGTCGCCCCTGGCCATTGAGCACATCCAGGCGCTCGTGCAGCTCAGAGCGGATCGCCTGGATCGCCCCCTGCAGCCGCTCCTTGGGCGTCACGAAGTGCTTGGCCGGGTAGATGTTGATGGTCTCCAGGCTCTGGAGGATTTCGCCGGTGGTGGGATCCACGTAGCGGATGGCTTCCACCTCATCGCCGAACAGCTCGATCCGCACCAGCCGGTCTTCGTAGGCGGGTCCGATCTCCAGCACATCACCCCGCACCCGGAAGCGGCCGCGGCTGATCTCGATGTCGTTGCGGGAGTACTGATTGTTGACCAGATCCCTGAGCGAACTGCGCAGATCAAGCTTGTCGCCCACCTCGAACTTCACGGCAGCCTTGAGGTACTCCGAAGGGATACCCAGGCCGTAGATGCAGCTGATCGAGGCCACCACAATCACATCGCGGCGCTCGAACAGCGAACGGGTGGCCGAGTGCCGCAGCATATCGATCTCCTCGTTGATCGAGGCGGTCTTGGCGATGTAGGTGTCCGAGGTGGGGACGTAGGCCTCGGGTTGGTAGTAGTCGTAGTAGGAGATGAAATATTCGACGGCATTGTGGGGAAAGAATTCCCGCAGCTCGTTGCAGAGCTGGGCCGCCAGGGTCTTGTTGTGGGCCAGCACCAGGGTCGGACGTCCTGTGCGGGCGATCACATTGGCGATCGAGAAGGTCTTGCCGGTGCCTGTGGCCCCCAGCAGGGTCTGGAAGCGCTCCCCTGCATCGACACCCTTGACCATCGCTTCGATGGCGGTGGGTTGATCACCCTTTGGTACGTAGGGGGCGTGAAGCTGAAATGGCATCAGGCCATTCTGGCGTTCACCATGGGGGAACGGCTCGGCGGGGAAAACCGATCAGCCCATGCCGGTGGTCGCCGCCATCGCCCGTGTCAGAGGCACATCCAGACCCATCCAGCCCAGCACCACGCTGCTCAGCACGCTGTAGGCGAGCGCCCCGAGGATGGCACTGACCAGACCGTTCTTGAGCCGGAAGCCCTGGATCAGCCAGGCGGCCAGGCCGAACAGGATGATCGTGATCAGCCAGTTGAACAGGAACGAGACCGGGCTGATGATGCCCCCCAGGGAGGTGACAGCCCAGATCGGCCCGAGAATCAGCTTCAGCGGCCAGATCAGCAGTGTGCCCAGCAGACCGATGACGACGGCCGACAGCAGGGCGACAGGGAAGCTGGCCATCTCCACCCCCAGGGGCAACCACGCCACCAGAAGCAGGATCAGGGCCCGGATCGGCCATTGCAGAAGCCAGGCAAGCGAGCCCATGGCAGGCGAAGCAGCAACGCCAACAGTTTACTGAGGCCGTTCGCCGTGAACCACCGCCGCCACCGGCAACGCCTCCCGCAGGGCACGCACCACCGCCACCATGGCGAGTTCATCGTCGAGGCGATTGACGGCGGAGCCGACCCCGACACCGGCGGCACCGGCGGCCAGGGCCATCGGCACCGTGACGGCCGAAAGACCGGAGGCACACAGCACCGGCACGGCCACGGCCCGGCTGATGGCGTAGGCGGCCGCCAGGGTCGGGGCGGCCTTTTCGATCAGGCCCAGGGCGCCGGCACTGAGGGGACGGGCGCCGGTTCCCCCTTCGGTCTGGATGAGATCGGCGCCCGCCGCCACCAGCTCCACCGCCAGCCGTTCCTGGGCATCGAGGGGGAGGGTGTGGGGCACGGTGACCGACAGCACCGTCTCCGGCAGCAACTCACGGGTGCGACGGGTGAGCGCCAGCACCTCGGCGGCGCCGAAGACACGCCCCTGGGGATAGAAGCTGTCGTAGTTGCCGATCTCCACCATGGCCGTGCCGGCTGCCACAGCCGGGGGGAACAGGGCCGGATCCACCGCCGAGACGCAGATCGGCAGGTGCGGCGCCAGGTGGTGGGCCAGGCGCACCAGGGCAGGGGCACAGGCCAGATCCACCAGGTCGGCACCACCGGCGGCGGCGGCCCTGACCACCTGCTGCACGCGGGCCGCATCGAAGTTGTCCAGACCGGCGATGACCTTCAGCGCCCGCCCCTGGCGGATCGCCTGCTGCAGGGCGGTGGGCAGGCTGGAGAGGCGGGACATCGGCGAGCGGACGGAAGCGTGAAGTGATTCTCCCACCCGACCAAAGACACCCGCGGCGGCCCTGGGGAAGCGACCAGGCGCGGCTGCACCGCCATCTGCTGCGGCGTCCCTCCCTGTTGCCGGCGGGGGGTTCCCTGCTGCTGGCCGTGTCCGGGGGGCAGGATTCCATGGCCCTGGGCGCCCTCCTGCTCGACCTGCAACCCCTGCATGGCTGGCAACTGCAGCTGTGGCACGGGGACCACGGCTGGCGCCCCGACGCCGCCCTTCAAGCCGGGGAACTGCTCCAGTGGGCCCGGAGCCAGGGACTGGACCTGCAGCTGGATCGGGCCGATCCGGCCCCAGCCAGCGAAGCCGAGGCCCGTGACTGGCGCTATGGCTGCCTGGCCGAGGCGGCGCTCCGGTTGCGGTGCAGCCATGTGGTCACGGGTCACACCGCCAGCGACCGGGCCGAAACGGTGTTGCTCAACCTGGCCCGCGGCAGCCACCTGCGGGGCCTCGCCAGCCTGGGGGCCAGTCGCCTCCTGGGCCCGGGGGCAGGCGCCTTGCGGCTGGCCCGCCCCCTGCTGGTCTTCGACCGCGACGACACCGGCCGCCTCTGCAGGGAGCGGAGCCTGCCCGTCTGGGAAGACAGCAGCAATGCCGATCCGCGCTTCGCCCGCAACCGGCTGCGCGCCGACGTGATGCCGGTGCTCGAAGCCCTCCACCCCGGAGCCAGCCGGCGGATCAGCGCCCAGGCGGAGCGGCTGGAGCAGCAGCTCGAGGCGGAGACGGAACTGCTGGAGCTGGCCCTGGGGGCCCTGGAGGCGGAAGGAGCTCCCGAGCGGCTGCAACGCCGGCGGCTGGCCAGCCTCACCCCGGCCAGCCAGCGCCAGCTGCTGCTGCACTGGCTGCGCAGGCACCTGGAGAAGGACCCGGGCTCGAGAACCCTTGAAACCCTGGTCAACCGCCTGGCGCGGGGGGGGAATCCAGGCCGTCTGGATCTGGCCGCAGGATGGCAGCTCCACTGGGATAGCCGCACACTGTGGATCCGAACACCTGACGCGCTCCATGGCTGAGACCGCCGCCAACGAAGCCGCCCAGCGCTACGCGGCGATCGAGCAGGCCTACTCGAAGGAGAACTGGGCCTCGGTGCTGCAGGACGGGGAGGAACTGCTGTTCCTGCTGCGCCAGTCAGAGAACTCCCAGCTGATGGGACTGCAGATGCGGTTGCAGCTGCTTCTGGGCCACACCCAGCTCTACGGCTATGCCGACAAGGCCGCCGCCTCCGGGTACTACGGGGCCGTGGCGGAGCAGAGCAGCGAAGCCGCCCTCACCAACATCGCCACGCAGGGGCTGAAACAGTGTGAGATCGAAGAACCGCCCACCGAAGAGGCCGTGACGACGGTTGACGACCCCATCGAAGGCCCCTCAGGCCCGGCAGCCCCCTGGCTCACGGCAGCAACGACCACCGCCACACAGATTGCAACAGCAGCAGACCCCGGGGAGGCCGAAGCTCAGCCCCCGGAGGAAGCGTTGGCTTCAACGCCGGCCGCTCCCTGGAGCGAACCCTCGCTGATTCCAGAGGTGGTCGAGGAGCCGGAACTGATCGAGCTGCACCAGGCCGATCCCTCCCTTGCCGAGGACGTGGAGCTCGCCTGGAAGGAGCCGCTCCCAGCCACGACGACGTTGGACGAAGCGGACGCGGACCTTGTCAGCGGCCTGATGCTGGTCCAGATCGGCTGAGCTCCCCGTTTGGCAGGGCCCAGCCAAACGGGGCCTGTGCGATCAGCCTGCGGCGGCGGCGGAGCGACGGCGGCGGACGCGGCCGGTGGGTTCCGGCTCCTCAGGGGGGGCCTTGGTGGCCGCTGCGACGGGTTCGGGCGCCGGCGCCACGATGGTGCCCGTCTGGGCCGGGGAGGCTGCCGTCACCAGCTGGCGCTGGGGAACGGCGACAGGAGCTTGACGCGCTCCCACATCCCTGCGGGCACCGCGCGGCGCCGGACGGCTGTCAGGTTCGGCATCGGCCCGGCCCTTGTAGGCCGGAGTGCCGGCAGGGGCAGGCTGCACCAGGCAGATGATCAGCGGATCCACCTGCAACTCACGGCGGAGGCGGCGCTGCAGGCCCACTTCCACCTCCCGCTGCACACCCACCCAGTCCACGTCCGGAGCCTTGCCACCGGTGTTGCGGGCGAGCTGGTTCCAGCGGTTCTCCAGCACCCAGCCAATCTCCCGCTCCGCCCAGACCGAGAGCTTGCGGGCGTCGGCGGCAGTGACAACACCGCGCAGATTCACCCGCGGCGGCGCCGCCATCACCCCGTCGGTGGTGATCACCGCCAGCAGGGTGATGACGCCGTCCTCGGCCAACTGCTGGCGTTCCTTGAGCACCCGGGCATCGACGATGCCATTGCGGGAGGCATCGAGAAGCTCGATGCCGGCCTTCACAGGCTCACCTTTGTTGATGGTGTCGGGGGTGAGTTCCACCACATCGCCGTTGTCGATGATCAGAATGTGATCGGCTGGCACACCCATCGACTGGGCCGTCTTGGAATGGCACACAAGCATGCGGTGCTCGCCGTGCACGGGCACGAAAAATTTCGGCTTGGCGAGCGCAAGCATCAACTTGTGATCCTCCTGGCAGCCGTGTCCGGAGACGTGGATGCCCTCGCCCTTGCCGTAGACGACCTTGGCACCCATCATCATCAGCCGGTCAATCGTGTTGACCACGGAGATGGTGTTGCCAGGGATCGGGCTGGCGGAGAAAATGATCGTGTCTGTGGACTTCACCTGAACCTGGGGGTGCTCGCCGCGGGAGATCCGACTGAGAGCAGCCAAGGGCTCACCCTGGCTTCCGGTCATCAGCAGGAGGGTTTCACGGTCGGGCAGGTCGCGGATCTGCTTGATGGGAACGAACAGATCATCGGGGGCACGCATATAGCCGAGCTCCCTGGCCTTGGCGATCACGTTGAGCATGGAACGGCCCAGCAGACCCACCTTGCGGCCGTTCTTCATCGCTAATTCGAGGATCATCGAGACACGATGAATCGAGCTGGCGAAGGTGGTGATGATCACCCTTCCTTCCGCTTGGCTGATATGACGATCGAGGTTGGGGAAAACCGAACGCTCTGGAGGGGTGAAGCCAGGGATCTCGGCGTTGGTGGAATCGCTGAACAGGCACAGAACACCCTGCTCGCCGTAGTGCGCCAGGCGCTGGATGTCAAACGTCTCGCCATCCACAGGGGTGTGGTCGAACTTGAAGTCACCGGTGAACACGATCACGCCGACGGGCGTGGTGATGGCCAGCGTGAAGCTGTCGGCCATCGAGTGGGTGTTACGGATGAACTCCACCTTGAAGTGCTGGCCGACGTGCACCACATCCCGCGGACCAACCGTCTGAATCGTGGTGCGGTCGGTGACACCCGCTTCCTCCATCTTCCCCTGCAGCATCGACATCGCCAGCCGGGGGCCGTAGATGATGGGGATGTTGAAGTTCTTGAGGTGGTGAGGAATACCACCGATGTGATCTTCGTGGCCATGGGTGACCACCATGCCGCGGATGCGTTTCTGGTTCTCGCGCAGATAGCTGGTGTCGGGCATCACCACGTTGACGCCGTGCATGCCGTCGCTTGGAAACGCGAGGCCGGCATCGACAAGCATCAGCTCATCGCCGTATTCGAAGACGCAGGTATTCTTGCCGATCTCGTGCAGGCCGCCCAACGGGATGACACGCAGACCCTGGTGCTTTGGTTTGGCGCCGTTGCCTGAGCGGACGATGGGATTGACGTTCTGACTGGACATGTAGGGAAGGAACGGGGGGAAGGAACGGGAAGCGGAAGCGGATGTGACTCTGGAAATCAGCCTTGGCGTCAGGTGGGACGCAGGGCGGCCAGGATCGAGGAAAGGCGTTGTCGCACGGAGGTATCGGCGGAAAGAAGGGGAAGTCGAGGTGCACCCACCGGCCAGCCGCTGATCTCGAGGGCGGCTTTGACGGGGATGGGATTGGTGGTGCAGAAGAGGGCCCGGCACAGGGGCAGCAGCTGCTGGTGCTCGTCGAGGGCGGCGGCGACGTCGCCGCTCAGGTAGGCCAGGAGCATGGCCCGGATCCTGGGGCCCACCAGATGGCTGGCCACGCTCACCACACCCACTGCGCCCACGGCCAGCATCGGCAGGGTGAGGGCGTCATCGCCGCTGTAGATCGCCAGGCGCTCGCCGCAGAGCTCCCGCAGCCGGCTGACCTCCTCGGTGGTGCCGCTGGCGGCCTTGAAACCCACCACGTTGGCCTGATCAAGCAGGCGGGCTGTGGTGTCCGGCGCCAGACTGCAGCCGGTGCGTGCGGGGATGTTGTAAAGCATCAAAGGCAGTTCCGGTGCAGCCTGGGCCACGGCTCTGAAATGGGCTTCCAGGCCCTCCTGGGGCGGCTTGTTGTAGTAAGGCACCACCACCAGGGCGCCATCGGCGCCGATGGCGGCCGCCTCTCCGGTGGCTTCCACCGCCTCGGCGGTACAGTTGCTGCCGCTGCCGGCCAGCAGGCTGGCGCGACTCCCGACCGCTCCCTTCACGGCGAAGAAGAGCTCGCGCTGCTCTTGCCAGGTGAGGGTGGGGGATTCCCCGGTGGTGCCGCACAGCACCAGCCCATCGGACCCCTGGCTGACCAGATGGTCGGCCAGCCGTGCCGCCAGGTCGAGATCGACGGCGCCGTCCTGCTGGAAGGGGGTCACCATGGCGGTGAGCAACCGGCCGAAGGGAGCCTCAGGCGAAGGGGCCGTGCTCGGCGCCAGGAGGGTGGCCGTGCTCAAGCGGCACCTCCCCCGTTGGGGTCGGGCTGGCCGGCATCCCGCAGCAGTTCGGCGATCTGGATGGCGTTGAGGGCCGCGCCCTTGCGGATCTGGTCGCCGCAGAGCCACAGCTCTAGGGCCTGGGGATCGCTGAGGTCCTGGCGGATGCGCCCCACGGCCACCGCATCCCGGCCGGTGACGTCGGTGGGCATGGGGAAGCGGTTGGTCTCGAAGTTCTCAATCAGCTCCACACCGGGGGCTGCCGCCAGCAGGGCGCGGGCCTCCTCCACGGGAAAGGGCTCCTCGAATTCGATGTTGACGGCTTCGGAATGGGCCCGCAGGACGGGCACCCGCACGCAGGTGGCCGTCAGGAGCAGGTCCGGCAGTCCCATGATCTTGCGGGTTTCGTGGAGCATCTTGAGCTCCTCCTCGCAGTAGCCGCTGGGCGCGAGGGACGAGTTGTGCAGGAAGAGGTTGAAGGCCAGTGAATGGGGCAGCACGGTGCTCACCGGCTCGCCGCCATCGAGCACCGTTCGGCTCAGCTGGCGCAGTTCCTCCATGGCCCGGGCTCCGGCGCCGCTGGCCGACTGGTAGGTGCTGAGCACCACTCGGCGGATCCGCCGCTGGGCCGCCAGGGGGGCCAGGGCCAGCGTCAACAGGATCGTGGTGCAGTTGGGATTGGCGATGATGCCGCCGTGGGCGAAGGCGGCCTGGGGATTCACCTCAGGCACCACCAGGGGCACGGCCGGATCCAGCCGGAAGGCACTGGAGTTGTCGATCACCACGGCCCCGGCGGCCACGGCGACCGGGGCCCACTGCCTGGACACGGAACCGCCGGCGGACGCCAGCACCAGATCGACGCCCTCAAAGGCCCCAGGGCCGACCGGCTGCACCCGGATCCCTTCGCCCCGCCAGTCGAGTTCCTGACCGGCGGAGCGGGGGGACGCCAGCGGCAGCAGTTCCGCCACCGGGAAACCACGTTCCTGCAGCAGGGCCAGGAGCTCCTGGCCCACGGCTCCCGTGGCGCCGAGGATGGCGATGCGCAACGGCCGTGAAGGCAGATTGCGCGGAGGGGAGGAAAGGCTCGCTGAGACGGTCAACGGGGGGAAAGGGACAGGTGGCTTGACGGGATCGGGAAGCAGACTGCGGAAAAGGGACCCTGAAGCAAAACCTCCGACCGGGGCCGGAAAGGAGAGTTCAGTTGGGGATATCGGCGCGCCGTTGCGTCAATCGCACAATACGCGGCAGGGGCCCGAAACGGCCAGTTTCTAGGATGGGGGGCTGCACCGAACGAACCCGTTCCATGAGTCCTGCCGCCAGCACCGAAGCCAACCTCCGGGTGACCACCTCCGCACGTCCCGGAAGCCGCCTGGCCGTGGAGGTCGCCGTGCCCGCGGGGCGCAGCCAGAAGAGCTACGACGCCGCCCTGGAGAAGCTGAGCCGCAGCGTCAAACTGCCCGGATTCCGCAAGGGGCGGGTGCCCCGGCCGGTGCTGCTGCAGCAGATCGGACCGCTGCGGATCCGCGCCACCGCCTTGGAGGATCTGGTCGATGCGGTCGTACGGGAGGCGATGCAGCAGGAGGCCATCGAGGCCATCGGGCGGCCCGAGCTCAACGAGGCCTTCGAGCTGGTCCTGGAGCGCTTCACCCCGGGGGAGGAGCTCACCATCACCCTGGAGATGGACGTAGAGCCCATCCCCACCCTGCGCAGCACGAAGGGCTTCACGGCCGAAGCGGACCCGGTGCCCTTCGACCCCGCCCGGGTGGACGAACTGATCGAGCAGTCGCGCCGTCAGCTGGCCACCCTGGTGCCGGTGGAGGACCGGGCCGCTGCCGAGGGTGACGTGGCCCAGATCGCCTTCAGCGGGACCTTCGTCGACAGCGGCGAGGCCATCGAGGGCGGCAGCAGCGAGGGGATGGAAGTGGAGCTCGAGCAGGATCGCATGATCCCTGGCTTCGTGGCCGGCATCGTCGGTATGGCCGTC
Organism: uncultured cyanobacterium; assembly: GCA_903917565.1. GTDB lineage: Bacteria > Cyanobacteriota > Cyanobacteriia > PCC-6307 > Cyanobiaceae > Cyanobium. The sequence continues at coordinate 62,305 of CAIXBB010000019.1, read as the reverse complement.
GGCGACAACCGCGACGTGACCTGCCGCTTTCCCGACAGCTACCCCCAGGAGCAGGCGGCAGGCCGGGAGGCCCGCTTCGCCATCACCCTGCTGGAGCTCAAGACCCGGGAGCTTCCCGCCCTCGACGATGCCTTCGCCCAGCAGGCCAGCGACAAGCCGACCCTGACCGGACTCCGCGCAGACCTGGAGCAGCGCCTGCGGGAGGACGCCGATCGCCGCCATCGGGCCAACCGCCATGAAGCCCTCCTCACGGTGCTGGTGGAGCAGCTGGAGGTGGAACTGCCCGAGACCCTCATCCAGCAGGAAGTGCGCAACCTGATCGAGCAGACCGCCGGTCAGATCTCCCAGCAGGGCATGGATGTGAAAAAGCTGTTCACCCCCGATCTGGTCCGCAGCTTGATGGACACCTCACGGCCCGAGGCCGAGCAGCGGCTGCGGCGCACCCTGGCGCTCAAGGCGCTGGCCGCCGCCGAGAAGATTGAGGTGGCCGCCGCCGATCTGGAGGCCAAGCTGATCGAGATCCGCCAGGGCCTGAGCGACAGCGCCTCCATCGACCAGGACCGGCTGCGCCTGGCCGTGGCCGAGGATTTGCTGAAGGAGAAGTTGCTGGAGTGGCTGGAAGCCAACAGCACGATCACCGACAAGGCCCCGGCAGCCGAGGAGCCCCCGAAAGCGGAGAAGGCGGCGGCGAAGCCGAAGAAGGGAGCCGCCGATGCCGAGGGCGGCAAGGCTCAGGCGGAAGGCGTCCAGCCATAGATTGAGGCCACCCCCTGTACGCCAGCAAATCCGCGTGATCGACGCCCCCCCGACCCCGAACTCCGACTGGCTGCCTGCCGCCCTGGCCGGCCCGGTGGGGACGCGTCCCCACCCCGTGAGCAACCTCTGGCAGGGGCCGCTCCCCTGGAACGGCGTGGGCGTCCCTGGGCCCTCTGCCGCCCCGGGGATTCTGCCCACGGTGGTGGAGCAGTCCGGTCGCGGCGACCGGGCCTTCGACATCTATTCCCGGCTGCTGAGGGAGCGGATCATCTTTCTCGGCACCGGCATCGATGACCAGGTGGCCGATTCGCTGGTGGCCCAGCTGCTGTTCCTTGAAGCCGAGGATCCCGAGAAGGACATTCAGATCTACATCAACTCTCCGGGCGGTTCTGTGACCTCCGGCCTGGCCATCTACGACACCATGCAGCAGGTGGCGCCGGATGTGGTGACCATCTGTTACGGCCTTGCCGCCAGCATGGGGGCCTTCCTGCTCACCGGCGGGGCCCCCGGCAAACGGATGGCACTGCCCAATGCCCGGATCATGATCCACCAGCCCCTCGGGGGCGCCCAGGGGCAGGCCGTGGACATCGAGATCCAGGCCCGGGAGATCCTTTTCCTGAAGGACACCCTCAACGGACTGATGGCCGAACACACCGGTCAGCCGCTGGACAAGATCGCTGAAGATACTGACCGGGACTACTTCCTTTCCCCGGCGGAGGCGGTTGAATACGGACTCATCGACCGGGTGGTCGATGACGCCCAAGCCCCTGCCGTCCCCTAGGACGTCGCCCTGCCTCCACCGGTCCGAACCTCAGGAACGACTGACAAAACGACGGTTGGGGTCGATCCTGGGGGCTGGGCCTCCACCAACCCCGCCCCTGGGCGACCTACGCCGTTCCCGCCGCCTCCTCGCCGATGGCCAAGTTCGACGCCCATCTGAAGTGCTCCTTCTGCGGCAAGTCCCAGGAACAGGTGCGCAAGCTGATCGCCGGACCTGGCGTCTACATCTGCGACGAATGCATTGATCTCTGCAACGAGATCCTTGACGAGGAACTCGTCGAGCACCATGGCCATGGCCCCCAGGGCAGGCCCGTCGCCGATGGCAGCCGCAAGACCCCGGCGAAGAAATCGGCCAAGCCGGCCCCCACCCTCGCCACCATCCCCAGGCCCCAGGAGATCAAGACCTTCCTTGACCAGCAGGTCGTGGGCCAGGAGGAGGCCAAGAAGGTGCTGGCCGTGGCCGTCTACAACCACTACAAGCGGCTGGCCTGGCAGGGGGACGGCAAGGGCGAGACGGACCAGACCGCCACTCGCCTGCACAAGTCGAACATCCTGCTGATCGGGCCCACCGGCTGCGGCAAGACCCTCCTGGCCCAGTCCCTGGCGGAGATGCTCGACGTGCCCTTCGCGGTGGCCGATGCCACCACCCTCACGGAAGCCGGCTACGTGGGCGAGGACGTGGAGAACATCCTGCTGCGCCTGCTCCAGAAGGCCGACCTCGACGTCGAACAGGCCCAGCGGGGCATCATCTACATCGACGAGATCGACAAGATCGCCCGCAAGAGTGAAAACCCCTCGATCACCCGTGACGTGTCCGGTGAGGGGGTGCAGCAGGCCCTGCTCAAGATGCTGGAGGGCACCGTGGCCAACGTGCCCCCCCAGGGCGGGCGTAAGCACCCCTACCAGGACTGCATCCAGATCGACACCAGCCAGGTGCTGTTCATCTGTGGAGGCGCCTTCGTGGGGCTGGAGGACCTGGTCCAGAAGCGGATGGGTCGCAATGCGATCGGCTTCCTGCCCGCCGATGGCCGCAGCCGGGTGCGGTCCGGCAAGGACAAGCAGGCCAGCGAAGTGATGCGCCACCTCGAACCGGAGGATCTGGTGCGCTACGGCCTGATTCCCGAATTCATCGGCCGGCTGCCGGTGAGCGCGGTGCTCGAACCCCTTGACACCAACGCCCTCGAGGCGATCCTCACCGAGCCGCGGGACGCCCTGGTGAAGCAGTTCCAGACCCTGCTCAGCATGGACAACGTGCGGCTCGAGTTCGAGCAGGGCGCCGTCGAGGCCATCGCTGCGGAAGCCCATCGCCGCAAGACCGGCGCCCGGGCCCTGCGGGGCATCGTCGAGGAACTGATGCTCGACCTCATGTACGACCTGCCCTCCCGCCGAGATGTGCAGACCTTCACCATCACCCGGGAGCTGGTGGAGCAACGCAGCAAGGCCAAGGTGCTGCCGATCAGTGCGGCCGCCGACCTTGACGGCCACCGGGGGGAGCAGGCCACCGCCTGAGCCCCTTCGGCCCAGGGCGCCCCGGAGCGGCCATCCGTACCCTGGCCAGCCCGAAGAGGGGGTCGCATCAGCGCGAAGCTGAACCCACTCCTTACCGATTGCCTTGGCCGCCGCCGATCACCTGCAGGCCCGCCGCCAGCACGGCCTGTTCCTGCACCACGGCATCGACCTGGGGGACGGGACCGTGGCCCACTATCTGGAGGGCAGGGAGATCCTGCGCAGCCCGCGGGCTGACTTCAGCCGGGGCGAGTTGATCAGCACCGTCGACTACCCCGACGGAACCTGTTCGCCGGTGGGGGTCACCCTGCGCCGGGCGATGGGCCGCATCGGCGAGCAGCGCTACAACCTGCTGTTCAACAACTGCGAGCACTTCGCCCACTGGTGCAAGACCGGTCGGCACCGCAGCGCCCAGGTGGAGGACTGGCTGCACACGGGCAGCCTCGGCGCCCTCGCCCTGGGCCAGTTCGTGCCGGCCGCCGTGCTGACCGGGGCCCGGGTGCTGCTGCGCCAGGGCCAGTCCCTCACCGAGACCCTGGCCACCGGACTGGATCCCGAGCAGCTGGCCCGTGGCCGGGAACTGGCCCGGCGCAGCCTGGAGCAGCTCGACAGCCTGCGGCAGTGGCTGCAGGAGCGCCTGGAAGAGGAGCTCGCCCGGGCCGAACGGCGCTGGGGCGAAGGCAATGGGGCCATCACGACGGGCGCCGACCGTTTCGATCAACTGCGCCTCGCCGGCCAGAGCCTGGCCGACCAACTGGCCGCGGTGGAGGAGTTGGAAGACAGGCTGCAGCGGCTGCTGGAGCCGGGAAAAGCCGAGCTGGGATCGGATCAGTCGTAACCCATCCACGCGACCTGCCGCTGATCCGGCCGACGACGGCCCGCCTTAGGCTCCTCATCCGGTCAGGGCAGGATGCATGGTCCAGGCCTACGAGCCCCTTCATCACAAGTACAGGCCCCAGCGTTTCGACCAACTGGTGGGTCAGAAGGCAGTCGCAGACACCCTCAGCCAGGCCCTGCTCCAGAACCGCATCGCCCCGGCCTATCTGTTCAGCGGGCCCCGGGGCACGGGCAAGACCTCGAGCGCCCGGATCCTGGCCCGCTCCCTCAACTGTCTGGCCAGCCCGGCGCCGACCCCGGAGCCCTGCGGCCGCTGCCAGCTGTGCACGGACATCGCCGCCGGCAACGCCCTCGATGTGATCGAGATCGATGCCGCCTCCAACACCGGCGTTGACAACATCCGCGAACTGATCGAACGGTCCCGGTTCGCTCCGGTCCAGGCCCGCTGGAAGGTCTACGTGGTGGATGAATGCCACATGCTCTCCACCGCCGCCTTCAACGCCCTGCTCAAGACCCTTGAGGAACCGCCGCCACGGGTGGTGTTCGTGCTAGCCACCACCGATCCCCAGCGGGTGCTTCCCACCATCCTGAGCCGCTGCCAGCGCTTCGATTTCCGTCGCATCCCCCTGGAGGCCCTGGAGGGGCATCTGCGGTGGATCGCCGCCGAAGAGACCATCGGCATCACCCCGGAGGCCCTGCATCTGGTGGCCCAGCGGTCCCAGGGAGGCCTGCGGGACGCTGAAAGCCTGCTCGACCAGCTGAGCCTGCTGCCGGCGCCGATCGCCGCCGACGCGGTGTGGGACCTGCTCGGGGCGGTACCGGATCAGGAGCTGCTGCGGTTGGCCGGCGCGATGGCCGCGGCCGATCCCCTGCAGGTGGTGGTGGGCTGCCGCGAACTTCTGGATCGGGGGCGGGAACCTGCCGCCGTGCTCCAGGGGCTGGTCAGCCTGCTGCGGGACCTGCTGCTGGCGGGGGTGGCTCCGGACCGGCTGGAACTCACCAGCGTGTCACCGGAGCTGCAGCCGCAGCTGCCCGAGGTGGCGCGCCGGATCGGCAAGGCCAGCCTGCTGCGGTGGCAGTCCCAGCTCAAGGGCAGCGAGCAGCAGCTGCGCCACAGCGTCCAGCCGCGGCTCTGGCTGGAGGTGCTGTTGCTGGGCCTTCTCGCCGAACCAGCCCCCGCCGCCCCCACCCCGCCAGCCCCCGTTCAGGCCAGCGCAGGGGTCCATCAGCCGGGCCCCAGCGTCGAACAGCCCTTACCGGCGGTGGCAGCGCCAGCGGTAACCCCAGAGGCGGCCTCCCCAGAGGCGTCCCCGGAGGTGGCAGCACCCGCCAGCGAGAACCTGGCGGAGCTGTGGCAGCAGATCCTGGCCAGCCTGGAGCTGCCCTCCACCCGGATGCTGCTCTCCCAGCAGGCCCAGCTCCTGCGGCTGGACGAACGCCGTGCGGTGGTGCGGGTGGCCGGGACCTGGATGGCCATGGTTCAGAGCCGCCTGCCCCTGCTCGAGAAAGCAGTGGCCAGTGCCCTGGGAAGCCCGCGACAGCTCTCACTGGAGGCTGGAGGCGATGGCTCCCCACCCCTGCGGATGCAGACCAGCCTGGCCGACCCGACCAGCATGGCGGTGACAGCGGCACCGGCAGCCCATGACCAACCCCTACCGGCCACAGCTCCGGGCGTCGAACCGGACTTCACCACAGGTCCGGAGCCGACTTCTGATTCCATGCCGGTGAAGGTGTCTCAAGGTGTTCAGAAGACTGTGGTTCTGCCTGTCTCAGCCTCGGCCATCGCATCGGAATCAAACCTGAGTGGGCGCATCGATGAACAGGCCAAACGTCTTGCTGACTTCTTCAACGGTGAAGTGATCGTCGACAGCGGGAACGAGCTTCCATCGCCTTGAAGCCATGGATCGTGTTCCATCGATTGGACGGCTCAGGCCCCCAGACCTGCTGCCGGCGCAGTCGCTCAATCAGGCTCCTCGTCATGGTGCTGGAACGCCAGAAAGCTGCCTGCCAGGCAATCAAAGCTTCGAGCCCAATAGACGGTATGGACGGAAGCATCACTGCCAACCGACGGGAAGCCAAAGGGCCTCTGGATCGCCCGGATGAAGGCTGTAACTCGATCGGCCATTGGCGCCAAAGATTCTGATTCTGATCAGCGCCAATCCGACAAGAAACCAGAATCATGCCAGGGATGGCTGCAGTCGATAAAGCTCATAGACGGCATTGTAGAAGCATCCCTTAATAAAGGCGAAGGAAAGATAGCTTGAATCAACGAACCCCGCTACACACTCCGATCCCTTAACTCTCTTTTCCCGGCTCATCTGCCTTGGATTATTGTTCTGCATGGCCGTTCCACCTCAATGGGCCAACTCCATTCCCCTCGAATGCAGAAGCCACTTTGAGCACTCCTGATCTTCAGCCGAGAAGACGTCTGGGTTGAACGGCCTCTCCCTCAGCAGACTAGCCCGATAGAGAGCAAGAATTCCAAAGGCCATTCAATTCGTTGAAGCCGTTTGCAGTAACGACGTGTGGCCTTGTTTCACCATGAGCATGGGACGAGAAGCCTGCGCCGCCAAGGCGAGGATGGGAGTCCAAGAGTTCCATGGCCTTGCCGAGTGCCAGGGGGTTTTCGATCACAGCATGGGAGCTGATGATCAGAACGTAATCCGTGGTGAGACAGGGGATGGCAATAGTGATTGCCATCGCACAGTTGAAGGTCCTGATAAATCACATCCAGTGACCTGGACCCTGATGGAGGAATGGGATTCATGGGGTCAACCCTGGGGTCAAGCCTGACTGATCTCGGTCGCCAGATCCCCGGCCTCCTGATCAGCCCGGTCAGCGGAGCCTCCGTCTGCATGGGCATCACTGTGTTCCGAGCCAAGGTGAAGCGTCTTGACCCACACCAGCTTCTTGGGCAGCAGGGCCATCTTCAGGGTCACCCAGGGGATCACCACGAACCAGTGGACCAGATAAAGGATGCCCAGGCCCGCAGTGAAGGGGTTCATCGCCGGCAGGGGAGGCCCCTCCGACGGGCGGCGGCAGCCCGTGGCGATCGCCAGTCCCGAGAGGGCCAGGGCCACGATCGAGAACGGCCACATGGTGGGGGCCGTGCGGGTGAGCACGGTTCCGATCAGATCGGCACTGGCCACCACCGGCAGCACGTACTGCAGCAGGAAGAAGCAGGTGAGATCCAGCTTCTGGCTGAAACCGAGACGGTCGGAGACCAGGCCGGAGCCGTAGTCGAAGAAGCGCTGAAGCCCGCCTTCGGCCCATCGCTGGCGCTGGCGCCACAGGGCCGGCAGCGTCAGCACCGCCTCCTCCTGCACCGGGGGATCCCAGAGCACCCCGATCGGCAGGCCCTCGAGCAGAAAGCGGAAGCTGAGGTCGAGGTCGTCGGTCACGGTGTCTTCGTTGAAGCCGCCGACCTTCAGCAGCGCCTCCCGGGACAGCAACTGCCCATTGCCCCGCAATTCAGCCACCCCGCCGTTGGCCAGACGCCCCTCCTGAACCATGGCGTCGAAGGCCATCTCCATCGCCTGGGCGGTGGTGAGCAGGTTGGTCTGGGCATTCGCCACCGCCTTGCGCAGCTGCACCGCCGCCCAGCCACCGGCCTCGGCCCAGGGAACGACGCGCTCGAGCACATCGGACTGCAGATCGGCATCCGCATCAAGGACCATCATCCAGCGGCCGCCCAGTTGCTGCAACACCAGATTGAGCGCTCCCGATTTGCCACCCCCCGCATCCCGGGGGCGTCGCAACACCCGCAGGAAGGGATGGCGTCCCTGGAGCTCGGCCAGCAGCTCAGGGGTGCGATCGTCACTGCCGTCATCCACCACCCACAGGGTCAGCTGACCCTCAGGCCAGCGCAGGGCCGCGATGCGCTCCACCAGGCGGGCGATCACCGCCTGCTCGTCGCGGGCGGCGACCACCACGTCGACGGCTGACGAGGGGGCGGCCGATACTGGGGCAGCGGCAGAAAGATCCGGCGGGGGCGTTTCGCTGCGGCTGCGGCGGAAGGCCTGCAGCAGAACGGTCCGCAGGCTGTAACCCCCGAGCAACGTCGCCAAGGACAACGCCGGCACAAGACTGCGGCCGGGGGGCAGCCAGTGGGGGGCGATGCCTACCAGGCCACAACAGGCGAGGAACAGGGCCGCCTTGGCACGGCGGCGATCGCTGTCACTGCCGCCGGCAGCCATGGTGATCCTCATCCAGGCCCTGACTCTAAGGGGAATCGCCGCCGGCACCGAGGGGTTGCAACGTGGTGCCGGGGTAATAGTGCGCCAGGATCCGTCGCGTGCTCCAGCCGCGGCCGGCCAGATCGATCGCACCCGCCTGGGAGAGACCGGCCCCATGGCCGAAGCCCCCGCCGACCAGCTGCCACACTCCCGGCCCCGCAGCCTGCAGGGTGAACAGGGTGCTGGGCAGGCTGCGCAGGGTGCGACGGATGGCATCCAGCCGCAACACGGTGCGGCCTTCGCTTCCCTGCACCTCAAGGGCCAGCACCCGGCCGCTGGGGCCGCGGGCCAGCACCTTCAGGGCCGTGGGCCGCCCCACCCCCCGCTCAGGCCCCAGGGCGGCGGCGATCTGGGCGGCCGTGAGCTGCCGCTGCCAGCGGAAGGCGGGATGGTCGGCCCCCCAGGCCGCCTGGCCGTCCCGCAGCAGCGTCCGCAGGGCAGCGGCGGCCAGGGGCACGGGGAACCGGGTCTGGAAGGGGGCGGGCCCGTCGGGAAAGGGGTTCAGATAGGGCACCGACGCGCCGCTCCAGGCCTCCGTGTAGGCGGCACTGATGCCTCCGTTGCTGGCGTGGTAGACGGCGTGGATGGGGCCATCAGCGGCCATCAGCACGGCCAGCCGGGTGGCGGCGATGGCCTGGCGCACGGCGGCACCGGCCTGGCGCGGATCGCTGTACACCTGGCACTGGGTATCGGCGCAGAGGTGGTAGCCATCCACCACGAAACGGTGCTGGTTGCGCACCGCCCAGGTGCGGGCCAGCACGGCCTGGGCCTCGAGGGCCGCGGCCGGCACCCCGGCACCGATCTCGTGGGGAACCACGCCCTCCAGGTAGCGCTCCAGGGGCACCTGCTCCACCAGGCTCCACCCCCCGTGCGCATCGGCCAGCAGCTGGAAGGGGCCGGCGTAGGCCCCCTGCTTCCAGAGCAGGGCTCCGGGGGCCTCGATCCGGATCGGAGAGGCCAGGGGCACCGCCCCCTGGGCCCGGCGCAACTCCAGCCCGACCCGCTCAGCGACGGTTTGCTCGAAGCCCGTCAGCCGCACACCGTCCGGAAGGGAGGCGGGATCGGGCGCCCCGGCCGGAGCCCACACCTCCCAGTCGCGGGGCCTGGCGATCGCGGCCTCCACCCCCACGGCACGCCAGAGCCCGGCGGCCTGCTCGGCGCTCTCGAAACTGGCGAACGGCCCCAGCACGCGGCGCCGCAGCGTCGTGGGCCTGGGCAGAATCTCGCGGCGCCAATGCAGCACCAGCTCGGGGGCCTGGAAGCGCTGGCCGTTGGCATCGATCAAGGTGAGCAAGCCGCTGGCGCTGCGCAGCCGCAGGGGCTGGGCCGTCGGCGCCTCCGCCGGCGCCGGACCCATCCTTGCCGCCAGGGCCACCCACAACACCGGGTTCGCTGCGGTCAACGCCGCCGGCCGGCCCACCGGCCAGTGCATCAGGGTGGCTGGCTCGGGGGCCGGAGCGCGGGGAGTGGGGGCGCCTGGGGCGGGTGGCGGCGGTGGGGCGAGCGGCCCCTGGTCGGCGCGGCAGCCGGCCGGGAACAGGATCGCCATCGCCAGCAGCAGCCTGGGCAGAACACGGGGACGCAGCGACATCGACAGGGCAGGGGTTGGAGGGGGGTGCACCCGCGTCGTAGTGTGCTTGTTTGTGCCTGCGCCTACCGAGATGCCGAAGCTCAAGACCCGCAAAGCGGCCGCGAAGCGGTTCAAGGCCACCGGCACCGGCAAATTCATGCGCCGGCGCGCCTTCCTCAACCACCTGCTCGACCACAAGAGCCCCAAGCGCAAGCGCTATCTGGGGACGATGGCGGTGGTTGACGAGCGCGACCACGACAACGTGGCCCGGATGCTGCCCTACGCCGGCTGAGTCCGGTCAAGCTCCCTCCGGAGTTTCCGCCTTCCTGTTTTTCCACCCAGAGATCACCTTCCATGGCCCGCGTCAAGAGGGGCAACGTCGCCCGCAAACGCCGCAACAAAATTCTTCGTCTTGCCCGCGGCTTCCAGGGGAGCAACGGCAGCCTGTTCCGCACGGCCAACCAGCGGGTCATGAAGGCCCTTTGCAACGCCTATCGCGATCGTCGCCGCCGCAAGCGTGATTTCCGCCGGCTCTGGATCGCCAGGATCAACGCCGCCGCCCGCATGAACGGCCTCAGCTACAGCAAGCTGATCGGTGGCCTCAAGCGGGCCGACGTGCGCCTCAACCGCAAGATGCTGGCCCAGCTGGCAGTCGCTGATCCCTCCAGCTTCTCCGCCGTCGCCACCGCGGCAGGCCACTGACGCCGTCCTCCCAGCTCCGACCGTCCGGCCGGCCCCGATGAACGACCTGCTGCCCCAGGCCTACCTGCTTGGCCTGATCGCCCTGCTGGGCGTGGCGGCCGTCGTGGTCGCGCGCCAGATCCTGCGGGTGCGGCGCGATGAACTCGCCATGGCCAGGCTTGGCGGCAACGACAAGGCCAGCGGCGCGTCCCGGGATGTCTCCACCCTTTACGAGCTGGCATCGGTCCAGCTGCGCAAGCGTCTCTACGTCGAAGCGCAGGCCAATCTCAAGCAGGCCCTGAAACTGGCCGACGCCGAGAACGTCCCCGCCGAGGCGCGGGCCCTGATGGAGAACGCCCTCGGCTTCACCCTGGCGGCCCAGAACAACTACCCCGCCGCCGTGCGTCACTACCGGGCTGCGCTGCGGGCCAAGGCCGATTACCCGGTGGCGATCAACAACCTGGCCTTCGCCCTGGAGAAACAGTCCAAACCGGACGAAGCAAGAACCCTCTACGAGCGGGTTCTGCAGCTGGAGGCCACCAACAAGACGGCCCGCAAACGGCTCACCATCCTGGAACGGCGCAGTGGCAAGGTGACCAACGGCAACGGCAAGGGGTCCTGACGTTCGCCTGGCAGGGTCGTCAGCGGTGACCTGGCTCTCACCAGAGACCACGCACCGGTGGCTGCCCAGCCGCAGGGGCGGCGGCGGCGGTCGCCTCAGGAATCAACTGCAGCCGCCCCCCGGGGGTGGTGAGGCGGGGCGCCCGCCAGCCGCTCAGGGAGAGGCCCTGCACGCTCTGAAAGGCGCCACCGGGCTCCAGGGCGCCGCCGAGGGGGTCACCCAGCAGGAGCAGGTCGAGCTGGTCCGACTTGGCATTGAGGTTGCCCTGCACCGGTGACTCAACCCCGCCGATAGCCATCGAACCGCGCAGATCGACCATCTGACCCATCGGTGTGACCCCATCGATGCGCAGCTGGACAGGCACGGTCGGACCGCCGCTGAAGGACTGGTAACGGCCGCTCCAGCGACGGGGCATCTGCTCGGCGATCATCCGGGCCCGGGCGATCGGGTCGAAGGTCTCGACCTCGCCGTTGGCGCCGCCATCCTCGACGGTCGCCTTGATCTCGGGAGCGGTGAAGGGCACGAACCCATTGGCCGGCGAAGGGCTCGCGGCAAGCACCGGGCTGACGGCGAGCAGCAGGGGCAGGGCGGCCAGAGGCACCGGCATGGCGTGGGTCTCGTAGGCAGAAGGCAGACTAATCGGGATGTGCCCGTCCGCCGCAGGCCTCCGACCTTGACCGCCATCGCTACCACCACCTCCCACGACGATCTGGTGATCGCTGGCCGCCGTTTCCGCAGCCGTCTGATGACAGGCACCGGCAAGTACCCGAGCCTGGAGGCCATGCAGGCCAGCCTGGAGGCCAGCGGCTGCGAGATCGTCACGGTGGCGGTCAGGCGCGTCCAGAGCGGTGCCCCAGGCCACGGCGGCCTGATGGAGGCGATCGACTGGAGCCGGATCTGGATGCTGCCCAACACGGCAGGCTGCGCCACCGCCGAGGAAGCGGTTCGGGTGGCCCGACTGGGCCGGGAGCTGGCGCGCCTGGCGGGCCAGGAAGACAACAACTTCGTGAAGCTGGAGGTGATCCCCGATTCCCGCCACCTGCTCCCCGATCCCTTCGGTACGCTCGAGGCCGCCGAGCAGCTGGTGAAGGAGGGCTTCGCCGTGCTGCCCTACATCAATGCCGATCCCCTGCTGGCCAAGCGGCTGGAGGAGGCTGGCTGCGCCACGGTGATGCCGCTGGGATCGCCGATCGGATCGGGCCAGGGCCTCCGCAACGCCGCCAACATCGCCCTGATCATCGAGAGTTCCGGCATCCCGGTGGTGGTGGATGCGGGCCTCGGGGTGCCCAGTGAAGCCGCCCAGGCGATGGAGATGGGCGCCGACGCCCTGCTGATCAACAGCGCCATTGCCCTGGCTGGGGATCCAGCGGCGATGGCGAGGGCGATGGCCCTCGCCACCGAAGCCGGTCGCACCGCCCTGCTGGCGGGTCGGCTGCCGCAGCGGGCCGAAGCCAGGGCCAGTTCGCCGCTGGAAGGGCGTGTGACGAACCATTGACGATCGGAGCGATCCAGGCAGCCCTCCATAGGGTTTGCCGCAAACCGATCCTCCAGCCATGCAGGTCACCGAAGAAGACGGCGGCAAGCTCAACGCCTTCGCCAAGGAGCCCCGCATGGTGCTCCAGGAGAAGGGCGAGACCAGCGGTGCCAACCGGATACTGCTGATCGGCGGCCTCGTGCTCGTGGCCGTGATGGTGGCGGTGGCGGCCGGCATCAGCTGACACCGGAGGGCCATCTGAGGCCTGTAGTAGCTTGCCCATCTGAGCAACTGCTCGTTCAGGAGTCTGGGGTGAAGGTTCTCGTTCTCGGCGGCGACGGCTTCTGTGGTTGGCCCTGTGCCGTGAACCTGGCGGAAGCCGGACACGACGTCGTCGTCGTCGACAACCTGAGTCGACGCAAGATCGACATCGACCTCGGCGTCGAGTCGCTCACGCCGATCGCCACCATCCAGGACCGCCTGCGGGCCTGGGATCAGGTGGGCGGTCGCACGATCAGATTCGTGCACCTCGACATCGCCCGGGAGTTCGACCGGCTGCTGGAACTGCTGCGCAGCGAGCGCCCATCGGCCATCGTCCACTTCGCCGAGCAGCGGGCTGCCCCCTACTCGATGAAGAGCAGCGCCACCAAGCGCTACACGGTCGACAACAACGTCAACGGCACCCACAACCTGCTGGCGGCCATCGTCGACAGCGGCCTTGACGTCCACATCGTGCACCTCGGCACCATGGGGGTCTACGGCTACGGATCCCACCGCGGCGCCACGATCCCCGAGGGCTACCTCACGGTGGAGGTGCCCCAGCCCGACGGCACCTGCTTCACCGAGAAGATCCTGCATCCCACGGATCCGGGAAGCGTCTATCACATGACCAAGACGCTGGACCAGCTGCTGTTCTTCTACTACAACAAGAACGACGCGATCCGGGTCACCGATCTGCATCAGGGCATCGTCTGGGGCACCAACACCGAACTCACCCAGCGGGATCCGCGGCTCACCAACCGCTTCGACTACGACGGCGACTACGGCACCGTCCTGAACCGCTTCCTGATGCAGGCGGCGATCGGCTACCCCCTCACCGTGCACGGCACCGGCGGCCAGACGCGGGCCTTCATCCACATCCGGGATTCGGTGCGCTGCGTCCAGTTGGCCCTGGAGAACCCCCCAGCGCCCGGTGACAAAGTGAAGATCTTCAACCAGATGACCGAGAGCCACCAGGTCGGCGAACTGGCCCGCAAGGTGGCGGCCCTCACTGACGCCGAGATCAACTACCTGCCCAACCCCCGCAAGGAGGCGATCGAGAACGATCTGATCGTCGACAACCGTTGCTTCATCGAACTGGGCCTCAAGCCCACCACCCTCGATGACGGCCTCCTGGCGGAGGTGGTGGACGTGGCCCGCCGCTGGGCCGACCGGTGCGACCGCTCCAAGATTCCCTGCCTCTCGGCCTGGACCCAGCGCCAGGCTGAAGCGATCAAGGCCTTCGCCTGAATCTCCCCCCTGTGAAGATCGCCTTTTTCACCGAAACCTTCCTGCCGAAGGTCGATGGCATCGTCACGCGGCTCACCAAGACGGTGCAGCAACTTGTTGCGGCCGGCGATGAGGTGCTGATCTTCTGTCCCGAAGGGGCTCCGGAGGCCTACATGGGGGCCCGGGTGGTGGGGGTACCGGCGATGCCGCTTCCCCTCTACCCCGAACTGAAGCTGGCCCTGCCGCGGCCGGCGGTCTCCGAGGCCCTCGATCGCTTCAGCCCCGATCTGGTTCACGTGGTCAATCCGGCGGTGCTTGGCCTGGGGGGCATCTGGTTGGCCCGCAGCCGCGGTCTGCCGCTGGTGGCCAGCTACCACACCCATCTGCCCAAGTACCTGGAGCACTACGGCATGGGGATGCTGGAGCCCCTGCTGTGGGAACTGCTCAAGGCGGCCCACAACCAGGCCCAGCTCAATCTCTGCACCTCCACCGCCATGGTGGAGGAACTGGCCTCCAGGGGCATCCAGCACACGGCCCTGTGGCAGCGCGGCGTCGACACCGACCTGTTCCGTCCCGAACTGGCCTCCGCCGCCATGCGCCAGCGACTCCACGGTGGTCACGACGACACCGGACATCTGCTCCTTTACATCGGCCGGCTCTCGGCGGAAAAGCAGATCGACAGGATCCGACCGGTGCTCGAAGCGATGCCCCAGACCCGCCTGGCCCTGGTGGGGGACGGTCCCCACCGCCAGCAGCTGGAACGTCATTTCGAAGGCACCGCCACCACCTTCGTGGGCTACCTGGCCGGGGAGGAGCTGGCCTCCGCCTACGCCAGCGGCGATGCCTTCCTGTTCCCGTCGAGCACCGAAACCCTCGGCCTGGTGCTCCTTGAGGCCATGGCCGCCGGTTGTCCTGTGGTGGGGGCCAATCGGGGAGGCATCCCAGACATCGTCAATGACGGCGTCAACGGCTGCCTGTATGACCCCGACAAGCCCACCAGCCTGCCCACGGCCGTCAAACGGCTGCTCGGGGATCCGGCGGCCCGCCGCCAGCTGCGCCAGGCCGCCCGCGAGGAGGCTGAACGCTGGGGCTGGCCCAGCGCGACTGCCCAGCTTCAGGGCTACTACCGCCAGGTGCTCAACCGGGGCCGACTGCGGCAGGTCGCCTGAGGGTGCGCCCGAGGTTGCTCAGCCCCCCTTGAGCGCCGCCGGCGGCTTCACCCCCCGGAACCAGACGGTCATCAGGGCCTTCACCATCGGCGCCGCCACCGTTCCGCCGAAACCGCCGGAGTTTTCGCCGAAAGCGACGATCACCAGGGTGGGTTTGTCCGTGGCGGGGGCATAGCCACCGAACCAGGCGTGGTCGGGACGGGGGGGGTCCTCGGCGGTGCCGGTCTTGCCGGCCACGGGCGGGAGGCTGGGGTCGTTGAGGATGGTGGCCGTGCCGCTGGTGACCGCCTGGCGCAGGCCGGCATGCAGAACCCTGAGGGTGGCCGGCTTGAGCCCCAGCCACTTACGTGGGTAATCGCGCTCCACCAGGTGGGGGGTGACCAGCCACCCGCCGTTGGCCACTGCCGCATAGAGGCGGGCCATCTGGATCGGGGTGACGGTCACTGCACCCTGGCCAATCGAAGAGGTGATGGTGTCGACCGGCGTCCAGGGTTCGCCCAGCACCTCCTTCTTCCAGGCCGGATCGCCCAGCAGCCCAGGGGATTCCTCGGCGGAAAGCTCGCTGCCGGTGCGGCTGCCGTAGCCCATGCGACGGGCCGCCTTGAACAGCTCATCCGGACCGACCTTCAGCCCCACCTGGTAGAAGAAGCTGTTGCTGCTGACCCCGAGGGCAAAGGGGAACCCGATGCTGCCGAAGGAGCCGTGGTCGGCGTAGCACTGGCCGTAGTAGCAGAAGGAGCCCATCGTCGGCAAGGTGGACGTCTCGCTGAACTTGCCGGACTCGATACCGGCGATCGTGGTGACGATCTTGAAGGTGCTCGCCGGTGGGAAGCCCTGGAAAGCCCGGTTCAGCATCGGTGCCTCCGGCCGGTTGAGCCTGTTCCACTGGGCGGTGGTGGGGCCGTCGGAGAAGATGTTGGGATCGAAGTTGGGCCGGCTGGCCATCGCGAGAACCGCACCGGTCTGGGGGTCCATGGCCACGATCGCCCCCTTGCCCACCCCATTGAGGGCCTTCTCCGCCGCCCGCTGCAGGTCGAGATCGAGGGTGAGGCGCAGATCCTTGCCCGCCTTGGCGGGCTTGTCCCCCAGCACGCGCTGCACCTGTCCCTGGGCATTGACCTCCAGCTGCTGACCGCCCCACTCGCCGCGCAGGTGGGTTTCGTAGACCTTCTCCAGCCCGCTGCGGCCGATGCGGTCGCTGATGCGGTAACCGTGATCCTTGAGGGCGGCGTACTCCTCCTCGGTGATGCTGCTGGTGTAGCCCATCACATGGGCCCCCAGGCTGCCGTCGGGGTAGGCACGCAGCACGTCCTCGGACACCTCCGCCCCCTGCAGGGATCCGGCCTGCTCCCGGAAGCGCAGCACCTGCACCGGGGTGAGCGAGAGGGCCAGGGGGATGCGGAAGCCCTCGGCGTTGGCGCCGCTCTTGCGCCGGGCTTCGAGCCGGTCGGCGGGGAGCCCCAGCAGGGTGGCCAGGCGGTCGCGCAACTCGGGCCAGGGGCGTTCGTCGAGCTGGAGGGGCTGCAGGTAGAGGTTGTAGGTGAGGCGATTGGTGGCCAGCACCCGGCCCTTGCGATCCAGCAGGCGCCCCCGCACCGGGTTGCGCGGCAACAGGCGGATCCGATTCTCATCGGCCATGGCCCGGTTCTCGGCCCCATGCAGCAGCTGGAGCCAGGCCAGACGGCCGAGGATGGCCGCCAGGATCAGCAGCATGACGGTGAGCAGGAGGGCCGCCTGGTGCCCCGTCCCGGTGTGCCGGGTGGAGGTGGAACCGACCCCGCCGCCGGCAGCGCGCACCATCAGGCGAGCCGGCTCTGGAGCAGGGCCAGTCGCTCCTCGATGCGCCCCAGGGCCGCCAGCAGTTCGGCCGGGTCCGCAGAGCTGGGCGGCGGGGGGGTGTCCCAGGAGGGCGGCCCTTCCTCGGCGCCGACGTCGCGCACCTCCACCTTCATCACGGGGTTGCCCAGGCCGGGCTGGAAGCGATCGAGGTTCTCCCGCACCTGGCTGGCCGCGGGTTCTCCCTCCTGGCGCAGCTGGCCGAGGGGATCGGCGCTGCTGCCGTCGAAGGCGGCGATCACCTCGGCCGGCCCCCCCTTGCGGGCCCGCTCCACCACCGCCAGTCCCACCGGCAGCACGTCCTGCATCAGGGCCAGACGCAGGGAATCGAGAGGATCGGCAGCCATGACGTCACCATGTGGACGAGGCTGTTCAGTCTGACGTGCCGAACGGCCCGCCTCAGGGTGCGGGACGCTGCACCCCTGGATCGACGATCACCTGGCCGCAGAAGCGGGTGCTGCCAAGCCACC
Organism: uncultured cyanobacterium; assembly: GCA_903917565.1. Taxonomy (GTDB): domain Bacteria; phylum Cyanobacteriota; class Cyanobacteriia; order PCC-6307; family Cyanobiaceae; genus Cyanobium. The sequence goes on along the minus strand of CAIXBB010000019.1, from coordinate 44,881 downwards.
AGCCTCCCGCGACGGCCAGCACCAGCAGGACGCTGAAGGGCAGCAGGGCCTGGCGGGTGCCGTCGAGGGAGAGCCATTCCAGCCAGCCCCGCAGGAGGCGGTCGCGGTCGAAGCGCCGCCGCTCCCGCAGGCTTTCCTTGCCGCGCCGCTCAAGGGCCCGGGCCACCCATCGCTCGAAGGCCTTCTTCTTGGTGACGGCCATCTTGCGCTCCACCTCCAGCAGGTGGCCGGCGCTGAGGTCGGGGTTGAAGGTGCTGATCAGCTCCAGGGTCTTGAGGAACATCTCCACCGCCCCTTCCTTCACCGCCAGGTCGGCTGGATCGAGCCCCTCCCAGTCGAGCTCGGGATAGAAGCGCAGGCGGTTGCTGCGGATCTGCTCCTCCGGCAGCTGGCCGGGCTCCCGCAGCCAGCGGTCGGTGTTGGCATCGAAACGACGCCAGTAGAGGAAGGGATTCAGGAAGACGGTCTTGCCGGCCAGCAGGATGCTGTCCTGCTGCAGACGGCGGTGCAGCTGGGGGTCGTGCTCAGCCCCGGCAGGGCTGCCAGCGACGACGGGGGAGACGGAAGGCACGGAGCAAACGGCCGGGAGCCGACGTTATCGAAGTTGGCCCCCGGGGGCCAGCCTGGGGACACGCCTACTCCCATTCGATCGTGCCGGGGGGCTTGCTGGTGATGTCGAGCACCACCCTGTTCACCCCCCGCACCTCGTTGACGATGCGGTTGGAGATCAGCTCCAGCAGGTCGTAGGGCAGGCGCGACCAGTCGGCGGTCATGCCGTCCTCGGAGGAGACACAGCGCAGCACGATCGGATAGGCGTAGGTGCGTTTGTCGCCCATCACCCCGACGCTGCGCACCGGCAGCAGCACAGCGAAGGCCTGCCAGATCTCGTCGTAGAGGCCGGCGTCGCGCACCTCCTCGCGCACGATCAGGTCGGCGTCCCGCAGGATGTCGAGCTTGTCGTCGGTGACCTCCCCCAGGATGCGGATCGCCAGGCCGGGGCCAGGGAACGGGTGGCGCCCGACGATTTCCTGGGGCAGACCCAGGCTGCGGCCCACCTTGCGCACCTCGTCCTTGAACAGGCGGCGAAGCGGTTCGACCAGCTTGAACTGCAGATCCTTCGGCAGGCCGCCCACGTTGTGGTGGCTCTTGATCTTCACCGCCACCCGCTCGCCGGTCTTGGGGTCCACGTTGGTGCCGGCAGATTCGATCACATCCGGATAAAGGGTGCCCTGGGCCAGATAGTCGAAGGGGCCAAGGCGGCGGCTTTCCTCCTCGAACACCCGGATGAACTCGGTGCCGATGATCTTGCGCTTCTCCTCGGGGTCGGTGATGCCGGCGAGCTTGGAGATGAAGCGCTCACGGGCATTGATGTATTGCACATTGATGTGGAACTGGTGGTCGAAGAACTCCATCAGGAACTCCGGCTCCCCTTTGCGCATGAAGCCCTGGTCGATGAACATGCAGGTGAGGCGATCGCCGATCGCCTGGTGCAGCAGGAAGGCCAGGGTGGAGGAATCAACCCCGCCCGAAAGGGCCAGCAGCACCCGCCTCTCGCCCACCTGGGCGCGCACCTCGCCGATGGCCTCGTCGATGAAGGCGGCCGTGGTCCAGTCGGGGGTACAGCCGCAGATGTGATAAACGAAATTGCGGATCATCACCATGCCGCCGGCGGAGTGCACCACCTCGGGGTGAAACTGAACGCCGTACAGGCGGCGGGCATGGTCGGCCACCGCGGCCTCGGGGGTGTTGTCGGTGTGGGCGAGCCGCACGAACCCCTCCGGCAGGGCCTGCACCGAATCGCCATGGCTCATCCACATCGTCGAGCCACTGGCGACGTTGGTGAGCAGATCGACAGGGTCGTCGACATGGAGCGGTGCCTTGCCGTACTCGGCCCGGCCGGCCGCCACCACCGATCCGCCCAGCTGCTGCACCATCAGCTGCATGCCGTAGCAGACCCCCAGCACCGGGATGCCCAGGTCCCAGAGGCCGGGGTCGCAGGAGGGGGCCCCCTCCTCGTAGACGGAACTGGGACCGCCGCTGAGGATGATGCCCTTTGGGGCCAGGGCCTTCAGTTCCGCGGCGGTGGTGGCGTACCCCATCACCAGAGAAAAGACCTCCGTCTCGCGCACCCGGCGGGCGATCAGTTCGGAGTACTGGGAACCGAAATCCAGGATGACGATGGCCGGAGGACGGCGGGAACCGCTGGCATGGTCCCGTTCCGAACCCGGTGGAGCGGTGTGCGGCGTTAGGGACATCGGCTCGAAGGCGGCCAGGGCCGGGGCCCGGTATCGGTGCCAGCACCCTAGGTCGCGCCCCTGAAACGCTCCATCAGCCCCGCCCCCACCGGACCGCAGACCCTCACCTGGCGACCGCGGTCGAACAGGGCCGCCCCCACGGCGATCGGCCGGGCACCATGGCTGGCCAGATAGGCCTGGCAACGGCTTTCGATGGCGGCGGCGATGCGGGCCCGCAGGCGCCCGGCCAGGTCCGGATCGGCCTGCTCCAGTCCGGCTAGGGCGGCCTCCACCGTGGCGGCCCCATGCAGGGCTTCGAGCGTGGGGCCGGTGGCCCCCTCCAGGGCGGCGAGGGCGGTGAGCACCTCGGCGCGGCCATCGGCCAGGTGGTGATGGGTGTGAAAGATGCCACCCGCCAGCTTGATCAGCTTGCCCTGGTAGCCGAACAGCAGCAGCCGTTCCACCCCCGCTTCGGCGGCCGCCACCAGCACCGGCCCGAGCCAGTTGCCCGCCTTGAGCAGCAGCTCCGGCGGCAGTCCCAGCCGCGGGGCCAGGTCGAGGCCGTTCTCGCCGATCACCAGCACCAGGTCAGCCCCGGCCCCAGGCGCGGCGGCCCGGCCGGCCAGATCGGCCAGGGTGCGGGCGAGCTGGTCCGGGTCGGCACCCGCCTGCACCTCGGCCTGGGTGCCGATCAGGGCCAGCCCGTCCACTACCCCGAAGGCCGCGTTGCTGGTGCGCTCCGCCAGGCGTCGGCCATCGGGGAGCACCAGGGTGAGCCCCAGCCGGCGGCCAACCGGCACCAGGGGCCGCAGGTTGGCCTCCAGCAGGTGCTGGGCATAGGCGGACAGGCAGGCCTCACCGCTGGCCTCGTACACCCCCACCCCCTCGCCTGGCTCCAGCCGCAGCCAGGGCCCGTCGCCTGGAAGCCAGCGGGCCAGCACCCACACCACCAGGCCGCGGGTGAGGTCGAGCCCCTCGCCCGGATCACAGCAGCTTTCCCCCAGGGCCAGTCCCTCCCCCAGCCGCGCCGCAGCCCGCACCGGAAGCGGCACCACCCCCTGCGGTTGCAGGAGTTCCAGGGACACCACGGCGCTGAAAGGCTCCCCTTGCAGCGCCCCGAGGGCGGCGCGGGCCGCGGCCGCCAGCCACACCGGCAGGGTGAAGCCCCGCTGGGGCGCAAGGGGGGGGCGCAGGGAATCGATGGCCGGCGGGAACGCTGTTTTTTATGGTGGTCGATCGCCTTGCCTCCGCCGGGCCCGCGCTCCTTCGTTCCCCACCGCTCATGCAGGACAAGCTCACTCTGATGATCCCCGGCCCCACCCCGGTGCCGGAGACCGTCCTGCTGGCCATGGCCCGCCATCCGATCGGCCACCGCAGCGGCGATTTCCAGAAGATCGTGCGCCGCACCACCGAGCAGCTGCAGTGGCTGCACCAGACCAAGGGCCATGTGCTGGTGCTCACGGGCAGCGGCACCGCGGCGATGGAGGCGGCGATCGTCAACACCCTCAGCCACGGAGACAAGGTGCTCTGCGGCGACAACGGCAAGTTCGGCGAACGCTGGGTGAAGGTGGCGAAGGCCTACGGGCTGAACGTGGAGGTGATCAAGGCGGAATGGGGCCAGCCCCTCGATCCGGAGGCCTTCCGCGCCGCCCTCGAGGCCGACACCGCCAAAGAGATCCGGGCCGTGATCCTCACCCACTCGGAAACCTCCACCGGGGTGATCAACGACCTGCAGGCCATCGCCGGCCACGTGAAGGCCCACGGCACGGCGCTCACCATCGCCGACTGCGTCACCAGCCTGGGGGCCTGCGACGTGCCCATGGACGCCTGGGGCGTGGACGTGGTGGGATCCGGCTCCCAGAAGGGTTACATGATGCCGCCGGGCCTGAGCTTCGTGGCCATGGGCGAGCGGGCCTGGACGGCCTACGAGCGCTCCGACCTGCCGAAGTTCTATCTGGATCTGGGCAAGTACCGCAAGGCGGCCGATGACGACAGCAACCCCTTCACCCCTGCGATCAACCTCTACTTCGCCCTCGAAGCGGCCCTGGGAATGATGCAGAAGGAGGGTCTGGAGGCGATCTTCGCCCGCCACGATCGCCATCGGCGGGCCACCCAGGCGGCCATGAAGGCGATCGGCCTGCCGCTCTACGCGGCCGAGGGTCATGGCAGCCCGGCGATCACGGCGGTGGCGCCGGTGGGCATCGATGCGGAGGTCCTGCGCAAGCACGTCAAGGAGCGTTTCGACATCCTGCTGGCGGGCGGCCAGGACCACCTCAAGGGAAAGGTGTTCCGCATCGGCCACCTGGGCTTCGTCTGCGACCGCGACGTGCTCACGGCCGTCGCCGCCATCGAGGCCACTCTGCAGGCCCTGGGCCTGGCCGTCGCCCCCACGGGAGCCGGCGTGGCGGCGGCGGCGGCGGCACTGGCCGGCTGAACGGCGGGGTGGCGGGGGACTGGGTGGCGGGGTTGCGGGAGTCGAATTAGGTTCATGGCGGACGCTTTTGAAGCCATGACCCTTGCTGCCCTGCGACGCCTTCCCCTCGCCGCCGCCCTCTGCCTGAGCCTCGCGGCGGCCGGCTGCCAACGCGCCGACCTCCCCCAGCAGACCAAGAAGACCGAAGCCAGGATCTGCACCGAGCTGGCCACGGTGAACCAGGCCCTGGTGCAGGTGGCGGCCCTGACGCCCACCTCCACCGTGGGTGAAGCGAAGGCGGCCCAGCAGCAGCTGGAGCAGTCGATCGCGGCCCTGCAGACCTCGGAGAACCAGCTGCAGAAGCTGCGGGTGGAGGCCTTCCGCAAGCTGCTGCAGAGCTTCCGAGGGGAAGTGGCCAAAGCCTCCGCCAACAAGGACCAGACCCTTGAGCAGGCCGCCAATGACCTGAAGCCAAAGGCCCTGGCGGTGATCGCCGCCCGCAGGGCGCTTTCCGCGGCCGTGCAGTGCGAGGAGCCGGCAGCGGCGGCCCCCAGCAAGCCCTGACGGGCCGACGCAAGGCCCCGGGCGCCGTCCGGGCAACCGGGGCCTTGCTAGAGTAATGGGATGCGGGTGTAATTCAGTGGTAGAATGTCAGCTTCCCAAGCTGAACGTCGCCGGTTCGAATCCGGTCACCCGCTTGATGAAGAATTGAAAGGCAAAAAGAACAGAATACGATCTTGAAGTCATCCTGGATCGTCTATCCGCTTGCAGAACAGATGTTCGTCTGCTTTGCAGGATCACTTTGCCTTTGAATGTCAGGGAGAAGAGCGAATGTGCTGCCTGGTTTGAAATGACAGCGCTTTCACGTGCGGGCTGGACTCCCATCATTGGCCTTGAAAGGTGTCCTCAAGAGCCTTGCGATCAGCCTCAAGGTGGTTGACAAGCCAGGCCGGCAGCTTGGTCCACGTGGAACGGTCACGGGCGTCAGTATCCTGTGATTGCGACAGGCCATAGCCCTCGCTTTCGGAGATCTGTCACCACAACCAAGCTGCTTTTCCCCATGGGATGACTCGGTGACTCGCCGATCCGCACCGTCTGCACCTGTACCGTGATGAACACAAGGGGGTCAACGGTGTGATCGTTCAGCCAGTGGATAGCTGAACGGTGGGGATCACGGCACTCGCTGGCGATCCAGACGATGACATGGGCCTCCAGGCCCGCAGGTCGGTGAGATCTGGCCGAGGTGGCTGTGGTCTGTTTGCTCCAGCTGATTCCCGATGAAAATGAGCCCACGCTGACCTCCTGGCCCACCAGCTCCATTGGGCTCCCAAGGGCTTCGGAAAGACGGTTCAGGTTCTCAGCCAACCAGGGGGTAAAGCTCTACGCCTCATGCGCCCAGGCCAGCCTGAGAGCCACGGCCAGCAGTTGGCCAAAAACGGGAATCTGCGTCATTCCGCTGGAGCTTGTCCAGGGATGGAAGGACGCTAGGGGGAGAGGACGCGCTGTGCCGCTCCTGCATCCCGAAGCGGGAGCTGGCGCATCGCTTCTTCAAGGGAGCGCAGACGGAGTTGGTCGGCGAGAATACCCGGATGTGCTGGCGGCTCCGCCGGCCCCTAGGGGGTGGTCTGGAGCCACGCCGCCAGGGTCTGGCGCCAGGGGTTGGGCAGCTCCCAGTAATCGGCGCCCCGTTGGATGCGCCCGGCATAGGCGGCCGTGGCCACCAACCCCTCCGAGCGGGCCTGGGGCACCGGCACGAAAGTGAGCACCTGGAAACACTCGCCGGCGGCCGTGGTGACGGCCACGGTTTCGCGCTCGTAGTGGCGCCCCGTACCCGCCCCCTCCTTGGCATCCAGCACCGCCAGATCATCGGGGACTATGTGATGCACCACCCCCCAACAGTGGTGTCCCGCCATGGGGACGATGCCCGCGCAGCCAGCCCCGGTGATGGAGCGCTTGAGGATTCCCCATCGCCAACCTTCCAGGCGAGCCACCAGTCCAAGGCCATCCCAGCGGGTGCAGCGCTCGCTGAGCTGCTCCGGGTCCATGTTCGATCCATAGCTGAACACCGGCGTGGACCACCAGTCGCCGTAGGGCACGGTCTTCAGGCCAGCCACCTGCTCGCGGCGACCGAGATACACCCAGGCCATCCGGCCATCACTCAATGGCAGTCGGTGACGGCCATGGAAATCCGGATAGCCCTCAAGGGCGTCGAGCGATGCCAGGCCAGCCCGATCCACCCGAAAAACTTCGCCATGGATCCAGGCCCTCGCAGCCTGGTCGAGCACGGCCATCGGGCAGGCCCCCAGAAAATAGAGGCGGACCCCAGCCAGACGGGCGCGGCCAGCGAACGAAGCCCCACGCAGATGGCCGTGGTTGTGCAGATCTCGCTTCAGGGAGCCGTAAACGAAAACGTAAGTCATGGGAGGCGGAACGACGATCCCTTTCAAATGATTCGGCCTGCCCTATTCAGCCAATGCGTCTGTACTGGAGCTCCTTCCATTTCACCTTTCAAGCCATCAGGAATCAGCGCGTCATGGGAATCGGCGGCCCTGCACCGAGATCCAGCCTGGCCACGCCCCCTGTTCCGCAACTGGCTCAGGACGTGGGCTCCCAGCTCAGGCCCGGGGTTTGATCAACTGGAGCACCTGCAGACCGAGGCCGCCGGCACGCCGTTCGCAGTCGAGCGCCCCAAGGATCGCCCGGGCCGAGGCCTCAAGTTCACCCTCGGTGGCCGCCGACTGGGCCTGTTCATTGAGGGTGGCCGCCTGGAGCAGCAGGCGTTGGCGCGCGCTGGCCTCTGGCAGCGGCGAGACGCTTGACCTTGGACGTACGGACGTTTGCAACGTCAATGTGACGGGAGCAGACGGACTGGAGACAATCATGACCGGCGAGGATGTCGCAGCATCGAAAACATTCACAACGGGTCAGTTGGCATCCAACAGTCCCCTTCGTTTTGAGATCTTACTCCACAACATATCCGCTGGCTCCGCTGGGACGGAACCGACCGCAAAAACGAGATGTTGTGATGGACCGGCCAGCTCAGGTGCCGGGTTCCTCCTGGTTGCCACCCAGGGCGGCGATCTGGGAGCGCAGCTGGTCGGAACGCTGCTGGTCGCCTCGGGTGAGGGCAACGGCGAGGGCGAACTCAAGCTTTTCCAATTGGTGATCGCCTTCCTCCTGGGAATGGCTGCGCAACTGGCAGTGGGGGGCAGGGTTGGCCGCTCGTGAAGCGGCGTTCTGCCCGTGGAGTGCGCTGGAGGAGGACAGGTAAGGGGAAGTGGGGAAGGCCATGACCCGCTTTCTTTTCATTTTGACACCCCTGACCAGGGGGTGCGTGGACTCAGGCGGCGGAGGGGTAGGGGACGTCCTCGTGGCTGTCGACCCCAGGGGACGCCTCGGAGCTGACGCCGATCTCCAGCAGGTGGCGGCAGTCCTGCAGCAGACGCTCGACGTTATCGAGGCTGGCCAGTTCCTCCGGCTCCGGGCGGGCCTGGTTCGACGCCTGCAGTTCCACCGCCGCCAGCCGCTGCTCCAGGGTCACCAGGCGCTGGGAGAGGGCATGGATGGTTTCGGCGAGATCTTCGGCATTGCGGCTGATGCGGAACGACACCGAGGCGGGGGCCATGACGTGGAAAGCGACTGTTCTGAGCCGCATGACAACACACGCGGGCGGCCCTCTCAAGCACCAGCGGCAGCGATCTCCCAGAGTGAGCTCTGTTGATCGGGCTCAGCGACGGATGAACCATCCCTGGCATCTGTTGATGTACTTGATGGCGGGACTCGCCGGGGGCCTGCTGGCCCTGCGCACCGGCATCCCGGCGGCTCCCCTGGCCGGAGCCCTGCTGGGGGCCGCCCTGGTCAGCGTGACGGGCCGGCTCGATGTGGCCCAGTGGCCGGTGGGTTCCCGCACCCTGCTGGAAATCGGCATCGGCACGGTGATCGGCACCGGCCTCACGGGCGCCGCCTTGGTGGAACTCCGTCAGCTGTGGCGGCCCGCCCTCCTGATCACGTTCACTCTGGTGCTCACCGGCCTGGTGGTGGGTCTGGGCTGCAGCCGACTGATGGGCGTCGACCCGGTGGTGGCCTTGCTGGGGGCGGCCCCGGGGGGCATCAGCGGCATGAGCCTGGTCGGTGCGGAGTTTGGTGTGGGGGCGGCCGTGGCCACCCTGCACGCGGTGCGGCTGATCACCGTGCTGGTGATCCTGCCGCTGGTGGTGAAGCTGGTGCTCCCCGCCACCGCCGCCCCACCGGGCGGCTGACCACCCTGGACAGGAGCACAGGGGTCGATACGTTGGGCCACCTCGTTCTTCCCTTCCGGTCCGATGGCCACTCGCCTCTTTCTCGCTCGCCGACTGGGCCCCCTCGTCCTGGCGGTGGCAGCCGGCCTGCTGGCCACCGCCGGCACCGCCCAGAGAGCCCGTGCGGGCAATGACATCGAGGGGCCCGGGGGCAAGGGCGCCCAGGTGTATTGCTTCATGCGCAACAACGGCAACGTCCATGAAGTGAGCTGGACGGCCGCCTATGCCCTGATCAAGCGCCAGAGCGCCGGCATGTTCAAGACGTCCCCCGAACATGCCGCGGTGATGATCACAGAGGCGGTGGTACAGAACCCCGGCACCTTCCCCGATTGCGGCCGGTTCCTGGGGGATCTTTACGCGCCGCGCTCCTCCGGCAGCACCGCGACCAGCGCCGAACCCAGCCCCACCGCCATCTCGGTCGTCGGCGGTGGTAATGCTGGTGGCAGCGGCATGACCCGGAGTGAGCGCTACAACTGAGCGGGCCCTGGTGCTGCTTCTGGCCCTTCTGCTCGGTGGCTGTGTCGAGCAACCCCTGCCCCAACGGCCGATCACCCGCGAAGACTGCCTGCGCGCAGTGGAGCTGGAGGACCTCCCCAGTGCGCTGCAACAGTGCGACAAGGTGGTGGCCGCCTTCCCGAAGGATCCGGGCCCCCTGAACGAGCGGTTCCTGCTGCACACCCTGGCCGGCAACACCACCGCCGCCTGCAGGGACATCGCCAGGGCCACCACCCTGGCGGCCGGGGTACCCAAAGCCAAGCTGGATCCGATCCTGCGCCAGGACCTGCAGGTGCGGCAGCGCAGCTGCACCGAGGACGACCCCGCCAGGCCGGGCGGCTGAAGAGCCGCAGCTGGGCTTACCCGTTCTCGAGCCACTGGCGCACCAGCGCCGGCAGGGCCCGCTGGCGGCGCTGGGCGTCGGGGCCCTGCAGCAACAGGGAGATCCGCTCGGCCTTGCTGGCGATCAGATCGTCCACCAGCCGGTCGGCGACGCCCAGTTGCATCCAGTGGCTGGTGAGCGCGGCCCCCATGCCGATCCGGTGACAGCGATCTTCGGCCTGCTCGGCATCGCCCGGGGTCCAGGGCCGCTCGACCAGCACCACGTGCCGGGCCCTGTGCAGGGTGAAGCCCAGCCCCCCGGTGCCGTAGGTGGCGATGAGCACGGGGCAGCGCCCCGACTGAAAGGCGTCCACCAGCTTCTGTCGTCGGGCCGGGGGCACGGCACCGACCAGGGGACCCCCGTCGCCCCCCTGGCCCAACCGCCGGTGCAGGGCCATGGCGGTGGCCACGAAGGCCGAGAACACCACCACCGCTTCGCCGCGGCCCCGCAGCTCGGCCACCAGGTCGGTGGTGGCGTCCAGCTTGTGGCGCGAGGCGATCTGGCGCAGGGCCGTGAACACCGCCAGGGCTTCGGCGTCGCGGCGCACCTCGCCAGCCCAGGCCCGGCGGCGGTAGTCGTCGATCCGCTCCTGCAGGGCCCGCTCAAAGGCCTCAGCGGCCACGGCGTCAAGGCTTACGGGCCGCTCGAGCCGCTGCTTGGGCGGCAGGTCCAGGCACTGTCCCTTGCGCCGATGCAGCACCAGGGGCCGCACCAACCGCTGCAGCTCCTCCAGCTGGCTGGAGCCGCTGGCCTGCCAGATCCGCCGCCCCCCCTGCTCCCGCCAGTGCCCCTGGCAGTAGCGCTCCTCGAAGCGGCGCTGGTCGGCCCCCAGGGGGTGGCCGATCGCCGCCAGCAGAGGAAACAGCTGGACCGGCCGGCCGTTCTTCATCGGCGTGCCGGTGAGCAGCCAGATCGCCCGAAGGCGCGGATGGCGGGCCAGCCGCAGGAACGCCTGGGTGCGGGCGGCGTGGATGGTCTGGGCGAAGTGGGCCTCGTCGGCGATCAGCACCGTGCCAGCGGCCGGCAGCTCGGCGGGCAGCCGGGCCCAGCTGTGCACCTCCAGCCGCAGACCCAGCCCCGCCGCCTCCTGGCGCCAGTGGTGGTGCAACCCCGCCGGGGCCACCACCACCAGCCGGCAGTCGGCCAGGCGCACCAGGGCTCGGCCGGCGACCAGGGCCGTCAGGGTCTTGCCGAGGCCCATCGCATCGGCCAGCACGGCTCCGCGCCGGGCCAGCAACCAGCGCACCGCCTGGCGCTGGTGGCGGAACAGCCGGCGGCCATCGGGCAGTGCCTCGTCGGCGGCCGCCGCCGCCACCAGGGCCCGGTGGGGGGGCAGGGGCGGCAGGGGCTGCCTCAGCCAGGCGAACCACTGGTCCAGCTCCGGTGTGATCGGAATGCGGCCGGCGCACTGCGCCTGCAGCGCCGCGGCTGCCTCAAGGGGAAACTGCCAGCAGCCACGGCGGCTGAGCCACTGACCCCGGGGGCGGATGGCCCGCAGCTGCGCCTGGGTCACAGCGTCGAAGGGACTGACGACTTCGATCAGTCCTGAGGTGCCCAGGCGCAGCTGCACCAGGGGGGTGGCCAATGCGGCAAAAAGCAATCAAGAACACATTGACACCCGGGGCGCTGAGGGCAAACTTCCGCCAACCGAGGCGCGCTGATGCAGGCCAGGGATGGAGTCTTTCTCGAAGATCTCTGCCCCAAGCTGCGAGCGCGTCGATGGCGACAATCGCTGCACCGGATGACCGGTCGCCGCTGCCTCTATTGCGGCGAGGCCTCGGAATCCATCGACCATGTGCATCCGCTCAGCCGCGGCGGCCAGAGCATCACCGAAAACTGCGTGCCGGCCTGCCTGGGCTGCAACGGCCGCAAGGGCGACAGCGATGCCTTCACCTGGTACCGGAGCCAGCCCTTCTACGACCCGCGCCGGGCGATGGCCCTGCGGGCCTGGACCGATGGCGACCTGCGCCTGTCGCTGCGCCTGCTCCAGTGGGTGGCGCCCGTTGAGCCGGAGACGGCCACGGCGGCCGAGGCCGAGGTGACTCACCAGACCCGGCAGGCCTCCACGCCGTTGTGGCGGTGGCAGATGGCCTCCTGATCGCGGGGCTGCTCCGGCGCCAGCAGCACGGCCCCCAACACCAGCCCCACGGCCAGCAGCAGGGGGGTTGCGGCCCGGGTCCGGGGCACCGAAGCCAGGCGGCTGCCGCCCTGGCTGGGGAACGGGCGGCTGAGAGGGCGGCTGAGGGGGAGAGGCGTCGCGACGCCGACAGGGAGACTGGCTCCGAACGACGAGGTGGTCACGGAATGGGGAACGAACAGTGATACAGGTGTACTGATGTCGACGGATTCTGTCAACCCGGTACCCGGTCCTGGGCGGATTGAGCACCTGGCGCTGCCCGCCGCCGCCGCCATCGGCCGAATGCTGGTGCTCGGCGGGGGCTACACCGGGCGGCGTGTGGCCCAGGCGCTGGAGACGGCCGGCGTGCCGGTGCTGCTCACCCATCGGCAGCCCTCCCCCAGTGGTCGCGAGCCAGGCTGGCTGCACTTCGATCCCGACCAGGGGGCCCTGCCCACCCAGGCGGACCTGGCCGGCGTCAGCCATGTGCTGGTGACGATCCCGCCCAACGCCGGCGGCAGGGATCCGGTGCTGGAGTCCCTCGAAGCCCAGCTGCGGCGGCTCGAACCGGCCTGGGTGGGCTACCTCTCCACCACCGGGGTCTACGGCGACAGCGGTGGCGCCTGGGTGGATGAGACGAGCCCCACCCGGCCGCTGCTGGAGCGAAGTCGGGCCCGACTGGCCTGCGAGCAGGCGTGGCGCCGCAGCGGCCTGCCGGTGCAGCTGCTGCGGCTGCCAGCCATCTACGGCCCCGGCCGCAACCCAATGGTGAACCTGCGCAATGGCACGGCGCGGCTGATCCACAAACCGGGCCAGGTGTTCTCCAGGGTGCACGTCGATGACATCGTCGGTGCCGTGCTGCACACCATCGTCCTGCCGTCCCAGGCCAGGCCGGACACCTTGATCCTGGCGGACACCTGCCCCTGTCCCTCAAGCGAGATCATGGGCCTGGCCGCCCACCTGCTGGGCTGCCAGCTGCCGGAGGTGCAGCGCTACGCGGACGTGGCACCGACGATGGGACCCATGGCCCGCAGCTTCTGGAGCGAGAATCGACGGGCCAGCAGTCGAAGGCTCCGCGACGACCTCGGTTACCGCCTGCTCTATCCCACCTACCGGGAGGGCTTGCCGTCCTGCTCCGGGGACTTCTTCTGAGAACCAAAGATCGACGTGTCTATGGCGGAGGAGACACCCGTGTCCTTCCCCATCTTCTGCCAATCCACCACGACCCATTCGTTCCGGAAGGCGATGCCGCCACCCAGCAGCAGCGCACCGAGCAAAAGCAAACGGAACATGGACCGACCCCGACAGCGCCAGATGGCATGAAAACTACAGCGGATCGCCTTGTCATCGCCCTGGGGGATCCGGCCGGAATCGGCGCCGAGGTGACTCTCAAGGCCCTCGCCCAGCCGCGCCCCGCCGGCCAGGAGGTGGTGCTGGTGGGCTGCCGCCGCTGGCTGAGGGACTGCCACCGTCAACTTCTGGCCTGCAGCAACGCTCCCCTGGCGGACCCCGAGGACTTCGCCTTGGAGGATGTGCCCCTGGAGCAGCCGGTCGTCCCCGGGGTGAGCAGTCCCGCCGCCGGTGCCGCCAGCTTCGCCTGGCTGACGCGGGCCGTGGCCCTGGTGGGAGCCGGCGGCGGCCGGGCCCTGGTGACGGCCCCGATCGCCAAGGCCAGCTGGCAGGCGGCCGGCCATGCCTATCCCGGCCAGACGGAGCGGCTGGCGGAACTCACCGGCACGGCTGACGCCGGCATGCTGTTCACCGCCCTGGCCCCGGGCGGCGGCTGGAGGCTCAACACCCTCCTGGCCACCACCCACATCCCCCTGGCCGAGGTGAGCGCCCGTCTCACTCCTGAGCTGGTGAGCCGGCGGCTGGAGGCCCTGCTGGCCTTTTGCCGTCGGTTTCAGGGCCGGCCGCGGCTGGTGGTGGCGGGCCTCAACCCCCACGCCGGGGAAGGGGGCCATCTGGGCAGAGAGGAGCAGGACTGGCTGATTCCCACCCTCCAGAGGTGGCAGGACCTGCATCCGGAGGTGCGACTGGAGGGACCCGTGCCACCGGACACCTGCTGGCTGGAGGCGGCGGCCGCCTGGAGGGGGGGGCAGGGCCAAGGGGCGGACGGCTATCTGGCCCTGTACCACGACCAGGGGCTGATCCCGGTGAAGCTGCTGGCCTTCGACGCCGCCGTCAACACCACCCTGGGTCTGCCCTTCCTGCGCACCTCCCCCGACCACGGCACCGCCTTCGGGATCGCCGGCCGGGGCGTCGCACGGGCCGAGAGCATGGCGGCGGCGATCAGCACGGCCTGGGACCTGGGTTAGCCCGCCTTGATCCGCATCAGCACCTGTCCGAACTCCACCGGGGTGCCGTTCTCCACGAGGATCTCCACCACTTCTCCGCTGAACTCGCATTCCAGCTCGTTCATCAGCTTCATCGCCTCGAGAATGCAGACCGGCTGGCCAGCGCTGATGCGGCTGCCCACCTTCACGAAGGGGGGCTCACCCGGTGCCGAGGAGCGGTAGAAGGTGCCCACCATCGGGGCCGTGACGGCCTGCAGATCGCTGCGCACCGAGGCGGCCGGAGGCGGCGGCGCCGAGGGGCCGGGGGGAGTGCCGACCGGGACGGCGGGCCCGGGGGCCTGCGGCGGCGGCCCGGCCGGGGCCTGCACCATGGTGACCGTTGCCGGTGCCGGCAGGTTGCGACGCACCTCCAGACGGAAGTCGTCGCCCTCGAGCTTGAGCTCCTGGATGTCGCTGTCCCCGAGCAGGGCCAGCAGTTGGCGCAGTTGGTCGTGATCGAGCTGCATGGCGATCAGGTCTCCCGGCCCAGATAGCTATCGGTGCGGGTGTCGACCTTGATCTTCTCGCCAATGGTGATGAACAGGGGCACCATCACCTGGGCACCGGTCTCGACGATGGCGGGCTTGGTACCACCGGTGGCGGTGTCGCCCTTGACGCCGGGGTCGGTCTGGGTGACCTCAAGCACCACCGAATTGGGCAGCTCCACCTCCAGGGGCTTGCCGTTCCAGGAGACCACGCTCACCTCCATCCCTTCCTTGAGATATTTGCGGCCGTCACCGATCTGCTTGGCAGTGAGACGGGTCTCCTCGTAGGAGGCCATGTCCATGAAGACGAAATCATCGCCCTCCATGTAGGTGTGCTGGAGCGTCGCCTTCTCCAGCTGGGCCTGGGGCATGGTCTCCCCGGCCCGGAAGGTCTTCTCCACCACGTTGCCGCTCTGCACGCCCTTGAGCTTGGTGCGCACGAAGGCCGAGCCCTTGCCGGGCTTGACATGCAGGAACTCAACAACTCGCCACACCTGGCCATCCAGTTCGATCGTTGTGCCGGTGCGAAAGTCGTTGCTGGAGATCATTCCGGCGGATCGGGGCGGATCGGATCGCGGGATTGTACGTCTGGCTACAGGCCCACCTGCGAGCGTCGGCGGGGAAGGCCAGGGCCGGTTGTGCCAAAGTCCAGGCAGTCACAAGGGAAGCATGGACCGGCGACGCAGGCGCATCGGGTTCACCACCACGCTGGCCGCCCCGCTGGGGGCCACCCTGACCCTCCTGCTGACGCTGCTGCTCACGGTTCCCGCCGCCTGGGCCTACCTGCCCCAGGGCAACGCCGTCAGCGATCCCACCGCCCTGCTGCGCAATGCCCTGCCCATCAACCAGGGCGATCTCCAGACGCTGCAGCACCGGCTGGAGGACACCAGCGAGGACCTGCGGGCCAAGCGCTGGAGCAGCCTGACCGGCTCCGTGCGCCGGGCCGAGTCCCAGCTCGGCAGCAGCCGGGAGCGGATCCTGGCCAGCTTCGATTCCGCCGACCGCTCCACCGCAGAGGCCCTGCTCGCCGACACCGGCGTGCATCTGGAGGATCTGGCGGCCGCGGGCGAGGCCCAGGATCGGGACCGGTTCCTGGCGGTCCGCCGGGAAGCCCTCACCGACATCGGCCGCGCCGAAGGCCTGCTGGTGGGGCCCTTCCCCTTCGCGATTCCGTCGGAATTCGATGCGCTGCCGCGGCTGCTCGGCCGCGCCACGGTTCGGCTGACCACCACCAAAGGCGACCTCATCGCCGTTGTGGACGGTTACAACGCACCCCTCACCGCCGGCGCCTTCGTGGATCTGACCCAACGCGGCTTCTACGACGGCCTGCCCTTCAACCGCGCCGAAGACTTCTACGTGCTGCAGACCGGCGATCCGGCTGGGCCGCTGACCGGCTACGTGGATCCGGCCACCAAGCAGGAGCGCCAGGTACCCCTGGAAATCAAGGTGCCCGGCGAAGAGGCCCCCTTCTACAACCAGACCTTCGAAGATCTGGGCCTGTTCAAGGCCGAACCGGTGCTGCCCTTCGCCAGCAAGGGCACCCTGGGATGGGCCCATTCCGACGAAGCCCTCGGCGACGGCTCCTCCCAGTTTTTCCTGTTCCTGTTCGAACCGGAACTCACCCCCGCAGGCCTCAACCTGATCGACGGGCGCTATGCCGCCTTCGGCTATGTCGTGGATGGCCTGGATGTGCTCGAAGAGCTGACCGCCGATGACGGCATCGTCAAAGCGACGGTGATCGAAGGGGCCGACAACCTGCGCCCCCATGCCTGAGGGGCCCACCCTGGCGGAGCTGGGGGAAACGGAGCTGATCCGGCGCCTCGGCGCCTTTGCCCCCCGGGGCCAGTTCGGCGATGACGCCGCCCTGCTGGGCCCGGCCCTGCTCGGCCCGAACGACCGGGGCGATCTCCAGCTGGTGGTGAACACCGACGTGCTGGTGGAGGACGTCCATTTCAGCGAGGCCACGATGGACGCCAGGGACGTGGGCTGGAGGGCCGCCGCCGCCAACCTCTCCGATCTGGCGGCCATGGGCTGCCTCGGCGCCGTGGGGATCACCGTTGGCCTGGTGGCCCCGGGCCACACCCCCTGGGCGTGGGTGGAGGGGGCCTACGCCGGCCTGGTGGAGCTGCTGGGCGCCCATGGGGGCGTTCTCCTGGGGGGTGACTGCAGCGGCGGAGGCCAACGGCTTCTGGCGATCACCGCCCTCGGCCGGCTCGAGCAGGGTCGCAGCGGGCCCATCCGCCGGGGCGATGGACAGCCTGGCGACCAGTTGGTGAGCACCGGCGTCCACGGGCTCAGCCGCCTGGGCCTGGCCCTGCTGCGGGGGGAGACGCTGCCGGTCCTGCCGCAAGCCATCCGGGAGCAGGCCATCAGCGCCCACCGGCGGCCCGTGCCCCGTTTCGACGCGGTGGCGGCCCTGGGCCAATGCCGGCCAGGGGCTCTGCCCTGGCGGGTGGCCGGCTGCGACAGCAGCGATGGCCTGGCGGCCGGGGCCACCTGCCTGGCGGTCACCAGCGGCTGCACGGCGCTACTGGAGCGTGGGGCGCTGCCGGTGGCCCCGAATCTCGAGGGCCTGGCCGTCGCCGAGGACTGGTGCCTCTGGGGCGGCGAAGATTTCGAACTGGTGCTGGCCCTGGAGCCGTCCTGGGCAGCAGCGCTGGTGGACCAGCTGCCGGGTACCCGTTGCATCGGCCGGCTGGCGGCCCCCCAACCTGAGGGCCCGCTGGTCTGGACGGACGGGGGAGGCCCCATCGCCTCCCCCTCAGCCAGCTTCCAGCATTTCGGCTGAACCCGGGCCTTTCGCTCACTTCCAGTTGCGGGCCACCACTTCGGCCAGGTCAACGACGCGCTGGCTGTAGCCCCACTCGTTGTCGTACCAGGCAATCACCTTGACCATGTTGTCGCCCATCACCAGGGTGAGGTCGGCATCCACGATTGTGGATTCATCGGTGCCGGCGTGGTCGGTGGAGACCAGGGGCAGATCGCAGTACTTGATGATCCCCTTCATCCCGTTGATTGAGGACTCCTGGAGAACGGCATTCACTTCTTCCTTGGTGGTGCTGCGACTCACTTCAAGGACGAGGTCGACCACCGAAACATTGGGCGTCGGCACGCGCATGGCAATGCCGCTGAGCTTGCCCTTCATCGGCGGGTAGACAAGAGCCACGGCCGTGGCTGCACCGGTGGAGGTCGGAACGATGTTGACGGCGGCGGCACGGGCACGGCGCAGATCGCGATGGCTTGCATCGAGGATGCGCTGGTCACCGGTGTAGCTGTGGGTGGTGGTCATCATGCCCTTGACGATCCCAAAGCTCTGATCGAGAACCTTGACGATCGGCGCCATGCAGTTGGTGGTGCAGCTGGCATTGCTGATGATGTCGTAATCCTCGTGTCGGTACTGGTCGGCGTTCACCCCCACCACGAAGGTGCCCACGCCTTCCCCCTTGCCCGGAGCCGTGATCAGCACCTTGCTCGCTCCCGCCTCAAGGTGCTTACTGGCACCCTTCAGATCGACGAAGACACCGGTGGCCTCGATCACAAGATCCACTCCCCATTCCTTCCATGGAAGGTTAAGGGGATTGCGATCGGAAAAACATTTGATCGGCTTGCCATTCACGACGATGGTGTCATCGGTGTAGCTCACTTCCGCATTGCGGATGTGGCCGAGCATCGTGTCGTATTGGAGCAGGTGGGCGTTGGTCTTCGGGTCGGACGTGTCGTTAAGACCGACCACTTCAATGCCGGTGTTCTCACCGCGGCTGAGCCAGCAGCGCATGAAGTTCCGACCGATTCGGCCAAATCCATTGATCGCTACGCGCAAGGTCATGGCAGAAAGCGGCGGGACCCGCTAGCAAGGGGGGATTTTGGCTGCCGATCATACAGAAATGGCTTCCTGCTCTTTCCCGCAGCCACAGGCCCCGGATCAGACGGTCGGCAAAGCGCAGTATCCCGCAAAGGAGGACGGGCGGATCTGCCGTTATTTTCGGCGAGGCCTGGAGTCCCCCTTGATCCCGAAGCTTGATCGCCGTCAGCCGCTCCACTTCATCGGGGCCGGAGGGATCGGCATGTCCGCCCTGGCGGGGATCCTGGCGGAACGCGGCTTCCTGGTGAGCGGCTCCGATCCCCGTCCCAGCCCAGTGCTGGAGCGACTGCGGACGGCCGGGGTGCGGGTCTTCCAGGAGCAGACCGCCGCCACCATCGCCGCGGTGATCGCGGGGATGGACAGGTCAGGAAGCGGGGCCGGTGGGTCGCCACTGGTGGTGATCAGCTCGGCGGTGCCCGCCGCCAACGAGGAGCTGGCCGAGGCGCGCCGGCGCGGACTGGCGATCGTGCACCGCTCCGACGTGCTGGCGGCCCTGATCAATGCCCAGCCTTCGATCGCCGTGGCCGGCAGCCATGGCAAAACCACCACCAGCACCCTGATCGCCACGCTCCTGGAGGCCGTCGGCGAGGACCCCACGGCCGTGATCGGCGGCATCGTGCCGGCCTTCGGCAGCAACGGCCGCCACGGCCAGGGGCGGTTGCTGGTGGCGGAAGCCGATGAATCGGACGGCTCCCTGGTGAAGTTCAACCCCCGGCTCGGGCTGCTCACCAACGTCGAACTGGACCACACCGACCACTACCCAGACCTGGCCTCCCTGGTGGCCACCCTGCAGCGCTTCGCCAGCGGCTGCACGACCCTGCTGGCCAACCGGGACTGCCCGGTGTTGCGCGAACACTTCCAGGCCGCCAGCTGGTGGTCGACCCGCAATGGCGAGACGGTGGACTTCGCCGCCATCCCCCTGGAGGAGCGGGGCGACGGCACCCTGGCGACCTGGTACGAACACGGGGTGGCGCTGGGCTCCATGGACGTGCCCCTGCCCGGCCGCCACAACCTGAGCAACAGCGTGGCGGCGATGGCGGCCTGCCGGCTTGAGGGGGTGTCCTTCGAGGCCCTGCGACAGGCGGTGGCGGGCCTGCGCCCCCCCGGGCGCCGCTTCGACTGCCGCGGCCTGTGGCACGACAGGGCCATCGTCGACGACTACGCCCACCACCCCAGCGAAGTGGCCGCCACCCTGGCCATGGCCCGGCTGATGGTGGACAGCGGCCGCAGCCCACTGCCATTGGTGCCCCGCCGGCTGGTGGCGGTCTTCCAGCCCCATCGCTTCACCCGCACCGCCCAGTTCCTGGACGACTTCGCCGCCGCCCTGACCCACGCCGATGCGGTGCTGCTGGCGCCTCTCTATGCCGCCGGCGAGGCCCCGATGGCGGGGATCTCCAGCCCGGCCCTCGGCGAGGCGGTGCGGGCCCTCGCCCCCGATCTCCCGGTGGCGGTGGCGGCCAGCATGGAGGCGCTGGCGGAGCTGGTGGCCAGCGGCACCGGCCCGGGCGACCTGGTGCTGGCCATGGGCGCCGGCGACGTCAACAGCCTTTGGGAGCGCCTGGGGGCCCTCGACCAACGCGAACGCCCCTCCGCACTGGTGGCCTGAGGGGATGGTCCCGGCCCCGTTCAGCCAGCCCCGTCAGGCGGTCTCCCTGCGGGAGTTCACCACCTGGAAGGTCGGGGGGCCGGCCGCCTGGTTCGCCGAACCCGCCGACCAGGAGACGCTGATCGCCCACGCCGCCTGGGCGGCGGCCGCAGGCCTTCCCTTCCGCTGCATCGGCGCGGGCTCCAACCTGCTGATCGCCGACAGCGGCCTCCAAGGCCTCACCCTCTGCAACCGCCGGCTGCAGGGCAGCCGCCTGGATCCGGGGGAGGGCTGGGTGGAGGCGGAGGCGGGCGAAGCGATCCCCACCCTTGCCCGCAAGGCGGCCCGCAGCGGCCTGCGGGGGCTGGAGTGGGCCGTGGGCATCCCGGGCACGGTGGGTGGGGCCGTGGTGATGAACGCCGGCGCCCAGGGGGGCTGCATCGCCGAGTGGCTCTCCTCGGTGTGGGTGCTGGATCCCCGCCGGCCCGAAGCCCCCTTCCGCCTGGAGGCCGCCGATCTGGCCTTCGCCTACCGCCATAGCCGCCTGCAGGAGGAGCCCCTGCTGGTGCTCTCGGCCCGGTTCCGGCTGGAGCCCGGCCACGACCCGCAGGCCCTCACGGCCCGCACCAGCGCCAACCTGCAGAGCCGAACCAGCACCCAGCCCTATCAGCAACCCAGCTGCGGCAGCGTGTTTCGCAACCCAGAGCCACTCAAGGCGGGGCAGCTGATCGAATCCCTCGGCCTCAAGGGGCTGAGCATCGGCGATGCCCAGGTGTCACCGATCCACGCCAACTTCATCGTCAACACCGGCTCCGCCACCGCCGCCGACATCGACGCCCTGATCCGGCTGGTGCAGCAACGGGCGCTGGAGGACCGCGGTGTGCGGCTGCACCCGGAAGTCAAACGGCTGGGGTTCTAGCCTGGGCCCCTACGTTGAACCTCTGGCATGGCCGGCTTCGGACTTCCCAATTTCGGACAGCTGACCGAGGCTTTCCGCAAGGCGCAGCAGATTCAGCAGGACGCCCAGAAGCTCCAGGAGGAACTCGATGCGATGGAACTGCAGGGCAGCGATCCCGAAGGTCGCGCCAGCGTCTGGCTGACCGGCAACCAGCAGCCCCTGCGCATCGCGCTGAGCCCAGACCTGCTCAGCGAACCCGCCGAAGCCGTCGAGGCGGCCGTGCTGGCGGCCCTCTGCAAGGCCTACGAACTCTCCACCACAACCATGCGCGAGCGGATGGAGACGCTCACCGGCGGGCTGGATCTCAATCTTCCCGGCCTGGGGAACTGAGGTCCTGCTCCAGCGCCTGACGCCGGGTGCTGCGGGAGGCGCGGCGCAGCTGGGGATCGAGCAGGGGCTCGAGGCGGTCGCCCCGCTGACGCATCCCCCCGTCCCCCTGCCGCGCCTGCCCTCCTCGGGAGCGGGCCCCCGCCAGGGCCTCCACCTCCTCCAGACAGCGGCCGTAGATCGCGCGGCGGTCCCAGGTGTCCCCCACGGCACAGCCGGGATCCCCCTGGTGCCGGCAGTTGGCGAAACGGCAGGGGGAGGCCCTGAGCCGGGCCAGAAGCTCCGGGAATGCTGCTGCGAGGGTCTGGAGGTCGGTGGGCAGGGAGGGTGTGTTGAAGCCCGGTGAATCGGCCACCAGGGCCCCCGGGGCCAGCGCAAACAGTTCGACATGCCTTGTGGTGTGTCGACCCCGGCGCAGCCGTCCGGACACAGCGGCGACGCGCAGCTCCAGGGCGGGGGCCAGGGCATTGAGAAGGCTGCTCTTGCCCACACCAGAGGGGCCACAGAGCACGGCGATGCCTGGCTGCCCCAGGTGGCTCCGCAGCGTGGCCAGGCCCTCCCCGCTGCGGGTGGAGACCGCCACCGTGCCGTAGCCCCAGCCCTCCAACCGGCGGCACCAGCCCTCCACCTCGACCGCCGGAAGCAGGTCGATCTTGCTCAGCACCACCTGCACCGGCTGGCCGGTGGCCTCTGCGGTGATCAGGAACCGGGTGAGCTGCAGGGGATCGAGGCCCGGCTCCGCCAGGGACACCACCACCACCACCCGGCTCACGTTGGCGACCGCCGGCCGCTCCAGCAGGTTGTGGCGGGCCTCAAGACCCACCACCGACCCCCGCCCCGCTCCCCAGTCGACGGAAGCCACCGTCACCCGGTCACCGACACACACCTGCAGGCCGCTCTTGTCGAGACGGGTGCGGCGGGTGCACAGCAGGCGCCCACCCGTGCCGAGCTCGGAGGGGCCGTCGAGGCCCACCAGGCAGTAGTTGGCCTGCAGGGCCATCACCCGGCCCGGCAGCGGCTCAGCCCCCATCCCGTTGCACCAGAAGCCTCACCCCATCCCCTGGAGCGAATGGCGAGGGGTCGACCCGCTGAACCGCGTGACCCTCCGAGCGCAGACCTTCGGCCACCATCTGCTCCGGTTCCCCCCCATCCAGGTCGATCTGGAGCCAGCCCCCCGAGGGCACCCCCTCGAGCGCCAGTCGGGCCCTGATGAAGTTGACCGGGCAAGGGGTGCCCCGCAGGTCGAGGGACACCGAGGCATTCAACCGAAGAGGCCGCCGAACAGGCCGCTCTTGTGGTGATGGCGCTGGCCCTTGCTGGTGTGGTGCCCGGCCAGCTGCTCGAGCAGTTGCCGCTCCTCACCGTTGAGCTTTGTCGGCAGCTGCACCTTGATGGTGAACTGATGGTTGCCGCGGGCCACCGGATTGCCCAGGCGCGGAATCCCCTTGCCCTGCAGGGTGATCACGGCACCGGGCTGCGTGCCGGGGGGGATCTCCAGCGGCTCCTGACCGTCGACGGTCTCCACCTCGATCGTGTCACCCAGGATCGCCTGGAGGTAGTTGAGGGACACCTCGGAATGGATCGTCACCCCGTCCCGGCGCAAGTGGGGGTGGGCCTGGACGGTGAGGAAGACGTAGAGATCTCCCGCCTGCCCGCCCCGCTGGCCGGCATTGCCCTCCTGACCGACCCGCAGACGGGTACCCGAGTCGACACCGGCAGGAATGTTGATGCGCAGCTTCTTGCGAACCTGCTGCAACCCCTGGCCGCCGCAGGCGGAGCAGGGATCGGCGATCACCTGGCCGGTGCCATCGCAGGTGGGGCAGGGCGCCACCTGGGTGAAGCTGCCGAAGGGGGTGCGGGTGGCCCGTCGCACCTGGCCGGCGCCGCCGCAGGTGCCGCAGCCGGTGGGGCCGCTGCCCGCCTTGGCCCCCGAGCCGCTGCAGGTGGTGCAGGTTTCGAGGTGACGGATCTGGACGTCCTTCTCGCTGCCGAAAACGGCCTCGCTGAAGCTGATCGTGAGATCGAGGCGCAGATCGTCGCCCTGGCGCGGTCCGCGGCGGCGCGCACCACCGGGGGCACCGCCGCCGGCCCCGCCGAACCCGCTGAAAAAGGTTTCGAAGAGATCGGCGAAGCCACCCATGTCGCCCATGTCGGGCATGCCACCGCCGCCGCCCAGGCCGGCCTCGCCGAACTGGTCGTAGCGGGCCCGGGCCTGGGGATCGCTGAGCACCTCGTAGGCCCGACCGATCTCCTTGAAGCGGTCCTCCGCGGCCGGATCCTTGTTGACATCCGGGTGGTACTGGCGGGCCAGACGCCGGTAGGCCTTCTTGAGGCTTTCGGCATCCACGTCCCGGCCGACACCGAGCAGCTCGTAGTAATCGGCCATCAGTCGGATTGTCCCTCACTGGGAAGTGCCGAGGCTTCAGCGGGGCTGGCCCCACCGGCCGGGCCGGGGCCCATGGACACCTTCACCAGGGCATGCCTGAGGACGCGACCATCGAGGTGATAGCCCCGCTGCAGCTCCTCGATCACCACATCCTCCGAGTGTTCCTCGCTCGGTTCGCGCAGCACGGCTTCGTGAAGGCTGGGATCGAAGGGTTCCCCTTCCACCCGCATCGGCGAAACCCCCAGCTGCTTGAAAACATCGACCAGCTGTTTATAGAGGTTCTGGTAACTGCGATGCAGGCTCTGGGCCTCTTCGCTCTGGGGATTGAGCTGCTGGCGGGCCCGGTCGAAGTTGTCGACCACCGGCAGGATCTCCGTGAGGGTGGTGCAGGTGATGTGCAGGCGCTGGTCCTCCTTGTCGCGACTCTGGCGCTTGCGGAAGTTGTCGAAGTCGGCGGCGATGCGCATGTACTGGCCCCGCAGCGACTCGTTCTCGCTGCGCAGGGTGGCCAGTTCGGCCTCCAGCTGGCCGAGGCGCTCACCTGGCTCCCCGTCGGGGGATGGCGGGGCGGGTGGGTCCTGATCGGCCGGCGTGGCATTCGCTTCGCCGTCGGGAGTCACCGGCAGGGTCTCGAGGAGCGCTTCCACCCGGGCCGCGTCGACCGCGCCCTCCCGGGGATCGATCCGTTCCTCATGGGGGGGAGTGATGTCGCCGGTCATGCGTTCTGGCAGGGATGTCAGATGCCGTTATGTTGAATGGCCGGGAGCCCTCACCACAAGCGGCGGAACCCCGCACCTCGGCCCCAGGCTTCGCTCCCGATCCTTCCCGTCGATGCCCTCAGAAGGTCTCACCCAGCGTCCGCAGGTCACCGGTGCGGAGCACACCTCCCTGTTCCGGGATCTCGATCTGGGTCAGGCCGCCTCCCCGAACGGGCAGATCGCAGCGGAAACCGAGGACCTCGAAGCCAGCAGCTCCGGCGAGGGGATCTCCCCGGTGATGAGCCTGGTGGACCGGATCCTGGTCGAGTCGCTCACCACTGGCGCCAGCGACATCCACGTCGAACCCCAGGAGGACGGGCTGCTGATCCGGTTCCGCCAGGACGGCGTCCTGCGCAGCATCGACAAGCTGCCCCGGACCCTGATCCCCGCCGTGACGTCCCGCTTCAAGATCATGGCCGACCTGGACATCGCCGAGCGGCGGCTGCCCCAGGACGGCAGGATTCGCCGCACGTTCCGTGAGCGCACGATCGATTTCCGGGTCAGCACCCTGCCAAGTCGCTACGGCGAGAAGGTGGTCCTGCGGCTGCTCGACAGCGGCGCCACCCAACTGGGCCTGGACAGCCTGATCACCGACGATGAATCCAGGGCCACCCTGCGGGACATCGGCTCCAAGCCCTTCGGCATGATCCTGGTCACCGGACCCACCGGTTCCGGCAAATCGACCACCCTCTACGCCCTGCTCTCGGAGCGCAACGACCCCTCGATCAACATCTCCACCGTCGAGGATCCGATCGAGTACACCCTCCAAGGCATCACCCAGACCCAGGTGAACCGGGAAAAGGGCTACGACTTCAGTTCCGCCCTGCGTGCGTTCATGCGGCAGGACCCGGACGTGCTGCTGGTGGGCGAGACCCGCGACCTGGAAACCGCCCGCACCGCCATTGAGGCGGCCCTCACTGGCCACCTGGTGCTCACCACCCTGCACTGCAACGACGCCGCCAGCGCCTTCGCCCGCCTTGATGAGATGGGGATGGAACCCTTCCTGGTGAGCGCTTCTCTGCTGGGGGTGGTGTCCCAGCGTCTGCTGCGCCGTCTGTGCAGCGAGTGCCGGGTTTCCTACCACCCACACCATGCCGAACTGGCCCGGTTCGGCCTGGTGGCCTCCGATGAAACCGAGATTTCCTTCTATCACTCCAACACGGTGCTGCCCGGCTCGGAGGGCTGCTGCAGCACCTGCCAGGGGCGGGGCTACAAAGGCAGGGTGGGGGTCTACGAGATCCTGCGCATGAACGAGAATCTCTCCGCTGCCGTGGCCAAGCGGGCGACGACCGAGGAGCTGCGTCGCCTGGCCCTGGAGAGCGGCATGAAAACCCTCCTGGGCTACGGCCTCGACCTGGTGCGGGAGGGGCTGACCACCCTCGAGGAAGTGGAACGGATGCTGCTCACCGACACGGGCCTCGAATCGGAACGGCGGGCCCGGGCCCTCAGCACCCTCACCTGCCGCAGCTGCGGGGCCGGGCTTGAGGACGAATGGTTGGAATGTCCCTACTGTCTGACCGTTCGGAGCTGAGCGGGATGGATCTTCTCATCGAGGACCTGATGCAGGAACTGGTCAAGGCCGGAGGCAGCGACCTGCACCTGTCCGCGGGGAATCCGCCCTACGGCCGCTTCAGCGGTCAGCTGAGGCCGATCATCCAGGACGCGAAGCTCAGCGAGGAGAGCTGCAACCGCCTGATCTTCTCCCTGCTCAACAACGCCCAGCGCAAGAATCTGGAGCAGAACTGGGAGCTGGACTGCTCCTACGGCCTCAAGGGCGTTGCCCGTTTCCGCATCAACGTCTACCGCCAAAGGGGCACCTACGCGGCCTGCCTGCGAGCGCTCGGCAGCTCCATCCCCAGCCTGGAGAAGCTCGGGCTGCCGCCCATCGTCGAGGAGATCAGCACCAAGCCCAAGGGCCTCGTCCTGGTCACCGGTCCCACCGGTTCCGGCAAGACCACCACCCTGGCCTCGCTGATCGAGCACATCAACGCCACCCGTTCGGAGCACATCCTCACCATCGAGGATCCGATCGAATTCACCTACAAGAACAACAAGTCGATCATTCACCAGAGGGAGCTCAACGAGGACACCCGCAGTTTCTCCAATGCCCTTCGGGCGGCCCTGCGGGAAGACCCCGATGTGATCCTGGTGGGAGAACTCCGCGACCTGGAAACAATCCAGCTGGCGATCACCGCCGCCGAGACCGGCCACCTCGTCTTCGGCACCCTGCACACCAGTTCCGCCTCCCAGACCGTGGATCGGATGGTGGACGTGTTCCCGGCCGGCCAGCAGACCCAGATCCGGGTGCAGCTGAGCAGCAGTCTGCTGGCGGTTTTCTCCCAGACCCTCTGCAGGAGCGCCTTGCCCACCGCCAACGGGGCCTTCGGCCGGGTGATGGCGCAGGAGATCATGATCAACACCCCCGCCATCGCCAACCTGATTCGGGAAGGCAAGAGCTCCCAGCTCTATTCCCAGATCCAGACCGGTGCCAACCAGGGCATGCAGACCCTTGAGCGCGCCCTGGCCAATCTGGTGGAGGACGGCAAGGTCACCCGCGAGGAGGCCCTGCTGAAAACCACCAAACCAGAGGAGCTTGTCAGGCTTCTCGACCGATGATGGTCCCCTGATCCCCTTCCCCCGGACGCCGATCCCCGTTTCACCCGAGCGCCGCCATGACCGCCTTCGTCGTCACCTACACCACCAAGTCCGGCCAGCGCCGGGAGATGACGCTGACGGCGGATAACCCTTCCGTCGCCAGGAGGGAACTGCGCCGCCGCGGCATTCTTCCCAACACCCTGGTGCGCAAGGAGGCACCGAAGGTTCCCCAGGGGAGTGTCAAGAAAGTCGGCTCCTCCTTCAGCGGCCTGTCCGACCTGCTCGAGGGCCCGGTGACGGTCCGTGACAAGGCCCTGTTCGCCAACAAGCTCTCCGCCCTGGTGGACGCCGGCGTGCCCATCCTGCGCAGCCTTGACCTGATGCGGATGCAGCAGCGATCGAAAAAGATGCGCCTGGCCCTGGCAGGCATGACCCAGGACGTGAACCAGGGCGACAGCCTGGGCAATTCGATGCGCCGCTGGCCGAAGGTGTTCGACAACCTCAGCATCGCCCTGGTGGAGGCGGGCGAAGCCGGCGGCGTCCTTGACGACACCCTCAAGCGCCTGGCCAAGCTGCTGGAGGACAACGCCAAGCTCCAGAACCAGATCAAGGGCGCCATGAGCTATCCGGTCACCGTGCTGGTGATTGCGATCGCGGTTTTCCTGGGTATGACCATCTTCCTGATCCCGACCTTTTCGAGCGTCTTCGACCAGCTGGGGGCGGAACTGCCCCTGTTCACGAAGATGATGCTCAACCTCAGTGAGTTCCTACGCTCCTGGAAGGCTTTGATCCTGCTCGGGGGTCTGGTGGGCTTCGCCTTCTGGGTGGTTTCCACCTACAACACTCCGATCGGCCGCCGCCAGATCGATGGCCTGATGCTGAAGCTTCCCCTGTTCGGGGAACTGCTCGAGAAAACGGCCAGTGCCCAATTCTGCCGCACCCTGAGCTCCCTTTCCAAGGCGGGAGTTCCGATCCTTCTTTCCCTTGAGATCGTGAAGGAAACGGCAACCAATTCCGTGATTTCCGACGCCATCATCTCCTGCAAGAATGAAGTGAGCGAAGGTATGCCGCTCAGCGCCGCTCTGCGGATGAAGAATGTGTTCCCGGAGATGTGCGTGAACATGCTCGCCATCGGAGAGGAAACCGGCGAAATGGACGCCATGCTCTCCAAGGTGGCCGACTTCTACGAAGACGAGGTGACCACCATGGTGAAAGCCATGACCTCCATGCTCGAACCGGCCATGATCGTGCTGGTGGGCATCATCGTGGGATCGGTACTGCTGGCGATGTACCTGCCGATGTTCTCCATCTACGAGCACGTGCGTTGAGCCGCCAGCGCCTGTCCCGCCAGCCAACCCGAACTCCAGCAGTGCTGGAAGTTGAAGCCACCGGTGACCCCGTCCACGTCCAGCAGCTCACCGACCAGGAACAGCCCTGGCTGGAGACGGCTCTCCATGGAGGCCAGGTTCACTTCCGCCAGGGGGATGCCCCCGGCGGTCACGAACTCCTCGCCGAAGGGCCCCCGTCCTGAGATGCGGTAGCGGCTGTCCCGTAGGGCGGTGATCAGGGCCTGCTCGCAGCGGCGGGGGAGATCGGCCCAGCGCAGCGTGGCGTCCACTCCGCCCAGGGCCAGCAGGTGCAGCCAGAGGCGTCGGCTCAGTTCGGGCCAGGGCCGCCAGTTGCCGAGCTGACGGCGGGCCTGCTCGCGGCGCGCGTCGGTCAACCACCCCTCCAAATCCGCCGGCTTGCGGCCACCGGTCCAGTCGACCCGGAGCTCGGCGCGGTAGCGGCGCTCCCGCAGGGCGCGGGCGGCGAAGGCCGTGAGCCGCAGGGTGGCAGGGCCGCTGAGGCCCCAGTGGGTGATCAGCACCGGCCCCCGTTGCCGCAGGGGCTTGGCGGCGGGGGTGGCCCCGGCCAGGGGCGTCAGCAGGAG
Organism: uncultured cyanobacterium; assembly: GCA_903917565.1. Taxonomy (GTDB): domain Bacteria; phylum Cyanobacteriota; class Cyanobacteriia; order PCC-6307; family Cyanobiaceae; genus Cyanobium. The sequence continues at coordinate 15,718 of CAIXBB010000019.1, read as the reverse complement.
CTCCAGCTGCACCGGATCCATCGCCACCCCGGCCAGCTCCACCAGGGGATGGTCGTCCAGGGTGAGGGTGAACAGGGAGGGCACCGGCGCCACCAGGCCATGGCCCAGGGAGGCGGCGATGCGGTGGCCGCTGGGGTGGCTGCCCGTCGCCAGCACGAGGCGATCGGCGACCACCTCGGCCCCCGAGCGCAACCGCAGCCGGAACCCTCCGCCGGGCAGGGCTTCCGCCGCCTGGCCCGCCTGGGCCGTGTGCAGCATCACTCCGGCGGCGAGCGCCGCCTGGCGCAGGGTGTCGACCACCGAGCTGGAGCGGTTGGTGCGGGGGAACAGGCGACCGTCGGGCTCCTCCAGCAGCTGGAGGCCATGGGCCAGGAACCAGGCCACCGTGTCGCCGGTGGCGAAGCGCGAGAAGGGGCCCCGCAGGGCCTTGCCACCGCGGGGGTAGTGATCCACCAGCAGCCGCGGATCCCAGCAGGCATGGGTGACGTTGCAGCGACCACCGCCGCTGATCAGCACCTTGTGCAGCGGTTCGGGGGTGGACTCCAGCAGCAGCACACCCCCGGGGAAGGCGCCACCGGCCGCTTCGGCTGCCGCGATGGCGGCCATGAAGCCAGCCGGGCCCCCTCCCACCACCACGACGGAGGCACGGCTGGGCAGCATGGGGCGATGGAGCACAACTACCGCTTCAGTGTGGCGCCCATGCTGGACTGCACGGATCGGCACTTCCGGGTGCTGATGCGGCAGGTCAGCCGGCACTGCCTGCTCTATTCCGAGATGGTGGTGGCCCGGGCGCTGCACCACATCGCCCGGGACGGCTCCCCCTCCCGGATGGGGGAGCGGCAGCAGCGGCTGGAGCGGCTGCTGGGGTTCGATCCGATCGAGCACCCCCTGGTCCTGCAACTGGGGGGGGACGACCCGGAGCTGCTGGCGGAGGCCGCCCGGATGGGGGCCGCCTGGGGCTACGACGAGATCAACCTGAACCTGGGCTGCCCCAGCGAGAAGGTGCAGCAGGGACGCTTCGGGGCCTGCCTGATGGCGGAACCGGAGCGGGTGGCCCACTGCGTGGCGGCGATGGCGGCAGCCACGCCGCTGCCGGTGACGGTGAAGCACCGCATCGGCATCGACGAGCGGGACTCCTACGCCGAACTGCTGGCCTTCGTGGACACCCTGGCCGCGGCCGGCGCCGCCCGCTTCGCCGTCCATGCCCGCAAAGCCTGGCTGAACGGCCTCGATCCGAAGCAGAACCGCACCGTGCCTCCCCTGCGCTGGGATCTGGTGCACCGCCTCAAGCGGGAGCGCCCGGCGCTCCGGATCGAACTGAACGGCGGCCTCGAGGAGCTCGAACCCTGCAGGCAGCAGCTGGCCTGGGTGGATGGGGTGATGGTGGGCAGGGCCGCCTACGCCCACCCCTTGCGCTGGGCGGGAGTGGACGGGCAGATCTTCGGGGAGGCGGGCGCCGTGGAGGCCCGGGCCTCGACAGTTCTCAGGGGGGTGCTGCCCCACGCCGAGCGTTGGTGCGCCTCCGGCGGACGGCTGTGGCCGATCGCCCGTCACCTGGTGCAGGTGGTGGAGGGGGTCAGCGGAGCGCGTGGCTGGCGTGGCTGGCTGACCAGAGAGGCCGGCCAGGCAGGAGCAGGCCCCGAGGTGCTGGACGCCGCCGCCCGGCAGCTGGAGGAACGGGGCCTGTGAAGCCGATCAGCCCACGGGCCCGGGCGCTTCAGACTTCGGCGCCGCCGTACTCACCACCGCCGCCACCGGTGCGGCGCCGGCGGGAGCGGCCCGCTTCGAAAGCATCGGGGGCGGCACCGCCCCCTCCACTGCCAGCACCGCCGTAGCTGCGGTCCTCCCAGCCCTTGGCTCCGGACCCCCGATCGCCACCGCCACCTCCCCCGTAGCCGCCACCACCGCCGCCATAACCACCTCCGCCACCCCCGTAGCCGCCACCAGTGCGGCGCGGAGCGCCACCACCACCGCCGCCACCACCGCCACTGCGGGGTTCTGCCTTGTTGATGCGCAGGGGACGGCCCATCAGCTCAGCGCCCTGGAGGGCATCGATCGCCCGCGTTTCCGTGTCAGCATCGGCCATCTCGACGAAGGCGAAGCCGCGCTTGCGGCCGGTGTCACGCTCCAGCGGCAGGGAGCAGTTGACCACGTCTCCGAAGGGAGCGAACAATTCAGCCACGTCCTCCTGCTCAGCGCGGAAGGGAAGATTGCCGACGAAAATACTCACTGACCGATGAGGGGGAACCGATGGGGCGCGCAGGCGCCTGCGACCCCCCAACGTTAGACGGAGACGCGCGATTCCAGTGCTTGCCGGTCCTGGCCACCGCCATGGGGCCAGAGGCGGATTCCGAAGCGCATCCGGTGGGGTTTCAGGGATGCCTCAGGGGGTCTGATCCAGGCGCTCCCGGGCCTGCCGCAGCTGTTCGGCCACCCGGTCAAATCCGGTTCCGCCCTCACTGCGGCGGGCCGCCACCACCTGCCGCGGCGCGATCACACCATGGATGTCCGCCTCGAAGGAGGGATGCAGCTCCTGCCAGCGCTCCAGGGGCAGATCGGCCAGCAGCCGCTGCTCCACAAGGCAGGCCTTCACCAGCCCACCCACGAGCTGGTAGGCCTCCCGAAAGGGCACGCCACGGGCCACCAGATAGTCGGCCACATCGGTGGCGTTGGAAAAATCGGCGGCCACGGCGGCCTCCAGGCGGGCGGGACGGAACGCGAGCCCCTCCTCGAACAGGACAGCCATCGCTTCAAGGCAATCGAGGCATGTGCGCACCCCATCGAACAGGGCTTCCTTGTCCTCCTGGAAGTCCTTGTTGTAGGCGAGGGGCAGACCCTTGATCATCGTGAGAAGCCCCATCAGATGGCCGAAGACGCGGCCGCTCTTGCCGCGCACCAGTTCGGGCACATCGGGATTCTTCTTCTGGGGCATCAGGCTGCTGCCGGTGGCGCAGCGGTCAGTCAGCGCCACGAAACCGAACTCCTCGCTGGCCCAGAGGATCACCTCCTCCGCCAGGCGGCTGAGGTGGGCCATCACCAAAGACAGCGCCGCCATCGTCTCGACGGTGAAATCGCGATCGCTCACCGCATCGAGGCTGTTGGCATAGATCGCCTCGAAGCCCAGCTCGGCGGCGGTCTGGCGGCGGTCGATCGGCACCGACGTCCCCGCCAGCGCCGCCGCCCCGAGCGGGCAGATGTTGACGCGGCGGCGGACGTCGACCAGCCGCTGCCGGTCGCGTTCGGCCATCTCCACGTAGGCAAGCAGGTGGTGGGCCAGGCAGACCGGCTGGGCCCGCTGCAGGTGGGTGTAGCCGGGAATGAGGGTGTCGGGGTGGGCTTCGGCCTGGGCCACCAGGGCCCGCTCGAAGCGCACCAGGGCGCCATCGATGCTGTCGATCCGGCGCCGCAGCCACAGGCGCAGATCGGTGCCCACCTGGTCGTTGCGGCTGCGGCCGGTGTGCAGCTTCTTGCCGAGGGAGCCGAGGAGTTCGATCAGTCGCCGTTCCACGGCGAAGTGCACGTCCTCCGCCTCGAGGCCCGGCGTGAAGCAGCCGGCGTCCGCCTCGGCCCGGATGGCTTCGAGCCCCTCGATCAGGCGCTCGGCTTCCTCCAGGGTGATCACGCTGCAGCGGCCCAGCATGCGGGCATGGGCGATGGAACCGTCGAGATCCTCCTGGAGCAGGGCGATGTCGAAACCGATCGAGGCGTTGAATCGCTCGATCGCCGGATGCAGACCCTGCTCGAAGCGATCGCTCCAGGTGGTGGGGGAGGGGTCAGCGGCCATCACGGGGTTCCAGGCAGCCCTTCAGCTTGCCATCCGTCTCAGGTCGGGGGCAGGGTGGGCAGCACCACCCCATCGCGCACCTTCAGCACCACCATCGAGGCGTCGTCCTCGAGCCGGCGATCGCTGCCGACGAAACGGTCGAGGCGCTCGAACAGCCGATCCAGGATCGCCTGGGCCTCATGGGCGGCCAGGCAGGCGCCCTGGAAGGCCTTCACCAGCCGCTCCTCATCGAAGCGCTCACCACTGAAGCCGCTGGCTTCGGTAACGCCATCGGTGTAATAGAGAATCACATCACCAGGCTCCAGCTGCAGCTCGCCGCAGCCGTATTCCGCATCGCTCTGCAGACCGATCAGCAGGCCGGGGGTGTCGAGCCGCTCCACACGGCCGGCTTGGCGCCGCCACACCAGGGGCGGGTTGTGGGCCGCGTTGGCGTAGCGCAGCAGGCGGGTGCGGGGGTCGTAGTCGGAATAGAACAGGGTGACGAAGCGGTGCGAGTGGGCCAGGTCCTCCTGGGCCAGCTGGTTGAGGTCGTGGAGGATGCGGTCCGGTGGCAGGCCGCTGAGCACTTCGGCCCGCAGCATGCCCCGCAGCAGGGTCATCAGCAGGCCGGCCGGCACCCCCTTGCCCATGACGTCCCCCATCACCAGCGCCCAGGGGGCCTGCTCACGCCGGTGGCCGGTGAGCTGGGGCTGGGTGGGGATGAAGTCGTAGTAGTCGCCGCCCACCTGGAAGGCCGGACGGCAGAGGGCCGCCAGCTCAACGCCATCGATCACGGGGCAGTGGTCGGGCAGCAGCTGGGACTGGACCTCGGCCCCGATGCTCAGCTGGCGGTCGAGCCGCTCATGGCGGCGCCGGTCCTGCTGCAGCACCTCGTTCTCCAGGGCCACGCCGGTGAGGTCGGCCACCAGCTGGAGGTGGCGGCGGCGCACGTCGCTCCAGCTGAAGCCGCGCCGGTCGCTGAACACATACAGCCGGCCCCGCTGACGGCTGCGGGCCACCACGGAGGTGGCGAACACCTGCTGGGCCCCGAGCAGGCGCTGGACCAGGGGGTCGAGCACCACCGCGACAGCCTCGTCGCCGTCCTGGTTGTGGAGCTGCCCATCGGGCAGGGCAGCCAGCTGGCGCAGCACCTCGGCGCTGCGCTCGCCGGCGGTGGCCTGGAGCTGCTCCCGCCAGAGCCGGCCATCGGCCTGGAACACCACCAGCAGGCTGCCTTCGGCCTCCACCAGCCGCGCGGCCACCAGGGGCACGAGTTCGAGGAAGCGCTTGAGGTTGGTGAAGCTGCGCAGGGCGAACGAGAAGGACGCCAGCAGCTCCTGGTTGCGGCGCTGCTCCCGGCCGAGGCTGTCGAGCAGCTGGCGCAAGGAGGCCGTGACGGACGAGCCCCGATCGGGAGACGGGGACGTGGTGGGGGTGGAGAGGGGCTGCGGGGGCGGCAGGCTGCTCACCGAGCGGCCGCAAAGGACACGCAAGGTAGCAGCGGCAGCCGGGTCGCAGAGGCGAGAAGGGCCTCAGGAGGCCAGCAGCGCTTCGACGAACTCGAAGCTGTTGAAGGGGCGCAGGTCGCGGATGCCCTCACCGGCCCCGATGAAGCGGATCGGCAGCCCCGCCTCGGAGGCCACCGCCAGGGCGACGCCGCCGCGGGCGCTGCCGTCGAGCTTGGTGAGCACCACGCCCGTGAGGCCGGCGGCACTGGCGAAGGCCATCGCCTGGCGCAAGCCGTTCTGGCCCTGGCTGGCATCGAGCACCAGCAGGGACTCCACCACCGCATCCGGCGCCAGTTTGGTGATGGTGCGCCGCACCTTGCCCAGTTCCTCCATCAGGTTGTGCTTGGTCTGCAGCCGGCCGGCCGTGTCCACCAGCACCAGTTCGGTGCCCTTGGAGCGGGCGGCGCCGATGGCGTCGTAGACGACGGCCGCCGGATCGGCATTGGCGCTGGGGTTGGCCACCACCGCCACGCCGCTGCGCTCGCCCCAGACGCTCACCTGCTGCACCGCCGCGGCCCGGAAGGTGTCGGCGGCGGCGATCAGGCACGTGTAGCCGCTGCGCACGGCCAGGTTGGCCAGCTTGCCGAGGGTGGTGGTCTTGCCGACGCCGTTCACCCCGACGAGCAGCCAGACGTTGAGCTTGTCGCGCTGGGGGGCCAGCACGGCGCTGTCCCCGGCGCGGATCGGGGCTTCCAGCAGGCCGCGCAGCTGCTCCTTGAGGAAGCGCAGGCCTTCGGCCGGGTCGACCACCTCCTCGTTGAGGCGGCGCCGCAGGGCATCAAGCACCTGGTCGGTGGCCTTCACGCCCACATCGGCTCGCAGCAGGGTGGACTCCAGATCGTCCAGCACCGCCGGGGTGAGGGGATCGTCGCCGAGGGTCTCCAGCAGCTGGGTGACGAAGCCTTTGCGGGTCTTCTCCAGGCCGCGGCGCAGTCGGCCCAGCCAGTCGATCTCCTCAAGGGACACCTGCTCGACGCGCCGCCCCTGGGCCGCCAGCACCTCCGCCGACCAGGTGAAGGTGGCATCGAAATCCCCCAGGCTGGGGTCGGTGGCGTCGGCGGGGGGGGTGGCCGCGACGGCTGACGGCTCGGGCTCGGAGGGAGCAGCGATCGCCTCGAAGCGCTGCTGACGCTGGGCGGCGGCCTGCTCCAGCAGGGACAGGCCCATGCCCACGGGCGGGGCGGCGGAGGGTTCGGGCTCGGGTGCTGCGGGCTCAGGCTCGGGCGGCGCGGCGACCGGGCTGGCCGCCTCCTGCTGGGCCTTGAGCCGTGCATAGGCCTGGCGCGCCCAGGCCAGGGCGTCCTCATCGACGCCGGCGCTGGCTGGAGCGGCAGGGGCCGGCACCGGCTCCACAGGGGCCTCGGCTGGAGCCACCGCCTCAGGCTCGGACAGGGGATCTGGAAGCGGTTCGGGCTGCGGGGCGGGCTCGGCCACCGTCCGTTTGAACCAATCGAAGACCATCGCGTTCCTGCCTACACCCGGGCGGCCGTGAAGCGCCGCAGCACACCGTTGATCATGCGTCGCCCCTGGTCGTCGCTGTAGCGGTTGGCCAGTTCAACCGCCTCATTGCAGGCCACGGCGGGGGGGGTGGCGAAGTCCTCGAGATCCACCACCGCCAGCCGCAGGATGTCCCTGTCGACCCGGGGCAGGCGGGTGAGTCGCCAGCCTTCCATCACCGCGTCGATGCGGCCGTCGAGGCCCTGCCGGTCGCGGAGCACCGCCTTGGCGCGGGCGATGGCATCGAGCCGCACGGCGTCCTGGTCGGCAAGCAGCAGCAGGCGGGGCAGCTCCAGGCTGGCCGAAAGGCGATTGAGGGCCTGCTCAGCGTGGGTGAGGCCCTCCTGCAGGTGGCGCCGCACCGTGGGCAGCTGCTTCTCGCCCTGGTCCTGCAGCTCGCTGTCGAGCAACCGCTGCTGGGCCTGCTGCAGATCCTCGGCGGAACGGTCGAGGGCCTCGCGCACGTGCTGGCTCAGGGTGGTGACGGCCTGCTGCAGCAGCACATCGAAGGAGCCGGTGGGGGCTTCGGCCCCGGTGCCGCGATCACTCACCTGACCCAGCATCAGAAGGGCCAGTTCACGGGCAAGGGTGCGACTCTGCATCAGGAGGTTTGGGGGGCGCGCAGCTGGGCCAGGAGGCTGGCGAAGCTGCGGTTGGAGGTGGGTTCCCGCTCGTCGGGGCTGACGATGCCGGCGGAGATGATCGTGCGGAAGGCATCCTCCACGCTCAGCTCCAGATCCTTCACCAGGCGCTCCGGCACCACCGCGTACCAACCGGTGGTGGGGTTGGGGGCGGTGGGAATGAAAACGCTGAGCATGGTCTCGCCGAAATCGGACTGGATGGCGGTGCCCAGCACCCCGGTGACGAAACCCACGGCATAGAGCCCTTCACGGGGGTATTCCACGAGCACCACCCGCCGGAAACGGGTGGAGTTGCCCTGCAGGAAGGTTTCCAGCAGTTGCTTGAGGGTCTTGTAGACGGAGCCCGCCAGGGGGATGCGCAGCAGCGTCCCTTCACCGAACTCCAGCAACCAGCGGCCAACGATGTTGCGGGCCATCAGACCGATCAGCAGGATGCCCAGCAGGGGCACCAGCAGGCCCACTCCCAGGTTGATCAGGTCCTGGAGAAGGGGGTTGAGGGTGTTGAACGGGTTGAACTGCTTGGGGATCGAGGTGAGGAACGCCAGCACGAAGCGACTTACCGTGGTGGCAAGCCAGATCGTGGTGGCCAGCGGTATGACCACCAGTAAGCCAGCGATCAGATCGTTCTTGAGATCCTGCTGAAGACGGTTGCCCAGGGGCTGATCGGAACTGGGACTACTGGATGGGACCAATGGAAGAAGGGGTCCTGGGGGGCGGAACCCTAACGGTAACGATCCACGGGGGTCTTACAGGACACTGCCGAGGCAAAGGATGGTGAAAGCGATGATCAGCACGACCGCGCCGAGCGATCCGCCGTAGCGACGCTGGCTGAGGGTGACCTTGCCGGTCTGCTCGGCCTGCTTGAACTGGGTTTCGAGCTGGTCGAGCTGGCGGTCGACGAAGGCCCTGGCCGACTGGATCTTCTGGGCGTCCGTGGCGCCGGGGGGAACCTGGCCGGTGGATTGGGCCTGGCGGATCAGCTGCTGCAGCAGGGCGGGATCCTTGCTCTGCTGGCGGGCCATCTCGAGCTGGCCGCGCTTGGCGGCGATCTGCTGGTCGTTCTGCTGCTGCATCTGCTGGTCACCGCCGAAGGTGATCGGCAGCGAGGCGGTCAGCAGGACAGCCAGCAGACCACTGATGATGCAGACCGTCCAGAGGACGGGCGTGCGCCCCTCCGACTGGTCTTCCAGGCGGGAGGAGAGGTACATGAGCAGCAGTCCGATCAGGCCCATGGGGGCCTGGCTGATCAATCGCTCCACCACCAGCTGGCGGAAAGCCTCCTGTTCCCAGTCCCAGAGGGTGAGGACGGCGACCAACTGCAGAACGAGCAGCACCACCAGGGTGAGGCCCATCCAGCGCAGCAGGGGGCTGAAGCGGGAGGAGGAAACGGCAGCCACACAGGGGGGGACGGATTCGTGGGACTCTACCGGCAGACCTTGAATGGCCCCGGTTCCGTCAGCGAACTGGCGGCGGCACTGCGGGCCAGGGCCGAGGGGCTGGGCTTCGCGCCGGTGGGCCTGGCGGCGGTGCCGGGGGGGCCCAGGCTGCCGCTGCGCAGTGCCGCCCTGGAGCGCTGGCTGGCGGCGGGCCACCAGGGAGGAATGGGCTGGATGAACGACCCGCGCCGGCGGCGGATCGAGGCGCTTCTGCCGGGGGTGCGCAGCGTGCTGGCCGTGGGCTGGAACTACCATGTGGTTCACGAGCGGACGCCGCTCAGCCTGCGGGTGGCCCGCTACGGCTGGGGGCGTGACTACCACCGGGTGATCGATGGGCGCCTGCGGCAACTGGGGCGCTGGCTGGAGGCGGCTGCGCCGGGCACCACCTGGCGGGCCTGCGTCGACAGTGCGCCCCTGCTCGACAAGGTCTGGGCGGAGGAGGCGGGCCTGGGCTGGATCGGCAAGAACGGCAACCTGATCCATCCCCGCAGGGGCTCCTGGATGCTGCTGGGCCACCTGCTCACAAGCCTCGACCTGCCCGCCGACCGCCCGGCCGAGCCCCTGTGCGGCGCCTGCATCGCCTGCATCGACGCCTGCCCCACCGGCGCCATCGACGAGCCGTTCGTGGTGGATGCGCGCCGCTGCCTGGCCTATCACACGATCGAGAACCGGGATGCCGTGCTGCCGGCGCCGATCGCCGGGCGGCTGGAGGGCTGGGTGGCCGGCTGCGACATCTGCCAGGAGGTGTGCCCCTGGAACCACCAGCCCCTGCCCGTCGCCAGCGACGCGGACCTGCAACCCCGCCCTTGGCTGCTGGATCTCCGCGGCGAGGAGGCCCTGGGCTGGAGCGATGGCGACTGGGACGAACGGCTGCGGGCCTCGGCCCTGCGGCGGATCCGCCCGGCGATGTGGCGGCGCAACATCCGGGCGGCGCTGGCGGGCAAATGGGGACAACGGGGAACGAATCCCTAGGCTGTTGCGATTCGGGATTTCTCCGTGGGCCGGCGGTTCTGGCGACTGTTTTCTTCCCTCTGCCTGGCCATGCCGCTGACGGCCACTCCCCTGGTGGTCTATGCCCTGCCGGCCAGGGCTCTGGTGCCGTTCGTGTACCTGCCCCAGGACAAGGAGCTGGAGGGAGCCGGGCTGGGCATCGCCCAGGCGGCGGCTCGGCTGCTGCGCCTCGGCCAGGCGGAGGACGCGGCCCGGCTGGCGGAGCTGACCGTGCGGCTGCTGCCGGAGGACCCCCGCGGCTGGGTGCTGCTGGCGGAGGCGGAGCTGCGCAGCAACCAGATGGAGAAGGCCGTGGTGGCCCTGGCCCGGGCCAAGAAGCTGGATCCGAACAATGCCGGCATCTGGTTCGCCGAGGGCTCCCTGGCCCTGCGAAACGGCAAGCCCCAGGACGCCATCGGCCTGCTGCGCAAGGGGATTGAACTGGACGGCAAGAACGCCGGCGCCTACTTCGATCTCGGCAATGCCCAGATCCTGCTGGGCAACACCGACGCGGCCCTGGGGTCGTTCGAGAAGGCCTCGGGGCTGCGCAAGGACTTCTGGGAAGCGATCAACAACCAGGGGCTGGTGCTTTTCGAGAGCGGCCGCACCAATGACGCCATCGGCCGCTGGCAGCGGGTGCTGACGATCAAGCCGGACATCGCCGAAACCTCCCTGGCCCTGGCGTCCGCCCTGTTCGGGCGCGGACCGGCGGAGCGGGCCCAAGCCCTGAAGCTGGCCGAAAGCGCCCTGGCGGAGGAGCCCAATTACGTCAAGGAGACGTACCAGAAGGAGCAGCTCTGGGGGCCGCGGCTGCGGGCGGCGACCGCCCAGCTGCTGGCCCTGCCGGAGCTGAAGGCGGCGGTGGAGCGGGCCCAGGCCAATGCCACCACCGGTGACGGCAACGGCAGCAGCAGGGACTCCTGAGCCGGTTGCCACAGGCACCATCTGTAGGCTGAGCGCCCTGAGCCGCAGACCCCCAAGCCCGGATGCCGGACGAGCGCGTCCAACCGATTGCCCTGCATCAGGAGATGCAGCGCTCCTACCTCGAGTACGCGATGAGCGTGATCGTGGGACGGGCCCTGCCGGACGTGCGCGACGGGCTCAAGCCCGTGCAGCGCCGCATCCTGTTCGCCATGCACGAGCTGGGGCTGACCCCGGACCGGCCGTACCGCAAGTGCGCCCGGGTGGTGGGCGACGTGCTGGGCAAGTACCACCCCCACGGTGACCAGGCCGTCTATGACGCGCTGGTGCGGCTGGTGCAGACCTTCGCCAGCCGCCACCCGCTGCTGGATGGCCACGGCAACTTCGGCTCGGTAGACGACGATCCGCCGGCCGCGATGCGGTACACGGAAACCCGCCTGGCGCCGATCGCCAACGAGGCGATGCTCGATGAGATCGGCAGCGACACGGTCGATTTCGCCTCCAACTTCGATGGCTCCCAGCAGGAGCCGACGGTGCTGCCGGCCCAGCTGCCCTTCCTGCTGCTCAACGGCTGCACCGGCATCGCTGTCGGCATGGCCACCAGCATCCCCCCCCACAACCTCGGCGAGGTGGTGGAGGCGCTGATCGCCCTGATCCGCAAGCCCGACCTGGCGGAGGAGAAGCTGCTGGCGATGGTGCCGGGCCCGGACTTCCCCACCGGCGGCGAGGTGCTGCTGGGCAGCGGCGTGCGCGACACCTACGTGACGGGTCGGGGCAGCATCCCGATGCGGGGTGTGGCCCACATTGAGGAAGTGCAGCCCGGCAAGGGGCGCCACCGGCGCGGCGCCGTGGTGGTGACGGAACTGCCGTACCAGCTGAGCAAGGCGGGCTGGATCGAGAAGCTGGCCGAGCAGGTGAACGACGGCAAGATCGGCGGCATCGCCGACATCCGCGACGAGAGCGATCGCGAGGGGATGCGGGTGGTGATCGAACTGCGGCGCGACGCCGAGCCCCAGAAGGTGCTGGAGGAACTGCAGCGCCGCACGGCCCTGCAGAGCAATTTCGGTGCCATCCTTCTGACGCTGGTGAACGGCCAGCCCCAGCAGCTGAACCTGCGCCAACTGCTGCTGCGGTTCCTGGAGTACCGGGAGCTGACGATCCTGCGGCGCACCAACCATGCGCTGAAACGCTGCGAAGACCGTCTGGAGGTGGTGCAGGGGCTGATCAAGGCCCTCGACGACCTCAAGCGGGTGATCGAGATGATCAGCGAGGCACGGGATGCCGCCACGGCCCGGGCCAGCCTGCAGGTGCACCTGGATCTGAGCGAGCGGCAGGCCGATGCGGTGCTGGCCATGCCGCTGCGGCGGCTCACGGGCCTGGAGCAAGAGGGGCTGCGCAAGGAGGCGGCGGATCTGGAGCAGGAACGCACCCGGCTGCGGCACCTGCGCGACGACCGCGACACCCTGCTCGACACGATGGTGAGCGAGCTCAAGGGGCTGAAGAAGCGCTACGCCACGCCCCGCCGCACCCGCCTGGTGGAGGGCGGCGACGCCCTGGTGGCGCAGCGGGCGGCGTCGGTGCGGCCCAACACCGAACTGCAGCGGCAGCAGGCCTTCGAGGCCCTGGCCGGCGATGGCCGGCTGCTGATCCAGACCGACGGCGCCGTGCGGATCGTGACGCCCCAGGTGCTGGGGCGGCTGCACCTCGATGACGCCGCTGAACTGGGGGAGCTGGCGCCGCCGGCGCGGCTGATCCTGCCGGTGGCGGAGCAGCCGGCCCTGCTGGCCTTCACGGCCGGCGGCAAGGTGGCGCTGCTGCGCTGGGAATTCGCCGGCCAGCAGCCCGGCAAGCTGGAGCGCTTCCTGCCCGACAGCCTGCAGGGGGAGCAGGTGGTGCAGGTGCTGCCGCTGCCGCAGCCGGCGAGCGGCAGCCTGGGGCTGCTGAGCACCGATGGGCGCTTCAAGCGGCTGCCGATCGAGGATTTCCTGGAGCTGTCGGGCCGGCCCGCCACCGTGCTGAAGCTCAAGGAGGGGGTGGCGCTGCAGCGGGTGGTGTTCTGCCAGGACGGGGAGGATCTGGTGGTGGCCACCAGCACGGGGCGGGTGCTGCGGCTGGCGATCAACGACAGCAACCTGCCGGTGCTGGGCAGCACCGCCCAGGGCCCGATCCTGCTGCGCCTGCTGCCCGGCGAACGGGTGGTGGGGGCGGCCGGCGCCGGCCCCGGCAGAGATGTGCTGCTGGCCAGCCGCCACGGCCAGGTGAAGCGGCTGCAACGCGAGAGCCTGCGGCCCTGCCAGCGGGGAGCCATGGGCCAGATCGGCCTGCGCTTCCTGGAGCGCGACGACACCCTGGTGGATCTGCAGGCGGGCGACACCCGGGTGATCGGCGTGACGCTGGAGGGCAGCGACAACCGCAGCCTGCGGCTGAAGGCCGACCAGCTGGCGCCGGAAGACTGCGGAGGCTCGGGCACGTTGCTGGCCCTGAAGGCCGGCGACGCCGTGCTGCAACTGGTGCCGCTGATCGGGGCTCCCTGAGCCGGCGGGCTACACCGGCTCTGTTCGGGGTCCACATCAGGGGCCGTGGCCTTGATCGGGGACAGCCATCGCCTGAGATGGCGGGTGAAGGGAGTGGTGTGCTTGGTCCGGCGGGTTGGCTCAGAAGTCCAGTTCCTTGCGATCTGGCGGAAGCCAGACTTGCCTGGCCTGGGGGGATTCAATCCGTTCACGGGAATAGAACTGATCCAACCAGTCAACGGGACACAGGCGCTCGAGACGCGCCACTGCTTCACTCATGGTGTCAGAACAATGATCCCGTTTCCTTTCGGCAGAGATCTTTCGGAGGAACAGGACGGTGATGGTTTCGTTGTATCCGTTCGGGTTACCACGGACCTGGTTGTAGGCGTTGATGCGCTCGCGCATCTGCACCAGCGCTTGATCAAAGCCCCGATGTCGGAGGTAGTAAACAGCGACAGCCAGGTGGGCACGGTGAGTCCAGCTGTCAAAGGACAGGGACAAGGATTCGAAATCGCCAACGAGACGTTCGATTGCGGAATCGTCATTCAATGGGAGTTCTTGCTTCACGTGACTGGCCAGATTTGACAGGAGGTGGCCGTTGGGTGCGGCTAGCGTTTGAATTTAGGATAGAGCCAGCCTGCAAACAGTTTCGTCATTCGTGGCATCGCAACATAGGTCATGATTGCAACCATCAGTGCCGTCACAATAAAGGTTCTAAAGAATGGCGGAAACGGATTGATCAGCGGCACTATAAGAAGGTTCAGAAGGCTAATCAAACCATAAATGGTTATGCCTGAAAGAAGCATCATTTTGTAGCGTGGTGGTGGCGGGACTCCCGGCTGTCGAGGGAGGGTAAACCAGGTTTCCAATCCAGTAAGAACAGAAATTTGACCAGGGGTATACGTGAGGAATCTGGCACGCTTCAGCAGACGATGGCGAATGGCAGAGCCTTCCCACTCTTGAAGATGGCTCATGCGATCAAACTTGAATATGATTCGATATTCAAGATCAACGTTATCCATCGGGCGAAAGATGTTTACACCCAAGTGCCCTTCAAAGCCAAGTGCCGCTTCACACAGGTCCGCCAAAAGGGACTCAAAAGCCGCTTCACAACCCGGTTTCACCCGTTGCAGAATCTCAACGGTCACGGGTGGGTCGTGATTAAGGTTCTTCACATTGCCCATGGCAATCATACAACTTGCGTTCGCTACGTTAATGGATATCCCGCAATTCCCGCTTCTAGTTTGACCACCTTGGCGGGTTCGAGGCCGGTGGCTGGAGGAAATGACATTCCCCCATTGGTAACGACATATAGGCTTGTGCGATCTCCTGGGCCCCGCCCAAAGGCAAGGGCCGTACTTCCAGTCATTCCCTGTTGAGCTTGGGCAATGATCGTCAAGTGACGACTAGGTGTGATTTTGACCACACTATTGTAGACATGAGTTGTGCCATATAGATTCCCGTCCTGGTCAAAGGCAAAGTCATCCAGATTAACCGGTTGCAGAAGGACCTCTGGCTCACCAGGCTCACCATCCAGCAAGATCGGGATCCTGACAAGCTGCATCTTTTCAGTGTTCGAAGCATAGAGAGAATGCCCATACTTCTTTAATCCATTCACCGCCGGAAACTGCTTGTCAGCAGAACTCCGCGCCAGCACCGGATGCTCCAGCCACACCCTGACAGATTTTTCTGCGACATTCAGTTCCCAAATGCAGCCCCTATAGGAATCGGCAATCAGATAGCGATCGTCTGCAAGCGGAGTTAGACCATTCAGAAAGATTGCCTCTGGCAGTGTGACCAGTACAGCGGCTGAACCTTGAGGTGAAATAGAAAATACTGTCGGAACATCCTTACTATCCCACGAGGTCAGCAACAAGTTGCCATCGGATGTCAATGCTAGCCCTGTGGCTTTGCCTGTGATGGAGGAATGAAGGATTGGGGTGCCCTCTGCTCCGATCCGAAACACCTTGCCGTCTAAGTGACTGGAAAGGAATAGCGTACCATCGGCACCAACAGCAATGCTTTCTAAAAACGTATTGGCAGGAAACTCAGCGAGGAGACGTGCTGGAACGAGGTCAACAGACGACTCAGCAAAGATGGCTGGCAATCCAGGTGGGGTTGACATCAGAGAAATCCCTCTAGATGATTTGTTGTAGACTTAATCTATCACATAGTTATTCGAAGATACAGTCTTTGCAAACACATTGATTCTCTGGGTTTCGACCCGCTTCACCCTTCCCCAAAGAACCCCTCAAACCAAACAAAAAGACGCCAACAGTCGGGTGCAAGCGGACTGTTATGCGGCTAGGGAGACTCTGGAAAACCCGGTGCGCCTGCCCGAGAATGCCCCTGTGAACGCAGGCCAAGGCTGGATTGATGGGCGGCAAGCAACTCGGCTTCTCTGACTACGAGCAGACCACCGCCAAGAAGCAGACCAAGCGCGAGAAGT
>CAIXBB010000018.1 GCA_903917565.1 uncultured cyanobacterium | reverse complement strand
CTCCTCCACATCGAGGATCTCCTCGATGTCGTTGATGCCGAACTGCTTGAGGGCCTCGGCGGCCTCCTTCTGGATGCCGAGCATCAGGAGGTTGTTGCCGAGCTGGGGGCCGATCAGGAATTCGGCCGAGAGGTAGGCCACCACCCGGGCGGGGCTGGCAAGGATGGCGTCGAGACCCGCCAGGTAGCGGGCCATCAGCCGGTCGCGCACGGCGTAGCTGAGCGCCATGTAGAGGTCGTGGCGGTCGGCGTCCTGCACACGCCGGCCCAGGGAATAGAAGAGGTGCTCGATGAGGCCGTCGAGAAGATCCTTCGCCGCCAGGCCGTTGCGCTGGGGATCGACGTAGGTGCCGGGCTCGGGGAGACCCATCACGGGGGCGAGGGTGCTGGTCATGGCTGGACGGTCATGGGCACACCCTCACCCTCACCAGGGATGGTTAAGACCCGGGGGCAGCGGCAACAACGTGGGCTTGGGAAGATGGGAGGGCCTGCCAGCGCTCCATTCCCGACCCTGAAGCCCATCCCGGGGTGGCCAGCACTCCGTCCTCCGTTCCCGGGGCGTCCTGCCCGCGGGAGGGTTCGGTGCTGATCTGTGGCCTCGGATCCCTCGGCCAGGCCTGCCTGCTGCGCCTGCTTCCCTTTGATGTGCCGCTGCGTTGCCTGGATCGTGAGCGACCGGACTGGCGCGATCCCCGCCTGGAGGAGCGCTTCGGATCCTCGCTGGTGCTGGGGGACATGCGTCTGCCCCATGTGCTCTCCCAGGCCGGGGTCGAGACGGCCCGCGCCGTGCTGCTGCTGAGCTCCGAGAGCACGGTGAACGTGGAGGCGGCCCTGCAGGTGAGGTTGCTCAATCCCTCGGCGGATGTGGTGGTGCGATCCTCCGGCCAGCTGGCCAGCCTCGGGGCCCTGCTTGAGGAGCGCCTGCCCGGGGTGGCCGTGGTGGATCCCCTGCTGCTCACGGCCGGGGCCGTCACCGAGGCCCTGCGGCCTGGCCACCAGGAGGCCTGCTTCCGCGTCGATGGTCAGTCCTACCTGGTGGTGGAGGGGAAAGACCTGGATCGACGGCAGCAGCGCTGCCTGCGTCAGGCCACTGCGGACCTGGCCAGACCCCTGCAGGTGATTCCGATGGGGTCACACCACCACCGTTCGTCGGACGCCGTCCCCGCCACGACGGCCAGGGGCCGGTGGATGGCCCTGCTCCGCGGCCTGGGGGCACCGCTGCGGCTGTGGCGGCATTGCAGCCGGCTCCAGCAGGGCGTGTTGGTGGGACTCGTGGTGCTCATGGCCCTCGGCCTGGCCCTGTTTTCCTCCGGCGGGGGATGGCGGCAGGGGGTGTTCGTCACCCTGGCGCTGCTGCTGGGGGAGTACGTCGATCCGGTGAACGTGATGCTGCCCCCGCATGACGGCATCGCCACCGCGGCCCCCTGGCTGATCGGCGTCACCCTGCTGTATTCCCTGGTGGGCACCCTGCTCACCTCCGCCCTGGTGGCGGTGATCCTGGAACGGTTGCTGCGGGAGCGTTTCGGATTGGGCCATCCCGGCCGTTTCCGGCGTGGCAGCCGCTGGATCCTGCTGGCCGAAGGGGAGGAACTCGCCGCGCGGGTGGCCGACAACCTGGTCAGGGACGGCCTGCAGGTGCTGCGGATCGACACCCGACCCGTGCAGCCGCCGCAGCGCTCGGGGATGGTGATCTTCCGCCGCTGGGAAGCGGCCCTCGCCGCGCTGCAGCACTGCCGGCTGGAGGGGATCGGCCTGCTCTCCGTCGATCTGCTCGCCAATCTTCAGGAGACCTTCCAGCTGCAGAAGTCCTGGCCCGAGGCCCGTTACGTGATCCTCTCCCACGCTGTCGAGGCGGCCGAACGGCTCGGAGACCTGCTCGGCGGCATGGCGGTGATCTCCAGCATGGATCTGGTGGCCGATGCGGTCGTGGCCACGGCGTTCGGCGAAAGGGTGGAGGAGATCTGCCGGATCGATGGGGCCAACCATCTGCTGGTGCGCTACCGGATTCAGCAGGGCGATGCTTTGTGGGGTCTGAACCTCTCTAGGGTCGAGCAGGGCTACGGGGTCACCACCATCCATCTGCTGCGTCCCGGCCGCGCTTCCCCCCTGGTGTTGCCCTCCCTGGATCTGGTGCTGGCGGCGGGCGACCAGCTCATGGTGCTGGCCACCCTGGCTCAGCTGCGGCGGGTTGAGCTGGGCATTCCGGATCCGCCTGGATGGCGCCTGCGCCTGCGGGGTGCCCCAAGGGAGGAAGGTCGCTTCGAGGCCCTGCAGTCCCTGGCCAGGCATCTGGGGGGCGCGCCGGGGACGATGGCCCCCTTGCTCGATGGGGCCGAGCATGTCACCCCGGCCCTCGACCGCGAGCTTGCCGAACAGCTGGCGGAGGAGTTGCGCCGGCAGGGCCTGCACTGTGGTGTGGAAGCCGTGGCCGTGGGTGAGGCCGCCGCCACCGACGTCCTCCGGACATGAACGACCCCACGTCTGCACCGGCCCATTGGCTGCTCGACACGTTGGAGACCCTGAGGAGCACCCTGGAGCGCATTGAGGTCGAAGAGGCCGCCTGCCTGGAGGCCATTCACCCCGAGTATCGGGCCAGTGCCCGCAATCTGCTTCACTTCATCGCCTTCCATCGCCATGCCCATCCGGGCCTGCCGAAGGCGCTGCGGCAACGGGGTCTGTGTCCCCTCACCGATTGTGACGCCCATCTGCTCTCCAGCCTGGAGGTTGTGATCACCGCCCTCAAAGCGCTTGAGGGCCTGGGGCCCGAGCCGGGCGGGCCTGCTGGCCTGGGCGGGCACGGCCTCCTGGAGCAGCATTGCGTTCGGCTGTTCGGAGCCCTGGCCGCCGCGGGGGTCGCCGGAATCATGGTCACCCTGCCGGCGGAGGCGGCCGAGCGCCCCGCCCTGATCGCTGATCTGCTGGAGGCGGGGATGAGCATCGCCCGCATCAATTGCGCCCATGACGACCCCGTGGTCTGGGGCCGGATGGTGGAGGCGCTCAGCCAGGCCCGGGTGGCCACCGGCCGCCCCTGCGCGATCGCCATGGACCTGGCGGGGCCGAAGCTGCGCACAGGTCAGCTGGCCCCCCAGCCCGCGGTGATCCGTGCCCGTCCCCCCCGTGACCGGATGGGGCGGCCCACCCAACCGGTGCGGATCCTGGCGGTGCCGCCGGGAGCCACGCCCAAGGTGCAGAACACGGACACCGTGCTGTTGCCGGCGCGGCTGTCGAAGGCGAAGCGGCTGAAGCAGGGGGATCGCCTGCGGGGGCGTGATGCCTCCGGCCGCCGCCGGACCCTCAGCGTGGTTCGACGCGGCCCCGATGGGCTTCTGCTGCTGCAGGCCGACAGGACCTGCCACTTCATGTCCGGCCTGGTGTTCCGCCAGCGGCACGGCAAAGCCCGGCTGCGCGTCGGTCCGCTGGCGCCGGTCGGTGGGGAGCGGCTGCTGCGCCTGGGAGACGCCATCCGCCTGACCCCGGAGCCGGACCTGGGCGGCGGCACGCTCCCCTGCACCCTGCCGGAGGTGTTCTTCGATCTGCGCGTCGGTGAGCGGGTGCTCTTCGACGATGGCCGCATCGGCGGCGTGATCCGGGGGGTGTCAGCCCGGGAGGTGCGGCTCGAGGTCACCGTGGCGCAGGCCAGGGGCAGCCGGCTCCGCTCCGACAAGGGAATCAATTTCCCCGACAGTGAACTGCGCATGGCGGCCCTCACCGCCAAGGACATCGAGGACCTGGCGTTCGTGACCCAGCATGCCGACATGCTCAGCTACTCCTTCGTGCACAGGGATTCCGACATTGAGACCCTGCGCCAGTGCCTGGAGGAGCGGGGCCGGGGCGATCTGGCGGTGGTGCTGAAGATCGAAACCCGCCAGGCTTTTCTGAACCTGCCCGGGCTGCTGCTCGCGGCCATGGCCCACGGCGCCCCGGTGGGGGTGATGATCGCCCGGGGCGATCTGGCGATCGAGTGCGGCTGGGAGGCCCTGGCTCCGATTCAGGAGGAGATCCTGCGGATCTGCGCCGCGGCGCACGTGCCCTGCATCTGGGCCACCGAAGTGCTCGACACGCTCGCCCAGCACGGCCATCCCACCCGCGCCGAGATCACCGATGCGGCCATGGGGGGCCGGGCCGATGCGGTGATGCTCAACAAGGGCCCCAACATCACGGCCACCGTGAAGGTGCTGGAGGCGATCGTGGCCCGCAGCGCCAGCGACCGGAGCGATCGCAGCGAGGCCCTGCTCACCTGCCTGGCGTTCCGGAGCAACTGTGAACCCGACGCCCCGCTGACTTGATCACCGCACCACGGTGATCCGTGGAACGGGATCGGCGGCAAGGATCAGCCTTTGAACTCGTTGAAAAGGGATTCGCGGGTGAATTTGAGACCTTTCCAGATCTTCTTGATTTTCGCGTAGGCCTCGTCCTGGCTGAACTTGCCGTTGGCCTGGAGTCCGACGATCAGGCCCACCTGGTCGGCGAAGGACTCGAGATTCTGATGAAACATCAGCCTCTCCGGGCTCCAGTCGCTGCCGCGGTAACTGCCGTGGGCCTCCATCGGCGACATCACATCCCTGTCCGGCCGGCCGAGTTCGGGATTGGATGGTCCCGTGGAGGGCAGGTTGGTCAATGCACGGTCGATAGCAGTCAAGTATCTTAGCCGGCTTTTCTTAAGGCCTTGTAAAGGCCTGGGGGCACCGCCTCGGATCACGCCAGGCGCCATACCCACCGCCTGGCAACTGCGGTTGAATCATGGCAACAACCGGGATCTCCGTGGTGCGACTCACCCCAGGGGCGCTGAACTCCCAGCGCCTGGAGCAGCGTCCGGCCGGCTTTCCTACCCATCTTTACGTCCATGGCGGACTCGGGCCCACCCGGGCCGACGCGGTGCTGTTCCTCGACTCCGGACCGGTGCGGACCCCCGCCCCCGCCATCGAGCACCTGGCCAGCTTGCGCCAGGCGGGTACCCGCCTGTGGCTGCGCCTGCAGGGCCTGGGGGATCGCCGTTACATCCAGCAAGTTCTGGACCGTCTGGAGGTGCCGGCGGTCCTGCTGGCCCCCCTGCTCGAGGTGCCCCAGCGGCCCCAGGTGAACGGCCTGGATGAGGTGCTGCTGGTGGTGCTGCACCGGCTCAGCTTCGCCAAGGACCCGGCCCATCTGGTCAGCGAGCAGGTGGGCCTGGTGCTGCTGCCAGGGTTGCTGATCACCGTGGAGGAGGGATGTGGCGGCGATCCCTTCCCGGATCTCACCGAATGGCTGCTCTCCAAGTCGGGGTCTTTGGCCGACAGGGACCTGGACGACATTCTGCATTTCGTCATCGATGACCTGCTCGATAATATGTTCCCGATGCTGGAGGCGATGTCCCAGAGACTCGATGCGCTGGAGGAATCCTCCCTGCGCAATCCCCGACCCCTGATCCTGCGCCGCTCGTACGAATTCAGGAGCAATCTGCGCATCATTCGCACCTTGATCTGGCCCCTGCGCCACCAGATCGGTCTGCTGCTTCGCCAGCGGCAACGACTGCTGGGCACCGAGGCGCTGGAAGGCTTCAGGGACATGGCCGAGCTCGTGGATCAGCTGTTCGAGGCCTGTGGGTCGCTGCGGGGCCAGTGCGATGCCATCACCCAGTCCTATGCGGCCAGCGTGGGAAACAGGATGAACCAGGTGATGAAGACCCTCACCATCCTCACCAGCATCTTCGCGCCGCTCACGTTCATCGTTGGCGTCTACGGCATGAACTTCGAAAACATGCCCGAGCTGAAGTGGCATTACGGTTACGCCTTCGTCATGTTGCTGATGCTCGTGGTGGCCACGCTCCAGGCCTGGTGGCTCTGGCGGCGGGGCTGGTTCCAGGACTGGACCGGCCAGAGCTGAGCTGGCACCCACAATCTGTCCTTAACCCAACCCCTCGGCTTGGTGGTGCAGGATCGGCGCAGCGTCCTTCCTTCGCTGGTCTTGAACCCATGGTCCCGAAGCTGCCTGCGACCGTCCAGACGAGGGGCGTGATCGCCTGCAGCGGTCTTGCTGTCCTCCTTGGGGCCTGGCTGGCGCCGTCGGTGGCTCCGGTGCCGGCCCAGGCCCAGAGCGCTGCCGCTCCAGTGGTGCGGATCGAGGGCTCCAGCACAGTGTTCCCGATCATGGAAGCGGCCGCCCGGGCCTTCCAGAAGAGCCAGGGTGATCGGCCGGTCAGCATCGCCCTGAAGGAGACGGGCAGCTCGGCAGGGATGCGCAGCTTCTGCCGCGGGGAGATTCCGATCACCAACGCCTCCCGTCCGATCAACACGAAGGAGTTGAAGGCCTGCGCCGCCAAGGGGGTCACCTTCATCGAACTGCCGCTGGCCTTCGATGCCATTTCGGTGGTGGTCCATCCCAGCAACAGCTGGGCCAGCCGCATCAGCACGGCCGAGCTCTCCACCCTCTGGAACCGCATGGCGCAGGGACGCATCAAGCGATGGAACCAGGTGAATGCCGCCTGGCCGGATCGGCCGATCAATCTCTGTGGACCCGGGGCCGACTCAGGCACCTTTGACTATTTCAACAAGGCCATCAACGGTGACCCAGCGAATTCCCGCACCGATTACACAGCCAGTGAAGATGATAACGTTCTTGTACGTTGTGTTGAGAAAAACCCCCTGGCCCTTGGCTATTTTGGTTTTTCCTACTACCGCGCTCAGCCCGGCAAGCTGAAGGCTCTGGCCATCACAGGGCCAAGGGGAACCTGGCCGCCGACCGTCGACAACGTGCAGAAGGAGCGCTACGTGCCCCTGTCTCGCCCTCTGTTCATTTATATCAATGACAAGGATCTGGTGGACCGGTCAGAGGTGCGTCGTTTCATCACCTTCACCGTCCAGCGGGGCTTGCGTTTCACCGAGCAGGCCGGTGCGATCCCCCTGCCTCCGGACACCTATCGTGTTGTTGAGTCCAAGCTCTATCGCCATCTGATCGGCACCTCCTTCGGGGGCGAGCTGCCCATCGGGCTCTCGATCAATGAAGCGATCCGGCGCAGCTTCGAGCAGATCCGTTCGAAATCCCCCCGCTGAGGCCTCCGGCCTATCCCATGGCCAGCCCGCACGATGATCTCCCGTTCAGCAACGGAGCGTTCGCCGTCGATCTGATCGGTCGCTTCACCCACAAGCTGGCGTCGCTCCAGGGGCCTGTGCTGGCCGACAACGATCCCGAGCCCTTGCATCAGATGCGGGTGTCGTTGCGGCGGCTGCGCACCTGCCTGCACCAGTTTGCCCCTGCGCTGCTCCTTCCCAGAACCGTCGGCGATCCCCGCCTGGCCAAGACGGTGCGGAGGCTCGGCATGGCCAGGGATCTGGACGTGCTGCGGGAACGGCTGGAGCAGGATCTGATGGGGGAACTGCCAGATCCGGAACGCAAGGCCCTCAAGCCGGTGCTCAAGCAACTGCGGCGTGAGCGGGCCCTGGCCTACGAACAGGTGGTGACCGCCCTTCAGAGTGGCGGGTATCTGAAGCTGCTGGCCCAGCTGCAGGGCTGGCTGAGGCATCCCGAACTCACACCGTTGGGGGAGCTGCCGTTGCTGGGGTGGACCCTGGAGTGGCAGGCCCCGATGATCGCCGGGCTGTTCCAGCATCCCGGCTGGTTCGTCCTGGAGCGGGAGGGGGACATGGAATGCGTCCATGACCTGCGCAAGCAACTCAAGAGCGCCCGCTACGGACTCGAGAATCTCGGGGCCGTCACCGGCTCACGCTGCCGGCAGTGGGCAGCAGAACTGAGGGATCTCCAGGAGCTGCTCGGAGAACTCAACGATCTGCATGTCCTGGAGAAGGCGATCGATGATCAGTTGCCGTCTGGGCTGGCGCGGAGCGTGCCTGCCCTTGAGGATCTGTTACGCCGCAGGGCCCAGGCCTGCTGGGACCAGTGGAGGCTGCGGGCCGATGCTCTGATCCTCCCTGAACGGCGCCACAGCCTGTCGATGGCCCTCTGGCTCGAACGACGGCCTGACAGCCACCCTGAACCGGTCCGGTTGGCCCAGGCCTTACCAAGCCCTTAACCAAAGCACTACCAGCTCTTTGCTCGATTGCTGGGTGTTGCTGCATACAGTTCTGTGCATCCAACGCGCTTCTCCAGATGGTATTCACGCCTTCCCGTGAATCCGGCAGCAAGGATGGATTCCGCGAGCTTCTAGAAGCCAACTACCAGAAACGAAGTCTGGTTCATGTCAGCGCCGGCAGCAATGTGCCGCTCTTGAAGAACAACGTCTGGCTTGTGGTTCGGGGCATGGTGAAACTCAGTGCCATCACGATCCACGGCGACGACATGCTTCTCGGCCTGGCCGGCCCCAACGAGCCCTTCGGCGATCCCCTCAACAGCGTCGAGGCCTACGCCGCCACCACCCTGGCCGACACCGACCTCCTTTGCCTGAGCTGCAGCGAGATCCGTCAGGACGGCGCCCTGGCCGTGGCCATGCTGGAAGCCCTTGGGCTGCGCATCCAGCAGAGCCAGGCCCTCCTGGCGCTGATGGGGCTCAAACGCGTCGATGAGCGGGTGCGCGGCTTTCTCGAGCTCCTGGCCAGCGAGTACGGCCAGCCCTGCGAATCGGGCCTGCGCCTCAACCTGCGCCTCACCCACCAGGAGGTGGCCAGTGCCCTGGCCACCACCCGCGTCACCGTCACCCGCGTGATCGGCACCCTGCGAGATGAAGGCTGGTTGCAGCTGGACAGCCAGCGGCGTCTGGTGGTCAGCTATCTCCCACGCCGTTGAGCCAGTTCTGGGATCTGCCCCCCGCAGACGCCGATAATGGCGGGATGCATCCCCCCCTCCTGGTTGTCGAGGACGACGACACGATCCGCGAAACGATCCGCGACGTCCTCGTGCTGGAGGGATTTTCCGTCACGGCTTGCGGCAACGGCAGGGAGGCCCTGAGAACCCTGCAGGAGTGCCCCCCGGGTGAGGAGTTTTCCCTGGTGGTGCTTGATCTGATGCTGCCAGGCCTGGGGGGGCTGGATCTCTGCCGGCAGCTGCGCTCCGCCGGTAACCAGACCCCCATCCTGGTGGTCAGCGCCCGCGACGGAGAGACCGACCGGGTGCTGGGCCTCGAGGTGGGCGCCGATGACTACCTGGTCAAGCCCTTCGGCATGCGGGAACTGGTGGCCCGCTGCCGGGCCCTGCTGCGCCGCAGCCGCTCGCTGGAGGTCGCTGCCAAGGTGTTCCAGCACGCCAACCTCAGCCTGTACCCCGAGGAATGCCGGGTCACCCGCGATGGCCTTGAGGTCAATCTCTCGCCCAAGGAGTACCGGCTGCTGGAGCTTTTCATGCAGAACCCCCGCCGCGTCTGGAGCCGCGACAAGCTGCTGGAGCGGGTCTGGGGCTACGACTATTACGGCGACAGCAAGACCGTCGACGTCCACATCCGCTGGCTGCGGGAAAAGCTGGAGGCCAATCCCTCGGCCCCCGAGCACCTGATCACCGTTCGGGGCTTCGGCTACCGCTTCGGCTGAATGGGGCTGCTGCTGACTGGGCTGCTGGGGCTGGCCCTGGGCTGGTTACTGGCACGCCGCCGCAGTCGTCCCGGTCAGAGCCTGTCGAGGCTTTCGCTCCGGCAAGTGCTGGGCTGGATCGCCGAGGCCCCCGAGGGCTGGTTGATCCTCGACGCTGCTGACCGCCTCCAGCTGATCAATCTGCGGGCCGAACGGCTGCTGGACGTTGCCGGGGCAGGTCTGCGCCGCCAGGAACCGCTCGAGAAGGTCTGCCCGTCTCCGGAACTGCTCGAAGGCATCCGCAACGCCCGCCGGCGGGAGCGACCCCAGCGGCTGGACTGGGAACCCGGCGACCAGCAACTGGCTGTGTTCGTCCTCCCCGGCGAAGGCGGCTGGGTGGCGGTGATGCTCCAGAACCGTCGTTCGCTCGAAGCCCAGCTGGAGCAGCAGGAGCGCTGGGTGAGCGATGTGGCCCATGAACTCAAGACGCCCCTCACGGCCCTGCTGCTGGTGGGCGACAGCCTCGCCGCCCACGTCAACGACGCCAATGCGGTGCTGGTGGAACGGCTGCAGCGGGAGCTGCTGCGGCTGCAGCGGCTCGTCGGCGATCTGATGGAACTCTCCCGGCTGGAGAACACCCTGCCCGAGGGGGTGCGCCTGCGCAGCCGCGTCGATCTGCCCCAGCTGGTGCAACAGGTGTGGCTGGGTCTGCGCCCCCTGGCCGAGCGGCGTTCGATCCGCCTGCAGCTGGCGGCGGAGGCCCCCCTGACCGTGATGGGCGATGGCTCGCGGCTGCACAGGGCCGTGCTCAACCTGCTGGACAATGCCCTGCGCTATAGCCCCGACGGTGGCACGGTGCAGGTGGCGATCGAAGTGACGGCGGGGTGGTGCCTGCTGACCATCCGCGACGAAGGCCCCGGCCTGAGCGAGGACGACCTGGAGCACATGTTCGAGCGCTTCTACCGGGGGGATCCCTCCAGGGTGCGCAGCGACCGGGGCGGCAGCGGACTGGGCCTGGCGATCGTCCAGCAGATCGCGGTCACCCACGGCGGCCGCATCCAGGCCTCCAACCACCCCGACGGTGGGGCGGTGATGGAACTGCTGCTGCGGGCGATGGCCTGAGATGGGGCAGGCTTTGCCCAGGGCGGCGGGGCGGATGGCGGCGGTGGCCGATCCCGTGATCGCCCGGGTGGGTGCCCTCCTGCTCCAGCGCCCCGACGCCCTCTCCCTGGCCCAGGGCTTGGTGGCCTGGGCGCCACCGCCGGGGGTGCGCCAGGCCGTGGCCCTGGCCCTGGCGGAGCCGGATCCGCGGCTCGATCACTACGGGCCGGTGCTGGGGGAGGCGGCCTTGCTGGAGGCCGTCCGGCGGGAGCTCACGGAGGTGCGCGGCCTGGATCTGGAGGGCAGCGACCTGCTGGTGACCGCCGGCAGCAACATGGCCTTCAACGCCATCGCCCAGGTGCTCTGCGACCCCGGCGACGAGGTGCTGCTGCCGCTGCCGTTCTATTTCAACCACGCCATGGCGATTCGCCTGGCCGGCGGCGTGCCTGTGCCGGTGGCGGCGGGGCTGGTGCCCGATCCCGACCGGCTGGCGGCGGCGATCACCCCCCGCAGCCGCGCCGTCGTGACGATCTCCCCCAACAACCCCAGCGGCCTGGTGACGCCGCCGGCGGTGCTGGCGGCGATCAACGGCCTGTGCCACCGCCATGGGCTGGTGCATGTGAGTGACGAGGCCTATGCCGATTTCGTCCATGGCACGGTGCCCCATCGGAGTCCCGGGCAGCTGCCGGGCAGCGGCGGCCACACGGTGTCCCTGTTCTCCCTCTCCAAGGCCTACGGCATGGCCGGCTGGCGGGTGGGCTACGCGGCGGTTCCCCGCCAGCTGATGGGGGCTCTGGCCAAGGTCCAGGACACGGTGCTGATCTGCCCGCCCCAGGTGAGCCAGAGGGCGGCGCTGGCGGCCCTGGAGGCAGGCCCCACCTGGTGCCGGCCCCACGTCGCGGCCCTCGGGCAGCGGCGGAGGCAGATGCTCGCTGCGACCGTGGCGGCCCGCGCCGGCGGCCTGGCGGTGGAGCTGCCGGGCCCCCCGGACGGGGCCTTCTATGGCCTGCTGCGGTTCCCCTGTGCCCTCGATGGACCGTCGTTGCTGCGGCACCTGGTGCTGGGGCACGGGGTGGCCGCCCTGCCGGGAGACAGCTTCGGCCTGCCGCCATCCGGCGGCCAGGGCCTGCTGCGCCTCAGCTACGGCAGGCTCGAGGCCTCCGATCTGGAGGAGGCCCTGCGGCGACTGTTCCAGGCCCTGGCGACCCTGGACGTTCCCGGACGCTGATCCCTGTCGCCCCTCAGGGGTTGGCCCCAGCGGTTTTGCTCTCGCCCGCGGCGCCCAGCATCCAGAACGCTGTCCCCTCCGGCCAAAGCAGCAGCACCTTACCGCCGGTGAGCACGGCGAGGGGATCGCTGAAGGGCAGCCCGGCAGCGCGCACCTTGGCCAGGGGCAACCGCCGCCACTCCATGCCCTCCGCCGGAACGACCATCCCGTCGGGAGACTCCCGCGTCGGCGTCGCCTGCTCCCACAGGCCCGCGAGGGACGTGGCCTCGGAGGCCTCGAGGGGCCTGGCCTGCAGGGCCAGGGCCAGCAGTTTGGTGGCCGCCGCGAGCTCAGCGCCGGCCCTGGCGGGGCGCTCCTGGGCTGGCCCCCGCTCGGCATCCGCGGCGGCCGCCCTTGCCTGGGCGCCGGCCGCGCTGGTGCCGTTGCCACCCCGGCCGCTGGCCGCCCCGGCACGGGGTTCTGCCGGCAGATCCGTTGGTGGCGGCGGCGGCAGCGAGCTCAGGGAGGGGAGGGCCAGCAGTGGCAGGGCCGATTCCCGGGCCTGCCGGCGGCTGAAGCGCAGCAGCTCGGGGGTGTCGTCCGCTGGTGTTGCCGCTCTGCGGGGTTCCGGACGCTGGGAGGGCCGCAGGGCCGGCAGCAGCAGCAGCCCGTTCAGGGCCAGGGCCACCAGCAGGGGCAGCTGGAGACGGCGCCAACCGGGAAAGGTCAGGCGGCCCAGGCGGAACGGAAGCTGGCGGGAGAGGCTGGCTTTCATGGCAGCTGCAGTTCCAGGGGCAGGTCCGTGCGGCCCAGCCGCCCCATCAGCTGCTGCACCGCCCCCCAGGGCACGTCGCGATCGGGGACCAGCCGCACGGTCGGGCGGGCCTTGCCCGCTTCGAGCCTCTGGAGCACGCCGATCAGCTGCGCGGTGGGGATCGGTTGGTTCCACAGCCGCAGCTGCCCATCGGCGGCCAGGTGCAGGCTGACGATCCCCGTGCTCGCCGGCCGCTGGGCCAGCCGCTGGGGAACCAGAATCAAGGCCAGGGTCAGCAGCGCCAGTCCCGTCGCCATCGCCCCGAGGGCCAGGGCCTCGAGCAGTGGCCCCCAGTTCTGGGTGGGATCGGCGTCAGCGTTCATGGCTCCTTGCCAGGCAGGGCCAGCCCCACAGGCCGGGGGCTGATCGAACGCAGGTGGGCCAGGGAGCGGCTCACCTGTTCCAGGGGCAAGGTGGCGGCCGGCAGGAAGCGGATCTCGGTGCTGGCCGGCTGGGAGGCCAGCAGGCCAGGCAGTCGGTGGCGGGACACTGGTTCCCCGTTGACGAACCAGCGATCCTCCGGCGCGTGAACGATCCACAGGGCCCCCGTGAGGGCCATCCCGCCCTGGGGGCTCAGCCGCGGCTGGCGGTCGCGGGCCAGGTCGGCCAGGGCTGCGACCGATCCGCACAGCAGCAGGGTGACCCCCACAAGAAAGGCCAGGGCGTAGCTCATACCAGGGGGGCCCAGGCACGCCCGAGGCGCTGCAGCCGCAGGCACTGGCTGCGCCGCAGCCACTGGTTCGCCACCAGGCTGGTGCTGGCGATCAGGCTGATGATCAGACCGAGGGCCGTGCTCAGCAGCACCTGGCCGAAACCGGCCAGGTTGGCGCCTGCCGGCAGCAGCAGCTGGGGGCCGAGGCTGGAGAGCACCTGCATCAGAGCGAGCACGGTGCCCACCAGTCCCAGCAGCGGAGCCAGAACGACGGCCGCCTGCAGCAGGGGTTCACCGAAGCGCATCTCCAGGTCCCAGTCCTCCAGCATCCGCCCGGCGGCAGGCCCCCCCTGTTCCGACAGCAACCGCTCCCACTGCTGTCTGCGGGAGGTCCGGGTGCGCCACCAGTTCCACCAGTAGCGGCCCCGGTCGAGCGCCACGGTCACCACGGCGATGGAGAGGAGCAGTAGCAGGAGTGCGACGGGTCCATTGATCCCGGGGATCGTTGTCTTCACCCCTGACGATGTTGCATGGCAGGGAACGATAATATGCGGCGGCGTCGCCCATACGGCGTGCGGCAGCTGCTTGACAGTCCCCTGCGATCGAACGCTGTCTAAGGTGCCCTTGGTCCGGATCTTCAGGGAGCACCATGAGCCCCATCCATGCCGATAACAGCCTCAGCATCGGGCAGACCCCGCTGGTGGAGTTGCATCGCGTCACGGAGGGTTGCGGGGCGCGGGTACTCGCCAAGATTGAGGGACGCAATCCGGCCTATTCGGTGAAGTGCCGCATCGGCGCAGCGATGATCTGGCAGGCGGAAAAGGACGGTCTGCTGGGGCCCGGCAAGGAGCTGATCGAACCCACCAGTGGCAACACCGGCATCGCCCTGGCGTTCGTGGCCGCCTCCCGGGGCATCCCGCTCACGCTCACGATGCCTGAGACCATGAGCCTGGAGCGCCGCAAGCTGCTCACTGCCTATGGCGCCCATCTGGTCCTCACCGAGGGGCGGCTCGGCATGGGCGGAGCGATCGGCGCGGCCCGGGAGCTGGCGGAGTCCGAACCGGACCGCTGGGTGATGCTGCAACAGTTCATGAACCCGGCCAATCCCCGCATCCACCACGACACCACGGGCCCGGAGATCTGGAAGGACACCGACGCCATGGTGGATGTGCTGGTGGCGGGGGTGGGTACGGGCGGCACCATCACCGGCGTCAGCCGTTACATCAAGACCACCCTGGGCAAGCCCCTGGTGTCCGTGGCGGTGGAGCCGCTCAACAGCCCCGTCATCCGCCAGACCATCGCCGGCGAGGAGCTCCGGCCCGGCCCCCATAAGATCCAGGGCATCGGCGCGGGTTTCGTGCCCGCCAACCTCGACCTCAGCCTGGTCGATCGGGTGGAGGCGGTCAGCGACGAGGAAGCGGTAAGCATGGCCCGCCGCCTGATGAAGGAGGAGGGCATCCTGGCCGGCATCTCCTGCGGCGCCGCCACGGTGGCCGCCCTGCGGCTGGCCAGGGAGGAGGCCTTTGCGGGTCGCACGATCGTGGTGGTGCTGCCCGACTCCGGCGAGCGCTACCTGAGTTCGGTTCTGTTCGAAGGCGTGTTCAACGAACGGGGCCTGGCTGCCGTTTGACCCCTTTCGAGGCCACCGCCGATGAGTTACCTGCGCCAGATCATGCAGCGGCTCCACGACCGCTCCATCCCGATGCCCACCGGCGAGCGAGGTGAGGCCAAGGGACGGCTCGAGGAGCATCTGGCGCTCTACGGCTCACGGCTTGAGGGATGCAGTGACGCCATGCTCCAGTACGAGGCCGCCTGGCTGGAGCAGCACATCGAAACCCTCGAACTCTGTGGGAGCCAGCCCACCATGCTGGCCAGTGTCGGTGGCGGTGAACGGGTCGAAGCGCTCCTGCAGGAGAGCCTGCGTTTCCGCCGGTTGCTGGAGCATTGCCGTCGGGAGCGGGGGTTGGAGGGAGATGGTGTGCGGGCTGCCGTCGTGGCCAGTGAACATGCCTGGGAACTCTCCGACCCCGCCCTGCGGCGGGCCTGGGGCTTTCCCACCGACCCGCCCCCAGGCCCTGCCGCCTGAGGTGCGTGTGTGCACGGTCGCGCACGCTGTACGCCCCGATACATACCCCAGGCCCGGGCTCCCCAAGGATTCCCTGCGATGTCTGCGGCGGCGCCATGGCCAGCTTCACGATCAGCCTCGAAGGAGGCAAGACCTTCACCTGTCCGGATGACACCTACATCCTCGATGCGGCGGAGGAGCAGGGCATCGATCTGCCCTATTCCTGCCGCGCCGGGGCCTGCAGCACCTGTGCCGGCAAGATCCTCTCCGGCAGCGTCGACCAGTCCGACCAGAGCTTCCTCGACGATGAGCAGATCGGCGAAGGCTTCGCCCTTCTCTGCGTCAGCTACCCGCTCTCCGACTGCACCATCAAGCCCGGTGTGGAAGAGGATCTCTGATCGGCTTGGGTCTGATCAGCCGGGCATGGTGACGAACTCCTCAGCCACGGAGGGGTGCAGCGCCATGGTGCGGTCAAAGTCGGCCTTGGTGGCCCCCATGCCGATGGCGATCGCCGCCATCTGAATGATCTCGGCGCTGTGCTCGCCCACCATGTGGCAGCCCACCACCCGGTCGGTGGCGGTCTCCACGATCAGTTTCAGCAGCACCCGGGGGCCACGGGCCGGCAGGGCCTGGGCCATGGGCCGGAACCGTGCCCTGTGCACCCGGATGGCGCCTGGGCCGAAGCGCGCGATGGCCGCTTCCTCGCTCAGTCCCACCCCGGCCAGTTCCGGCTGGCTGAACACGGCACTGGCCACCAGGTCGTGGTTCACCTGGCGCGGTTTGTTCCCGTACACCGTGTCGGCGAAGGCGCGGCCTTCATCCACCGCCACCGGCGTCAGGTTGACCCGATCCGTCACGTCGCCCACGGCATGGATGTGGGGCACGTTGGTGGTCTGGTCGCCATCCACCGGGATGCGGTGTCCTTCCACCGCCACCCCGGCGCACTCCAGCTGCAGCCCTTCAAGGAAAGGCCGACGGCCGGTGGCCAGCAGCACCCCGCCGCAGGGGAGCACCTCGCCGCTCTGGGTGACGAGCTCCAGGACTCCGGGCACGCCTGTGATGGCGGCGGGGCTGTGGGCGAAGCGGATCTCGATGCCTTCGGCCTCCATGGCCTCCTGCACCGCAGTGGAGGCCTCCCGATCGAAGCCCCGCAGCAGGTGATCGCCCCGCACCAGCAGGGTCACCGCCACGCCCAGGCCATGCAGGATGCAGGCGAACTCGCAGGCGATGAAGCCCGCCCCCACTACCACCACCCGCTCCGGGAGGCTCTCCTGCAGGAACATGTCGTCGCTCACCCAGCCCAGTTCGGCCCCGGGGAACCGGGGCCGGTGCGGGCGGCCGCCGGCGGCGATCAGGATCCGTTCCCCCTTCAGCCGTCGGCTCGATGCGGATCCCTGGACGACATCGATGTGGTGGGGATCGGCGAACCGTCCCCAGCCCCGCACCAGCTCGACGCCGGCCTTCTCCAGCAGGCCGATGTGGAGCAGGTTGAGCCGGTCCACCTCGCGGCGCACGTTGGCGAGCAGCACGGAGGCGTCGGGCCGGAAGCCATCCAGGTGCCAGCCGTAGCTGGCCGCATCGGCCAGCAGGTGCCGGTAGGCCGAGCCGTACACCAACAGCTTCTTGGGCACGCAGCCGCGGATCACGCAGGTGCCCCCCACCCGGTCGCCCTCCACGATCGCCACGGAGGCCCCGTAGGAGGCCGCCCGTTTGGCGGCGGCCAGGCCACCGGAGCCCGCCCCCAGGACGATCAGATCGAAGCAGTCGGTCATGGCAGCAGGGCGTCGTGGAGCACGGTGCCATCCAGCATGGCGTCCCGGAGATCGGTGTCCCGCAGGTCGCAGCCGCTCAGGTCGGCGTCGCGCAGATCGGCCCCTTCCATGTTGGCGCCGTAGAGACAGGCGCCGCGAAGGTCACTGCCCTGCAGCAGGGCCCCCTGCAGCAGGGCGAAGCTGAGATCGGCCCCCTGGAAATCGGCCCCGCCCAGGTCGGTGCGCTGGTCGAGACCTCCCCGGAAGTCGGCCTCCACCAGCCGGGTGGACCGCCAGCGGCTGTGGGCCCCCAGCACGCCGCGCAGGCAGCAGCGGTGCATCAGGGCGCCGCCGAAATCGGCCCCCTGCAGCCGGGCCGCCGACAGGTCGGCGTCGTGCCAGAAGGAGCCCCTGGCCGCCACAGCCGAGAGGTCGGCCCCCCATAGCAGGGCCTGCTGGAAGCAGGCGCCCTCCACGTTGGCTCCCGCCAGCCGGGCATGGCCGAAACGTCCTTCCTTGAAGCAGCCCCCGCTCAGGTCGCAGTCGCCCAGATCGAGGGCCACCCCATCGAGATCCCCCAGCCGCAGGCCGGCGAAGTGGCGGCGCCCCTCGGCCAGGGCACGTTTGAGGGCGTCGAGGTCGGCGGGGAGGTCAGAGGATGGCCGCAAGGGCATCGAGTTGCTGGCGGCGGGAGGCGAGCATCAGCTTTCTGGCCTGAAGCAGGAGCTGGAAGACGCCCTTGTCGATGACTTCATAGAACACCAGGCTGCCTTCGGGACGGCGGCGCACCACGCCGGCGATCGTGAGCAGCTTGAGATGCTTGGACACCAACGCCTGGCTGAGGCCGGTCTTCTCGACGACGGCGGTGACGTTCAGCGGGCCCGAACGGAGCGTCTCGAGGACGGTGAGGCGGTTGGGTTCGGAGAACACCTTGAAATAGTCGGCAAGGGATTCCATCTACCGAAACAGGGCCCGGGTTGAAAGAGGATCATACCACGCTGTCGTCTCAGCCCAGTCATGCAGAACCATGAATACAATCTTCTGCATCAACTGGACCACGTAGTATCACGTTGTCGTTATGACGTGAAGCACGTCGCCACCCTGATGACAGCCACCCTCTCCTCCGCTGCCGCGGCCCCGTCCGTTGCCGCGCCGGCCGCCCCGCACCTGCGCGAGGACCTGCTGACACCGCGCTTCTACACGACGCAGATCGCCAAGGCGGCCCGCACGGATCTGGAGCAGCAACGGCCGGCCTTCGACGCGATGCTCGCCGAGATGGAGGCGGACTACAACCGGGAGCATTTCGACCGCAAGGCCCCGCTGGATCGGCTCCGGGATCTGGGCCCCGAGGAGAAGCAGGCCTACGAGAGCTACCTGGTGCGCTCCTGCGTGTCGGAGTTCTCCGGATTCCTGCTGTTCAAGGAGCTCTCCCGCCGGCTGATGCAGGCCAAACGGCCCGAGCTCGGCCGGCTGTTCCAGCTGATGGCCCGGGATGAGGCCCGCCATGCCGGCTTCCTCAACCGGGCGCTGGTGGCCGAAGGCATTGAGATTGATCTGCCCAGCCTGAGCACCAAGCGACCGATCACCTGGTTCCCCCTGAGCTGGGTGCTCTACAGCGTCTTCCTGTCGGAAAAGATCGGCTACTGGCGCTACATCCTGATCGACCGCCATCTCAAGGCCCACCCCGACAGCAACGTCGCGCCCCTGTTCGATTTCTTCGAGCCCTGGTGCCAGGACGAGAACCGCCATGGCGACATCTTCAACATGCTGATCCGCTGCTGGCCTGCCCTGCGGCAGGGTTTTCGCGGCAAGTTGCTGAGTCGCTTCTTTCTCTGGTCAGTGTTTCTCACCCACAGCCTCACGGTGTGTGAGCGCGGTGACTTCTACCGGATCCTGGGCATGGATCCGGAGCGTTTCGATGCGGAGGTGATGCGCCAGACCAACCGCACGGCCCGCCGTGCCTTCCCCTGGGTCTTCGATCTGGAGAACGGGCAGTTCATCGCCCTGCGTGATCGTCTCGTGGCCTGCTTCCAGGAGCTGCGCGCCGCCCGCGAGGCCGGGGCCTCTCCCCTGCGCCAGCTCGGCCTGAAGCTGCGCTTCGGCGGGCTGCTGTGGCGTCAGTTCTTCCAGCCGATGGTGCGGGTGGAAGCGGCTTGAGCCCGAAAGCGATGACTGTTCCGTTCCCTTGCACACTCATCCCATGCCCCAGCCCCATCTGAGCCCCGCCTACTGCGACGCCTACAAGCGCATCAACGCCCTTGCGGCCTGCTGTGGGCGCGCCGTTCCGATCCTGCTGGCCATGCTCCAGGCCGTCCGCGCCGATCTCGCGGCGATCGGCATCGAACCCGGTGCGCTGGTGGGCGATTGGTGGGCAAGGCGGTGGAGGTGGCGCTTCAGGTGGCGCTGCAGAAGCCTGGTGCCAGCCCCCATGGGCGGGATAGGTGCCTCAGGGATGTAATCGCAACCACGACAGTGTTGAGAGGTCCACGGCTAGGTCTGGATTTTGGTTGCCCTGCCATGACCTCCACCGGCTTTGCTGCCACAGCAACGGCAGCCCTTCCCGCCTATGAGGACAACAGCCTCTCGATCGGCCACACGCCGCTGGTTCGCCTCAATCGCGTCGTCGGTGAGGCCAGGGGGATCGTCTACGCCAAGATTGAGGGACGCAATCCCGCCTATTCGGTGAAGTGCCGGATCGGAGCCGCCATGGTGTGGCAGGCGGAAAAGGACGGACTGCTGGGGCCCGGCAAGGAGATCATCGAACCCACCAGTGGGAACACCGGCATTGCCCTGGCTTTCGTGGCCGCGGCGCGGGGGATCCCGATCACTCTCACGATGCCGGAAACCATGAGCCTGGAGCGGCGCAAGCTGCTCGTCGCCTACGGGGCCAAGCTGGTGCTCACCGAGGGCGCCAAGGGCATGGCCGGCGCGATTGCCAGGGCCCAGGATATCGCCGCCTCCGATCCCCATCGCTACGTGCTGCTGCAGCAGTTCGCCAATGCCGCCAACCCGCGCATTCACCATGACACCACGGGTCCGGAGATCTGGTCCTCCACCGGCGGTCGTGTGGCGGCGCTGGTGGCAGGGGTTGGCACCGGCGGCACGATCACCGGCGTCAGCCAGTACATCAAGCGAACGCTCGGCGAGCCCCTGGTGTCGGTGGCGGTGGAGCCCGTGGAGAGTCCGGTGATCAGCCAGACCCTGGCGGGTCAGCCACTCCAGCCCGGACCCCACAAGATCCAGGGCATCGGCGCTGGGTTCGTACCGGCCAATCTGCATCTCGATCTGGTCGATCGGGTTGAGCAGATCAGCAGTGCTGAGGCGGTGGCCTTCGCGCGGCGCCTTACCCGCGAGGAGGGGATTCTGTCGGGCATCTCCAGCGGTGCCGCCGCGGCAGCGGCCGTGAGGCTGGCCCATGAGGAGGAGTTTGCCGGCCGAACGATCGTGGTGGTGTTGCCGGATTCCGGTGAGCGCTACCTGAGCACGGCGCTCTTCGAAGGCCTCTTCAATGAGCATGGCCTGGCGCCTTGATTGAAATCGAAGGTACCCATCGATGTGGTTGAAACTACGTTGTAAGGCACGCCAATCAAGGGATGATCATGTGATCACGCAGCTGCCACATGTCTCTTCTGCATGGCTCGGATTTCCTTCAGAGAGCGGAGACCGCACGTTTGCAGATCCGGGAGGTCGATCCCATTGGTTTGAAGGAACTGCTGGCCGATGGAGCTACTTTGATTGATGTCCGCGAAGCTGAGGAGTTTGAGGCAGGTCACATTCCAGGTGCCAGAAACGTGAAGGCTTCAATCCTCTCCCAGCAGGCTTCTTTGATCCTCAAGGATCCATCGCATCCGGTCGTGGTGGTCTGCACCGGTGGAAATCGAAGTGCCATTGCAGCTCTTGAACTGCAGGCGCTCGGTTACACGGCCGTGGCCTCGTTGCAGGCGGGACTTCGAGACTGGCCGGAAGCGCTGGTGCGTCTTGTTGCCACTGGATGCTGACGTGATCACCTCCGCGCGCCACTTCCGGTCCCTATCCCTTCTCGATGAGGATGATGGCATGGGAGATCAGGGCTTGAATCTGGCAGGAATTGTCGACTCCCTCCGTGACATCCGGGAGCAGTCTCCGCTTCTCTGGCAACATCCGAACACCCTAGCTCCCTTGCCTTCAACCCATGCCCTGAAGCGGGTCCTTGTCGGACTGAGAGCCTCCCTCTATCCTCATCGCCTGGGGTTGCCTGAGCCCGATCTGATGGGTGGCCCAAGCTCATCGACGGCCACCGACCACTTCGTCGGCCATACTCTCGACACCAGCCTTCGGGAGCTGCGTCATCAGGTTCGAATTGAATTCGAGGCCCGTCGATCCCGGTCCAATGGCGGCATGCAGGACCCAACTCTTGATCAGCAGGCCACGACCATTGTGGTTGCTTTTGCCAAGCAACTTCCACGCATTCGCTCCCAGCTCGACTCCGACCTTCATGCGGCGTTTCGCGGTGACCCTGCCGCCAGCAGTATCGAGGAGGTGCTTGTCTGCTACCCAGGCATGAAGGCGATCACCGATCATCGTTTCGCCCATGCTCTTCACACCCTTGGGGCACCTGTGGTGGCTCGCATCATTGCCGAGTTATCCCATTCTGCCACCGGCGTGGATATTCATCCCGGCGCTCTCATCGGCGACAGCTTCTTCATCGACCATGGCTCGGGCGTGGTGATCGGAGGAACGTCCATCATCGGGCGAAATGTGCGTCTGTATCAGGCCGTCACCCTCGGTGCCAAGCATTTTCCCGTTGATGAGCATGGCCATCTGGTGAAGGGTGAGGCTCGGCATCCGATTGTTGAAGACGATGTCGTTATCTATTCCGGAGCTACGATTCTGGGAAGGGTGACGATCGGCAGGGGATCCACGATTGGTGGCAATGTCTGGTTAACGAGCAGCATCCCACCGGGCACGACCATCACCCAGGCCAAGGCCCTCTCGGAAACGTTTGGAGAAGGCGGAGGCATCTGAAGATTTTCATTCTCTGCATTTATTTGGCAGCAATATAACCACCCCATTTGTGAGGGTTTGAGGCTAGTCCGATCGAGTCATCTGAGTTCAGTCCTGTTCACTCCTAGTTCGAATCTCCATGGCAACCAACAAGTCATCCCACCTGGCCTTAGGCGACGCGGCGGCACGCCAGCTAGCGAATGCCACCAAGACGGTCCCCCAACTGCTGGGGATCTCGCCCCGTTGGCTGGTGCCGATGCTCTCCTGGGTGGGCGTTGAGGCCGGTATCTACAGAGTCAACAAGGTCAAGGACGAGTCACGGGTGCTCACGGCCTGTTCACAACGCGACGAAATTGACCTTCCGGAAACCTTTGTTGATTATGAGGAAGATCCCCGTGAGTACTTTCTCAGTGCCGTCACGACAACAGTCGATATTCACACTCGAATCTCCGATCTCTACAGCAATCCCCATGATCAGATCCAGCAACAGCTGAGGCTGGCGATCGAAACGATCAAGGAGCGCCAGGAAAGCGAGCTGATCAATAACAAGGAATATGGTCTTCTCAATAATGTCATCTCCTCCCAGCGCCTCCAGCCTCTCTCCGGGGTTCCCACCCCTGATGATCTCGATCAACTGATCACCAAGGTGTGGAAGCAGCCGGCTTTCTTCCTGGCTCACCCTCGCACGATCGCCGCCTTCGGTCGGGAATGCACCCGCAGAGGCGTGCCTCCTGCCACAGTCACTCTCTATGGCTCGCCCTTCATCACCTGGAGGGGCCTGCCGATCATTCCCAGCGACAAGCTGAAGATTGAAGCTGGCCGAAGCAGCATTCTGTTGTTGCGTACGGGCGAGGCTCGCCAGGGGGTGGTGGGTCTTTACCAGCCTGGTCTCCCGGGTGAGCAGGGCATGGGACTCTCGGTGAAGTTCATGGGTATTGGACGCAAGGCGATCGCCTCCTATCTGATCTCTCTCTACTGCTCTCTGGCCGTTCTCACCGAAGACGCCATTGCTGTGCTCGAGAATGTTGAAGTAGACAAATTCCATGACTACAAGCATGAATTCCGCTGATCACTATGGGGCCAGCACCGAGAATGCGATCCCGACCGGTTTTCCCAGTGAGGAGGAGCTGGGCCGTCTGGCGAGCCTGATCCACGCCCAGTCACTTGCAGCATCGGACGTTCATTCACCCGACCAAGCACTGTCTCAGGCCAGCTCGCAAGGATCCGAACTCCATGTGGATCGGCACCTCCGCGATGACGTCTCCGCCACCCAGCTCTCTCCCCAGGCTGCGCCTGAACGGGTGGATCCTCGGACACTGACGCCCGTCGCCATCGAAATTCCCCATTCCTTGCCTTCGTTGCAGGGGGTGAACAGTCAGTTCCCCGTGGCGATGGATCGGCTCTACTTCATGGCAGACCGGGTCAATCCCCCTTCAGACCTCTTCCAGTCAGCGCTGTCCCAACCCGATGCCATTGCCCCGGAACCCCGTGGGCTCTCGCCGCTGGGGCTGGCGCCACAGGCTTCTCAAGCAGCGCAACCCCTCGATCCGGCCTACCTCCGGCGCGACTTTCCGATCCTGC
Source organism: uncultured cyanobacterium (assembly GCA_903917565.1). Taxonomy (GTDB): domain Bacteria; phylum Cyanobacteriota; class Cyanobacteriia; order PCC-6307; family Cyanobiaceae; genus Cyanobium. Next base: position 59,173 of record CAIXBB010000018.1, on the reverse strand, counting down.
AGGAGCGCATCCACGGGCGGCAACTGGTGTGGCTCGACAACGGCGCCACCACCCAGAAGCCACGGGCGGTGATCGAACGGCTGGAGCGTTTCTACCGCAGCGAAAACTCCAACATCCACCGGGCGGCCCATGAACTGGCGGCTCGCGCCACCGAGGCCTATGAGCAGGCCCGCTCGACCTGTGCCCGATTTCTGCATGCCGCCAGCAGCGAGGAGATCGTTTTCGTGCGTGGCACCACCGAAGGCATCAATCTGGTGGCGCAATCTTGGGGTCGACGTCACATTGAGGCGGGCGATGAGATCGTGCTCACGCACCTGGAGCACCATGCCAACATCGTGCCCTGGCAGCAATTGGCCCATGAGAAGGAGGTCCGGCTGCGGATCGCCCCGGTGGATGACACCGGCCAGGTGATGCTGGAGGAGTACGAGCGTCTGTTCAACTCCCGCACGAAGCTGTCGGCCTTCACCCAGGTCTCCAATGCCCTCGGAACGTTTCCGCCCGTTGAGGAGATGATCGCGATCGCCCATCGGCATGGTGCCAGGGTCCTGCTGGATGGGGCCCAGGGCATCGCCCACACGCCGGTGGATGTGCAGGCCCTGGGCGTGGATTTCTATGTGTTTTCGGGTCACAAGATCTACGGACCCACCGGCATCGGCGTGCTCTACGGCAAGCGGGAGCTGCTGCAGTCGATGCCTCCCTGGCAGGGGGGCGGCAACATGATCCGCGACGTGACGTTCGAGCGCACCCAATACCAGGATGCCCCCCATCGCTTCGAGGCCGGTACCGGCAACATCGCTGACGCCGTGGCTCTGGCCACGGCCCTGGAGTATGTGGAAAGGATCGGCATGGCTGCGATCGAGCGCGCTGAGCAGGATCTTCTGGCCTATGCCACTCCTCTGCTGCTTGGCATTCCCGGCTTGCGACTGTTTGGCCGCGCGGATCACAAGGCTGGTGTGCTCTCGTTTCTGCTCGATGGGCAGGCTCCCGAGGCGGTGGGTTCGGCCCTCAATCAGGAGGGTATCGCTGTGCGCGCGGGGCACCATTGCGCCCAGCCGATCCTGCGCCGCTTCGGGGTGGAGAGCACCGTGCGGGCGACGCTGGGCCTTTACAACACCCACACCGACGTGGAGGCCTTGGTGGCCGCGTTGCGGCGACTGGCTGCTTGACCTTGCGTCCCGGTGGAGGCCAGCGGGGGGTGTTTCCGACCGAACGGAAGCGCGATGCCCCGACCAACGACCCCTGGACCACGATCGGTGAGCCTCTGATTCAGCCGTGAGAACGCCTTCGGTTGCCGTACCCATCACTTCGGCCTGTCCGCAGATCTGGGCAAGACCTTGTAAGCGTCGGTTCAAGATGGAGTGGTCAGGACTACGACAGCGGGCCGCATTGTTCTTCCTTTTCCGGATCAGACTCTGGAGCTCACATTCAGCGTTGTGGTTGAAACTACAATGACCGTGATTACGATGACTCTTTGTGAAGTCAATGGGGGAAGTTCAGTCCCTTGGTGCCGAGAATGTCTGTAAGCGATGAACCCTTGTGGCCGGATCTTTCGGCCGGAGTGGTACTCGCATTTTTCAAACAACCACATCCCCAAATCGGGAGAAGTAGTCACTGTCATGACCTACGACGCTTTCACCAAGCTCATCGCCCAGGCAGATGTCCGCGGCGAGTTCCTCAATTCCGGCCAGCTGGATGCTCTCTCCGGCGTCGTCGCCGACAGTTTCAAGCGTCTGGATGCCGTGAATCGGATCACCTCCAGCGCCTCCAGCCTCGTCACAAACGCAGCCCGCGAGCTGTTCGCCCAACAGCCAGCCCTGATCGCGCCAGGCGGCAATGCCTACACCCACCGTCGCGTCGCCGCCTGCCTGCGCGACCTCGACATCATCCTCCGCTATGTCACGTACGCGGTCTATCTCGGTGATGCTTCCGTCCTCGAGGACCGCTGCCTCAACGGGCTGCGCGAGACCTATCTGGCCCTGGGCGTGCCTGGAGCTTCGGTGGCCGAAGGCGTTCGCCTGATCAAGGGCGCGGCGATCGATCTGGTGCTCGACCGCAACGGCATCACCCAGGGGGACTGCTCCGCGCTGGCCTCTGAGATCGGCACCTACTTCGACCGCGCCGCCGCCGCCGTCAGCTGACCCTCCGGGGCCGCTGGCGTTTCACCCATTCACCTCTGCGATTCCTCCCTTCATGTCGAAGACTCCCCTCACCGAAGCCGTTGCTGCCGCCGATTCCCAGGGCCGGTACCTCAGCAACACCGAGCTGAACGCCGCCTTCGGTCGCTACGAGCGCGCCAAGAACGCCCTCGAAGCCGCCCGTGCCCTGACCGCTAATGCCGATTCCCTCGTGAACGGTGCTGCCCAGGCTGTCTACAACAAGTTCCCCTACACCACCCAGTTGCAGGGCAACAACTACGCCTCCGACGCCCGCGGCAAGGCCAAGTGCTCCCGTGACATCGGTTACTACCTGCGTCACATCACCTACTCCCTGGTCGCCGGCGGCACCGGCCCCCTCGATGAGTACCTGATCGCCGGTCTCGATGAAATCAACCGTGCCTTCGAGCTCTCCCCCTCCTGGTACGTGGAAGCCCTGAACTACATCAAGGCCAACCACGGCATCTCGGGCGACCCCGGCGTCATCGCCAACAACTATATCGACTACGCGATTAATGCACTGATCTGAAGCCCACCCACACGGAAGATCATCGGGGGCCCTTGCAGGGCCCCTTTTTGTGGGTGATTCTTTCCGGCTGTCCCATCCCCATCGCCTCAGAACCCCGCCTCGTCGAGCATCCCACGCAGCACTTCTGCGCTGTTCAGCAGTTGTGCCATCTCCCGCTCGGTGAGGGCCATCTGCACCAGGGCGGCCGCGCCGCTGTCGTTGACGATCGTGGGCAGGCTGAGGCAGACATCGGGCAGGCCGTAGTGGCCGTGGCTGCGGCTGCTCACCGTGAGCATCTGGTCCTTGCTGCGCAGCACCGCCTCCACAATCTCGGCGGTGGCCAGCCCGATCGCCCAGGAGGTGCTGCCCTTGAGCCGGATGATCTCGTAGGCCGCCTGGCGCACCTCGCCGTGGAACAACTCCTGAAGCTCTGGATCCGCCAGGGTGCGGCTGCCTTCCCAGCCGCCATCGATCAGTCCCGATCCGGCCACCATCACCCGGCTCCAGACCGGCACCTCCGAATCGCCGTGTTCGCCGATCACGCAGGCCTGGACGTCGTGGGGATCGATCCCGAGACGGCGACTGATGGCCATGCGGAAGCGCGCAGAATCGAGCACCGTGCCCGAACCGATCACCCGGTGGGCAGGGAAGCCGCTCAGCTGGCCGGCGATGTGGGTCAGCACATCCACCGGGTTGCTCACCACCAGCAGCACCGCCCGGGGGCAGTGGAGGGCGATCGGCGGCAGGAGCCTGCGGAACAGGGCGGCATTGCCTTCGATCAGTTCCCGCCGCGACTGGCCCGGCTGCTGGGCCACACCGGCGGTGATCACCACCAGATCGGCATCCCGGCCCTCCTCCTCCACGGTCCCGGCCCTCAGGTCGGTGCGGGGCAGGAAAGGCAGGCCATGGCAGAGGTCCATCACCTCCCCCTCCAGCCGTTCGTGGGCCACATCCACCAGCACCAGTTCCTCCTGGCAGCCTCGGTGCAGGATCGCCACGGCGCAGGCCATGCCCACGGCGCCGCAGCCCACGATCACCACCTTGCGGCCGGGGAGGGTGCGTGCCCGCGCCTGGGCGCCGGTGGGCAGCAGCAGGTTGCAGAACGGGGCGGCTGAGGAGCCGCCGACGGCCGGGGTGAGATCAGGCACCAGGTTCACCGATCAGAACATCGCGCTGCAGCATTGCCAGTACCTCCTTGATCTGGGCGGCCCGGCCCGGTGGCAGGGAAAGCTCGTTGCCCAGGGTGGTGAGGAAGGTGGCCTCCTCCGGCTTCACCACCCGATCGCAGAACACCAGCTGAACGGCCAGGCCGTAGGCCAACTCCTGCTGTGCGGCAGTGAGGGCCGGCACGGCCTGGCGGATCAGTTCCTGCCAGTGATCACGGCGGAAGAGGTGCAGAAGTCCATCAATGAGCTCGCCGAAGGCCAGCGGCGTCATGTTCTTGTAAGGGGAGCGATGGATCAACTGTTCCTTGAGGATGTGTGCCTCCTCACGGCCGAAGTTGCTGTCGCAGCAAACGGCGGCCAGAGGAATGGCGGCGAAGGCCTCGGCGGGGGTCATGGTGCATCCCTGTTCGTTTGCATTCATTGCAGCTCCTCTCTATGAATCATGAAGCCACTGCGACACAAACCTTGGTAAACTCCAAGTCCAACGCTTCCGCCTGCCAGCAGCATCTTTTGCCTTCTGGAGTTCATGCAAGCTCTTCCGTCAAGCTGCCTGGGACACGCTCCTTGGTGATGCCCGATGCGAGGATCTGACGATGACTGTGGGACAGGTTTCTAATGGCAGCAGCGCCCACCTCGGCGCCGCGGTGACGCCGGACGGGGTGAACTTCTGCGTTTATTCCAAATTCGCCACCCGGGTCGAACTGCTGCTCTTCGATCGGGAGAACGACGCCGTCCCTGGCCTTGTCGTCGCGTTGGATCCGGTGGGGCAGCGCACCTACCACTACTGGCATTGCCACATCACCGGGCTCGGCCCTGGCCAGATCTATGGCTATCGCGTGCATGGCCCCTGGCAGCCCGAGCGCGGTCTCCGCTTCGATGGGAACAACCTTCTCCTGGATCCCTACGGCCTGGCGGTGGTCACGCCCCCCGGCTACCGACGCCACGCCGGACGCTCCGGTGCTGGAGACCTGGCGACGGCCATGAAGAGCGTGGTGGCCGATCCCAGCCTGTACGACTGGGGAGACGACCAACCCCTGCGCAGGCCCCGCCGGGAAACCGTGTTGTACGAGCTCCATGTACGCGGCTTCACGCGTCACCCCAGTTCCGGCGTGGCGCCGGAACGTGCCGGCACCTATGCCGGTCTGATTGAAAAGATTCCCTACCTTCACGACCTCGGAATCACGGCCGTGGAGCTGCTGCCGGTGTTCCAGTTCGATCCGTTGGATGCCCCGCCCGGCAGGACGAACTACTGGGGTTACTCGCCGATTTCCCTGTTCGCACCCCACCCCGGTTACAGCTCCCGCTCCGATCCGCTTGGACCCCTTGATGAATTCCGCGATCTGGTCAAGGCCCTGCACCGGGCGGGCATCGAGGTGATCCTCGATGTGGTGTTCAATCACACCGCCGAAGGCGACCACCGTGGGCCCAGCTTCTGTTTTCGAGGTCTGGCCAACGAGGCCTACTACCTCCTGGAGGCGGATCGGAGCCGCTATGCCAATTTCAGCGGTACCGGCAACACGCTCAACGCCAACCATCCGATCGTGCGACGGCTGATCCGCCACAGCCTGCGCTACTGGGTGAAGCACATGCATGTGGACGGGTTCCGCTTTGATCTGGCCTCGGTGCTGGCCCGCGACGAGGATGGCCGGCCCACGCCTCTCCCTCCGGTGCTGTGGGACATCGAGACCGATCCGCGCCTGGCCGGTACCAAGCTGATTGCGGAGGCCTGGGATGCGGCCGGCCTTTACCAGGTGGGCAGCTTCATCGGTGACAGCTGGCAGGAATGGAATGGCCGCTTCCGCGATGACATCCGCCGCTTCCTCAGGGGTGATCCCGGCCAGGTGCCCATGGCGGCCCTGAGGATGCTTGGCAGCCCCGACATCTATGGCCACGAAGAGCGGGAGGCGGAGCAGAGCGTGAACTTCATCACCTGCCATGACGGCTTCACCCTGGCCGATCTGGTGGCCTACAACACCAAGCGCAACGACGCCAATGGCGAGGAGAATCGCGACGGTGCCGACGACAACGCCAGCTGGAACTGTGGGGAGGAAGGACCCAGCAGCGATCCCCGGGTTCTGGCCCTGCGCCAGAAACAGATCCGTAACTTCTTCACCCTGCTGATTTTGGCCATCGGTACCCCCATGCTCACCATGGGGGATGAAGTGGGACGCTCCCAGCAGGGCAACAACAATCCCTACGGCCAGGACAATGAGATCAGCTGGTTCGACTGGAGTCTGACGGCACGCCACGCTTCCCTTCACCGGTTCGTGAAGGAGCTGATTGCCCACCGGATGCGGCGGGACATCGTGATCGGTCAGCGGCAACTGAGCCTCAACGATCTGCTGCTCAAAAGCCACATCGACTGGCACGGCGTTGCTCTCCACGAACCGGACTGGGGGGAGTCGTCCCGCTCCTTCGCCGTGCGCATCACGAGCTACGACAACCGTTTCCGGCTGCATTGCATCGCCAACGCCTTCTGGGAGGGTCTCGAGTTCCAATTGCCGCCTGCCGACGGGGGCGGCATCCCCTGGCGCCTGTGGATCGACACCGCCCTGCCCTCCCCGCTCGACATCAGCGACTGGGGGAGCGCGCCTGCGGTCACCGCCTCCCACTACCGGGTGGAGGCCCGCTCGGTGGTGGTGCTCTTCGTGCTGCTCAGCGGCGACGGGGCCGATTCCGGCCCACCCATCGCCCGCTCCTGAAGCCATGGTGTCGGGATGGCGAGGGTTCCGGAGCAGCCGCAGCTCCTCCCTTGCGCTGGCGGCTCAGTGGGGTGTGTGGGGCGGATTCGGGTGGTGGATTCGGCGGTTGCAACGAAATTGTTTCCACAGAAGCACGAAACAATAGTAACGTTATAGCGTCTGAGTCAGAGCCCCTCCGGGCCCGTTTTCCTCCAGCGCCGTTCCCCATGACCACCGCCATCCCTGCCGCCATCTCCGACCATGCCAGGCCCGTCGATGTGCTCGCGCACAAGGGTTTCGGCCCCCGGGTGCGCCGGCTCCATGCCCGCATCGGTGCCGCCCACCACCAGGCCGAGGGTATGACCTTCTCCCGGTCCCTGCTGGCGGGCCAGGCCAGCCCCCGGCAGCTGGCGGCCCTGATTCGTGCCCTCGCCCCCGCCTACGAAATGATCGAGGCCCAGGGCCCCCTGCTCTCTGCCGCCCTGGGAGCCGGGGGGTTCCCCTGGGCAGACCTTGCCCGCAGCCAGGCCCTGTGCCAGGACATCGCCAGGCTGGCCGCGCTCCCGGCCACGCCCGCTTCCGCTGCGGCCGGGATCTGGTTGGAGCATCTGCAGCGGCTGGCCCAGCGGGCCCCCCACCGGTTCATGGCCCACGTCTACGTGCGCTACGGCGGTGATCTCTCCGGTGGTCAGCAACTGGCCGAGCAAGCCAACTCCATCCTCGCGAGCCAGGGCCTGCCGCCCCTGCTGTTCTGGCGGTTCCAGCGCCCCATCCCCGAGCTGAAGCAGGCTCTGCACGACGCCTTCGAGCAGCTCGACCTCAGTGAGGTGGAAGAGGAGGAGCTGCTGGAGGAATCGGTGGTCGCCTTCCTCGACACCCAGCGGCTGCTGGCGGAGCTGGCCGATCTGGAGACGCCAGCAATCGCCAGTCCAGGGGCCTGATCACCCCGGCGCCTTCCTCCACCCTTCCCCCCCCCTCCCATGACCCCAGCGGCCACCGTTTCATCGCCCAGCCCCACCACGATCGATCTGCTGCTCAAGCACGACCGGCCCGTGCCCCGCTACACGAGCTATCCCACGGCCGCGGCCTTCCACGGGGGCGTCACGGCGGCCGATCTGGAGGCCCAGCTGGCCCGCCCCACCGACGAGCCGCTGTCGCTCTATGTGCATGTCCCCTTCTGCCGCAACGCCTGCTGGTTCTGCGGCTGCAACCGCATCACCACCGGCGCCGGCTCGAAGGTGGTGGGTCCCTACCTGGAGGCCCTGGCCGGCGAACTGGAGCTGATCACCCGCCACTCCGCCCAGCGCCGCCGCCTGGCCCAGCTCCACTGGGGCGGGGGCACCCCCAACTACCTGACGATCCCCGAGCGCGAGAGCCTCTGGAGGTTGATCGAGCGTCACTTTGATCTGGAGCACAACCTGGAGGCCTCCATCGAGGTCAATCCCGAGGTCCTCAGCCGCCAGGACGTCGTGGCCCTGCGTCGCCTGGGCTTCTCCCGGATCAGCTTCGGCATTCAGGATGCCGACCCCCTGGTGCAGCAGGCGGTGAACCGGGTGGTGCCGGTGGACCATCTGCGCCGGGCCATGGCCTGGATGCGGGAGTCGGGCTTCGACAGCGTCAACGTGGATCTGATCTGCGGACTGCCACTTCAGACCCCGGAGCGTTTCGACGCCACCCTGGCCCTGGTGCAGGACCTGCGCCCCGATCGGGTCTCCCTGTTCTCCTTCGCCTACCTCCCCGACCAGCTGCCCCTGCAGCGCAAGATCGCACGGGAGGATCTGCCTTCCCAGCGGCAGCGGCTCCAGATGCTGCAAAGTGCCGCCTCCCGGCTGGGCGGCTGCGGCTTCGACGCCATCGGCATGGATCACTACGCCCTCTCCGGCGACAGCCTGGCCGTTGCGGCGCGCCAGGGGCGCCTGCACCGCAATTTCCAGGGCTACACCACCGGCGGGGAACTGGAGTTGCTGGGGGTGGGGCCAACGGCGATCAGCCAGTTCCCCGGCCTGTTCTGCCAGAACCAGCGGGATCTGAAGGCCTATGGAGCCAGCATCGCCGCCGGGCAGCTGCCGGTGGAGCGGGGGCTGCTGGTTAGCGATCCGGAGGTGCTGGAGCGGCGGGCGCTGATCCGGGAGGTGATGTGCCAGTTCCGGGTGGCGATCGATCCCCAGCGCTTCTGCCGAGAATGGGCGGATCTGAAGGCCCTCGCCGACGACGACCTGGTGCGGCTGAGCCAGGCCGATGGCCAGGGTTTGGTGGAGGTGACAGCCTCGGGGCGCTGGCTGATTCGCACCGTGGCGGCCGTGTTCGACCCCTCCCAGCGCCGGGCGGCCTCCGGATCGCGCCTGATCTGAGCCGGCCTCTGGGTTCCAGCAGGCAAAGGAGCGGCCGCTGCCCCGGCTGGGTTTTCCGCGACAGGTCTGCCAGCGGGCCACCAATAAAAAAGAGCTGACCGTGATGGTCAGCTCCGGGTGGTGTGGGCTCCAGACGGCGGGGCCGTCTGGTTCAGAGAGTGACTTCGCCGGTCTCCCCGGTGCGGATCCGGATCACCGTTTCCACCGGGGTGACAAAAAGCTTGCCGTCGCCGATTTCGCCAGTCCGAGCGGCCTCGGTGATGGCGGCGATCGCCGCATCAACCTTTTCAGCGGAGACGACGATTTCGATTTTCGACTTCGGCAGGAATTCAACCGTGAATTCCGTTCCCCGGTAGCGCTCCACCTGGCCCTTCTGCCGACCGAATCCACGGGAGTCGGTGACGGTCATGCCGACGATGTCGAGCTTGATGAGAGCCGTCTTGATGGCGTCCACCTTGGAGGGGCGGACCATGGCCGTGATCATTTTCATGGATGGTTGCGAATCAGTTGGTCATGGGATCGTACGCCTCTTCCCCGTGAGCCACGAAGTCGAGACCGCGCTCTTCATCTTCGGCGCTGACGCGCAGGGGCATCAGGGCACCGAGAATCCAGAGGATGATGGCCGTACCGAGACCAACGAACCCGTAGGTGATCAGGACGGCCTTGAGCTGGGCGATGAACAGGCCGAAGTTACCGGACTCCTCCATGATCTTGGCCGAAAGAGGGAAGTAATCCGCAGGCACGAAGTACTTCTTGGCCAGTATCCCAGTCAGCAGCGCACCGGTGGTTCCTCCCACCCCATGCACCATGAACGTGTCGAGGGAATCATCGAACTGGATGGCGCCCTTGATGCGCACGGCGATGAAGCAGGCGATGGGGGTGATGATCCCGATCAGGATCGAACCCTCCATGTCCACGAAACCGGCGGCCGGCGTGATCCCCACCAGGCCCGCCACGGCGCCGGTCGCGGCACCCACGGCGGTGGGTTTGCCGTCCTTGAACCATTCAATCAGGCACCAGGTGAGCAGGGCTGTCGAGGCTGCGGTGGTGGTGGTGAGGAAGGGGTAGCCGGCCGTTTTGGAGGCGAACATGCTGGCTCCGTTGAAGCCGAACCAGCCGAACCAGAGCAGGCCAGCACCCAGGAGAATGAAGGGCACATTGTGGGGCGGACGCTTGCTGTTGGGCCAGGTGGTGCGGGGGCCGATGATGGCAGCCCCCACCAGTGCCGCAACACCGGAGGCGATGTGAACAACCGTGCCACCGGCGAAATCAATGGCACCGATGGCTCCGAAGGGTCCGATGAATCCCCCACCCCAGACCATCTTCGCCATCGGGGAATAAATCAGCAGGCTCCAGAACAGGCAGAACCAGAACCAGGCCTTGAAGCTGATCCTCTCCACCAGGGCTCCGGAGATCAGGGCCGGGGTGATGATGGCGAACATGCACTGAAACAGTGCGAAGGAGGTGGCGCTGATCGGGAATCCCGGGGCCAGCGGCTTGTCTCCCAGTTCACCGCCCACGCCATGGAGGAACATCGAGCCGAGGCCGCCGATGAAGGGGCTGCCGAAGCCCGTATCAAAGGCAAGGCTGTAGCCGATCACCACCCAGAGAACACCGATGAGCCCCATCAGAAAGAAGCTCATCATCATGCAGTTCAGCACGTTCTTGGAACGGGTGAAGCCGCCGTAGAAGAAGGCCAGGCCGGGGGTCATCAGCAGCACAAGGGCTGAACCCACCAGCATCAGCAGGGTGTCGGCCCCATCGGTGGGTGCCATGGTCAGCGCGGCCTTGGCCGAACCCGCCAGCAACGGGCCGATGCCGGCCCCGAGGGCCAGCAGACAGAAGGCGGCACGACGGAGCTGGGGATCCTGGAAGCGGGCCAGAACCCGGGAGCGGAAGCGGTCGAAGGCTGCCTCTGCGGACAGACCTCGACCTGTGGAAGACAGGGTCATGGTGGTGGAGGGGAACCTATGAAAAGTTCATGAGGACACCTTCCGCTGCGGGGATGCATCTCTGTGTAGCGAATAGAACAAAGTTCCCGGTTGGCGAGCGAACGGTCACAAAAAAAGGCCGGGAAGCGGTCCCCGGCCTTGATTCTCTTGCTGAGCGGATCTAGGGGCTGATCAGGAGACCGCGGCAGCAGCCCGATCAAAGTAGGTGCCCACTTCGGACATCAGCGCGGTGCAGTCTCCCTGGGTGATGCCATTGCGATCGCTGGCGATGCTGATGGCGGCGTCCTTCATCTTGCGGATCCCTTCAGCCACCGCAGCTCCCGGGACGCCAAGGGCCAGGTAGGTCTCACGCAGGCCGTTGAGGCAACGGTCTTCGAGGACGGAGGCATCGCCTGTGAAGATCGCGTAGGTGATGTACCGAAGCACGATCTCCATGTCGCGGAGGCAGGCGGCCATGCGGCGATGGGTGTAGGCATTGCCGCCGGGGGCGATCAGGGCGGGCTGCTGGTCGAACAGCTCGCGGGCCGCGTTGGTGACGATCTTGGAGGCGTTGGAAGTGATGCGGTTGACGGTGTCCATCCGCTTGTTGCTCTCGGCCACCATGGCTCCCAGGGCATCGATCTGACCGGGGCTCAGGAATTCGCCACGGGCATCGGCCTGGGCCACGAGCTTGGTGAAGGCGTCGAACATGGGGTGTTGCCGGGGAGCGTGCTTGTGGAACAACATTAGGTTCGTTGTCCGTGGTGGTGCGAGGGCCGGCGGGGGAGGTGTTCCCAAGGGGTGCCTAGGCTGAGCAGCCCTTTTGCCCCTCCATGGCCGGCCTCGCATCCGTGCTTCCTGAGCCGTTGGACTGGGCGCAGCTGACCTCCGAAGCGGCGTCGGCCCTGGCGACGCCAGCCTTCACCGATCCATCCACAGGGCCCACCAGCGCCCAGGCCCTGCAGCGTCTGTTCGGCCACCCGGAAGGGGAGGTCAGGGTGACCCTGTACCGGGACCACCACGCCTGGTGCCCCTACTGCCAGAAAGTCTGGCTGTGGCTCGAGGAGCGTCGGGTTCCGTATCGGATCCGTAAGGTGACGATGTTCTGCTACGGGCAGAAGGAACCCTGGTACACCGATCTGGTGCGGGGCGGCATGCTGCCGGCTCTCGAGCTGGACGGACGCCTGATCACCGAAAGCGATCGCATCCTGGAGGTCCTGGAGACGACCTTCGGTCCCCTCGGGCTGGGGATGAACGCCCGGGAGGCGCTTCCCCTGCGCCAGCTGGAGCGTCAGTTGTTCCGGGCCTGGTGCCAGTGGCTCTGCGTCCCGAGTCGCGGGGCCGCTGAGGAGGCCCGGGGCCAGGAGGGCTTCGAGCGCTTCGCCGAGCACTTCGCCATCGCCCTCACCGCCGACGCCGGGCCGTTTCTGCTGGGGGAGCTGGGTACGGTGGATCTGATCTTCGTGCCCTACCTCGAGCGGATGAACGCCAGCCTCGCTTACTTCAAGGGCTACCTGCTGCGGGACCGTTACCCCGCCATCGACCGCTGGTTCCGCCACCTTGAGCAGCGCTCCACCTATCTGGGCACCCAGAGCGACTTCCACACCCATGCCCACGATCTGCCCCCCCAGATGGGTGGCTGTCACGCCAGTGGCACGCCGGTGCAGCGGGCTCTGGCGGAGCGGATCGACGCTGGCCCCTGGCCGGTGGTGGCCCCACCCGGGTCCGACCCCGAAACCAGCCAGAGCGAGCCGGCCGATGCGGCTGGCGTGGCCCTGGCCAGGGTGCTGCGGCACCGGGACACCCTGCTGGCGCGCAACCCCCTGGGCCCGGCAGGGCTGGATCGACCGTTGCGCTGCGCGCTCACCCGCCTGATCACCGGCCGGGAGTGTCCCCCTCCGGCTGGATCGGCCAGGGGTCTGCGCTATCTGTGTGATCGCATCAGCGTGCCGAGGGACATGCCACTGCACTCGGCCCGTCTGCTGAGGCGTTCCCTGGAGGCCACCGCCCGCCAGGATCCATCCAACCCCTCGGCACCGGGGGAGCCGATTCCGGTGCAGCACCGCCGTGACCAGGATCCGTCTCCTTTCCTGGCCGGTGCGAACCCCCTCGCCGGAGCCTCCCTCTAGCGTCGGTGACATAGGTGGGAGTGGCCATGGCACGTCCTTTGTGGAGCAGGACCCAAGGGGGGGACGCCGGACTCCTGCCCCTGGCGGCCCTCCCGCTCCTGCTCGCCACCATGCAACCCGGCGCCCATGCCCTGGAGCTGGGCGGGAGCACCCAGTTTTTGCGGGCCCCCTGGAAGGTGTCCCTCACCAGCTACACCACGGACGTGGGTCAATCCCCGGCGGAGTACTTCTTCACCCTCAGCCTCGATGAGCAGGCGGGCGCCTCCCTCGGCGGCATGACCATTCAGCAGATCCGGGGAGCCGACTGGCAGTTCCCCTTCGCTGTCGAGCGGACCCGGGCCTTCCTGGGCGTGCCCCGCCGCGAGGGGCGGCAGATTCCGGTGCAGGCCAGCTTCGAAGCGGCCGCCCGGCGCTTCACCCTCACCTTCCCCGAGCCTGTTCCCCCCGGCGCGACCGTCACCGTGTCCCTGCGGCCCTGGGTGAACCCGATCCAGGCCGACAGCTACCTGTTCCAGGTGACGGCGATCCCCGCCGGCCCCAACCCAGTGACCAGCCCCGTGGGGGTGGGAACCCTGCGGATCTACCAGCCCACCGGGTGGTGAGCCGATCGGAGGGCGCCAGAATGGCGCCACTTCGATTGGAGTCAACGATGAAGGCCAGCTGGAACGGAAAGGTGATCGCCAGCAGCGACGACATCGTGACGGTGGAAGGGAATGCCTACTTTCCGGCGGAGTCAATGGATGAAGCCTGCATCCGGCCCTCAAGCCATCGCTCGTTCTGCGGCTGGAAGGGAGAAGCCCACTACTACGACCTGGTGGTGGACGGCAAGGAGAATGCCAATGCCATCTGGTACTACCCGGAGCCGAAGCAAGCGGCCAGCAACATCCGTGGCCGGGTCGCCTTCTGGAAAGGGGTGACGGTGGCCTGAGGCCCTCAGGTGCCGGGATAGCGCAGGGTGCGCCATTCGCCGCTCAGGGTGCTGACCTCCACCCCGATGCCCACCGGTCCCTGCACGGGGCCGAACTCCTCCTGCCACCAGTGGAGCGCCTCCGTCCAGGCGGCATCCAGCGACTCATAGAGATCGTCGAGGATGGGATGCGGATCACCCTGCTGATCCACAAGCCGGTAGGTGCGGCAGGTCTTGGAGTTGGTGCGCAGGCGGGATTGAGGTAAGGAGATCGTCACGTCTTGCCTCGTTTAGGGGACTTGTATTCTGCCCCCTGTGCCAGATCTGAACTGTCACCTTCACAACATCTTTCGGTGTTGCTCCGGTGGGTGGGCCCCGGCGGATCCGCGGGTGGGGGGGCGTTTCCGTCCCGTACGTCGGCTGACCTGGCGACTGCGCTCCTGGTAGCGGTGCACCACCGGCAGCCTTTCCTCCTGGTAGCCCTGCAGGGCGAGCACGGGGGTGGCGGAGGCGCCGGGCGCGAGCCGAAAGGCCAGGGCCACCGCATCCTCCAGTCCCGCGGTCATCCCCCTGGCCTGGGAGGAGCTCATGGCATGGGCGGCGTCGCCGATCAGGGCCACCCGCCCTTCAACGAGCGCCGGCAGGGGATCGATGTCGAACGACCAGTTCGCCACCACCCCTGCCGGTGCCGTGGCGCTGATGATCGCGGCCGCATCGGCGGGAAGCTTGGCCAGAGCTGCGGCCGGCACCCCCTCCTCCAGCAGCCTCTGCCGGGTCGCGCGGTCGTCGGGGAGCTCCTCCTCCTGGAAGAAGCCCCAGTGGGTGCGCCCTTTGCCCTCCCCGTCGGGGCCCAGATCGAAGAAGTTGGCATAGATGCCCCGGCCGCGGGCATAGACGAAGAAATCCCCGCCGGCGCAGAACGTCTCATCCGTCACCACCCCTCGCCAGACCCGATCCCCCAGGTACTGCAACCGCCGGTCGGGGCACAGCAGGGAGGCCACCTTGGAGAAGATTCCGTCGGCCCCGATCAGCAGATCACCACTCCATGGCGGGCCATCGGCGAACTGCGCCTCGACTCTCTCCTTGCCCTGGTTCCAGCTGACAAGCGAACGACCGCCATGGAAGCAGGCGGGATCGAGATGGCCCCAGAGGGCGTCGAGGATGGCGCGGCGGTGAATCAGCAGCGACGGCAGCTCCCCGGCCTCGCGTTCGGCCGGGCTGGCTTCGATCAGATCACCCCTGAGGTTGCGGAACACGAACCGCTGCACGGGATGGCCTCCTGCCAGGAGGTCGTCGAGCAGACCTGGAATGGCGGCCGCCGCCACCGCCTCGACGCCACTCTTCACCAGCAAAATGCCACAGCCCTCGGTGCGCAGCTGCGGGGAGCGCTCGAACAGGGAGACCCTGTGGCCCTGGCGCTGCAGGATCAAGGCGAGCAGCAGGCCGGCGCTGCCGGCCCCCACCACGGCGATGCGAAGGCCGGTGGGGGCGGAACTCATGCGCTCACGGCGGGCTCCAGGATGCTGGCATGGAGGACGTCCATCACCTCCAGGACCTTGTTGGTTTCCTCGGTATCCAGGCGCAGGGTGGTGGCCAGATCGGCGAGGATCTTCTGCTCCTGGTCCTGCAGGGGGCCGTCGGAGCGCATGATCTCCGCCGCCACTGCGTAGGCAGTGTGCCGCTGGCGGTCATCCAGCACCGCGGCGGCTTCCTCCATCAGCCCGATCGATCCCTTGGCCCGCAGGCCCTGAAGCAGGGTGTCCATCAGGGTGATCATGTCCTTGTCACTGCGTCCCTTGAAGGGGGCGCGGTAATCGAGGGCGTGGCGCAGGGCCCGTGTGCCCGCCATGGTGAGAGCCCCATCCCAGGAGACGGCGGCGAGAGCGACCGCGGCGAAGGCCGTAGGTGCGTCCATGAACAACGTCGACAGCAGGGGAACACCTGTCATCGTTCGCTCCAGGGGTGCCTGTCAGTGGCCGATGTGACCGAATCCGGAGAAGAGTCCCCCTCTCCGCCCTTCGACTTCAGCGCTTGGACGCCGCTGCCCCGCCGCTCCTGCCCTCCCGGCACAGCTTCAGGTAGAGGGCATCGGGTTCCTGGTAGCGGGCCGGGCGGCAGTCGTGCAGGCGGGCCAGCTGCTGCCAGCACACGGTCCCCTGCACGTTCTTGAGGCTCTTCCCTTCCCGAACCAGCATCCCCATGGCCCGGCAGTAGGAGCCGTAGTGATCTTCGAGGTCCCGGAGTTCGGGGGATCCCTCGGCGGCGGGGAGCTGGTCGGCAGGAAGACTCATCCAACGACTCCAGCACCTCCGGTCACGGGGCGACTGTGCCGAAGGGAACCAAGCGTGCAGATCGTGCGGTCGACCTCCCATGCGGCCCAAAAAAAAGAAGGCCCTTGAGGGGCCCTCTCCGTTGCGGCGGTTGGGGACGCTCAGCGGATGAAGAGCATCTCCTGGTAGGAGGGCAGGGGCCAGAGGTTGTCGTCGACCAGGGCCTCGAGGCCATCCACCGCTTCCCGCAGCTGGTGCATCAGGGGCATCAGGGTGTCGGCGGAATAGCGCATGTGCGCAGTGGTGCCATGGGGCGCATTCTCCACGGCACTCTTGAGCGAGGCGCTCAGTTCCATGAGCTGGGCGCTCAGGGAGGCCACCTTGGTCTGGGTTTCCGGAGACACCTGGATGCCCATGGCGCTCTGCAACTGCAGGGAACTGGCCAGCTCACCCAGGTAGCGCATGGCCGCCGGATAGATCTGGGTCTGGGCGATCTGGACCGCCAGCTTGGCTTCCACGTCGATGGCGAGCACGTACTGCTCGGCATAGACCTCGAAGCGGCTTTCCAGCTCCAGGGGGGTGAGGACTCCCTGGCGGGCGAAGAGGTCGCGGACCTCTGGACGCTGCAGCACCGGCAGGGAGTCGGCGGTGGTGGGCAGGTTTTCCAGGCCCCGCTCCTCCACGGCCAGGTGGTGCCACTCGCTGGAGTAGCCATCGCCGCCGAACACCACGTTGCCGTGGTCGTTCATGATCTGTTTGAGGACGGAGAAGGCGGCACCCGGAAGGCTTTCACCCGCGGCCATCTTCTGCTCCAGATGGTCACTCACGTAGGCCAGCGAATCGGCCAGGATCGTGTTCATCGCCACCAGGGGACCGGCCACGGACTGGTTGGAGCCGACGGCCCGGAATTCGAAGCGGTTGCCGGTGAAGGCGAAAGGGGAGGTGCGGTTGCGGTCGCCGGGGTCCTTGGGGAACTCCGGCAGGGTGTCGACGCCGAGCTGCATGACGCCGGCGTGGGTGGAGCCGGTCACGTCGCCATCCTTGATCTGGCGGAACACATCCTCCAGCTGGCTGCCGAGGTACATCGAGATGATCGCGGGAGGGGCTTCGTTGGCGCCCAGGCGGTGGTCGTTGCCAGCCGTGGCCACGACGGCCCTCAGCAGCGGACCGTAGAGGTGCACGCCACGGATGACAGCGCCGCAGAACAGCAGGAACTGCATGTTCTCGTGGGGGGTGCTGCCGGGATCGAGCAGGTTGCCCTGGGTGGGGTTGCCCACCGACCAGTTGACGTGCTTGCCGGAACCGTTGATGCCCTCGAAGGGCTTCTCGTGCAACAGGCAGTTCATCCCATGCCGACGGGCCGTGCTCTTGAGGATGGTCATCGTGAGCTGCTGGTGGTCGGTGGCCACGTTGGCCGCCTCGAAGAAGGGAGCGAGCTCAAACTGGCCCGGGGCGACTTCGTTGTGGCGCGTCTTGGCGGGGATGCCCAGCTTGTACATCTGGCGTTCCACGTCCTGCATGAAGACCTGCACCCGCTGGGGGATGGCACCGAAGTAGTGGTCGTCGAACTGCTGGCCCTTGGCGGAGGGCTTGCCGAACAGCGTGCGGCCGGCCAGGAGGATGTCGGGGCGCAGGGGAACGTAGGCGCTGTCGATCAGGAAGTACTCCTGCTCGGCGCCACAGCTGGAGTTGACCGGAGCGACATCGGTTTCACCAAGCAGCTTCAGCAGGCGCTGGGCCTGCTTGTTCATGGCGGCGTTGGAGCGCAGCAGGGGGGTCTTCTTGTCGAGGGCCTCACCGGTCCAGGAGATGAAGACGGTGGGAATGCACAGGGTGAGACCGTTGGGGGTCTCCATCAGGAAGGCC
The DNA here is from genome assembly GCA_903917565.1 of uncultured cyanobacterium. Lineage (GTDB taxonomy): Bacteria > Cyanobacteriota > Cyanobacteriia > PCC-6307 > Cyanobiaceae > Cyanobium. Next base: position 41,211 of record CAIXBB010000018.1, on the reverse strand, counting down.
GGGCTGGTGATGTCCCAGGCGGTGTAGCCGCGGGCCTCGAAGGTGGTGCGGATGCCGCCGCTCGGGAAGGAGGAGCCGTCGGGCTCGCCCTGCACCAGCACCTTGCCGGTGAATTCGGTGATCACCGAGCCATCGCCCTGCACGGAAATGAAACCGTCGTGCTTCTCGGCGGTGGCGTTGGTGAGGGGGTAGAAGACGTGGGCGTAATAGAGGGCGCCGCGACCGGTGGCCCACTCCTTCATTGCCTGGGCCACCACGTTGGCCACTGAGACGTCGAGCTTGCCACTCTCCCTGATGGTGCGCTGCACCGACTTGAAGATGTCCTTGGGGAGAGCCGCCTTCATCTTGGCCAGGCTGAACACGTCGCTGGCCCACAGATCATCGAGGGACTCGATGGGAGGTGTCACCACCGGAAGACGACGATGAATCTCCTGAAGGGCGGCGAAGCGTTGGGGGCTGGGCATTGGAAACAGCTTGGGTCGGCTGGGAGGTATCCAATCCTTGTGCAGGGGGCCATCGGTGGAGCCGTTGATACAGAACGCCAGGTTGACCGGCTCCCCCCTGTGCGACTCAGCGCAGGTAGGAGCGGATCGCCGGCCGGCACCAGAACACCAGCGCCGCCAGGGTGAGCCCCCAGGCCAGGGGGGCGCCCGCCGCCAGCAGGAGGCGCTCCTCGCCCACCACCGCCATGCGCACGATGCCGTAGGCCATCTCGATCGCCAGGTCGAGCGACAGCGCCACGATCGCCAGCACCTGGCCCCAGAGACGCCACTTCAGCAGGGCGATGCAGGCCACCACCCCCAGGGCGACGGCGGGCAGCACGGCACTGGTGTAGACGGTGATGTTGGCCGTCCGCCAGACGCTGGAGAGAAGGATCGCCGCCAGGCCCAGCGGCAGGGCCAGCACGTTGGCCACGAGTCCGAGCCAGGCCAGCACGCGATAGCCGCGCGGTGGCTGCAGGTCCGCAAGGGCGGCAGAGGTCGTCGAGAGCGTCTGCATCGCGGCCATTGTCTCAGTTGCGGTCGGGCAGGGCGCCGTCCCGGTCGGATCGAAACACCAGGTCAAGGTCCGGCATGACCTGGGCCGCGATCGCCACCAGGTTCTCAAACAGCTGCCTGGTGTGGGGGGCGCCAGCCCCCATGGCCTCCCGGCTCATCAGCACCAGCTCCAGCACGGGACCATCCGCCTTGGCCTGCACATCAGCGATCAGCTGCGGCCGCAGCTGATCGTGCTCCCCCCGGACCATGGCGCTGAGGTGGGCGGGCGAGCGATGCTCCACATCGGAGTGGAACCGGAGCAGCAGGGGATCGAGCCGAGCGATCACCTCCGGGGGAGCCAGCGGCAGACGGGGCCTGAAGAGGAGCAGGAAACGGGCCATGGAATCCGACTGTTCCCCCCATCCTGAAGCCGTGGCGAGGTTGGGCGCCGCCAGCGCCCCCAGCTCCGCTCAGCGCAGCTCGAACAGCAGCAGATCCGACCCGTCGTCTCCTGCCTTGAAGTTGTCCGGGGGGGCCGCAGGGAAACCGAGACCGTCACCCCGTTGCAGCGGCCGGCCGAAGGCTGTCCCCTGGCCATCGATCACCTGCAGCCAGCCTGTGGCCCCAGGGGCGATGGCCAGCTCCAGCCGCTCCCCCGCGGCGGGTCGTGCCCGCCACAGGCGCACCTCCCGGTTGATGGCCAGGGCCCCCTGCCGTCCTTCCGGATCCAGCAGTGGCGTCCAGCCGGGGCGGAGCTGGAACGGCTCCTGGCGATAGGAGGGGGCATGGCCCTCGCGGCTCGGTTCGATCCAGATCTGCAGCAGACGGCAGGCGCTCTCGCCTTGGTTCATCTCGCTGTGCACCACCCCGGTGCCGGCGCTCATCGCCTGCACCTCTCCGGCCCGCAGCACCTCGCTGTGGCCCATGGAGTCGCGATGGTTGAGCTGGCCGTCCACCATCACCGTGACGATTTCCATGTCACGGTGCGGATGCATGCCGAAGCCGCGGCCCGCGGCGATCGTGTCGTCGTTGATCACCCGCAGCGGCCCGAAGCCCATCCAGGCCGGGTCGTGATGGTGGGAAAAGGAGAAGCTGTGCCAGCTGTCCAACCAGTCGAGCTGGCTGTGGAACCGCTCTCCGGCAGGTCGGAAGACAAGGGTCATGGGGTGAGGGTCGTCAGGGTTGGAATGGTTCCATCCGCTGGAGGCGGTGCACGATGTCGTCAATGCTGCTGTCCTTGGCGGGGTTCTGGCGGCTGCAGGAGAGCTGGCGACCGACCACATGGGCACCGAGGTGGGCCAGCTGGATGCGCAGCACGGCCAGCACCTCCACCCCGGGGCCTCCGGAATGGGTGGCGATCGCGATCGGCCGGCCATTGAACAGGGTCCGGAACCCTTCCCCCTGGACCGAAAGCCAGGCGATGGCACTGGTCAGCACCGGAGGGAGCGAGCCGTTGTACTCGGGGGCGCAGATCACCCAGCGGGGGGCGGCCGCGAGCTTCAAGCTGAGGGGCCCCACGTCGGCGGGAAGGCCGGTTTCGGCGTGGCTGCGGGGGTTGTAGAGCGGCAGGGAAAGGGCCGTCAGGTCGAGCACCTCGGCCTCCATGCCTCGGGCGCGGCCGGCGGCGGCAAACCGTTCCGAGAGTGTCAGGTTCTCGCCGTTGCTGGCGCTGAGCACCAGAAGATCGGGGGGCATCTCAGGCGGCCTCCAGGAAGGGGTAGTCGGTGTAGCCGGCTGGACCGGCGGTGTAATAGGTGGCCGGATCGGGGTCCTGCAGGGGCGCGCCGCGGCGGATCCTCTCGGGCAGGTCGGGGTTGGCCAGGAAGGCATTGCCGAAGGCCACCGCATCGAGGCGGCCGGCGGCGATGGCGGCGTCGGCTTCCTCGGCGGTGTAGCCCATGTTGCCCACCAGCACCCCACCGAACCCTGCCCGGATCGGGGTGAGCACGTCGCCCGTCTGCTGGCCGAGGAAGTCACTCCGCATGACGTGCAGGTAGTCCAGCCCCGTCGCATTCAACCGCTCGGCCAGCCAGCAGGACAGCCCGATGGGGTCGCTGTCCACCATGGCGTTGTAGCTGTTCAGCGGAGAGATCCGCAGGCCCACCAGGGGTGATTCGGTCTGAACGGCCTCCAGCACCTCCAGCAGCAGCCGGGCCCGGTTCCCGACCGGTCCCCCGTAGGGACCGCGGCGCCGGTTGCTGCCGTCCCGCAGGAACTCATCGAGCAGATAGCCATTGGCACCATGCACCTCCACCCCGTCGAAGCCGGCGGCGGTGGCGTTCCTGGCTGCCAGAAGGAACCCCGTCACGATCCCCGGCAGTTCGTCATCGGCCAGCTCCCGGGGGACGACGTAGGGCTGTTTCCCCTCGGGGGTGTGCACCTCGTCGCCGGTGATGGCGATCGGGCTCGGCGCCACCGGCTGCCGTCCGTCGTTGAGCAGGGGGTGGCAGGCCCGACCGCCGTGCCAGATCTGCAGCACGATCCGCCCACCGGCGGCGTGAACCGCTTCGGTGGTGAGCCGCCAGCCCTCCACCTGGGCCGCCGAATGGATGCCAGGTTCGTGCCAGAAGGCCGAATTGCCCTCCATCACCATGGTGGCCTCGGCGATCAGCAGGCCGGCGCTGGCCCGCTGCTGGTAATAGGTGGCCATCAGCGGGCCCGGGACGTGGCCAGGCTCGGCGCGGGCACGGGTGAGGGGGGCCATCAGCACCCGGTTGGGCAGCTGGAGCGGACCCACCATCAGGGGAGTGAACAGGTCGCTCATCGTGCGGAGACCGGCAGGGGGAAACGGGGATGCCCTGGGCCGGAAGGGATTGATAGGGTCATGGGGCGACTCTGGCTGACGCGCACCGTGCCTGACAAGAACGCACCGACTTGTGCCTGGGGCACCCGCCGGTAACCCACCAAGCCGTGACGACATTTCTCGACGATCTCGAAGCCAGCGGTGGCTCCCAGGCCTGTCCGGCGGAGCTGGCCCTGCGGGTGATGCGCGGACGCTGGAAGCTGTTGATCCTGCGTGAGCTCACCAGCGGTGTGCGCCGGTTCTCGGCCTTGCAGCGATCCCTGGTCGGGGTGAGCCACAAGGTGCTCACGGCCCAGCTGCGGGAACTGGAGGCGGATGGCGTGGTGCGTCGCCGGGTCTTCAACGCGGTGCCTCTCCGGGTGGAGTACGGACTCACCGAACGCGGTCAGGCACTCCTGCCCGTGCTGGAGGGTCTACATGCCTGGGGAGCGGCAGCGCCCCGAGGGGTGGAAGCTGGGGAATGAGGCTGCGGCGGAACCAGGCCTCCGGTCCGATCCGCTGCAGCGTCCGCAGCAGCACCAGCGGCAGGGTGCGGAACTCGAAGGGCGCCCGCAGGGTGGGCCAGAGCCCCTCGCGTCGGTAGAGCATGGCCTCGAGACGGTCCCGCTGCAGCAGCGTGAGCGCTCCCCAGTCCCCGCCGATGGCACCGGCGCGCCGGGCCATCGGCACGAAGGGCAGCGTCAGATCCGGAAGGAGACCCTCAAGGCTGAGGGGGTCGGTCGCCTCCAGAAGCCGCGCATCAGCTTCGCTCTCCAGGCTGAGTTCGGCGCCGGTGGCGCTGACGGCCTGCAGGCGTCCGGGCACCATCCCCCCTTGGTGGTGCAGCCGGAGCGGCAGGGACAGGGCGAACCAGGGAACCCCATCTCTCCGGGGCCGATCCCAGCAGCTCCGGATCGCCAGCAGCAGCAGCAGACCGTTGACCAGGCTCCAGCCCAGCACCACTGAGAGGGTGGCGGCCGAGACCGGCAGCGCCGCCCCCTGGCCGGCCAGCAGCGGCAGCCGCCCCGGCGCCAGGTTCCAAAGGGCCAGCAGCTGCAGCACGAGCAGCACCAGTAACGGCAGGAGCAGTCCTGGATCGGGGCCGGTGGGTCCCTGGCCGGTCACCGCCTTCGGGGTGACCTTGAACCGGCGCGGCCGGCCCAGGGCCGTGGACATCACGGCCGAGCAGATCGGCAGCAGGAAGATCCAGCGGTAGAGCTCCGGCAGGATCGCCGCGCGGGTGTGGCCGCTCAGCCAGCGGGTGAGCAGCAACTGGCTGAGGAAGAACGGCAGGGCGACGGTGACCAGCGCCTCTCCGCCGATGAGGATCGGGGCGATGCCCAGCAGGCCCAGGCTGAGCGGTGTGCAGAGCAGCACCAGCTGGGCCGGGAAACCGAACCAGTGCAGGATGCCTTCGCTGTAGGCCAGCCGTTGCAGGGGGCTGAGCCCGGGGATCCGCAGCGGATTGGCGCCCGTGCGCAGGGTCTGCAGCGAACCGCTGCCCCATCGGCAGCGTTGCCGGGCCATGGCCGCCGCCGTGAACGGGGCCAGGCCGGCGCTCAGCTTGTCCGAGAGGTAGTGGTTGCGGTAGCCCGCGGCGGTGATCCGGATGCCGGTGGCGAGATCCTCCGACGGAGTGGCCGTTTCGAAGTCACCCACCCGATCGAGGGCGTCGCGCCGCATCACGAAGGAGGTGCCGGCGCAGACCACCGCATTGAGGTTCTGGCGGGTGGGCTGGATCCAGCGGTAGAAGCTTTCCTCATCCGGCAGCAGCCAGCGCTCCAGACGCAGGTTGCGCATCACCGGATCGGCGTTCATGTAGCTCTGGGGGGTCTGCACGAAACCCACGGAGGGATCACTGAACAGCCCGACCGTGCGGCTCAGGAACGGCCGCAGCGGCACAACATCGGCATCGAACACCGCCACCAGTTCGCCATGGCAATGGCGCAGGCCGTGGTTGAGATTACCGGCCTTGGCATGGTGGTGATCCTCACGAGCCAGATAGCGGCAGCCGAGGCGGTCGCAGAGCGCCGCCAGCTCCGGCCGCCCAGCGTCGTCGAGCAGCCAGACCGTCAGCTCGGGGTAGTCCATCGCCAGGCAGCCCCGCAGGCAGCGCTCCACCAGTTCGGCCGGTTCGCCGCAGCTGGGCACGAGCACATCGACGGCCGGCGCCGGCAGCGGGACCGGGGCCTCCGCAGGCGCGGGCCGCTCGGGCAGCAGTGTGAACCACAGCTGCAGGAAGAAGCCTGCCAGCAGCACCAGTTCGGCCACCAGCGTCAACAGGCTCAAGCTGGCCGCCAGGGGGGTGGCCAGGTTGAGACTCCCGCTGAGGCGCCAGCTCAGGTACCGGGCCCCCAGCAGCGTCAGCAGCAACACGGCCCAGGGCAAGCGCGTCATGGACCCTGACCAATTGTTAAGCCAACCTAGGGAGTTTCCACGGGCCACGCGCCACGGGTCGCAGTCCGCACTCCGCAGTCTCCCCACCCTGCCAGTGGAGCCCATGGAAAAGCCCGGCTTCCAGGGGAACCGGGCTTGTATTGGGACTGGGATGGTTCCGATCTTCTGTCAATCGGTCTGACGCCGATGTATCTGTTGAGGATCAGAATGGGCTGACGATCAGGTCCGTGGGGACCGCTGATGGGTGGTGCGGAACGTGGGCCGAGGATGCCCGTTCCGTCATGAACGCGCCATCGAAAAGAGGTCAGCTGGGGTGGGGATCCGTGGGGATCCAAGGGGGGTGGTTTTCGGAGTCGGAGCTGCCGAGGGAGGCATCTGGGGCCGAGGCATTCAGGTGCTGGTTTCCGTAGACCCGTGGGCACCTGTAACGATGCATCGGGTGATCTGCAGGAGAACGGGAAACCGTTATGAGGAACAAGACTGTTGGAGCAGGGGCCTGCCGTCAACAAACTCCTGAAATCTGACCGGGTGGTGTCTCTTCCATCGCTGGAGCCTCCTGGTTGTTGAAGTCACTCTCCTCCCTTTGCCGCTCCCTGGCCATAGGCAATCCTGCTGGTCTTCGTCAGTCCCGGGACTGTCGCGTCCCTGGCGGGCTCAAGCCTCGTTCCGCTGGGCCACCAGGGCTTCGTAGGCCGTGCAGAACGCCTCGCCCAGGGAGTTCCGCAGGGGAGCGTCATGGCGGAACGCCTCGAGGGCATCGGCGTGGCAGGTGGGCAGGGAGGCAGCGCCCGCCGGGGCCTCCACATAGGTGTTCAGCTCGCTGCGGGCGCCTGGTTCGAGCCGCCGCTCGATGCCGTCGAGCCCCGCCGCCAGCACCGCGGCCTGGAGCAGGTAGGGGTTGGCGGCGCCGTCACCGAGGCGCAGTTCGATCCGCTGGTCGTCGGGAATGCGCACCATGTGGGTGCGGTTGTTGCCGCCGTAGCTGATCCAGGAGGGCGACCAGTTGGCACCGGAGGTGGTGACGGACCGGGCCAGACGCCGATAGCTGCCGGCCACCGGATTGGTGAGGGCGCAAAGGGCCGGGGCGTGGGCCAGCAGACCGGCGACGAACTGATAGGCGATCTCCGACAGGCCCTTCTCCCCCGCCGGGTCATGAAACACGTTGTGCCCCGCTTCGTCCCAGAGGGAGGCATGCAGGTGGGCGCCGTTGCCGGTGAGGGCCGGAATGGGTTTGGGCTGGAAGCTCACCCGCACCCGATGGCGTTCGGCCAGGGCGGCCGCCATCACCCGGAAGAAGGCGTGGCGATCGGCGGTCAGCAGCGATTCGGCATAGGTCCAGTTGAGTTCGAACTGGCCGTTGGCGTCCTCGTGGTCGGCCTGGTACGGCCCCCAGCCGAGGCTCTCCATCCCTTCGAGCAGCTCACTGATCAGGGGGTACTGCCGCATCAGGGCCAGCTGGTCGTAGCAGGGCTTCGACTGCCGGTCGAGGCCATCGGCGATGGCGTCCCGCTCCGGGTCCATCAGGAAGAACTCCGCCTCCACGCCACTGCGGAACTGGAGGCCCATGGCGGCCGCCCGGGCGATCTGGCGCTGCAGCACCCGTCGGGGGGACTGCTCCAGCACCACCCCCTCCACCTGAAGATCGGTGGCCACCCAGGCCACCTCGCGCTGCCAGGGGAGCACCATCAGGCTGGTGGGGTCGGGGATCGCCAGCACGTCGGGATCGGCGGGCGTCATGTCCAGCCAGGCGGCGAAACCGGCGAAGCCGGCACCGGAACGGGCCAGTTCGGCGGCCGCGGCCGCCGGCACCAGCTTGGCCCGCTGCACCCCGAACAGATCACAGAAGGAGAAGAGAAAGTGCCGGATGCCATGGGTGGCGGCGAAGCGGGCCAGATCGGTCATCGGAAGGTGGTGAGGGGGATGGAGGCTGCGGGGCCTGGGGGTTGTCAGATGGCGCACAGCCGATCCACGGCAGCCCGCAGCTGGCGCTGCTCGGCCGGGGCGTCCCGGGGATTGCCGGCCCGGTGGCCCAGGTCGGACTCGAGGACCTCGAACTGGGCCGTGCTGATCAGGGCGGCCTCGGCCCCACAGTCGTCGGGGGTGAAATAGAGGTCGTGGCGACCGGCGATCACGGCGGTGCGGGCCCGGATCCGGCCCAGGGCCGCGGCCAGGTCGGCGTCGGCCTCCCCCGAAGCGAACCCTGCGGCGGCGGCCACGTCATTCGCCAGCCACACGTCCAGCATCGCCAGCAGGTCGTGGGGGTCATGGCGGCGGTAGGCCGGCAGCCAGGCCTCCTCCACGTAGGCCTCGACGCTGGCGTAGCCCAGCTGGTGATGGGCGCCACGGCGGTAGAAGGGCTGGCTGGCGGCCCAGCTGGCGTAGATCAGGGCAAAGGTGCGCAACCCCTGCTCCGGCAGGTCCTGGAATCGGACCCCATCCCAGCTGCGATCGGCGGTGAGGGCCTGGCGCAGGCTGAGCAGGAACACCCGGTTGTGGGGGGTGGTGCGCGCCGTGCCGCAGACGCAGCAGATCCTCTGGGTCCGCTCCGGTTCCAGCACGGCCCAGTGGTAGGCCTGCTGGGCACCCATCGACCAGCCGTAGATCAGGGCCGGGGAGCTTACGGCGAATTCCTCCTCCAGCAGGCGGCGCTGGGCGGCCACGTTGTCGCGGTGATCCAGGACCGGCCAGCGGCCGCCGGCCCGTCCTGGATCACCGGTGCTCGGGCTGCTGGAGCGGCCGTTGCCGAACTGGCTCACCAGCACCACGCACCAGCGCTCTGGATCGAGGATCGGACCCACCACCCAGTCGATGTCCTCGGGCCAGGCGCCATAGGAGCTGGGGTAGAGCACCAGGTTGGAGCGGTCCTCGGCCAGGGTTCCATAAACCCTGTAGTCGAGGGTGGCGGCGGAAAGGACCCCCCCTCCGGCGAGGGGGAGATCCCCGAGCGCAAAGCGACGCGGGGGGGCGGAGACAGGGGGCAAGGAAGGGGGGTCAGGGGAGGGCGAGTCGAGCCGGGTCGCGCAGGAAGCTGCGGTGCACCGCCAGGTAGCCCTGGCCTGTGTGCACCAGATGGGGGGCCAGATGGCCATGGGCCTCGGCGAGGGCGTGAAAAGGCAGGGAGGGGTAGAGGTGGTGTTCGACGTGGAACGGCATGTCCCACATCAGCCAGCGGAGGGGCGGCAAAGTGGGGGTGGTGCGGGTGTTGCTGAGGCCGTCGGTGCCGGTGCTGCAGCCGCCGTGCTCGGCCATCAGCACGAAACGCAGCAGGGGCTGGCCGACGGCGAGGGGCAGCAGCCAGAACCAGAACAGGGCGCCGTTGGTCTGCCAGAGGGAGGCCGCCAGCAGCACGGCGTAGACGGCGAACTGCAGCCGGATCGAGCGGGTGACGGCCGCCACTGCCTCGGCGGGGATGTAGGGCCTGCCGCCGAAGTCACCCCGCAGGCCCGCGGTGTGACCCTGGATCTTTCCCATCCACCAGGGCAGGCCGCTGAGCTCCAGCAGGTAACCGGCCAGGTTGCTGGGGGGCGCCTGCTCCAGCTCGGGATCGAGGCCCGGCTGGTGGGTGAAGCGATGGTGCCACTGGTGGTAGCGGCGGTAGTAATCGGAGTTATAGAAGCTCAGCAGTCCGGCCCACCAGGCCACGGCGTCGTTGAGGCCCTTGCTGGCGAAGGCCGTGCGGTGACCGCACTCGTGCATGGCGCAGAAGCCGAAGGCCAGACCCCAGCCCAGCAGCAACAGACCCACCAGCCGCAGGGCCCAGAAGGCAGGGGTGGGCACCGCCGGCAACGGGGGGCAGGCCCAGAGCAGGGCGCCAGCCGCCAGCAGCGTGAGGTGGAAGGACAGCTGGCGCCAGCCGGGCCCATCACGGCGCTCGTTGAGACGCTGCAGCAGGGGGCCTGACAGCAACGACGAGGCGGCTCCGGGGCCGGTGGCCGGTGGCGCGGAGGAGGGTGAAGCAGTCACGGAGGGGCAGCTGGCCTTCGGACATGGAAGGCCACATTCCACTGTCCCGCTCGCCGTCGGCCCTACACCGTTCGCAATGAACATTTGCACCGGTGTGGCCTCTGGTGGGCCTGGTTACCCGTTCCCGCCCCGCGGCAGGGAACAGTGGGACGCGCGTGAGGCGGGCGTGGTGATGTCCCTGGTCTATTTCTCCCTGTGGGGTTTCGAAGGCTCCCTGGCCCTGGCCCTGGACACGGCCAAGCGGGGGGGCTTCGACGGCCTGGAGCTGAACATCCGCCATCCCTGCCTGCTCGCCGACCCAGACGGCCCCGCCCGCCTGCGGGCCTGCGGCAGTCCCCTGGTGCTGGAAGTGGTCACCGGCGGCGGCTACGTGCCAGAGCTGGGGTGCACGCCGGGGCAGCACCTGACGGAACTGGGAGAGCTGCTGCACGGCTGCCTCGGGCTGCAGCCCCAGCGGGTGACCGTGCTGACCGGCAGCGATGCCTGGCCTCTCGAGCGGCAACGCTCCTTCCTGGCCGAAGCGCTGGTGGTGGCGGGTGCCTCCGGCCTGCCAGTGAGCTTTGAAACCCACCGATCCCGCTGCCTGGGGATGCCCTGGACCATCGCCCCCCTGCTGGACGCCCTTCCCGGGCTGAGGCTCACGGCGGATCTGAGCCACTGGTGCGTCGTCGCCGAACGGCTGATGACCCCGGAGCTGCAGCCGGTTCAGGCGATGGCGGACCGGGTCGACCACATTCATGCCCGGGTGGGCCATGCCCAGGGTCCGCAGGTGTCCCACCCCTTCGCCCCCGAGCACGGCAAGGCTCTCGCGGCCCACCTGGCCTGCTGGCAGCTGTTCACCGAGCGGGCCCTGGGGCGGGGGGCGCCGCCGCCGAGCTTCACGCCCGAATTCGGCCCGGATGGCTACATGCCCACCCTGCCCTTCACCGACCGGCCGGTGGCCGATCTGCTGACGATCAACACGGCGATGGCGCAGTGGTTGCGCCGCCGGTTTCCTGCCGCTGTCGGCGATAACATGTGTTCATAGTGAACAGAGTTAATCCGTGATGGATCTGACCGAAGCCCCGACCCCTGCCCCGACATCCACCCATTCCTCCGAAGGGTCCGATCCCCGCCAGGCCGTGCTGGTTGCCTCCCTGCGCGCCCGCTACGCCATCGCGGATCAGCGTCAGGATGCGGACGCCAAGCGGGCCCTGTTCAAGGAAGCCGCCTACCTGGGCATCCGTCCTGGCGCGTACCAGGGCCCCAGCAGCGCCGCGTAGATCGCCTGCTGGTGCAGGATCCGGGACTCCAGCCGGTGGGGCGGTCCGGTGCGGAAACCTTCCCCATATCCCCGTTGGGCGGACTCCACCAGGGCGCGGTCTTCAGCGAGGAAGTGGACCATCTCCGCCATCAGCGCCTCGCCTTCGCCCGTGCGCGCTTCGGGGCCCAGCAGCCACACGTTCATGGTGCAGCTCTCCAGTTTCTCGGGCAGGAACTGGATCATGGCCATCCGCCCGTCGGGCCAAAGCAGCAGGTGATTCCAGGGCGGCAGGCCGAAGGTGAGGAATTCGGCGTCCCCCCCCAGCCAGGGGGTGGCCAGCACGTTGGCCCAGGTGCCGAAGCGATGGCTGTAGTCGCGCACCGGGCCCTGCATCCTGTGCAGGGTGGTGGGATGGGCGATGGCGACGTGGTAGTCATCGAGGGTGTTGTCGTGGGCGATCTTCCAGTTGCAGGACAGGGTTTGCCTGTGGAAGGCCAGGAGCACCAGGGGACGGGCGAGGGCCGCCGCCGCTTCCTGCAGCGGTAGATCGAGCTGGTCGTCGAGGGGGATCGGATCGTCCCCGGGAGCCACCCAGATCAGCGACGCCCGCACCAGGCAGCCGAGCCCCTCGAGCGGCCAGGCGCCGCGATCGAACGGGTCGACGAATTCGGTTTCCCGGGCGGCCGCCAGCAGCGCACCGCCCAGGTCGTAGGTCCAGCCGTGGTAGGGGCACACCAGCCTGCGGCAGGCCACGGTCTCTTCGGCCGGTTCGCGGAAGGCCATGGCCCGGTGGGGGCAGCGGTTGCGGAAGGCGCGAACGACACCATCGCTGCCGTGGCACAGCAGCACCGGCATCCCCAGCAGCTCCACCGCCCGGACATGGCCAGGGGGCAGATCGGCGGCGGCGGCGACGGGATGCCAGAACCGCGAGGCGTAGTGCTTGCGCTCAAGTGCGGCGACGGACTCGGAGCGGTAGAGATCAGGCGGCAGAAAGGCTGCTGCGGGGGCAGGATCCATCAAAAAGCGCTCAGAGCAGGGAGCCGTCCAGGCTGCGCAGGCGGCTTGCCAGTTCCTCCCGCAGCTCCAGGAAGGGTTGCGACACCCTCAGGTGGCGCAGATCGGAGCGGTCCAGCCCCACGTCCACGGTATGAACGACTCTGCCGGGCCGCGGCGCCATGATGTGAACCGTGCCAGCGAGGAGCAGGGCTTCCTCGATGTCGTGGGTGATCAGCAGGGCCGTGAGTCCCGTTCTCCTCCAGAGGTCGTGGAGGAATTCCTGCATCGATTCCCGGATCTGCAGGTCCAGGGCTCCGAAGGGCTCGTCCAGCAGCAGCACCTTCGGTTCGGTGGCCAGGGCCCGGGCGATGGCCACCCGCTGCTGCATGCCCCCGGAGAGTTCCTTCGGCAGCAGGCGGGCCGCATCGGCCAGGCCGACAACGTCGAGGAAGTAGGCGGTCCGCTCCCGGATCTCCGCCTTGCCCCTGCCCTGGAGTGACAGGCCGAAGGCGACGTTCTGGGCCGCCGTGAGCCAGGGGTAGAGGCTGTACTTCTGGAACACCATGCCCCGGTCGGAGCCGGGGCGCCGGACCTGCTCGCCATCGAGGTGGATGGTGCCTGCGCTGGGCCGCTCCAGCCCGGCGATCAGGCGCATCACGGTGGATTTGCCGGACCCCGAACTCCCCACCAGGGCCATGAACTGACCCGACACCAACTCTAAACTGATGTCCTCGAGAACGAGTTTGAGATCGCGCCCTGTGCCGAAGCTCTTGGAGACCTGAGAAACCTGGAGATGCATGGTTTCAGTTGGCCCAGGAACAGGCCCGTCGCATCAGAAACCGGAAGCCAAGATCGATCATCAGGCCGATCAGGCCGATCACGATCAGGCCGACGAAGATCTCATCGGTGCGCAGGAATCTCTGGGCCAGGCTGATGCGTTTGCCCAGGCCCTCGTTGGCCGCCACCAGTTCGGCGACGATCACGAGATTCCATGCCGACGCCATGTTGATCCTGTAGGTGTCGAGCACCTGGGGGGCAATGAATGGTGCCACCACCCTTGTGAGGATGGGCAAACCGCGGCCCCCCAGGGTGAGGGCCGTTTCCACCAGTTCGGAGGGTACGAACTTCACCGCATCCATGATCATCAGGGCATTGAAGAAAAAGGTGCCTATGAAGATGAGCATCACCTTCGGGAGTTCTTCCAGACCGAAATAGATGATCAGAAGGGGAATGAAGGCCGGTGCCGGCATGTAGCGGATCAGCGCCATCAGCGGCTCCAGGAGATGGCAGATCGTGCGATTCGTGCCCATGGCGATGCCGATCGGAAGGGCCAGCCCTGCGGAGATCACAAAACCCAGGAAGACCCTGCGGATGCTGGCCATGGCGTCATTGACCAGAATTCCCCGCTGGAACTGGCTGCTTCCGGCCTCCCAGACCGCCGCTGGGCTAGGCAGGAACAGCTTGTCGACCACCCCGATGGAGGTGACCAGGAGCCAGAAGAGGAAGACCGTGAGGATGCCGAGCACCCCCAGGACCCAGGGATGGGACAACAGGCGCCGCAGGGTGGGGGGGGAGGCCATGGCGCTCAGCGGGCGTTGTTGACGAACTGGGAATTGAACAGCTTGGTCAGATCAGGCTTGCTTTTGGCAAGCCCCGTTTCCACCAGGAAGTCGGTGATCTGCTCGGCGGCATAGGGCAGCGAGAGCATCGTGGTGCCCGGTTTGAAGTTGCTGCGGTTTTCCTCGAGGGTCTGAATCGTGGTGCCGGCGTTGTACGCCTTGAACTCCGCCTCGCTGACACCGGACCGTTCCACCAGGATCGGCAGGGTGCCGGTGGGATCGTCCTTGATGGTCTTGAGGGTGGCGAACCAGGCGTTCACGATCTTCTGGACCTTCTCGGGATTCTTGGCGATGAAGTCCCTCCGGCAGACGAGCAGGTCACTGATCGCTCCGGGATGGTCCTTGGAGGTGGTGAGGGCCTTGCTGCCGGGTCGTTTCAGGGCCTGGGTGGTGAAGGGGGCGTAGACACCTGCCGCATCCACCTTGCCGGCGGCAAAGGCGGCGGCGGCGGCACCGGTTTCCAGCGGCACGAAGGTGATGTCCTTGGCGGAGAGGCCGGCATCCTTGAGCACCTTCAGCAGCAGGAAGTGGTCAACCGTTCCTTCTTCCGCGGCCACCTTCTTTCCCTTCAGCCCAGGGATCGAGGTGATTTCGGCTGCGGCGATGATTTTGTCGTTGCCTGTCGAGAAATCGTTCTGCAGCACGACCTGAAGATCCGCCCCGCCAGCGATGGAGCTGATGGTGTCGTTGAGGGTCTGGCTGTTGCAATCAAGCTGGCCGGCGCTGAGGGCATTGATCGAGTCGGTGTAGCCGTCGAACCATTGCATTCTGGCGGCCACGCCCTGGGCCTTGAACAGTTCCTTGACTTCGGTGACTTTCCAGGGGAACCAGCCCGGCCAGGCGCTGTAGCCGATTTTCACGGGCGTTTCCTGGCTCACCGGTTGCTGGCAACCGGCCAGCAATCCTCCCCCAAGGGTGGCCATCAGGACGAGGGAAATAGCCCGGCGTTGACGACGGATAAAGGAGGCTTTCAACATCAGAGGAATCCTGGAAAAGGGTGGCGTCTGGAGATGGGAATCAAGGCTGACTTCGGCTTTCAGAGGGGTCAGAAGAACTCCAGATAACGTTGCTGCTCCCATTCGGAAACCGCAGAGTGGTACGACTCCCACTCTTCACGTTTGTAGGTGACAAACGCTTTGAACATGGCATCACCGAATACGCTTTCGGCAAGTGGATCCCGGGCGAATGCCTCGATGGCCTCACCCAGGGTTCGGGGCAGCATGTTCAGGCCGCGTTCGGCCCGTTCCGCTGCGCTGAGTGTGTAGGCATTCACCAGATTGGGCGGGCCTGGATCCAGTTCTTCGCGGATGCCTTCGAGGCCGGCTGCGAGCATCAGGGCGGCGCCAAGATAGGGGTTGCAGGAAATGTCGGCGGCCCGGCATTCCACCCTTCCTCCCGGTGAAGGAATGCGCAGCATGTTGGTGCGATTGTTATTGCCGTAGCAAACGAAGACCGGTGCCCAGGTGAATCCCGACATGCTCCCCTGAGCCACCAGCCGCTTGTAGCTGTTGACCGTCGGTGCGATCACCGCGCAGATGGCTGGTGCATGCCGGAGCACGCCGGCGATGAAGTGCTCGGCCAGCCGGGTGACCTTCCCCGGGGTGGCCTCGGGGGTGGCGAACAGGTTGGCACCCGTCTGCCCATCCGCCAGGGACATGTTGAAGTGGGCGCCGCTGCCGGTGCGATCGCCGAAGGGCTTCGGCATGAAGGTGGCCAGCAGGCCATGACGATGGGCGATCTCCTTGGCCATCAGCTTGAAGAAGGTCAGCCGATCGGCCATGGTGAGGACCTCGGCGTAATCGAAGTCGGTCTCGAACTGGCCAGGTCCATCCTCGTGATCGAAGGAATAGACCCCCCAGCCCAGATCGTTCATCGCCTGGACCAGTTCGTCCAGCCAGGGCAGGTTGTCGAGCAGGCCGCGCACGTCGTAGGCGGGTTTGTCGAGGGTGTCGCGATCGCTGTAGGGCACCCACCCGCCCGTCGCCCCCTTCTTCAGCACGAAGAACTCGGTCTCGATGCCGAGGTTGAAGCGATAGCCCATGGCAGCGGCCTCCTGACGGACCCGGCCGAGGATGTGGCGGCTGCAGGCGTCGAAGGGTTGGCCGTGCAGATGCAGATCACTGGCGAACCAGGCCACCTCCTGCTGCCAGGGCAGCACCGTGGCGCTGGCTGGATCGGGAACGGCGGCCACCTCGTCGTCGCTCACCTCCTGGGGAACCCCATCAAGGGCCGCCCCGGTGAACAGCTCCGAGCCGGCCATCATCTGGCCGAGGTGCTCGAGGGGTACGGCCTTGGCCTTGCTCACCCCGTGCAGATCCACGAAGCTGGCCAGGGCGTAGCGCACGCCTTTGGCCCGCAGGTCGGCCTGCAGGGCTGCGGTCGGGTCGGAGGCAGGATGCTGGTGACTCATCAGGCGTGGATCAGGGCGGGGGTGGTCTGGACGGCCTTGAGCTGGGCGCCGAGCCAGTCGTGCCAGGGGTCGAAGCCCGCCCCGCTGCTGGCGGAGAGGCGAAACACGGCGGTACGGGGGTTCACCTGGCGGATGTGGGCTTCAATCCGCTCCACATCCACCGGCAGGTGGGGCAGCAGATCCACCTTGGTGATCAGCACGCAGTCGGCTTCCCGGAACATGACCGGGTACTTGAGCGGCTTGTCGTCGCCTTCGGTGACGCTCAGGAGCGCCACCTTGCGATGTTCACCGATGGCGAATTCGGCGGGGCAGACCAGGTTGCCCACGTTCTCCACCCAGAGCACATCCAGTCCGGCCGGATCCAGACGCTGCTGCAGGAGTTTCAGTCCACCGCTCACCATGGCGGCATCGAGGTGGCAGGCGCGGCCGGTGGTGATCGGCACCACCGGAATCCCCACGGCCTCCAGCCGCTCGGCATCGAGCAGGGTGGTCATGTCGCCTTCGAGCACGGCCATGGCCCAGCGGCCGGAGAGGGCAGCGAGGCTGCGCTCCAGCAGGGTGGTCTTGCCGGCACCGGGGCTGCTCATCACGTTGAGGCAGAGCAGGTTCCAGGCGTCGAAGTGGGCACGGTTGTGGTCGGCCCGGTGCTGGTTGGCCGCCAGCAGGTTGAGGCCGAGGGTGTCTTCGAGGGGCATGTGCATGGCGGGTCAGCAGGTGGGGGTGGGACAGGGGGCGGCAGTTTCAAAGGCGTAGGCGACGGAGCGGATCCGGAGCTCGCGGCCGCTGACGATCTCCTCCATGGGGTGCTGGCAGCACGGGGAGCGGAAGCCGTCGGCCGGATCGGGGCTGTAGGTGGCCTGGCAACGGACGCAGCGGCCCACCAGGAGCACCGACTCGATCACCAGTTCGGACCCGTCGAGCCAGCTGTCCTTCACGGCATCGGACCAGGTGACCACCAGCTGGTCGGGCTCGACGCAGGTGAAGCTGCCCACCTGAAGGTGGACCCGATCCACCCGGGGCACCCGGGGGGCGTGCTGCTGCTTCCACTCGTGCATGGAGAGGAGCAGGCAACGGGTCATGTCGACTTCGTGCACGCCCCTACCTCCAGGCGCGATCGACCTGCATGTTGCCGTCGCTGTGCAGCCAGGCGGGTACTGCCTTGCGGGGCAGCTGGCCGCTCACCACCAGGTGGGCCATGGTGTCGCAGATGACCCGGGTGGCCATCAGGGAGGTCATGTCGCTGACGTCGTAGGGGGGGGAGACCTCCACCACCTCGAGGCCGCAGACCGGAACGTTGCGCACGATCAGCTCCAGCAGCTTGAGGGCTTCCCGCGGCAACAGCCCGCCGGGTTCGGGCCAGCCGGTGCCCGGCACGAAGCCGGCATCGATGCAGTCGATGTCGAAGGAGATGTAGACGCAGTCGGTGCCGTCGGTGGCCCGTTCGATGGCGAATGTCGCCGCCGCTTCCAGGCCCATGTCGCAGATGTCGGTGACGGTGAGCACGTTGGTGCCCCGCTCGCGGCAGACCTTCACCCCTTCCCTGGGCACCTGCCAGCCGCCGATGCCCAGTTGCACCAGGTTCTGGGCCGGGGCGTTGGCCATGTTGGTCGCATGGAACCACGGGGTGGTGTGCATGCGTTCGTCGAGGTCGGTCTCCTGGGTGTCGACGTGGCGATCGAAGTGGATGATCCCCACCTTCTTGTCGCCGAGGTGGCGGCAGACGCCCCGGAGGGTGGGGAAGCCGATCGAGTGGTCGCCGCCCAGGATGATCGGGAAGGCGCCGCTGGCAAAGACGTGGGCGATGCCCTTGGAGATCTGATCGAAGCTCTTTTCGTTGTTGGCGGGGATGGTGAAGATGTCGCCCACGTCGCAGAGGGTGATCTGCTCCCGCAGGTCAACCCCCATCTCGTAGTTGTAGGGGGTGTACAGGGCCGAGATGCGCCGGATGCCCTGGGGGCCGAAGCGGGTGCCGGGGCGATAGGTGGTGCCGCTGTCGTGGGGAACGCCCACCACCGCCACGTCGAATTCCCCGACCCGGTTCACATCCTCCAGGTAGGGAGCCTTCATGAAGGTGTTGATGCCGGCGTAGTGGGGCAGCTCGCCACGGGAGAAGGTGGAGATGCGCCGATCGACGATGCTGCTGGCCGCCTCAAGTCCATAGCGAAGGCCCTGATCGACCTCTTGCTGCCAGCCCGTCAGGGGCAGGGCGGCTTCCTTCTCCAGGGCGCGGGTGCCTTCGCTGCCTGGCGGGTGGACACCCCGATCAAAGACATCGGCCGCACTGCCGCTGGACGGTTCGTTCATCAGACCTCTGGGCACGGTGGGAATGGGGCGGTCTCCCGGGCTTTTGTCCCTCCGTGCCACTCACCGCCGGGGACCTGAGGGCTCCGGAATGGTGAATGAGCTTCTCTCGGACCAGGCGTCGATTCCATTGCCGGCGGAACCAGCAGTGAAAGACCGGAACCCTAGAAGCATTTTCCGCCCAGGCATGCTGAAGGCCCTTGGGCCTGACCGTTGTGGCGGTTGCTACCGGATCTCTCCGGTCGGCTCAGGTGGGGCAGGGGAGACCCGCGGCCTTGCGGTTGGTTTCGCGGCGCAACAGCAGAAAGAGGTAGTCGGGGTCCTTGTACTGGCTCGGGAGGCACTGGTGGAGTTGCTCAAGCCGGTGCCAGCAGACCGTGCGCTGGATCTTCTTCAGGGTTCGCCCTTCCCGGACCAGCAGTCGCAGGGCCTTGCAGTACATCGAGTAATTGGCCTCCAGCTCACCAATGGTGACTTTCGGAATCGTGGCCTTCGGCAGGGACGCTGGAAGCGATCGGGCGCTCATCGGCCATCCTTCGGGGCAGGCCCCGCAGAGATGCTTCCACTGTGGTCCATGGCAGGCCATCGCGCGCCCCCCAAACGGGGACAATCCAGTTCAGAGCCGCACCCTGCCGCAGCGCATGCCTTTGAGCACCGCCTGGAGCCAGGCGGCGGTTCTCCATCGACAGCAGAACGCCATCGACGGCGCGGCTCGGGTATCGCCATGGGGGTTCGCTGACCCGAACGCAGCGTTCGTGCTGCACCCCTTTCGATTCAGTTAAGGTTTTGGCACCAGCTGAATGCCAGGCATGAACGAAGACCATCCCGTGATGAACGCGCTGCTGCAGCAGCTGCGTTCCCTTAACGAGCAATACAGCGATCTTCCCAACGAGCTGAACCGCTACCGGGTCGTCCGGCAGGAGCAGCTCATCGCCCAGTGGGCCCCCGGCTTCAGCTTTGCCGTCTGAGCGGACCCAGGCGCTCAGAGACGTCTTGAGACGGGAGGCGTTGAGATCCTGTCAAAACCACTGGTTTTTTGACTTTTCATTAAGCTGTTGTTGACTCTCGTCCGAGGTCATGAATAAAAACCATCCCGTCTACCACTCCCTGGTCTCCAGGCTTGAGAGCCTCAGGGAGCAGTACCGGCACCACCCCTGCGAGAGGAATCGCTACAGGCTGGTCCGACAGGAGCAGTTGATCGCTCAGTGGGTCCAGTCTTCAGATCTGCCCACCTGAAGCCTGGGGCGGTTCGGCAGCTGCAACCGCGGCTTCTGCAGGCGCTTTCTGAAGAAACCCCCCGTTCTTTGTCTCCGGGTGACCGTTGTTGCCGCTGCAGGGCAGAGGATGGTCTATTCCATCAGTAACTGAACCTCCCTCAGCGGCATGGGTAAGAAGGACAAAAGCGGTGCCAAGGTCAAGGCTGACAAGAACAGAGCCCCGACCAGCAAGGACAAGTCAGGCAAGAAGTCGGGCAACGGCTCTGGCAGTGTCAGCGACTCTGATCTCTACAGGCCCTCTCCCATCTTCGACGACCTCTCCGGCCATTCGGAAGGACGCCCCCCCAAGCTGGACCGCAAGTTCTATGAGAAGGAACTGGCCCGGCTGCAGGTGGAGCTGGTGAAGATGCAGTACTGGGTGAAGCATGTGGGCTACCGCATGATCCTGCTGTTCGAAGGCCGGGATGCCGCCGGCAAGGGCGGCACCATCAAGCGCATCACCGAGCCCCTCAACCCCCGTGGCTGCAACGTGGTGGCCTTGGGCACGCCCTCCGACCAGCAGAAGACCCAGTGGTACTTCCAGCGCTATGTCGAGAATTTCCCTTCGTCCGGGGAGATCGTTCTGTTCGACCGCAGCTGGTACAACCGGGCCGGCGTCGAGAAGGTGATGGGGTTCTGCGCGCCGGAGCAGGTGGATGAGTTCATGTTGTCCTGCCCGGAGTTCGAGCGCATGCTCGTGCGCAGCGGCATCACCCTGCTCAAGTACTGGTTCTCCGTCAGCGACGACGAGCAGGAGATCCGTTTCCGCTCCCGCCTCGAGGATCCGGCCCGGCGCTGGAAGCTCAGCCCGATGGACCTGGAATCCCGCGATCGCTGGGTGGAGTTCTCCCGGGCCAAGGATGAGATGTTCGCCCACACCAACATTCCCGAGGCCCCCTGGTTCACCGTGGAGGCCAATGACAAGCGACGGGCCAGGCTCAACTGCATCCGTCACCTGCTCAGCAAGGTGCCCTACGAGGACATGACCCCGGCCGCCATCGAATTGCCCCCGCGCAAGAGCGGTGGCGACTACCAGCGCCCCCCCATGAACGAGCAGTTCTTCGTCCCCAACGCCTATCCCTGAACGTCCTGGCCAAGCCGCCAGCGGCCCCCCAGGAGTTCCAGCCAGATCAGCACCACCAGCCAGTGGATCAGCACCGGCGGCCAGATGGAGCCGGTGGCCTGGTAAGCGATCACGCAGACCACCCCCAGCAGACTGGCCAGGAGCAGGAAACGACCGTCGTCGAACAGGCGCCGCCCCTGGGGATACCAGAGCCGGCCGGCCAGCGGGTGCCAGGCCACGAAGAGCCCCACGCTCAGGGCCCCCCAGGCGGCGTTGTCCCACCCGTTCAATCCTTCGAGCGGGTGGGGCAGCAGGGCCGCCCGGAACAGAGCTTCTTCGATCAGGGAGGGGGTCAGGAACAGGACCACCGCCTGGCGCACCACCACCAGGGGCCGCACCCTTGTCCGCTGCGCCGGCAGGAAGCCTGTGTTGCGCCCCAGCGCCAGGGCCACGGCGGCGTAGCCCCCCAGCAGCAGGGCACCCAGGGCCAGCCCACGGCCGTTGAGCGGTGTGAAGAAGGCATCCATCAGGCGGGGCAGGGCCACCCCCACCAGCGGCAGCTGGCCCAGCAGCTGCGTCGGCGCCAGGGGCGCCAGGCGCCGCTCAGCTCCTGGAAGTTGGTTGGTACGCACCAGATGCAGGGGGTCACCGTGGCGGAGGAACACCCCGGCGATCTCGTCGTGGGCCCGGCGGGGCAGCATGGAGCGCCAGCTGAGCAGCCCATCCCAGAGGCTTGGGCTGGCCTTGAACCGGTCCGGGCCATTGCCATGGATGTCCATCAGGGAGGCGTTGTGGCGCCAGTCGTTGCGAACCATGCCGAAGGGGGTCAGCAGGGCATCGAGGGACCGGGCCAGGGAGGCCAGCCGGGGAAGCTCGCTGCCGTCCAGCTCCCGGCGACGGCGACGCAGCTGGTCGATGGCGATCCAGAGGGCCTGGCTGGAATCCTGCACGCAGGAGATGGCTGGGCTGACAAGGGACACTCCGCCGCCGTCGCCGCTGCGGTAGCGGGCCATCAGCACCTCCGCCTGGATCGCCAGTTCCTCCAGCAGTAAGGGGTCGGTGCGCACCAGCACATCGGAAATCGGCCGAGTGCCCAGCCAGCCCCGCTGCAGGTTGCCGGTGTAGGCGCTCCAGTCCTGGCTGCCGGAGACGATGCCGTTGGGGTTGTTGGCGTAGATCTGGTGGTAGCGCAAATCGAAGCGGGGCTGCCCCGTGAAGGGATCAATCACCACCTGGGCGGCGCCGAAGGCGAAATGGCCCGTGACCGTGAAGCCGCTGATCGCCTCCCCGTCGGTGCCACCGATGCCGCCGAAGCTGTGGATCAACAGGGAGCGATCGCCGGGCTGCCATGGGACAGCCGCGCCGTCGGGAACCAGACCCACCCGGCTGAAGTGTCCGCGCCGGGTCTGGCCGTCGCTCCAGTTGACCCGGTTGATTTCGTTCAACCCGGCGGTGGTGCCCCGCAGCAGCCGGTCGCTCGCCAGCGAGGTGAGCAGGCGGGGCTCCAGGGCCTGGGCGGTGAAGGTCCCGTCGCTATCCGGGGCGCCATAGAGGTACCAGCCATCCCTCCCCGCTGGCGTCGCCACCATTCCCTCCGGACTGAAGAAGCGCCGGCCGTGGCGATCATGAGGCTGGCGGGGCAGCCTCACCGTCTCGATCGCGCCGCTGAAGCCCCCCTGGCGTCGGTCGTAATGCTGCACCCGGAAGCGTTCCGGATCCGAAGGATCGCTCGAGAGCAGCCGCACCAGAGCCACCCAGCGGCCGGTGCTCTGCAGCGGCGGACGGCCGATGCGCAGCACGGGTTCCCCATCGTCTTGCTCACGTCGCACCTCTTCGAGCGCCACGGTGATGTCGTCATGGGGATGGGCCCCGGCCAGGGTCTGCAGCGGCCCCACGTCATCGCGACCGTCGAGGCGGGTGGGCACCACATTGCCCTGCTCGGCCGCCAGGCGGGCCTCGGCCCCTAGTCGCACCGGCGTTCTCACTTTCTCCACGAGGGCGCGGAGCCTTGTCTCCTCCTGCCAGCCCAGGCGCAGACGCCGCCCGATCAGGTCTTCCTGGCTGGCCGGGGCCTGTTCCACCTCCAGCCACACCCAGTCGCCGTCGCCCGGGGCCATCTCCGCCGCTGCCGGAAGGATCAGCCGTCCGAACCACTCGCCATGGGGCCGGTAGAGGGCCGGATCCGGCCGCCGCCCCACGGGATAGTTCTCCGGCCGGTTGAAGGGGGCCTGCCAGGCCAGGTCATAGCTGGTGGGTGGTCTGGGGTCCGGCTGGGCCAGGGCTGAGCGGGACAGGGGCAGGAGCAGCAGCGCCGAGAGGCTGAGGGCCAGCAGGAGGGCAAGCCAGTGACGGCGCCGGAGGGGACGCCGCATCGGCTCTGACGGTGGCTGGCGCATCGGGTCCCTAGGTCCCCCCGTCGCGGTGGATCGCCAGAGCCGCCAGAACACCACCGGCGAAACCGGAGGCATGGCCGATCCAGCTCACCCCCGGGGGACTCAGGAAGGGCAGCAGGCTGGGAAGGGCCCCTCCGTAGGCGAACAGGGCTGTCAAAGACAACAGGATCGAGAGGGGACGGCGCTCCAGCCAGCCGATCAGCAGAAGGTAGCCCAGCAGTCCGTAGATCACCCCGGACAGGCCGTGACTGGCCTGGTTCCAGAACAGCCAGACAGGAATGGCCGTGGCATAAACACCGAGCCACACGGCCAGGTAGTCGCCCCGGCTCTTGGCCAGCACCAGCCAGGACAGGGGCAGAAACCAGAGGCTGTTGCTGATCAGGTGCCCGAAGCCTCCGTGGCTGAAGGGGGCGGTGAGCACCCCGAGGAAGGAGCCCCCTGGCACCATCGGCAGGTTCCAGCGCCCCCCGAAGACCAGCTGGTCGACGGTCTCCTGAACCCAGGGCACCACCAGGATCAGGAGGGGCAGCACGGCCACGCCCTTGAGCCGGGACAGGCTGCGGTCGAGCCTCTTGGCGAGAGATCCAGCCATGGCCGCCGACGGGTGGGAAGCGCGTTCCTGTCCTGTCCTAGCTCCCCAGCGGACCGCTCAGCAGCCACCACCACAGCGGAACCGAGACCAGGGCCAGGGCCGTGCTCCAGAGCACCAGCCCCGCCACCGCTTCCGCCGCCTCCTCCTGCTGCCCGGCTGTGGCCGCTTCAGTGAGCAGCAGCACCGAGATGGCCGTGGGTGCCGCCGCCTGCAGCACCACCGCATCCCGAAGCAGGGTGGGCAATCCCAGCAGGCTGGCCAGCAGCAGCATGGCCAGCGGCAACGCCACCAGCTTCCCCACCAGGGCCGCCCCCAGCCCCGGTGCCCTGACAGGGCTGGGAAGGCGTCGCCGCAGCATCAGGCCCAGCCGCATTCCCACCATGGCCAGGGCCACCAGGATCACCAGGCGTGCCGGCCACCACAGCCATTGGGCCAGCGTGGCGCTCCAGGGGGTCTGGTGCACGAGCAAGGCGAGCACCAGACCTCGGATGGCCGGGCTGGTGGTCAGGACCCGCAGCTGACGGCGGACGTTGCCGGCGCGTCGGTTCACCAGCAGCGGGCCGAGGCTCCAGGTGATCAGGGTGGCCATCAGATCGAAGGCGATCGTGAAGCCGATGGCGCCAGAGGGGAGCAGGGCCAGGGCCACCGGAAGCCCCCAGTAGCCGGTGTTGCCAACGATGCAGCCCAACTGCAGGCTGCCGCCGGGGATCCAGCGGCCCAGGGCCGGCAGGCGCAGCAGCAGCAGCCCCAGACCCGAGGCGGCGGCGGCCATCAGCGCCGCTGTGAGCAGGTTGGTCTGGAAGCCCGCGCGCAGCAGCAGGGCCACCAGCCCGATGGGTATGCCCCAGTTGATCAACGGCGGGGCCAGCCTTCCGGGCAGCCCGGGGAACCTCACCCCCAGCAGGAGTCCGATCCCCAGGGCCGGAACCAGTTCGAGCAGGAACCGCAGCACCAGCCCTCCACCATCCGCCGGGCGCTCCCACGATGACGGCCCCGGGCCACCGGCGCTGCCTAGGGTCGTCGCATCCCCATGGACCCCGGCTTCCGATGCAATCCCCCATGCGCTCCGGCGCAGACAACGGCTTCGGCGGCCTCTGGCAGCTGATCTTCGCGGCCGTGCTGGGAGGACTGGTGTTGCTCACCCAGACGGTGTTCATCGTGCCGGCGGGCAGCGTCGCGGTGGTCACCACCCTTGGAAAGGTCACTGGCCTGCCGCGGCAGCCGGGGGCCAACCTCAAGATCCCCCTGGCCCAGAACACCTCCCTCTTCGACGTGCGCACCCAGGTGCGGCCGGAGCAGTTCTCCACGCTCACCAAGGACCTGCAGGTGATCCAGGCCACCGCCACGGTGAAGTACGCCATGAAGCCTGCCGAGGCTGGCCGCATCTACGAAACGATCGCCACCGACGACCAGCAGATCTATCCGCGGGTGATCCAGCCGTCCCTGCTGAAGGCCCTCAAGTCGGTCTTCTCCCAGTACGAACTGGTGACCATCGCGACCGAGTGGAACTCCATCTCCGAACTGGTGCAGGAGAAGGTAGCGGAGGAGCTGCGCAAGTTCGACTACGTGACCGTCCAGGGCCTTGATCTCACCGGACTGCAGATCGCCGAGGAGTACCGCGCCGCCATCGAGCAGAAGCAGATCGCCGAGCAGCAACTGCTTCGGGCCCAGACGGAGGTGCTGATCGCTGAGCAGGAGGCCAAGCGGTACCAGACCCTCAACTCCAGCCTCGACGACCAGGTGCTCTACAAGTTGTTCCTCGACAAGTGGGACGGTCAGACGTCGGTGGTGCCGGCCCTGCCGGGGGCGGCCGGGGGCGGAAGCCCGGTGATCGTCAACGGCCGCCGCTGAACGCACGCCCCATGGCTCCTGGCATCCTTGATGTGGATCTGCTGGCCTTCGAGCGGGGCAGCCGACAGGCCAGGGAGGCCGTGGTCGATGGCGTGAAGCGCAGCCTGGCCACTGGTTTCGTCTACAGCAGCAGCGATCTCCCCGTCGATCTGCTGGATTCCGCCTACGGCCTCCTGCAGCGGTTCTTCGCCCTCGAGGCCGAAACCAAGCGGCGTTTCCACGCCCCCGGCACCAGCGGCCAGACCGGCTACACGGACCTGCTGGTGGAGACCGCCGCCGGCTGCGCGCACCCCGACTGGAAGGAAATGCTGAACTGGTCGGCTCCTTTGCCCCTGGGCCATCCCCTGCGGCGCCGGTTCCCGGAGCTCTATCCCGAGCAGGTCCTGCCGGAGGAGGCGGTGCCCGGTATTTCGGTCCTGCTGGCCCGGTTCCACCGGGCGATCGCCGATCTGCAGCGGCGTTTCCTGCGGGTGATCGCCCTGGGCATGGGCTGCGCCGAAGACTTCTTCGAGGAGATGGTCTGTGAGGCCCCCACCCTCACCCGGGCCCTGCGCTATCCGCCCATGGCCGAGGCCCCGGCGGAGGGCCATCTCTGGGCGGCGGCCCATGGGGACATCAACCTCATCACCGCCCTGCCGCGGGCCACGGGACCAGGACTGCAGGTGCGTGTGGTCGGGGAATGGCTGGAGGCCGCACCACCGGAAGGGCGGGTGATCATCAACACCGGCTTGATGCTGGAGCGTCTCAGCAACGGCCGCATCCCCACCGGCTGGCACCGGGTGGTGGCGCCCGCCGGGGCCTGCGGTGAGCGCCACAGCGTCGTCCAGTTCTGCCATGCCAGACCCTGGACGATCCTGGCGCCGGTGCCGTCGTGCTGCGGGCCCGATCACCCCCAGCGCTTCAGCGCGATCCGTGCCGCCGATGCCCTCGAGGAGATGCTCTACCGCATCAATCTGCTGGAGAACGGAGTGGTCACCGGCGGGAAAAATGGTTGAGCATCAGTCCACCGTCGCCCATCAGTTCAACGATCCAGGGGGCCGGGATCCGCTCGATGTCGCCGGTGTCGATGTTCAGCACCCGGGCGAAGTCCGTCGGGGCTGGGCCACTGAGGTCGCAGATCCGGCCGATGAACCAGGGCCTGCCGGCCATGGCCACCACGGCCAGATGGCCCGGACGGGCCTCACGGAAGCGTTGGGGGTTGGCCCGCCTGAGGGGGGCCACCGCAGGATCGATCTGACCGGGTGCCATGGTCAAACACCGGTACATCTGTACTGTAGCCGGAAAGCACAGCCCTGCCAGTGCTGTCCAGATGGCGCCTAGGCTGAGGGGACAGCAGGACTGAAACGATGGGCGAAGGCACCGGGGAAGGCGGCGGCGACCAGGCCTTTCACTACGAACCCCTGGAGCGCTTCGGGGAGGGGCTCACCACGTCCCGTCCCTGGAACCTGACTGCCCTGGCGGGGGTGGAACGGCTCAACGGACGGGCGGCGATGCTGGGGTTCGCGGCGGCCCTTATCGGCGAGGAGCTCACCGGCCAGGGAATCCTCGGCCAACTGGCCCTGATGCTGCGCTGGCTGCTGGGCTGAGGGCTCAATCGCTGGGCGATCGACCGCTGGTCCATGGCCCTGCGAACGGCTCCGGTTGAAACCGACCACCACGAATGGCACGGGAGTCTCCATGGCAAGGCTCAGTGAAGACTCCCGTGGCCACACTGGAAGTCAGAAGGCCGGCAACGCGATCCATGACGACGGGAGCCAAGAACCATTCTCTCTACATCTTGATGATCAGCATTCATGGCCTGATCCGGGGAGAAGATCTTGAGCTGGGTCGTGATGCTGATACCGGTGGCCAGACGAAATACGTGGTGGAATTGACCAGGGCCCTGGCCCGACAAGCCTCTGTTGATCAGGTGGATCTTGTCACCCGATGCGTTCGGGATGCTGGCGTGTCGGCGGATTACGGGATGCCGGTGGAGGTGCTGGATCGCAAGGCACGCATCATCCGCATCACCGCCGGACCCGACGTCTACATCCCCAAGGAAGAGCTCTGGTGCCATCTCGATGCGTATACCGATGAGCTGTTTGCCTGGCTCCATCGCCAGCCCCGCCTGCCGGATGTGCTGCACAGCCACTATGCCGATGCCGGCTATGTGGGCGTTCGCCTCTCCCATCTCACGGGATTGCCACTCATCCACACCGGCCACTCCCTGGGTCGGGACAAGGTTCGCCGGCTGCTTGCCCTCGGCTTGTCCGTTGAAGAGATCCAGCAGCGCTACAAGATGACCGAGCGGATCAGTGCCGAAGAGGAGGTGTTGAACAGTGCCAATCTTGTGATCACGAGCACACACAATGAGATCGAAGACCAATACGAGCTCTACGACTGCTACACACCAGACAAGATGTCGGTCATCCCACCGGGAACCGATCTCAATCAGTTCCATCCTCCCAGTCCTGGGGATGGGTCTGTCGCGTTTGCCAGCACCCTCAGCAAGCATCTCAGGAAGCCTGAAAAGCCGATGATCCTGGCACTTTCAAGGCCGGATCAACGCAAAAATATCGTCTCACTCCTGGAAGCCTACGGGCAGTCAAAACGTCTCCAGCGGTTGGCCAATCTTGTGATTGTTGCCGGCAATCGAAACGATATACGCGAACTCAATGAGGGTGCTCAGGCTGTCCTGACGGAGCTGCTTCTTGTCATCGACTGTCATGAGTTGAACGGGCTTGTGGCTTTGCCCAAGCACCATTCCTCCAGTGACGTGGCGGAGATCTACAGGTTGGCAGCCTTCTCGAAGGGTGTGTTTGTCAATCCCGCCCTCACCGAGCCCTTCGGCCTGACCCTGCTCGAAGCGGCAGCCAGTGGACTGCCGCTCGTCGCGACGGAGGTCGGCGGACCAGTGGATATCATCGGGAATTGCAGAAATGGTCTGCTGATTGATCCTCTTGATGAGGCTTCGATTGCCGCCGCCTTGCTCCAGATTCTGGAAGATCGGGAGCTGTGGTCAACGTTTTCAGCCAATGGACTGAAGAATGTCGCCAGATTCTATTCCTGGGAAGCCCATGCCAAGAGATATCTTGAGAGTTTGCGCAATCTGGTGTTTCAGAGCCAGATGGTTTCCCGACCGGTACCCCTGTCCAAGGCACCGGCTGTCCAGACTCGAACCTGCGCCCTCTTCTCGGCCATCGATAACACCCTGCTTGGTGATCCCCAGGCCCTTGCCCAGTTCGTAAAGCTGATGCGGGAGCAGCATCGCAGGGTACTCTTTGGCATTGCCACCGGCCGACGCCTGAACTCGGTTCTCAAAATCTTGAAGGTTCATTCCATCCCGATGCCTGATGTGCTGATCACCAGCCTGGGGACGGAAATCTATACGCCACCTCAACTGACAACAGACATCTCCTGGACTTATCACATCGACCATCTGTGGACCCCGCAGGTGATCAAACGGATCATGGATCCCCTGCCGGGACTGACCCTGCAGCCGAAGGAACATCAGAGCCGTTTCAAGCTGTCCTACTTCTACGATGAGCAACAGGCACCTTCAATGGAGGAGCTTCTCACGCTGTTGCGTCAGCACGAACTTTCTGCCCATACCAGCCTTTCGTTCGGGCACTTCCTTGATTTCGTCCCCGCCCGTGCCTCCAAAGGTCAGGCCCTGCGCTATGTCGCCAACAAGTGGAAGATCCCCCTGGAGCGTGTTCTGGTGAACGGCGGCTCCCGCGGTGATGAGGAGATGTTGCGGGGCCGAACCCTGGGCGTGGTGGTGGACAGTCGACACCGCGAGGAGCTGGCCCAACTCAGCGACTCCGAACGCGTGTTTTTCTCCTCGGGATCCCACGCCTCCGGCATCCTGGAGGCGATTGAGCACTATGGCTTCTTCCACTGATCACCCGGATCTCAGGGCAACGTTGACGCAACGGCTGCTCCTCTGCACGGATCTGGATCGAACCCTCCTCCCCAACGGCGAGGCTCAGGAATCCGAAGGAGCACGAACGATGTTCGCTCGTGTGGTTGCTCAGCAAGGCCTCTCCTTGGCCTATGTCAGTGGCCGGCATCTGGCCTTGATTGAAGAGTCGATTCAGGCGTACCGGCTGCCTGAGCCTGACTGGATTCTTGCTGATGTCGGCAGCTCCATCGTTCAACGTGGTACCCAGGGCTGGTCCCCGCTGGACCGATGGTCACGACACATTGCTGCCGATTGGCGGGGGCTCACGGCAGAGGATTTGGCCGTTCTTCTCTCAGGACTCCCGGGCTTGACCTTGCAGCCGGAGGACAGGCAGAACACCCACAAGTTGAGTTACTTCGTATCCCTGGATGTTGATCTGCCGACCTTGATGCGGCTCATCGGTTCACGGCTTGATGAGCGGGCTGTCGCGGCCAACCTGATCCACAGCGTGGATGAGCAGGAGGCGATCGGGCTGCTGGACATCCTGCCGCAGCGGGCCAGCAAGCTTCATGCAATCGAATTCCTCATGCGGAAGCTGGGATTTCACCCTGATCAGACGCTGTTTGCTGGTGACAGTGGCAATGATCTTTCCGTGCTCACCAGTTCCCTGCCTGCGGTGCTGGTGGCCAATGCCCATCCTGCTGTGGTCGCGCAGGCCACCGCGGAGGCCAGGACAAACGGTACAGCGGATCGCTTGTATCTCGCCAGAGGTGGGTTTCTGGGTATGAACGGCAACTACAGTGCGGGCATCCTGGAAGGGATGGGCCAGTTCCATGCCGATTCCCTCCGGGAGCTGGGTTGATCTGATGCTGACGCGTTGTCCGATCACCGTTTTCGGAGAAGTTCTTTTCGATTGCTTCCCGGATGGCACGGAGGTTCTCGGGGGTGCTCCTTTCAACGTGGCCTGGCATCTGCGCGGCTTTGGCCTGTCTCCCTTCTTCATCAGCCGGGTTGGCGCGGATGGACGCGGAGAGGAGATTCGATCCGCCATGTCGTCCTGGGGACTGGACACGTCGTTTCTGCAGACAGATCTGTCCCATCCCACCGGACGAGTGCGCGTGACCATCGCGGACGACGAACCCCACTACGAGATCGTGGCGGAGAGTGCCTATGACGTCATCCAGCCACCGGACTGCCAGCGGCTTCCAGCCACGGGTCTTCTGTATCACGGCTCCCTGGCCCTGCGCCATTCCGCTTCGGCCGCTTCCCTGGCGGCCCTCAAGGCCCGGCATCGGGGCAAGATCTTTCTGGACGTGAACCTGCGCAGCCCCTGGTGGTCGCCGCAATCGGTTCTGCCACTGGTGGATGACGCCGATCACGTCAAGCTCAATGCAGCGGAGCTGGCCCTGCTGACAACGGACAGCCCTGCTGAAGCGGATGTCCCCAGCCTGGCGGCGTCACTGCATTGCTTCGCCCGGCGCCACCATCTCGAGACCTTGATCCTCACCCGCGGCGCCCTGGGAGCCCTGTTCTGGAGCGATGGCGAGCTTGTCTCTGTTGGCCCCGCAGCCCACACCCCCGTGGTCGACACGGTGGGTGCGGGGGATGGCTTTGCCGCCGCCTTCCTGCTTGGTCTCAGCCAGAAGTGGCCCCTGCAGGAGAGCCTTGAGCATGCCCGGGACTTCGCTGCGGCGCTGGTGACGCGCAGGGGCGCGACGATCGACGAGGCAAGCGTTTACGAGGAGTTTCTGGCGTCATGGAGTTCGAACTGAGTCGATGTACGAACAGATCTCCCACTCTCTGCTGAACTCCATTCTGGATGATCTCCGACCGGAAATCCGTCGTCAGGATCTGCGTCATTTCTATACCAGACTAGGTGCCAACTTTTACGCCATCCATTCCCTGTTCGTCACCCTCTATGGTCACCGTGACGATGTCAAGTTCCAGCTTCTGCGACTGGTTGAAACCATGGCACGTGGCTATATCGACCGTTCGTCTGTACTGGAATCTCTCGACATCCAGAGGGAGGACGACTACAACTGGTTTCTCTCCCAGAAGTGGGTGGGGATGGCCGTGTATTCGAATGGCTTTGCTGAGAACCTTTCAGATCTGGTAAACAAGATTGGATATTTTCAGGAGCTTGGCATCAACATGGTGCATATCCTGCCCATCTTGAGGTGTCCTGCCGGCAAAAGTGACGGAGGTTATGCAATCAGTGATTTCCGCCAGATCGATGAAAGAGTCGGCACCATCGCTGATCTACGCCAGATAGCTGAGGAGTTCAGGAAGCGAGATATCCTGCTGGTTCTGGATATTGTTCTGAATCATACGTCGGATGAGCACGACTGGGCAAAGCGGGCGATTGCCGGCGAGCAGCATTATAGGGATTATTACCACATCTTTGAAAGTAGGGACATCCCTGATGTCTTTGAGCAGAGTATGCCTGAGATCTTCCCGGAGTCAGCCCCGGGCAACTTCACCTGGAACGAGGCGATGGGGCAATGGGTCATGACGGTGTTTCATGACTACCAGTGGGATCTCAACTACTCCAATCCAGCCGTTTTCATCGAAATGCTGGATGTGTTGCTGTTCTGGGCCAACCAGGGTGTGGACGTTCTGCGTCTGGACGCCGTTGCCTTTCTCTGGAAGAAGCTTGGCACCACATGCCAGAACGAACGCAAGGCCCATCTCATCCTGCAGCTGATGAAGGACTGCTGCCAGGTGACGGCACCCGGGGTGCTGTTCATTGCCGAGGCCATCGTGGCACCCACCGAAATCACCAAATACTTTGGCGAAGATGCCATCGTCGCCAAGGAGTGTGAAATCGCCTACAACGCCACCCTGATGGCTTTGCTGTGGGACAGTGTGGCAACCAGAAACACCAGGCTTCTCTCGCAGGGTCTCAAGAGCCTTCCGAACAAGCTGGAGCGGGCCACCTGGCTGAATTATGTTCGCTGCCACGATGACATTGGCTTCGGCTTTGACGACCGCGATATTGAGCAGGCGGGTTATGAACCTCGGGCTCACCGCCGCTTCCTGATCGACTACTTCAAGGGTGATTTCGACGCCATCCCTCGGGGCCTTGCCTTCATGCCCAACGACACCACCGGTGATGCGCGTATCTGTGGTTCGCTCGCCTCCCTGGTCGGTCTGGAGTCGGCGCTGGAGTCGAAGGATCAGAAGCTCATCGCCACGGCCATCAGCCGCATCCTGCTGATGCATAGCATCATCCTTTCCTTTGGAGGTATTCCGCTCATCTACAACGGCGACGCCCTTGGCGTCTTGAACGATTACAGTTTTTACCACGATCCCAGCAAGTGCAACGACAACCGCTGGGTGCACCGTCCGAAGATCAACTGGGATCGTGCGGAGCTCAGAAGGAAGCAGGGAACGGTGGAGTTCTCCATCTTCACAGCCATGACAAAGATGATCGCCATCCGCAAGGAGATCTCGGCTTTTGCTGATTTCAACAACCGTGAGATTCTGCAACTCGATCATGAGTATCTGCTGGCCTTCGTGCGCTTCAACCACCTGCGGCCTTCGGAACTGGTCCTGGTGGTGGCCAATTTCAACGACCAGCCGAGATTCTTGGATCTCGATGGCCTGGTTCCTTCGGTCTTCAGCAGCCACGATCGCCTCATTGACCTCCATTCGGGCCGCAGCCCGTCCCAGTCCGCCAGCCGCATCGTGTTGCAGGCTTACCAGTTCTATTGGCTGACCAAAACCTGATGCCCTGGAGGTTCCAGCTCCTACCTCACCGGATCCTGCTCCCTGTCCCCATGCGTTCCCGTTCCCCACGGTCCATGGTTCCCCTTCCCATGCGTGTC
Organism: uncultured cyanobacterium; assembly: GCA_903917565.1. Lineage (GTDB taxonomy): Bacteria > Cyanobacteriota > Cyanobacteriia > PCC-6307 > Cyanobiaceae > Cyanobium. The sequence goes on along the minus strand of CAIXBB010000018.1, from coordinate 7,658 downwards.
GTCACCCCGATTCTGCTGGCCCTCCTGCTGGCCTCCGCCGCCGTGGCGGTGACCACCGTGACGGTGGCGCGCTCCCCGGATTCCAGCGTCCCTGTGGCCCCGTCCCAGCCGCCGCCGCAAGCGGATGCGCCCCGTTCCTATCCACGCCTGCCGCGGGATCCTGCGGCCATCGCCGCCCAGCTGGCTGTCCTGGAGCCGGCCCTGCGCTCCGCTGCCACGCCGGTCGATCTGCTGCCCGAAATGGGCCATCGGCAACAGGTGATCTATCGCCGGCTCGCCGCAGATCCGGCCCTCGCCGTACGGGTTCGGGGTGACCTGCCCGTCCGCTGGCAGGGGGTCCTGGACCGTCACCTGGCTGCCCGCCGGGAGTTCCTGGCCATGCGCCGGGGTGGGCCGCGTTCGGCGTTCGTTCCAGCCTGGCGGATCATCCCACCGGAGCCTGCCGCCGACCTGCTGCGCTACTACCGCGAGGCGTCCGCCGCCACCGGCATCCCCTGGCAGGTCCTGGCTGCGGTGAACCTGGTGGAATCGGGCATGGGCCGCATCGACGGGGTTTCCGTCGCCGACGCCAGGGGCCCCATGCAGTTCCTGCCCAGCACCTGGGCTCAAAGAGGCATCGGTCAGGGGGACATCCGCGATCCAGAGGATGCGATCCATGCGGCAGCCCGCTATCTCGTGCGTCGGGGCGGCCTGCAGGACATCCGCAAGGGGCTATGGCGGTACAACAACAGCAACCGCTACGTGCAGGGAGTTCTGGACTACGCCGAGCTCCTCCGCGTGGATCCCCAGGCGTTCACAGGCCTCTATCACTGGGAGATCCACTACGCCTCCGCCGCCGGCGACCTCTGGCTGCCGGTGGGGTACAACCAGCCCACGCCCCTGGCTGTCACCACCTACCTGGAACGCTTCCCCGCGTCGGCCCCACCCGGAGGCTGAAGCACCCTGCTGGTGCTGCCGGGTCTGCTGTAAGGAGCTCAGCCGAGGCCCCTTCCGAGCAACACGTCCCTGGCCCCATTGACGGCCTGCATGGTGTCGTGGCGGCCGCCACGGTCGGGGTGATGCTCGGCAGCGGCCCGCTTCCAGGCCAGGGTCACGTCCGTTTCCCGCAGCCGACCCGCCAAAGCCAAACCAAGCCTGGACCGGGCTTCGATAGCCTCAAGACTGGGGCTGCGGCCGAGGGGACCGTGGTCGGCGGCGGAGAGGCCTGTTCCTTTCTTGCGCCGCCCCTTGCCTCCCGCAGGCTTGCCCTTACCACCGGAGCGGGACTTGGCAAAGCCTTTGGTTAGGGGTTCGCGCGACCCTTCGCTGGAGGGGCTGCTGGCCTGGTCAGGGCGAAGAGAGACAAGCGAAACCCGTGTGTTGAGCAGGGAGCGAGCCATGGTTTCAGGTGCCAGCTCGGCCGATGCGTTCGTAGGTTGTCGTTGCTCAGGCCGAGGCGTCGAGGCCGGGGGCCCTATCGACGTTCAGTTCGGCGAAGAGATCTGAGGCCAGGAGATCGGTGGATTCGGTACTGATCACAGCAACATCAGGAGCCATCACCGCTTCGGGTGCCTGACCACGGCCACCAGCCATCGCCGGGGCGATGCAGGCCAGGACCAGACCCACCATCAGAGCAAAAAAGAAGGAGAGGGCTCGCATCGGCCACCGAGAGCAAATCAGCACTGTCCTAACACCACTGCGGCCGATGGCGCTGTTGGCACGCGAAGATGCAGCCATGGCCAGCCCTGTTCCTCCCCCAGCCCCGGCCATGGCTTACGCGGGATTCTGGGTCCGCACAGCGGCCTCACTCATTGATTCGGTGCTGCTGTTGCTCATCACGGCACCATTGCCGCTGCTGATGTTCATCGTCCCCAGCGAGACGGCGGTTCTGGTCCTGAGCACGTTGGTCTCGGCCCTGCTGGTGATTCTCTTCTGGAGCTGGAAGCAGGGCACCCCCGGCAAGTTGTTGTTGCGGCTTCGGATCGTGGATGCCCACTCCGGTGGTGAACCTTGCCTGCGCCAGTGGTGTCTGCGCTACGTCGGTTATGTCCTGTCCAGCGTGCCTCTGCTGCTGGGTTTTTTCTGGGTGCTCTGGGATCCCCGTTGCCAGGGTTGGCACGACAAGCTCGCCGGCACGGTGGTGATCCATCCCCTCCCCAGCAGGGAATCCCCGATCACCGCGTCCAGGACGTAGGCCGGGAATGCTGGTGCTGGATCCGCAGACTCTCCCCGCCACTGGCCATGACCTCCCCCTCCCGTGATTCCCTGGATGAGGCCATCGCCGCCCGCCGGGCCCAGGACCCCCTGGTGGGCGCCAAGATCGGCGCCGAAGAAGTCAGTCGCCGGCTGCTGCAGGCCATGGCCACGGACAGGGGCGTGCACGTCGAGTCACTTCTGGCGGTGTGTGGCGCCCTGGCGGGCCACGCCTGGCAGGCCCGCCTGAGGGCGAGCGCCCTGGCGGCCGGCCAGACGGAGCCCGAGGGACTGCACGTCGTGGCCACCCAGAACGGGTCGGCCTATCTGGTCGGCGAAGGCCTGGCCCAGGGGCTGTTCAATGATCGCTACTCCACCTGGGGCCTGGCCGCCGCCGCCGCCCAGCAGGTGGGTTGCACGGTTCTGCCTGATCCCATTGTGCTGTGGCGTCATGGGTTGGACAGCCTGGGCCAGGAGGCCTTCGGTGTGCCGCAGGTGCCCTCCCGGCACCAGCCTTCGCCGGACTCCCTGCAGTCGCTGCCGAGCCTCTGGCCGGCCCTGTTGCCATTGGTGCAGCGGTTCTGCCCGGACTCGGCGGAATGGCCGGTCTTGTTCGGCCTGCTGGCCCAGCAGGCCATCACCATGGGCCGGGAGGTGATCGATCCCTGTCTGGCCCTGCGCATCGTGATGGACACCGCCATCGCCGGCGCCATGGTGATCCTGCCGGAAAGCCAGGCGAATCCCCCCGGGCCCTGAGTTGCCCTTCCCGCCCAGGCGGCGGCGCCTTGGCAGGGGCGCCCGGGGGCGTTACCAAGGACTGCTCGGCCCCTTGCAGCAGGCGGATGGCCTCCCGGTTCCGATGGTCCCTGAAACTGCTGGCGCTGCCATGGCTGGTGCCGCTGTCGCTGATGCCGCTGCCCCTGCTGGCCATGGGCGAACTCCCGCCCCGGCCGTCGGAGGTTCCCCTGGAGGTGCCGGTGGGTGATCTGGGACAGAACGAACGCTTGCCGGAGTCGCTGCGCGCTCGCTACCGGCCTGCCGCAGCCGGGGCGGCACCCGCCCTGCAGGCCGGAGCCCTGGGTTATCCCCTGGGTCAGCGGCCCACGGAACTGGCCACCTTTGGGTGGCGGCTGGCCGACTCCCGCAAGGCCTGGCGGATGCACACCGGCCTTGATCTGATCGTCCCGGAAGGCACGCCCGTGTACTCCGTGCTGCCCGGCACCGTGCGCCTGGTGGATGAAGTGGGTGGCTATGGCCTGACCGTGGTGGTCGACCATGGTCTGGGCTGGCAGAGTCTGTATGCCCACCTGCTGGATGTGGCGGTCTTGCCGGGGGAGAGCCTGGCGGCGGGGCAGATCCTCGGTCGGGTGGGCAGCAGCGGATCTGCCAGCACCGCCCACCTGCACTTCGAATGGCGCCAGGTGCGCCAGGGGCGACTGGTGGCGGTGGATCCCTCCCCCCTGCTCCAGCCGATCGGCATCGGCCCCGCGGTGGCAGGACGGCCCCCCTTGCCGCCACTCCCCTGAGCCACCGTGCATGCCCCCGCCGGAACTTCGTCGTTCAGGGCCTGTCAGGGTCCAACGGCAATCCCTTCAGGGCCAGGGCCAGGCGCCTGGCCCCGAGCAACAGGGGATAGAGCCGGGCGCTGCGGGACGCCCCGTTGAACAGCGGAACCAGCAACCGCAGCAGCGGATCACTGGGGAGCATCAGACCACAGAGGTGCTGCACCGCCTCGGCACCGTGCCAGGCCCTGTCCCCCTGGAGCAGCACCGCCCCTTCCGCCAGCGCCAGGCCCCGCTCCCGCAGATCACGGCGCAGGCGCGTGTCGGCCCGCCCATCGACGATGTGCAGGTCCGGAATCCCACCGCGCAATTCGCTGCTCAGGGCGAAATGGCGACAGAACGGGCAGCCGCCGTCGTAGACGAGCAACAGCAGGGGTGGGTGGTCGGGATCGACCGATTGGGCGGAGGGCCCGCTCAGTGCAGAAGGGGTGGGCACGGGACGAACGCCTGGGATTCGGGAGCGTTGAGCCATGGTTTGATTCTGCTGCCGGCGAACGTGCAACGGCGTACGGGACCCCGTGGGCGCCTTTCGGCAAGTCCTGAGCGGGGGGGCGATTCTGTGATCCTCGGCACCATTGGAATCCTGAGAACCGCTAGATCTTTTGCCAATGGATCATGGAAACAATGCTTACACCCAACACCCGTCTGCGGCTGCAGGACATCATCGGCAGAATCGCCGATTCCCAGCCTGTCACACTACGCGAGCGGATCTATGTTCAGAAGTTCGCCGACCGCGACGCCAGTGTCTGGAGCTGGTTGCGGGGGGCGCAGCGCGAGCAGCGGCGTGGGGAACCCGAATCCGACCTTGAACACTTCATGGCGCAGCTGGATCTGGGGGAACCCTCTGACTCCAAAGGATTCGATCCCAGCCGGGACGATCTGGGCGACTGGTTCTCCGGAGCGCCAAGCTTCCTCAGGCGCAGCTGAGCGGTTTCCAGAACAGTACAAACACTCATCGCCGAGCCTTCGTCGCATCGGTGACTGACAACCTTCCCCCGCCCATGCCTTGATGTCATGGATGGGATGGAGGGTGCCATGGACGCTTTACTTTGTAGCTACCGCAACTGTTCGGAACGCATGCAGATCATCCGCTGCTGTGGGCCGGGAGATTTCTTTCTGGAAAGGGTTGTTTTCCCGTTTGAGGTTCTCACCTTCCATTGTCCCCCGGCCAGCGACGTGGAGGTCTGGGCCAGGGATTCGGCGGGTGTCGTGCTCACCGAGCAACTGTCCGCCGAGGCCATGGCCATGGAGCAGAGTGGGGTGTCGCCCCGTCCGGAATGGTTGCCCCAGGTCCCGAGCCGAGCGGTGGGGGTCAGGGGGAATGCCAGTTCGGTGTGCCTGCTGCTCCGCTGAAGGCTGCGCCACCGCAGTCAGCCCCGCCCAACCCACGCCCCGCCACCGGCATTGTCTGCAGCGCCGCCTACCGGGAGCACATCACCGGAGCCTGGCACCCGGAATGCCCTGCACGGGTTGACGCCGTGATGCAGGGTCTGGAGCGCGCCGGGCTTCTGAGCCGCTGTCTGCTGATTCCTCCTCGCCCGGCCACGGAGCGGGAACTACTCCGCTGCCACACCCCGCAGTATCTGCGCCGGGTTCAGGAAGACATCCTGGCGGGCCGTGACCAGCTCTCCACCGGCGACACGGCCATCAGCCCCCACTCCGAGCGCACCGCACGGCTGGCCGCTGGAGGCGTCCTGGCGGCGGTGGACGCCGTCATGGAACAGCGGGTGCGCCAGGCCTTCGCGGTCGTCAGGCCCCCGGGGCACCACGCCAGCGCCACCCGGGGCATGGGCTTCTGCATCTACAACAACGTGGCCATTGCCGCCCGCCACCTGCAGGCGGCGCATGGGCTGGAGCGGATCCTGATCGTCGACTGGGACGTGCACCATGGCAATGGCACCCAGGACATCTTCTGGCGAGATCCCTCGGTGCTCTTCTTCAGCAGCCATCAGGCCCCCTTCTACCCGGGGTCCGGCACCCGGTTGGAGCGGGGTGAGGGGCCAGGAGCGGGCTACACCTGCAACTGTCCCCTGCCGGCCGGCACCACGGGGCACCAGTTGCTGGCCGCCTGGCGGGAGGAACTCCTGCCCCTGGCCGAGGCCTTCTCCCCGGAGTTCGTACTGATCTCGGCAGGCTTCGACTCCAGGAGGGGAGATCCGCTGGGAGATTTCCGGCTGGAGGATAGGGATTTCGCCGCCCTTACCCGGGTGATGCTCGACATCGCCGCGGAGCAGGCGCAGGGGCGACTGGTGTCCGCCCTGGAGGGCGGCTACGACCTGGAGGGTCTGGCGTCGGCCAGCGCTGCCCACGTGGCCACGCTGCTGGGGTTTGGCGCTACGGGATGACACGCCACCAGAGCCAGCCCTCACGGTTGATCAGCAGGCCGATCACCACCATGGCCAGCATCAGAACGATCTGATCGATCCGGGCGTCGGGCACCAGGGCGTCGGCGGCCAGATGGGCGATGTTGGTCAGGGTGTACACGACGCTGAGCCAGAGGTGGCAGAGGCGCCAGCGTCGCCAGCGACGCGGGTGAGACGGATCGCTGGCGGCGTAGGCGATCAGCACGAACGCCGCCAGAGGCAGAAGGAAATAGGCCAACATCGCCCCGAACAGCAGTGGCAACTGGGCGGCCTCCACGTGGCTGTCGATTTCCGGAGAGATCCCGTGGAACAGGGGCATCAGCCCGAGATTGACGTGGAACAGCATGGCCAGCAGCCAGGCGATCCAGAGGCTGAGCAGACGCAGGGCATGGTCGATGGCTCCTGCCATGGAGACGCTGCAGGGTTCTTCAAGTCTGGGCCGCTGCTCCACCCCCGGTACCGGAAAGGGTCGGTTCGTTGCCGAGTTCCTTACATTATGGAGGCGGTGAATGGACCTTTCTCCCCCGGCCGTTCTTCATGACCTCCTCCACCTCCCTGCCCAAGATCGCCGTCGCCACCGGTCCCGCCGGCAGGGCCATGGCCCAGCCCATGGACGCCGGGCTGCTGGAGGGCCTGCAGGAGCATCTGGGGCTGGAGCGCAAGGCCAGCGCCGCCTACTGGGCCATGGCCCTCTGGTTCGCCGAGCGGGAACTGCGGGGATTCGCCGCCTACCTCTTGCAGGAGTCCCGCGGTGAGCAGCACCATGCCGGTCAGGTGGCCGACTACCTGATCGCCCGCGGTCAGACGGTGGATCTGAGTGACCTGCCGGCCCCTGGCCAGAAGTGGAGCGATGCCGAGGCGCTCCTGGCGGATGCCTTCCGGCTGGAGGCCGACGTCACCACCTCCTTGCAGCTCCTCTATTCGATGGCCGAGCGCACCGGCGACGTCCGCAGCACCGTCTTCCTCGACCCGCTGATTCAGGGGCAGATCGCCGCCGAGAACGACGCCGCCCACCTGCTGGGTCGGGTTCGCTTCGGCCGTCTGGAGGCGGCGTCCATGCTGCTGATCGATGGGGAACTGGCGGCGGCCCAGCAGCCGGCGGCCGCCCTGGCCTGATCGGTCCTGCGCCGGTGCCCAGCCCTTCAGCTGGGCAGGGGCCTGCCGGCAAGCTCCAGCAGGAAGCTCGCCCCGAGGGGATCGCGCAGCGGCAGGCGCGCCATGGTGCGGGCCAGCCCCTGGATGTCCAGCCGGCGCCGCTGCAGGCGAGCTGCTTCCCGGTGGAGGCGCTGGCGAAGCTGGGCGTCGCCGCAGGCTCCCAGGTGCCCGTTCAGCAACTGCCAGCTCTGGCGCAGGGCGGCCATTTCGCGGCAGAGGCTGCCGATCAGGCTTTCGGAGGTCAAGGTGGTGGTCGCCATCACGGTTCAAGCGGCCAGGGGAGCGCCATCGACCAGGGCCGGGGCCAGCCGCAGGCCGGTTTCACCGCTGGGGACCTGCAGCAGTTCGGCGGCCCGGATGCGGGAGATCAGGCGGGTGGTGGTGACCCGGGTGGTGCCGATCAGTT
>CAIXBB010000017.1 GCA_903917565.1 uncultured cyanobacterium | reverse complement strand
TCAGGGCAACGTTGGAAACGGCCTGAGGGAAAGACCAGCTCCGGGGAGAACCCCTCAGTACCGGAAGCCAAGGTCCCTGGGACAGAAGCTCACCCCATTGCACCCGGAACTGCCGGATGCAATGGGCGACAGACTCCTAGGGCAACACTGTTTGCTGCGGCGCCTAACATCTTATTCGGTGGTTTCCGTGAACCACGCTCGGCAGCCGCCACTTTCCGAGAGAATCACGACCCAAGCCAACTGAGGACCTGAGAAGAGTCCTGCGATGCCAATAGATGTTAGCTCAAACTCTACTGACTAGGCCATGGTTCACGGGTCCGAGAACCACTTGTGCGTTTTGCTACACCATGTCCGCTTGGCTATAAACTCCAAGCGGCCCGCGGTTGCACACATGGGTATAGATCATGGTGGTGCTCACATCCCGATGGCCCAGGAGTTCCTGGATCGTACGGATGTCCTGCCCCCGTTCCAGCAGGTGGGTCGCGTTACATGGCCGTAGGCCAGCGTGGCGGAAGGTATGGCAACTGGCCGCTATCGCGACGCCCACTTCGGCCACAGTCCATTCACGATCCGCCTTCGGATACTTCCTCGCCAGAGCGTAAGGCATCAGTACCCGGCCCCAGCCCGCCGCCAGATCACCCTGATGCAGGTGACGCACCTTCAGCCGATGCTCCTGCAGATCAGGCACAAGGCTCTGGGGCAGCAGCGTCTGCCGGTCCTTGCCGACCTTGCCATTGCGCACCGTGAGCTCACACCGTTGAACATCCAGGTCCTTCACCCGCAGCCGCGAAGCCTCCATCAACCGGAGCCTGGTTCTGAGTGGAGGCGCATACCTTCAGGTTCACCGCCAGGTGGCTCAGAAAGGCGTTCACCTCGGCGCTGCCCATCTCGCGGGGGCGCACCTGCAGTTCCTCTCGGTACCGCTGGATCAGACCAGGAGAACGGTAGTCATCGGCCATGGCCTTGGGAGTGTGGGGGCCTCTTGAGAGTTCCCTGCCGGTCCCAACCCCCACTACCAGACGCCCTAATGTGTACAGACCCTATGTACGGAGGGCGTCCGTGGCGCGCGTCTCCGTGACCCGCCTTCGTCAGAACCTGCCGACCTATCTCAAGCGCGTTCAGGCCGGGGAAGCGATTCAGGTCACCTCCCACGGTCGGGTGATTGCCCGCATCGAGCCGGAACAGGACGCTGCCGAGGAGGCCCGCCTTTGGTTGGAAGGGCTACGCGGCAGAGTCGCGCTGGGGGATGTCGTCGCGTCGATTGCGGATGGCGACGCCGATCTCGAACACTCGAACGATGCTGACCATCTGTGACACCCATGTCCTGCTGTTCTGGGCCCATGAGCCGGCTCGTCTCTCCCGGCGCGCGGCGGCGGCGCTGGAGCAGGGGCGCGCCCAGGGTCAGCTGGCCATCGCGGACATCAGCCTCTGGGAGCTGGCCCTGCTGCACGAACGCGGACGCCTGAGCCTGCCGGAAGCCGTGCCCCCGGCCCTCTACCTGCGCCGGCTGCTCGAAGCGCTGCGGCTGGAGGTTCTGCCGATCACCGCCGAGATCGCCCTGCTCTCCCATGGCCCCCAGTTCCGACATGGTGACGCAGCCGATCGCCTCATCGGCGCCGACGAGAAGCTCCGCGCCATACCAGAACTGGAGACGATCTGGTGAGCGCGCCCGACCTGCCCAGCCCCTCCCCCCTCACAATCCGCCCCCTGCAGAGCGCCGACATCCCCACCGTGACGGCGTGGGCGCGGCGCGAGAGCTTCGCACCGGGGGTGGGGGATGTGGCCATCTACCGTCAGACCGACCGCCAGGGGCTGTGGGTGGGCTGGCTCGGCCGCGAGCCGGTGGGGTGCATCGCCGGGGTCCGCTACAACGCGTCCTACGGCTTCATCGGCCTGTTCCTGGTGGTGCCCGCCCAGCGCGGCAAGGGCTATGGCCTGCAGCTGTGGCGCCACGCCCTCCAGCACCTGGCCGAGGTGTCCTGCGTCGGCCTCGAGGCCGCCCCCGATCGGATCGACGACTACGCCGGGTGGGGCTTCGCGCCCGCCTCCCCCACCACCCGCTGGCAGCGGCTCGGCGCCGGGGACGACGCTGCCCCGTCGCCCGCAGCGCCGGAGCCCCCCTGGTGCCTGCTGGAGGGCAGCGCCATCCCGGCGGCCGCCGTGCAGCGCTTCGATGCCCAGCGGGAGCCCTCGCCCCGCCCCCACTTCCTGCGCCAGTGGCTGCAACATCCTGCCGGCAGGGTGCTGGCCCTGGTGGATCGCCAGGGCGCCTGCCACGGCTTCGGCCGTGTGCGTCCCTGCCTGCTGCCCGAGGGCGAAGGCTGGCGGCTCGGACCCCTGGTGGCGGAGAGCCCCGCCGCCGCCGGTGCCCTGTTGGAGGGCCTGCTGCAGCGCCATTCCGGCACGGTGCTGATCGATGCCCCCGGCGCCAATCCCGCCGCCGCCCCTCTCCTGAAGCAGCTGGGCTTCGTGCCAGTCTCCCGCACGCTGCGCATGTACCGGGGCACCCTGCCCGCGGTGCCGCTGGCCGATATCTACGGCCTGGCCTGCCTGGAACTCGGCTGATCCTTTGCGCGGCGCCTCAGCAGCCCCCACCGCAGCAGGGGGTCCCCTACCTTCCATCCAGGGCCTCCCCACCCCGGGGCCACTGGGGCCAATGCCAGCCGTGATGACGCGTACAAGATCCCCGTTCCCTGGCCTGGTGCTGCTGTCCCTGGCCCTGGCGACTCCGCTCGCGGCCGGCCGCCTGGCGGCAGCCCCGATTCCCCTGATGGAACCGGCGGGCATGGACCTGCTGGTGGGCAGCGGGGCCCGGACCGACTACGGCCCCCTGGCCGAACAGTTCATCACCCAGGCCAACCTCGCCTACTGCGGTGTGGCCAGTGCCGCCATGGTGCTCAACAGCCTGGGGGTTCCCGCCCCCCTGGTGCCTGGCTACGGCCGCTACCGCTTCTGGACCCAGGAGAACGTGTTCGCCGTGCCGGCCGGCAGCCAGGTGGTGAGTGCCGAGCTGGTGCGGCGCCAGGGCATGACCCTGGCCGAACTGGCCGCCCTGCTGGCCAGCCACGGAGTGGCGGCCAAAGCGATCCACGGCGACCAGCTCAGCCTGGAGCAGTTCCGCTCCCTCCTGCGCACCAACCTCAGCCAAAGTGGCGACCGCCTGCTGGCCAACTACGACCGCCCGTCCCTGGGCCAGGCCGGTGGCGGCCACATCGCCCCCCTGGCCGCCTTCCACGCCCCCAGCGACCGGGTGCTGATCCTTGATGTGGCCCGCTACCGGTATCCCTCGGTGTGGGTGCCGGTGGCCGACCTCTGGAAGGCGATCCGCACCACCGACACCACCTCGGGCCGCAGCCGCGGCCTGGTCACGATCCGGCGGCTGCCTGGGGAGACACCGCCTCCAGGAACCGTTCCGCCACCCGGTCCCAGCTGAACGGCCCCACATGAGCGCGGCCGTAGGCGCGGCAGCGGGCCTGAAATGCTTCATCGGTGAGCAGTTTCTGAAGGGCGTCGGCCAACGCCTTGGGATCCCGCGGCGGCACCAGCAGCCCGGCCCGGCCATGGGGCACCACCTCCGGAATCGCCGTGGCGGTGGTGCTCACCACCGGCAGGCCGCTGGCCATCGCCTCGAGGAACACGATCCCGAAGCCCTCCTGGATCGACGGCAGGCAGAACACCGCGCTGCGGCGGTACCACTCGCGAACGGCGCCGTCGTCGGCCAGGGCCCCCAGCAGCCGCACCACCGAACCCAGCTCCAGCCGCTCCACCAGCTCCCGCAGAGCCCCATGCTCGGGCCCATCGCCGATCACCACCAGCCGGGCGCTGGGCAGCCGCTGGTGCACAGCCTGGAACGCCGTGATCAGGTCTCCCACCCGCTTGCGCGGGTACTGGCGCGCCACGCACAGCACGCTATTGGGCTCCCGGGCTGCATCACGGGCGGCAAGGGAATCACCATCCCCGCCAGGGGGGTTCCAGAGAGCCGTGTCGATCCCCTCCGGCACCAGCCGCAGCCGCTCGGCCGGCACGCCGTAATGGGCTTCGATGCGCTCGCAGCAGTAGCGGCTGGTGGAGAGCACCCGCGGCGCCCGCCTGGCGTTGAGCCGCTCCAGCCTTGACAGGCCCCAAAGCATCAGCCGCGGCCAGCCGCTCTCGCAGCGCGACTCCTCCGCCAGCACCCCCTTGATGCAGCACACATAGGGCACCGGGCAGCGGTGCGCCACCCGGTAGCCGTCGATGTCGAAGCCCACCACCAGGTCGTAGCGGCCACGGGCGGTGGCCAGGCGCCGGGGCAGGGTGAGGTTGAACCAGAGCCGGCGCAGCAGCAGGTTGCGGGGCCAGGCACCCTGGGGCACCAGCCGCTCCACCCGGTGGCCGCGGGCCGCCAGGGCCGCCGCCAGCCCACCGATGGCCGCCGCCGTGCCGCTGCCCTCGGCCACGTCCTGCAGCCAGGAATCAAGAAAGGCGATGCGCATGGCGTGGCCGCCGGGCCTACACCCGCGCCGCCAGGCCGGTGGGCTCGAGCATCAGCTTGCTGGAGCGCACCTCCTCATCCAGATCGATCGGGTAGTTGCCGTCAAAGCAGGCGGTGCAGAAATGGCTGGAGTTGGCGTGGGCCGCCTCCACCATGCCCTCCTTGCTCAGGTAGCTGAGCGAGTCGACACCCAGATGCCGCTCGATCTCCTCAAGCGTCAGCCGGGCGGCGATCAGGTGGTCCTGGGTGTCGGTGTCGATGCCGTAGAAGCAGGGGTGGGTCACCGGCGGCGAACTGATCCGCATGTGCACCTCGGTGGCGCCCGCATCCCGCAGGGCCGCCACCAGCTTGCGGCTGGTGGTGCCGCGCACGATCGAGTCGTCGATCACGACCACCCGCTTGCCGCAGAGCACATCGGGGAGAGGGTTGAGCTTCACCCGGATGCCCGCCTCCCGCATCGCCTGGGTGGGCTGGATGAAGGTGCGGCCCACGTAGCGGTTCTTGATCAGACCATCGGCGAAGGGGATGCCGCTGGCGTGCGAATAGCCGATCGCCGCCGGGATGCCCGAATCGGGCACACCAATCACAATGTCGGCCACCACCGGGTTCTCCCGGGCCAGCACCTCGCCGATCCGCACCCGGTAGCTGTAGAGCGATTCGCCGAAGAAGCGGCTGTCGGGCCGGGCGAAATAGATCATCTCGAAGATGCACAGCTTGCTGGGCTCCTCGCACCAGCGCTGCCGCTCGGGGATCGGATCGGCCTGGCGGAAGTGGATCAGTTCGCCGGGCTGGACATCATCGACGAAGCATGCGCCGATGATGTCGAGGCCGCAGCTCTCGCTGCTCGCCACCCACTGGCCCTGCTCCGGTTCGCCCAGCATCCCGAACACCAGGGGCCGGATGCCGTGGCCATCCCGCAGGGCGAACAGGCCGTCGGGGGTTCCGATCACCAGGCTGAAGGCGCCGCGGCAACGGGCCGCCGCCGCCCGGATCGCCGCGTTCCAGCCCAGGCCGGATCCCACCGCCTCCTGCACGGCGAAAGCGATCAGCTCCGAATCGGTGGTGGAGGTGAATTCCCCCGCCAGGTGATCGAGGGAGGCCCGCAGCTCCGACGCGTTGACCAGGTTGCCGTTATGGGCCAGGGCGAAGGGGCCCAGGCGCGTCATCAGAACCACCGGCTGGGCGTTGCAGACCTTGCTGCTGCCGGTGGTGGAATAGCGGTTGTGGCCGACCGCCAGCTGGCCCGGCATCCGCTCCAGCACCTCCTGGTCGAACACCTGGCTGACCAGGCCCATGTCCTTGTGCAGCCGCACCTTGACGTCATCGAAGACGGCGATGCCCGCCGACTCCTGGCCCCGGTGCTGCAGGGCATAGAGCCCGAAATAGGTGAGGTTGGCCACCGCCTGATCCGCCGCCAGCACGGCGAACACACCGCAGGCCTCCTCCGGCTTGTCGGGACGGTGGTCACCGTCACGGCCATCGAGGCCAAAGCCTGCGTGCGAAAGGCTTGGGACGGCAGCAACACCGGGCTCGACAGGGGGCTCGGCAGGGGACACGCGTCTCGTCACCGTGACATCCCCCTCATCCTGCCCCATCAGCTCTGCCACGGTTGTTCGGTCGCGCCTTGGAACCAGGCAGGACCTGGAACGGCCAGCAGGCCATCACCAATGATCAAGAAACGGGAAAGAGAAGCTTGAAAGGATCTTGCACATCTCTCCTTACGGTTCCCGCATCCACCACTGAAACGAAGGTGGATCTCCCTCCAAAGGCAAGGAACAACCCATGACAACCATCCGGCAGGGCCTGCTGCTGACCACAACGGCCTCTCTTATGATTCTTGGAATTACCGCCGGGCTCGTGTCCGCCAGCCCCTCCAGCCTCCATCAGCTGCGAAACGGAACCGGTCAGCAGAACACGGAACGCGAAGACGGGCCCGAACGGGACCGGGAAAACGCTCTCCAACCTGAGACGGCAGAGAAATCAGCGAAAAGCAACCTGCACGTGGGTGAAGCCGCCATGGGTGATGGGGACGGCGAAACACGGGATGACGGATGAATCCCAACAACCCAGCCATCCCCCTGACCATGACCCTGCCTCGCAACAAGGTTCCGGAAGTCACCCTCTACTTCTGGATCATCAAGATCCTCTCCACCACCGTCGGGGAAACCTTTGCTGATTTCCTCGCCACCAGCCTGGGGCTCGGACTGGTCAGGACATCGGTGGTCATGACCCTGCTTTTACTGGTGTTTCTGACCCTTCAGCTGATGAGGAAGTCCTATGAGCCCTGGAGCTTCTGGATCGTGGTGATCCTGATCAGCGTGATGGGCACCGTGGTAACAGATCTTTGCGTCGATCAGCTTGGCCTGTCGCTGATCAACGCCACCCTACTGTTCGGAACACTGCTGATGGTTGTGTTCTTCCTCTGGTATGGCAAGGAGAAGACCCTGGCCATGAAGTCGATCACGAGCCTCAGCCGCGAGCTGTTCTACTGGAGCGCCGTGCTGATGACCTTTGCCCTGGGAACGGCGACGGGAGATCTTCTGGCGGAAAAGGCAGGGCTCGGTTACGGACCCTCCGCCATTGGCTTCGCGCTGGCGATCGCGATGATCGCTTTTGTGCATCACCAACGGTGGCTGAATGGAATCACCGGCTTCTGGCTGGCCTACATACTGACCAGGCCCCTGGGGGCTTCATTGGGTGATCTGCTATCACAAGCTCCCGACAAGGGTGGATTCGGGTGGGGGCCGAGCGGAACGAGCGCCATGTTTCTCAGCACCATCCTGCTGCTGGTGATCTTTCTGACGATCACAAGGAAAGATGTCTTTCCCGTCTCGAAATGACAGGGACAGCAAGCTTGCTGTCGATGGCGCCACGGCAGCGGGCCTTCAAGCAGACGGCAGACGTACATCGAATCGACTGCCGACGCCGAGGCGGCTGACCACGCCCACCGAACCACCATGATTCCTGACGATGGCCTCAACGATCGCCAGACCCAGACCGGCACCACCGGATCGATAACTGCGGGACGTATCCGCACGCCAGAAGCGATCGAATATCCGTGCCTGGGTCTCCTCCGACATGCCGATCCCCGTATCACTCACGGAAATCTGCAACTGTCGATCATTATGCGTAGCTGCAATGGATATTTCTCCGCCAGCGGAAGTGAAGGCAAAAGCATTGTCGATCAGATTGGCAAACACTCTTCTTAATTCGCTTTCCAATCCCAGGGTGTCAAGGGCATCCTCCATGCGGAGGACCAGATGAATCGACAGATTCTGTGCCTGCTCTTGGTAGTCATCGATAAGCTTTGGCAACATGGTATTGAGATGGACAACCTCACATAGGTGGGACAGATCTTCATCACTTCTGGCAAGAATCAGAAGGTGGTCGGTGAGCTGCTTCATCTGATGGGCAGCGTCCATGATGGTATGAAGCTTTTGGGCATCCGCCTCCCTTATCCCCTCGGGATAACGAAGTGCCACCTGAGTATTACTGGCTATCACCATGATCGGACTTCGTAGCTCGTGAGAAGCATCAGCAATAAATGATTTCATTCTTTCATAACTCAACACGATCGGCTTCATTGCCTGGCGCGTGAATATCCAACCACCAGCAGAGGCAAAAAGCAGGGAGAAACCCAAGGACACGATGATCACGAGATCCAGTCGCCGCATCGATTCCCGAACGTCTTGCAACGACTGGGTTGACCTAAGATAACCAATCAAGCGGCCACTATCGGCGTTAATGACAGGCAGTGTCAGTCCCCTGAGCTCCGGCTCTCCATCTTCAAACAGATCAATCCGCTGCGTAGAGAAGGGTGAACCGGAGAAAACAAGTCCTTCTGCAGCAAGACGCCTTCCATGACTATCGAACCATTCCAGACCCTGACCATTTCTGCTCAGAAGCTGTACTGGGTAATCAATTCTAAATGGTAATATTTTTTCGTCGGCTTCAACACTACTAATAGCACCATGAGCAAGAGTAGCGAGTTGATCATTAAATCTCTGGTTGAGACTGCGCTCATAAAGCACACGTACTACCAAAGCAAACCCCAGAAGACCAATCAGGAAAGTCAACACATAAAATACTGTCAGCTTGAAGCGAATAGAATCAAACATTTTTAGTCGATTTCAATGCGGCGAGACGATAGCCAATTCCATACAATGCCTCAAATATCTCACCATGAAATCCAGCCTTCCTCAGCTTTCCTCGGATATTGGTGATATGCGTTCGTACGGTGGCTTCGCTGGCGAGATCATCCGTCTCCCAAAGTTGTTCGATCAGCATCAAACGTGTGAACACCTGCGTCGGCTGCCTTAGAAAACATTCCATGATCATGAATTCTTTTGGGGTCAGCAACAGCGGAAAATCATGACAGGTGATCTGTTTCCTGTTGCCATCCAGGCGGATGGGACCATGGATGAGAAGATCGGACTGAATCTCCCGTGTTCTCCTTGACAACGCACGAACTCTTGCGGAAAGCTCTTCCAGATCAAACGGTTTGACCAGATAATCATCCGCACCAGAATCGAGTCCAACAACCTTGTCGGAGGTCCGGTCTCGTGCCGTGATGATGATGATGTAGATCGGTAGCCCCCTTTCCCTGAGGCGTCGACACAAGGTGAGGCCATCGACTCCGGGAAGCATCAGATCGAGCACCACCAGGTCATACGGGACCGTGGTCAGAAAAGACCAGGCCTTCTGGCCATCGTCAACATGATCAACGGCACATTTCTGATGAGTCAACTCCTCAATGATCGGCCTGGCAATGCGATCATCGTCTTCGACGAGAAGGATTTTCATTCAATATCCTGCCAGGGTCATGTACAACACCCGCAGCCGAACCTGCGACCGCGGCTCGGGCCTGACCATCTGACAGCCTGCCACGATCTGGCCGTGGTTCCTTCGCGGATCAATGCTCCGGAGGGGGTCCGGCCTTCCCCAGCCGCCTGGGAATCGCCTGCTCATAGGTGTCGCGCAGCTGGCTCACCGGCAGGTCGATCACGGCCACGCCCCCCTGGCTCAGCTTGAGCTGAGGATCCGCCTGCACGGTGCCCAGGCAGCGGGCCCAGCCGCTGGCCCCGGAACCATCGGCCGCGGCCAGGGCCTGCTGCCAGGCCGGGTCCTGATCCGGCGCCACGCTCACCAGCAGGCGCGCGCCCCCCTCGGCGAACAACAGGCGATCCAGCCGTTGCGGGCCGGCGGGCAGCTCCACCATCGCCCCCAGCCCCGAAGCGATGCAGGCCTCCGCCAGGGCTACCGCCAGTCCTCCATCGGAGAGGTCGTGGGCCGATCCCACCTGCCCGGCAGCGATGGCCGCTCGCAGGAAGGCCTGCACCTGCAGCTCCAGGGCCAGGTCCACCAGCGGCGGCCGGCCGGTGAGCCGGCCATGGATCACCTCCAGATAGCTGCTGGCCGCAAGCCCCAGCCGCACTTCACCGGGCCCATCGGCAGACCGATCAGCAGAAACTGCCCCTTCCTCCAGTGGCACCCCCAGCAGCCAGATGCCATCACCCGCCTGGCGCCAGGCCAGCCCCGTCACGTGGGCCAGATCGTGCACCAGGCCCACCATGCCCACCACCGGGGTGGGGTGAATCGGCTGCAGACGGCCGTCCGGCAGGCGGGTCTCGTTGTACAGCGAGACGTTGCCGCCGGTGACCGGCGTGGCCAGGGCGCTGCAGGCCTCCGACAGGCCACGGCAGGCCATCGCCAGTTGCCAGTAGCCGATGGCGGTGTCGGGGGAGGGGAAATTGAGGTTGTCGGTGACGGCCAGGGGCTCAGCGCCGGTGCAGGAGAGGTTGCGGGCCGCCTCCGCCACCGCCGCCCTGGCGCCGCGCTCCGGATCGAGGGCCACCCAGCGGTTGGGGCAATCCACCACCGCCGCCACAGCACGGCTGGCGGTTTCCATCGCCCCCTGCCCCTGCTGGGGTCGCAGCCGGATCACGGCCGCATCGGCACCCCCGGGCAGCACCACGGTGTTGGCCTGCACCTGGTGGTCGTACTGGCGGTACACCCAGCGCTTGCTGGCGATGGTGGGGTCATCCAGAAGGCGCAGCAGCACGTCGCCCCAGCCCAGCAGCCCTTCGGCCAGGGAAAGGCCGCCGGTATCCGCCGGCGGCAGCTCGGCTTCGCACCAGGTCCAGTGGGCCCGGATGTCGGCCGGGGGTTCGGCCAGCAGTTCGTGGTGGTTGATCGGCGTGTCGTCCGCCAGGGCGCTGGCGGGCACCTCGGCCGCCACCTCGCCGTGCTGCAGCACCCGCACCACGTTCTCCTGCAGCACCCGGCCCACCACCGCCGCCTGCAGGCCCCAGCGGCGGAAGCGTGCCATCAGCGGCTCCTCCCGCCCGGCCGCCACCACGAACAGCATTCGCTCCTGGGATTCCGACAGCAGGAATTCGTAGGCACTCATGCCGCTCTCCCGCGCCGGCACCCGGTCGAGGTCGAGCTCGATGCCCAGGCCCCCCTTCGCCGCCATCTCCGAGCAGCTGCAGGTGAGGCCGGCGGCGCCCATGTCCTGGGCCGCCACCACATCCCCGCTCTGGAAGGCCTCCAGGCAGGCCTCGATCAACCCCTTCTCCAGGAACGGATCGCCCACCTGCACGGCGGGCCTGTCGTCGAGGGAGGCCTCGGTGAGCTCGGCAGACGCGAAGCTGGCCCCCCCCATGCCATCGCGGCCGGTGGTGCTGCCCACGTAGACCACCGGATTGCCCACGCCCACCGCCCCGGAGCAGACGATGTCGTCGGTCTCCATCAGGCCGAGGGCCATGGCGTTCACCAGCGGGTTGCCGCCGTAGCTGGGGTCGAAAGCCACCTCACCCCCCACGGTGGGCACCCCCACGCAGTTGCCGTAGTGGGCGATGCCGGCCACGACCCCCTCCATCAGCCCCACGTTGCGCCCGTCCTCCAGCGGCCCGAAGCGCAGGGCGTTGAGCAGGGCGATCGGGCGGGCCCCCATGGTGAAGATGTCCCGCAGGATGCCCCCCACCCCGGTGGCCGCCCCCTGGAAGGGCTCCACCGCTGACGGGTGGTTGTGGCTCTCGATCTTGAAGGCCAGCCGCTGCCCTTCGCCCAGATCCACCACACCGGCGTTCTCCCCCGGCCCCACCAGGATGCGGGGGCCGGTGGTGGGGAACTGGCCCAGCAGGGGGCGGGAGTTGCGGTAGCAGCAGTGCTCCGACCACATCACCCCGAACATGCCCAGTTCGGCCCGGTTGGGGGGCCGGCCGAGGCGATGCTCGATCTCGTCGTAATCGCTCTGGCTCAGGCCCTCCTTGCGCAGGGCCTCGGGCACCGAGAAGGACGGGGTCGAGGCAGGAACCACCGGGGGGCGCGGCAACGGCCCTCCAGTATCAGATCCAGGGGTCGTCCGCCCCGTGGGGCTCCCGGCCCCGGTAGCGGCGGGGCGCCGGCTCCTGCGGGGGCGGCTGCCGCGGGGGTTCTGGCAGCTGCTCCGGTTCTTCTGGCCAATCCTCGAGCGGGTCGGGTTCGTCCCGGTCGCTGGCGTAGCGCTCGTCAGGATGGGGGTTCCGGTCGCGCTCGGGCCAGGGGATCTCCTCGCGGAAGGCCTCCGGCCAGGGGGGCTCCTCCAGCCAGCCCTCCAGCCGCTCCTCGACGCGGCCGCCCACCTGCTGCACCTGCTCCTTCCAGCGTTGGGAGCGACGCAGCAGCTTCTGGCGCACACTCGCGCGGGCCACCGGCAGGTCATCCAGCCCCCGCAGGGCGGTGAACACCCGGCCGGGCTGCTGGTCGACGATCCGGTCGGGGCTCAGGCGCCAGCGGCTGGTGCCCGGCAGCCGCGGATCGCTGCGGGCCACCAGATAATGCAGGATGCGGCCGCTGCGCAGCTCCACGGCGGCGTCGGCCACCAACCCCAGGGGCACGTCATCGGCGCCGGTGAGGGCCGCATCGATCAGGGTGGGCAGCCGTTCGAGGGTGGCGGCATCCGTTTCAGCCGGCTCCCCCTTCACGAACACCTCCTGCTCCCCCAGCCCCCGCAGCTGATCCAGCCGCCAGACCAGCCGCCGCTGGGCGAAGGCCGAAGGCCGGCTGGCCCAGCCCAGCAGTCGATGCACCGGCGGATGCATCCAGGCCAGCACCCCCGAACCACGCTCGAGGCCCTGATCACAACGCACCTGCCGCCGCAGCAGATCGCTCAGCAGCAGCTGCTCGGGAAGACTCACGCGCTCAGCTGGTGCGGATCTGGACCGGCATCACCAGGTAGGTGAAGGCCTCATCGGTCCCCACCGGCGCCAGCACGGCCGGGGTGGTGGGGGCATTGCACTGCAGCACCACCTGGTCGGAGCCCATCGCCTTGAGGCCATCGAGCAGGTAGCGCACATTGAAAGCGATCTCGATCGCCTCCCCCTCGATCGTCGCCGCCAGGGACTCCGAACCGCTGCCCACGTCCTGGGCGTCGGCCCGGATCGTGGCCGTGCCGGCGGCGGGGTCGGCGCTGATCTTGACCACGTTGTTGTGCTGGTCGGCGAGCACCGCCACCCGCTCCAGGGCAGCGATGAAGGCGCGACGGTCGAGCACCAGGCGGCGCTGGAACGAGGGAGGGATCAGCTGGCGGTAGTTGGGGTAGGTGCCATCAAGGCTGCGGCTGGTGAGCACCTGGTCGGCGGAGAGCACCACCACCTGGCCCCGTTCGCAGAACAGGCTCAGGGGCTCCTTGGAGCTGCGGCCTGACAGGATCCGCTCCAGCTCCCGCAGCGACCGGGCCGGCACCGTGACGGCGAAATCCTCCCCGTCGGTGCCGGCGGCTTCCACCGCGTGGGAGAGGCGCTGCACGGCCAGCCGGTGGCCATCGGTGGCGGCGCACTCCAGCCCTTCGCCATCCAGGCGCAGATGCACACCGGTCAGCAGCTGCTTGTTCTCATCGGGGCTGCTGGCGAACAGGGTGGCCCGCAGCCCCTTCACCAGGGCCTCGGCATGGAAGCGGATCGGGGTGCCGCTCTGGGCCAGGGGCAGGTCGGGATAGTCGTCGGCGGGCATCCCCCGCATCCGGTAGCTGCCGGAGAGGTTGGTGAGCTCCAGTTGCTCTTCGCCTTCCGGGCAGCTGAGGCTGATGGGGCTATCGGTGGCCAGCCGGGCCACGATCTCGCCGAACATCTTCGACGGCAGGGTGATGGCGCCGCTGGTCTCGACGGCGGCGGGCAGGCTTGTCTGGATGCCGAGGCTGAGATCGAACCCTGTCAGGCTGAGGCGGCTGGTGCCCGCATCGGCGGTGAGCAGCACGTTGGCCAGCACCGGGTGCGTGGGCCGCGTCGCTACGGCCCGGCTGACCAGCTGCAGGCTGGCATTGAGTTCAGCCTGGGAGCAGACCAGCTTCATGGCGGGTGCCGGCGACGGCAGAACGGCGTTCTTGAGGTCCCACGGTTTCACAGGGGGCGGCAAAGCGCAACGGGTGGTGTCCCGACTGTTCAGAGGATCAATCAATGATTGAGGAGAAGAAAAACAGCCCGTCGTCGTAGGGGCGGGGGAAAACGGGTAAAGAGGCTGTCTCCCCTTGCTGCCACAGGCTTTTTTGGGCCTGAAGGCTGGGGAATGGGTCGAACTGTTGAGCCGTTTCGAGGCCTTTTCCCCCGAATCCCGGGCCTGGGGAATTCATCCGCCGTCCGAGGCGGTATCCCCTCCTGGCGCTCTCCAGCCAGGACGGTGGGTAAGTCCCAGGATTTCCCCAGACGGTTCGGCCACCGGCGGCAGCTCAGAAGCCCATCACCTTGGCCACGGTCTCGGTGTCGGGGGCGATGCCGGTGTGGAAGGTGGCGTCGTTGTTCTCGATCGCCGTCGTGGGGTCCTTGAGGCCGTTGCCGGTGAGCACGCACACCACCGTGGCCCCGACCGGCACCTCCTCCCGTCGCTTGAGCAGGCCCGCCACCGACGCGGCGCTGGCCGGCTCGCAGAAGACCCCCTCTCCCTGGCCCAGCAGCTTGTAGGCCTCGATGATCTCGGCGTCGGTGACGGCCATGAAGTCGCCGTTGCTCTCGCTGCGGGCGCGCAGGGCGTTTTCCTTGTTCACCGGGTTGCCGATGCGGATCGCCGTGGCGATGGTGTCCGGTTGCTCCACCGTGTGGCCCAGCACCATCGGGGCGGCTCCGGCGGCCTGGAAGCCCATCATCCGCGGCAGGACTGTGCTGTGGCCCGCCTGGCGGTATTCCTTGAAGCCCATCCAGTAGGCGCTGATGTTGCAGGCGTTGCCCACCGGGATGCACAGCCAGTCGGGGGCTTCGCCGAGGGCATCGATCACCTCGAAGGCGGCCGTCTTCTGCCCCTGGAGCCGGTAGGGGTTGAGGGAATTCACCAGGGTCACCGGGTAGCGGTCGGCCACGTCCCGCACGATCGCCAGGGCCCGATCGAAGTTGCCCTGCACCGCCAGCACCTCGGCGCCGTAGAGCAGGGCCTGGGCCAGTTTTCCCTGGGCCACGTAGCCGTCCGGAATCAGCACGAAGGCCCGCATGCCGCCGCGGCGGGCATAGGCGGCCGCGGCGGCCGAGGTGTTGCCGGTGCTGGCGCAGATCACCGCCTCCGAGCCCGCCTCCTTGGCCTTGCTGATGGCCATCGTCATGCCCCGGTCCTTGAAGGAGCCGGTGGGATTGAGGCCGTCGTATTTGAGGAGCACCTTGACGCCCCGCCCCACCCGTTCGGCGATCACCGGCGCCGGAATCAGGGGCGTGGCCCCCTCCCGCAGGGTCACCACCGGCGTCGCGTCGCTGACAGGCAACCAGGAGCGGTAGGCCTCGATCAGCCCTGGCCAGTCCTGCATGGTGGGCTGCCGGCCCAGGCGTCGCAGGGCTCGTAGCAGGGGCACAGGGGACGGCGGCGAGGCTGACGTCAATGTAGGGCTCCGGTCCGGGGCGTCAGGGGGCGGGTTTGGTCGGGATTGGCGCCGCTGGTGCCGGGGCCGCCTGGGCGTCGTTGCCACGCAGGCCGTCGAGGGGGGATTCGGAGAAGAAACGCACCAGCTCGCTGATTGAGGAGGCCTTGGAGACCAGACCCATCAGGGCCGGAATGCTCACCTCCAGTTCCCGGGTCGGGTAGGCCTGCAGGAAGGTGATGGCCGAGAGCGACCCCTTGCCTTCGTAGGTGCCCAGCACCATGGCGGCGCGCAGGGCGGGCACTCCGGCCGCCGGGGCCCTCAGGGGGAACAGGATCCGGGCCAGGCGGGCCAGGATCGCCTCACCGATGCGGGTGTTGAGCAGGCGGCTCATCAGCACGATCGGCAGCCGCACCGATTCGTTCAGCAGTTTGCTGACGTCCTTGGGGTTCTGGCGGCCCAGGCGGAGCACGTCGGCCAGCAGGCCCCGGGCCTCACCGGTGGTGGCCAGATGCTCCAGATCGGCAACCGGGATCGAGCGTCGGAAGGCGCCGCTGGTGAACACCAGGTTCTCGGTGGCGAAGGCCGCGGGAGTCGACCAGCACAGTCCCAGACCCAGGACAGCGGCCACGAGCCTTCGCCGCTTGTTCACAGTTGTCTCCCTTGGATTGGGACTGACTCTACGGATCTCAGGCGCCGCTGACACCGGCGGCCTGGCGCACCGCCGGTGTCACCAGCACATCCCGCAGCAGGTGCACCACGCCCCGCTCCGCCAGACCCTTCGCCAGCTGCAGCCCCATGCGGCGCAGATCCGGCTCCCCCAGCACCCGCGGCAGGCGCTTCAGCAGCAGGGACGGCTCGAAGCCCGGCAGGTCGCGCAGGATCGCGAGCAACTCCTGGATCGGTTCGAGGTCCAGCAGCGGTGCTGTCGCCGTAGCGGGGGGCAGGGCCCGCAGCCCCGGGGGCAGGAAGCGGCTCGGCAGCCGCCGGCCGATGCGCAGGGTGGTGTTCCAGGCAAGGGCATCCATCTGCTGCACCACCGCATCAACGAGCTGCTGGCGCAGGAGGCCGCCGGTGGGGGAGAAGAGGAAATCGAGCACCTGGTCGAGCAGGCCATCGAGGTCCAGCTCGTCCTGGAGCGAGGCACTCGCCACCAGGCTCTCCAGCCGCTGCCAGCGGAACTCATCGCCGTCGTAGAGCATTTCCCGCAGGCTGCGGCGCAGCTCGGGATCTGGATCCTCCATCAGCCGGCGGGCGAAGTAGGGGTAGGCGGCGCCGAGGATCTTGAAGTCGGGGTCAACACTCAGGGCGATCCCTTCGAGGGTCACCAGCGAGCGGATGATCAGGGCGTAATAGGGGGGGACCTGGAAGGGAAAGCGGTACATCACCCCGGAGAGGTCATCGGTGACCGCCTTGAAATCCATGCGGCTCACCCCCATCTCCAGGGCCTGGCCGAACACCTTCTCGAAGGCCGGTACGATCGGCTCCAGGTTCACCTCCTCACCCAGGAAGCCGAGGTGCACGAAGTCCTTCGAGAGGGCCCCGAAATTGCGGTTCACCAGGTGCACCACCGCCTGGATCAGTCCGGTGCGCGCCTCCCGCGACACCTCGCTCATCATGCCGAAATCGAGGTAGGCGAGGCGCCCGTCGGCAAGGGCCAGCAGGTTGCCGGGGTGGGGATCGGCGTGAAAGAAACCATCCTCCAGGAGCTGCTTCAGGCTGCAGTTCACCCCCACCTCCACCATATGGTCGGGGTCGACGCCGAGGGCGCGCACCGCGGCGAGGTTGGTGAGCTTGACGCCGTCGATCCACTCCATCGTCAGCACCCGGCGACTGGTGGCCTGGCGGTAGATGGCGGGGACGGCGATGCGGGGATTGTGGCTGTGCAGGCGGGCGAAGGTTTCGGCGTTGGTGGCCTCGTTGATGTAGTCCATCTCCTCGAACACCCGCTTGCCGAGTTCATCGATCAGACCCACCAGATCGCTCCTGATCAGCCCCACATTGCGGTTCAGCCAGGCGGCGATGTTGCGGACGATGTAGAGATCCAGGGTGATCTGCTCCCGCAGGCCCGGCCGCTGAACCTTCACCGCCACCCGCTCGCCGCTCATCAGGACGCCCCGGTGCACCTGGCCGAGGGAGGCGGCGGAAATCGGTTCCCTCTCCAACGACGCGAAGATCGTCTCCACCGGCGCCTGCAGGTCCTCCTCGATGCAGGCCATGGCCAGGGAACTGTCGAAGCCCGGCAGCTGGTCCTGCAGCTGGGCCAGCTCCTCAAGCAGCACCGGTGGAATGATGTCGGGCCGGGTGGAGAGGGCCTGACCGGCCTTGATGAAGGCGGGGCCGAGGGCCACCAGCAGTTCGGCGCACTCCCGGGCGCGCTGCCTCGCCCGGGCGGGGTTGGCCAGCTGGCCGGTGATCTTGTCGAAGCCCACCCCCAGCAGATAGAGGCCGATCGGCACGAGCGTCTGCCAGACCCTCCGGGCCAGGCGCATCGGGTGGCCGGCGTAGATACGGGTGATGGCGGCCGGGTCGTAGCTGAGCAGGCCCGCCGCCTCCAGGAAGTCACCCATCTCGACCTCGGCGGTCAGGCGCTCGGGGGTCGCGGCGGGGGCTGGGGGGGAAGAAACCATGGCTGGGAGGCACCGCCGCGGCGCCGGCAGGCGAAACCCCCTTCTAAACGAAAGTCACAGCCGCTACGGTCGGGCCACGTACCGATCGCTCGCCGGAGGCCTGGGTGCTCACGGGTCTGCGCCTCGAGAACATTGCCCTGATCGAGCGGCTGGAGCTGGTGTTCTCGGCCGGCTTCACCGTGCTCACCGGCGAGACCGGCGCCGGTAAGTCGATCCTGCTCGATGCCCTCGATGCCCTGCTGGGCGGTGCCCAGGGCAGCCAGGGGGCCCGCCTGCTGCGGCGTGGCGCCGATCGGGGGCGGATCGAGGCCAGCTTCAGCCTCTCTCCCCCGGTGCGTGACTGGCTGGAGCGCCAGGAGCTGGAGGCCGAGGAGGGCGACCTGCTGCTCAGCCGCGAGTGGCGGCTCCAGGACGGCCGGCTCACCAGCCGCCACCGGCTCAATGGGGTGGTGGTGGGCCGCGGCCAGGTGCTGGAACTGCGGCCCCTGCTGCTCGATCTCACCGTCCAGGGGCAGACCCAGCAGCTGGGCCGCCCTGGCCAGCAGCGCCGCTGGTTGGATCGCTTCGCCGGTGACGGCCTGGCCGCGGCCCTCGAGGCCACCCGCTCCGCCTGGCAGCGCTGGAAGGGGGAGGCCGAAGCCCTGGCTCGCGCCCGCGCCGACCGGGAGCGCTTCGCCCTGGAGCGGGACCGCCAGGAGCAACTGCTGGCGGAGCTGGAGGCCGCCGCCCTCGAGGACCCCGACGAGCGCCAGCGGCTCCAGGGCGAGCAGGACCGGCTGGCCCACGCGGTGCGGCTGCAGGAGGGGGTGATGACCCTCATCGGCCGGCTGGTGGAAGGGGCCGAGGCCGCCCCGTCGGTGCTGGATCACCTGGCGGCCTGTGACCAGGAGCTGCAGACCATGGCCGTCCTCGACGCCGGTGTGGTGGCCCTGCACGGGGCCTGCGCCGACGCCCTGGCCGGGCTGCAGGATCTGGCCAGGGATCTGGATCGCTACGGCTCCCTGCTGGAGAGCGACCCTGAGAGCCTGGCCCTGCTGCAGGAGCGGATGGCCCAGCTCAAGGCCCTGGAGCGCCGCCACGGCCAGAACCTGCCCGAACTGATCGCCCGGCGCGACGGCCTGCGGCAGCAGCTGGCCCAGGCGGATGCCGAGGCCGCCCTGGCGGGCCTTCAGGCCGCCGAAACCGCCGCCCGCCAGGGGCGCGATCGGGCCAATGCCGTGCTCACCCGCGCCCGCAGCGCCGCCGCCCGCGGCCTCGAGGACCAGCTGATGGCGGCCCTGCGGCCCATGGGCCTGGCCAACGTGCGCTTCGCCGTGGCCCTCAGCGCCGCCGAGCCCGGCGAGGAGGGGGCCGATGCGGTGCAGTTCCTGTTCTCCGCCAACCCGGGCCAGCCCCCGGCGCCCCTGGCGGACGTGGCCTCGGGCGGCGAGATGAGCCGCTTCCTGCTGGCCCTCAAAACGTGTCTGGCGGCGGCCGACCCCCATGTCACGTTGCTCTTCGATGAGATCGATGCGGGCGTGAGCGGCCGCGTCAGCGGTGCCATGGCCCAGCTGCTGCGGCGGCTGGCGGAGCAGCGCCAGGTCTTCTGCATCACCCACCAGCCCCTGGTGGCCGCCGCGGCCCAGCACCACTTCCGGGTCAGCAAGAGCGTGGAGGCGGGCCTCACCCACACGCGGGTGTCCCACCTGCGGGACACTCACGAGCGCCAGGCGGAGCTGGCGGAACTGGCCGGCGGTGATTCCGGCGAGGCCCACAGCTACGCCGCCAGCCTGCTGGGTTCAGCGGCGCCGCCGGACCCGGGAACGCTCCAACAAGCCGGCCACCAGCAGGGCCGCCGCGGTGATGAGCAGCAGCGTCAGGACCAGGCCGGGCGTCAGGGGCGCGAGCTGCAGGGCCCGTTGGAGGGCGGGGAACGCCATCAGCAGCAGCCACAACCCCAGGCCGATGCCGGCACCGGCGGCGGTGATGCGGCTGTGGGGATCCCCGTTCAGCCACACCAGCCCGCCGCCAGCGAGCAACAGCAGCGAGAACACCAGGCTGCGGCGTGATTCGGTGTCCGTGTCGGGCCAGCAGGCCAGCACCAGGGCTGCCACCATCACCACGGCCCCCTGGGTGATGGAGTGGCGCCATGTGTCGGCGCCGAACAGGGGTGCATCGGGAGGGCGGGGCGGCTGCCGCATCAGGCCCGGCGTTGCCGGCAGCGCCTCGAACACCACCGTGCAGGCCGGATCGATCACCAGGTGCAGCAGGGCGATGTGCACCGGCAGCAGGATCAGGGCCTGGCCCGGCAGCAGCAGCGGCATCAGGCCCAGGGCCGCGATCGGCAGGTGGATCGCCAGGGTGTAGCCCAGCGCCCGGTGCAGGTTGGCATCGACACGCCGACCCAGTTCCAGGGACGCCACCAGATCGCTGAAGGTGTCGTGGAGCAGCACCAGATCGGCGGATTCCCGCGCCACGGCGCTGCCGTGCTTGCCCATCGCCACACCGATGTCGGCGGCCTTGAGGGCCGGGGCGTCATTGACGCCATCGCCGGTCATCGCCACCACCTCGCCGGCGGCCTGCAGGGCGCGCACCAGCTGCAGCTTCTGCTGGGGCATCACCCTGGCGAACACCGATACCTCGCGGATGGTGGCCGCCAATGCCTGCGGGGAGAGGGCGTCCAGCTCGTGGCCGGAGAGCACGGGTCCCGGCGGCAGACCCGCCTGATCGGCGATCGAGCGGGCCGTCACCGGGCTGTCCCCGGTGATCATCACCACGCGAACGCCAGCCATCTGCGCCGTGGCGATCGCCGCCGGCACATCCGACCGCAGCGGATCCGCCAGGGCCAGGAGGCCCACCGGCTCGAACGGGTAGCCGTGCGCGTCCTCGGGCAGGCCACCGCTGATGGGGGTCGGTTGGCCCCCGTGCACCGGCACGCCATCGAGCCCGCGGGCCACCGCCAGCACCCGCAGCCCCCGGGCGGCGAGGCCATCGGCGGCGGCCAGCAGGGCGGCGCTCCGTTCCCCGTCCAGGTGGCAGAGATCGGCGATCGCCTCGGGTGCCCCCTTGGCCGCCAGCTGCAGGCCCCCGTCGCCGTCCCGCCAGAGGCGGGAGAACACCAGCAGATCGCTCTGCAACGGGTACTCCCGCTCCAGGGGCCAGTCGGGATGAAGGTGCTCGGTGTCGCCGAGCTGGTCGGCGGACAGGCGCTGAATCGCCCGCTCCATGGCATCCACCGGATCGCCACGGCTGGCCAGCACCGCCAGCTCCAGCAGCGGATGCAGGGGTTCCTCCAGGCTTTCCCCGGCCTGCCAGCCCTCCAGGTCCGGCCAGGTGAGCAGCTCCTGCACCGCCATTCGGTTCTCGGTGAGGGTGCCGGTCTTGTCGACGGCGAGCACCGTGGCGCTGCCGAGGCTCTCCACCGCCGCCGGCCAGCGGGCCAGCACCCCGATCCGGGCCAGGCGCAGGGCCCCGAGGGCCAGGAACAGGGCCAGCACCACGGGGATCTCGTTGGGCAGCACCGCCAGGGCCAGGGCCAGGGCGGCCAGCAGGGCCCGGGGCCAGTCACCGCTGGCGGCTCCCTGGATCACGGCCAGGGCGGCGCAGAGGGCCAGGGCCGCCAACGAGAGCCGGGTGGTCAGCTGCCGGGTCTGGCGCTGCAGCCGGGTGAGCGGCGGCTTCACCGTGGCCAGGCTCCTGCCGAGTCGGCCCAGCTCCGTGGCTTCGGCCACGGCCACCACCGTGGCCCAGCCCCGTCCTCCCGCCACCAGGGACCCCGCCAGCACCCGTTCGCCAGGGTCCGTGCGGGCCACCGGCAGGGATTCCCCCGTCAGCAGGGACTCATCCAGCCACAGCCCCACCGCCTCGGTGATCGCCGCATCGGCCGCCACCCGATCCCCCTCCTCCAGGCGCAGCAGATCCCCCAGGCGCACCTGATCGGTGGAGAGCTCCAGCTCCTGGCCATCGCGGCGCACATGGGCGCGTGGCGCCGACAGCCGGGCCAGTTCCGCCAGGGCGCGGTTGCTGCGTTGCTGCTGGACGGCATCGAGCAGGCTGATGCCCAGCACGAACGCCAGCAGGATCGCCGCATCGACTCCTTCCCCCATCAGGCCGTAGAGGAGGGCGCAGGCCAGCAGCAGCAGATTGGTGGGCTCGAGCCAGGACATCGGATTGCGTCGTTGCGTCCTTCCCCAAGCTGGCCCGTCCGCCCCCGCCGGAGCACCGATGACACCAACCTCCACGCCAACGCCGCCGTCAACGGCCGTGGTGAGATTCGGCAGCGAGATCTGCGGTGACCCCCGCCTGGCAGCGGAGCGGGAGTGGCTGGTCACCAACGGCCTGGGCGGTTACGCCATGGGCACGGTGTCAGGGACGCCGAGCCGCAGCTATCACGGCCTGCTGATCGCGGCCCTCTCGCCGCCGGTGGAGCGCACCCTGCTGGTGAGCCAGCTGCAGGAGTCGGTGGATGGGGATCCTGACGCCTGCGGGTCGCTGCAGATCATGTCCTTTGCCCTCGAGGGCACCGTTCCCCGCTGGCGCTTCGCCTGGGGGGCGACCCTGCTGGAGAAGCGGATCTGGATGGCCCAGGGGGCCAACACCACATACGTGAGCTACCGGCTGGTGCGCGGCGGACCGCTCGAACTTCGCCTGACGGCCTGCGTGCAGCACCGCTCCCCCCACGGCGGGGAGTGCCCGGAGTTGGCCCTGGCGCCCCTGGCCAGCGGCGTGGAGGTGCGGCCGCTGGCGGCGGCGCCGTTCGTGCTGCTCAGCGACCGGGGCCACTGGTGCCTGGAGGAGCCACTGCTCTGGGTGGAGGGCGTGCCCCTGGCGGCGGAGGCCGAGCGGGGGCTGGCGAGCACGGCCGAGTACCTGCGGGCGGCCACGCTCACCGTCACCCTCGGCGATCAACATCCGGGCGTCACCGTCGTGGCCAGCACCTGCCGGGACGCCGGCACCGATGGCCAGCGGGCGCTGGCCGACCGCCGCGACCACGAGCACGGGCTGCTGCGCTCCTGGGCAGCGGCCCAGCCAGCCCTGGCGCCGGCGGTCCCAGCCTGGATCCGCCAGCTGGTGCTGGCGGCCGACGCCTTCGTGGTGGAACGTGGGCCGTCGGGAGCCTCGCTGATCGCCGGTTACCCCTGGTTCAACGACTGGGGCCGCGACGCGATGATCAGCCTGGCGGGCCTCACCCTGGCAACGGGCCGCTGCGGCTGGGCCGAGCGGATCCTGCGCACCTTCGCGGCACACCTCAGCCACGGGCTGATCCCCAACAGCTTCCCCGACCGGGCCGACCGACCCCTGGACCGGCGCTCGTACAACACGGTGGACGCCACGCTGTGGTTCTTCCAGGCCCTGGCGGAGCACCGGGCGGCCAGCGGCAGCGACGCCCTGGTGCGGGAGCTGGTTCCCCGGCTGGAGGCGATCCTTGACCACCACGTGGCCGGCACCTGGTTCGGAATCCGCATGGATCCGGCCGACGGGCTGCTGAGCGCCGGGGAGGGGGAAACCCAGCTCACCTGGATGGATGCCAAGCCCCGCGACCGGGCCATCACCCCCCGCCACGGCAAGGCGGTGGAGGTGAATGCCCTGTGGGTGAACGCCCTGCGTTCGATGGCGGGCTACTGCCGGCTCACCGGGGCCGATCCGGACCGCTGGCAGGCCCTGGCGGACCAGGCCGCGGCGGGCTTCCAGCGCTTCTGGAACCCGCGGCGGGGCTGTTGCTTCGATGTCATCGACGGACCCTCGGGATGTCCCGATGACCGGCTGCGGCCCAACCAATTGCTGGCCCTCTCGCTGCCGGAGTCCCTGCTCAGCCCAGCCCAGGCCGCCAGCGTGCTGGCGCTCTGCGGCCAGCGGCTGCTCACGCGCCACGGGCTGCGCACGCTGGATCCGGCCGATCCCGACTACCGGGGCCACTACGGCGGCGACGCCGAGCGGCGGGATGGGGCCTACCACCAGGGCACGGTGTGGGCCTGGTGGCTGGGGCCCTTCGCCCGGGCCCATTTCAGGCTGCACGGCGATGCCGCCCTGGCGCTTTCGTTCCTGGAGCCCATGGCCGATCACCTGGGGGCGGCGGGGCTGGGCAGCTTGAGCGAGATCTTCGACGGCGACGCCCCCCATGCCCCGCGGGGTTGCATCGCCCAGGCCTGGTCGGTGGCGGAGGTGCTGGCGGCCTGGACGGCGATCAGTGGTGGAATCCCGAGATCTCCGGGCCGTTGAGGGCGCTGTGGCTGGGGTGGCTCGCGAAGACATCGAGCGACTGCTTGATGTTCTCCAGCAGCAGATTGGCCAGATCCCTGCTGACGCCATGGCGCACCAGGATCCGCTGCACGGTGATGTCCTGGCAGTGGGCCGGCAGGGTGTAGGCCGGCACCTGCCAGCCGCGCACCCGCAGGCGGTCGGCGAGGGCGTAGAGGTTGAAGTTCACGTTGCTTCCCTCGCGGATCTTCCAGCAGAGGGCAGGGATGCCCGATTGATCATCACCGCCGTAGAGGATTTCGAACGGCCCCAGCTTGGCGATCTCCCGGGCCAGGTACTGGGCCGTGGCGTAACAGGCGCCATGCACCTTGCGGTAGCCCTCCCGGCCCAGGCGCAGAAAGTTGTAGTACTGGCAGACCACCTGGCCCCCCGGCCGGGAGAAGTTGAGGGTGAGGTCGCGCATGTTGCCGCCCAGGTAATTCACCCAGAACACCATCTCCTCGGGCAGATCGGTGGATTGCCGCCACAGCACCCAGCCCACCCCCAGGGGCGCCAGGCCGAACTTGTGGCCCGAGGTATTGATCGAGCGCACCCGCGGCAGGCGGAAATCCCACACCAGATCGGGAGCACAGAAGGGAGCCAGGAAACCGCCGCTGGCGGCGTCCACGTGGATGGGGATATCCAGGCCGGTGCGGGCCTCCAGGCCATCAAGGGCGGCCGCCAGCGCCTGCACCGGTTCGTACTGGCCGGTGAAGGTGACCCCCAGGGTGGGCACCACGCCGATGGTGTTCTCGTCGCAGAACTGGAGGGCCGCTTCGGGGGTCAGCAGCAGCTGATCCGGCTGCATCGGGATTTCGCGGTGCTCGATGTCCCAGTAGCGGCAGAATTTGTGCCAGCAGATCTGCACAGGCCCTGTCACCAGATTGGGCTTGTCGATGGGCTTCCCCTGCTTCTGGCGCTGCGCCTCCCAGCGGCGTTTCATCGCCAGGCCCCCGAGCATGGCCGCCTCGCTGGAGCCGGTGGTGGAGCAGCCGATGGCGCCGTCGATCGCGGGGGCGTGCCAGAGATCGGCCACCATGCGGGCGCAGCGAGCTTCGATCTCAGCGGTCTGGGGATATTCATCCTTGTCCTCGATGTTCTTGTCGATGCACAGATCCATCAGGGCGTGCACTTCCTCCTCCACCCAGGTCTGGCAGAAGGTGGCCAGGTTCTGGCGGGAATTGCCATCCAGCATCAGCTCGTCGCGAATCGCGGCGAACACGGCGCGGGGATTGTGTTCCTGGCTGGGGAAGTGGCTCTTCGGCAGGGTCACCGAGAGATCGGACGAGGAGTAGATGTCGTCCTCCAGGGAGTATCTGGCCGCCGCTTTGTCGTGGAGGGTCATCGATCGCAGCCGCGCTTACCTGGCCCTTGCAGGCTAGGAGTCTGTCGCCCATTGCATCCGGCAGTTCCGGGTGCAATGGGGTGAGCTTCTGTCCCAGGGACCTTGGCTTCCGGTACTGAGGGGTTCTCCCCGGAGCTGGTCTTTCCCTCAGGCCGTTTCCAACGTTGCCCT
>CAIXBB010000016.1 GCA_903917565.1 uncultured cyanobacterium | reverse complement strand
CTCGTCACCAGCTCCCTGGTGCGTGAAACCACCGAGAGCGAGTCGCAGAACTACGGCTACAAGTTCGGCCAGGAAGAGGAGACCTACAACATCGTGGCTGCCCACGGTTACTTCGGTCGCCTGATCTTCCAGTACGCCTCGTTCAACAACAGCCGCAGCCTCCACTTCTTCCTGGCGGCCTGGCCGGTGGTCGGCATCTGGTTCACCGCCCTGGGCGTGAGCACGATGGCCTTCAACCTGAACGGCTTCAACTTCAACCAGTCGATCCTCGACGGTCAGGGCCGGGTGATCAACACCTGGGCCGACGTGCTCAACCGTGCCGGCCTGGGCATGGAAGTGATGCACGAGCGCAACGCCCACAACTTCCCGCTCGACCTGGCGGCCGCCAGCGCCACTCCTGTGGCCCTGACCGCCCCGGCCATCGGCTGATCCGGTTCACCCGTATCTCTGGAATCCCCCTGACGTCCTGATCTGGGCCATGCCCTGATCCCCTCATCCCCCTGCCTGTGCAGGGGGTTTTTTGATGGCTCCTTTCCCCAAAACCGATGACGTCTGGCAAGCTCGACGCCAGAGAACGCCAGCCCGCCTGAAAGCGCCGGATCCCCTGGCCCCAGCCGCCAGCAACGACACCTACGTGCTGGGAAACGATGCCGTGGAACTGAACCGGCTCCGGCTCCAGCATGACCTTTGGCGCCCCACCCTGCAGGCGGCCCTCGCGCGGGCAGGGCTCGGCCCGGGGGAACGGGTGATCGACCTTGGCGCGGGGCCGGGGTTCGTGGCCCAGGATCTCGCCAGGATCGTGGGCCCCAGCGGCCAGGTGCTGGGCCTGGAGCAGAATGCCGCCTACGTGAGCCATGGCCAGCAGCTGGCGCTGGAGGCTGCCCTGGACCATCTGGACATGCGTTGCCATGACCTGATCAGCGATCCCCTGCCGCCAGGACCCTTCGACCTGGTCTGGTGCCGCTGGGTGGCGATGTTCCTGCCGGAGGTCAAACCCTTGCTCGACCGGTTGGCGTGCTGCCTGGCCAGGGGCGGCCAGATTCTGTTCCACGAATACGTCCACTGGGACACCTTTGGCCTCCATCCCCAGGGCAAGGCCATCGCCCGCTTCAGCCAGTTGGTGCAACGCAGCTTCCGGGAGGCCGGCGGTGAACCTGACATCAACCGCCGACTGCCCTCCCTGCTCGCGGCCAGGGGATTCGCGATCGAGGATCTGCTCCCCCTGCCGGTGGTGGGGCGGGCGGGTGAATGGCCGGCCCGCTGGATGGAGATGTTCGTGACCCTGTACGGCGCAAAACTCCAGGCCCTGGGGCTGTGGAGCCCGGAAGAGGCCGAGGCGGCCAGGGTCGAGATGGAAGCGAGTCGGGCAGATCCCGGCAGTTTCTGGATGGGCCCCACCATCCTGGAAGTCAGGGCCCGACGGACCTGATCGCTTCACAGCCACCGCTTCGTAGTCTCGCGCCAGTCACAGGACGCCATGGGCAGCAGCTTCGGCCACCTCTTCCGCATCAGCACCTTCGGCGAATCCCATGGCGGTGGCGTGGGCGTGATCGTGGATGGCTGCCCACCGCGGCTGTCGCTCGACCTGGAGGCGATCCAGGCGGATCTCGACCGCCGCAGGCCTGGCCAGAGCCCCATCACCACCCCACGCAAGGAAGAGGATCGGGTTGAGGTCCTCAGCGGCCTCCTCGATGGCGTCACCCTCGGTACGCCGATCGCCATGGTGGTGCGCAACAAGGACCAGCGCCCCCAGGACTACAGGGAGATGGAGGTGGCGTTCCGCCCCTCCCACGCCGATGCCACCTACCAGGTCAAATACGGCATCCAGGCCCGCAGCGGCGGTGGCCGTGCCTCGGCCCGGGAAACCATCGGCCGGGTGGCCGCCGGAGCCATCGCCAAGCAGTTGCTGGCCCGCGCCGCCGGCACCGAGGTGATCGCCTGGGTCCGCCGGATCCACGACATCGAGGCTCATGTGGATCCGGCCACGGTGACACTGGAGGCGGTGGAGAGCACCATCGTGCGCTGTCCGGATCCAGCCGTCGCTGCGCGGATGATCGAGCGCATCGAGGCCATCGGGCGGGAGGGGGATTCCTGCGGCGGGGTGATCGAGTGTCTGGTGCGGCGGCCGCCGGTGGCTCTGGGCATGCCGGTGTTCGACAAGCTGGAGGCGGATCTGGCCAAAGCGGTGATGTCGCTGCCGGCCACCAAGGGCTTCGAGATCGGCTCCGGTTTCAGCGGCACCCTGCTGCGCGGCAGCGAGCACAACGATGCCTTCCTGCCCAGCGAGGACGGCCGCCTGCGCACCGCCACCAACAACTCGGGCGGCATCCAGGGGGGCATCAGCAACGGGGAAGAGATCCGGCTGCGGGTGGCCTTCAAACCCACCGCCACGATCCGCAAGGAGCAGCAGACCATCGACGCCTCAGGCGCCGCCACCACCCTGGCGGCGAAGGGCCGGCACGATCCCTGCGTGCTGCCGCGGGCCGTGCCGATGGTGGAGGCGATGGTGGCCCTGGTGCTGGCGGATCACCTGCTGCGCCAGCAGGGCCAGTGCGGCCTCTGGTGATGGGCTGATCAGGACCGCGTTGGCAGTTCTGCCAGGAGCTGCCGCAGCGGCTCTGCGGCGAAGGGGGGCACCGCCTGGCCCTGGGCGCCACCGACCAGGGACGAGCCCAGGGCGACGGCATCCACCCCGGCCTCCAGCCAGGGGCGGACATCGCTGGGGTGGAGGCCGCCGGCGGCAACACAGAAGGGCAGCGGCGCCCCCAGGGGTCCCTGCAGCCGCCGCCAGTAGCCGAAGCCGACGGTGATGGCGGGGAACAGCTTGACGATGGAGCAGCCCAGGGCCCGGGCCCGGTTCACCTCCGTGGGTGTCATCACACCGGGGACCAGGGCGAAGCCGGCCTCAAAGGACCGCTCCAGCAGGGCCGCATCGAGAATCGGGGAGACCCCGTAGGAAAATCCAGCCTCCAGCACGGCCTCCAGGGCCGCTGCGCTGCAGATGGAGGAGGCCCCCAGACGCAGATCCGGGAAGGCGGCGATCAGCTGCCGGCACTGGACGGTCCAGTCGGCGCAGGGATCCCAGGCGATCTCCACGTGCCGCACCCCAAGATCACGCAACTGCTCCAGCTGGGGAACCAGCAGCGCTGGCTCCTCGCTGCGGAGCACCACCAGCAGGGGCTGGTGGTGCAGGGACTGGATCAGGGACACGCAGGCAGACCTAGACGTAGGCCGCCACCGTCACGTTGCGGGAGAGGAGCAGCTCCTGGAGCTCTTCGGCATCCACGGTCTCCTTCTCCACCAGGATCTCGGCCAGCTCATCGAGCACGGCCCGGTTGGCGAGCAGCACGTCGGTGGCGCGGCGGTAGGCGTCGGCCACGAGCTGGGACACCTCCTCGTCAATGGCGGCGGCGGTGTCTTCGGAGAAGTCCCGCTCGGCGGCGATGTCACGGCCGAGGAACATGCCCCCCTGGGCACGGCCAAGGGCCACCGGGCCCAGGCGATCACTCATGCCGAAGCGCGTGACCATCTGGCGGGCGACGCGGGCCACCTGCTGGAGATCGTTGGAGGCCCCGGTGGTCACCTCGTCTTCGCCGTAGACGATCTCCTCGGCGACGCGGCCACCGAGGGCCACGGCCATCTGGTTCTGCAGGTAGGAGCGGGAGTAGAGGCCCGACTCCATCCGCTCTTCGCTGGGGGTGAAGAAGGTGAGGCCTCCGGCCTGGCCTCGGGGAATGATGCTGATCTTCTGGACGGGGTCGTAATCGGGCATCAGGGCCCCCACCAGGGCATGGCCGGACTCGTGGTAGGCCACCAGGCGCTTGCGACGCTCGCTCATCACCCGATCCTTTTTCTCGGGGCCGGCCATGGCGCGCTCGATGGCGTCGTTGACCTCATCCATCGACACCTCGGTCAGCTGGCGCCGGGCCGCAAGGATGGCCGCTTCATTGAGCAGATTGGCAAGGTCGGCACCGGTGAAGCCCGGGGTGCGGCGGGCCACTTTGTCGAGGTCCACGTCCTTGGCGAGGGTCTTGCCTCGGGCATGGACGCCGAGGATCTGCAGCCGCCCGGCGTAGTCGGGGCGATCGACCACCACCTGGCGATCGAAACGGCCCGGCCGCATCAGGGCCGAATCCAGCACGTCAGGCCGGTTGGTGGCCGCCACGATGATGATGCCGGTGTTGCCCTCGAAGCCATCCATTTCGGTGAGCAGCTGGTTGAGGGTCTGCTCCCGCTCGTCGTTGCCGCCACCGAGGCCAGCGCCACGCTGGCGGCCCACGGCGTCGATCTCATCGATGAAGACGATGCAGGGGGCGTTCTTCTTGGCCTGCTCGAAAAGGTCGCGCACCCGGCTGGCACCCACGCCCACGAACATCTCGACGAACTCCGAGCCGGAGATCGAGAAGAAGGGCACTCCCGCCTCGCCGGCCACGGCTTTGGCCAGGAGCGTTTTGCCGGTGCCTGGGGGGCCCACCAGAAGCACGCCTTTGGGGATCTTGGCCCCCACCGCGGTGAAGCGGTCGGGATTCTTGAGGAAATCGACCACCTCGGTCAGTTCGAGCTTGGCGCCCTCGATACCGGCCACATCACCGAAGGTGACCTGGGTCTGGGGTTCCATCTGCACCCGCGCCTTGCTCTTGCCGAAGTTCATGGCCGGGTTGCCACCACCGCCCTGGGCGCGGCGCAGCAGGAAGAACAGGCCGCCCAGCAAGAGCAGCGGGAAAATCAGGCTTCCGATCGCCTGCTGCCAGGCGGCCGGCTCCCGGTTGGGCTGCACGGCGATGTCGACGTTGTGGTCGGTGAGCAGCTTGAGCAGGTCCTTGTCGGGGGCCAGATTCACCACGGCCCGCTGGCCGTCGTTCTCCACCACCTGGGCGGTGCCGCGGTCGGGGGAGATGAGCACACGGGAAATCTCGTTGGCCTGGACGGCCTCGACGAAATCGCTGTAACGCAGGGTGCGGGGGGCCCGGGCCGGGTCAGGGCGCTCCAGGAAGGCCGTACCCACCGCGATCATCACGATCACCAGGAGCACGTAAAGCCCCGCGTTGCGCCAGCGTTTCTTCACGTCCCTGTCTCCTGTGTGAGAATGAAAGTAACAGAATGTTAAACGGCGTCCGGTGGTGGACGGGACTCAGGCTGCGGCCCTGAGCACCTCCACCACGCTACGGAAGGCGAACCATTCCGGGATCTCCTCACCGCCCCGGAGCATCTGGCGGAACTGGGTGCCGCTCAGCTTGCGGATGTGCAGCCCGCGGGCCTGGGCGTGTTCGGCGGTGACATAACCCTCCTCCTCGGTGTAGACGAGGTTGAGGGACGGCACCGTCTCCATGCCCAGTTCGGTGGCCTGGTCGCGGGCGAAGTCCTGGGCCTCGTAGGGGCCGTAGAAATCCTCCCCGGTCAGGGACGATTTGCAGCCTGCCATGTCGCGGCCGATGATGAAGTGGCTGCAGCCATAGTTCTTGCGGATGATCATGTGCTGCAGGGCCTCCCGCGGGCCGGCCATGTGCATCGCGTAGGGCAGGTAGGCCCAGCGGATGCGGGGGTTGGCCACCTCGGCGGCCAACCGCTCGTAGGTGGCGAAGCGGACCTCGCCAGCGATGTCGTCCTCCTGGGTGGGGCCGCAGGTGGGGTGCACAAGCACCACCCCCTGCCGGCTCACGTTGGGGGCCTCGAGGGCACGGGTGAACAGCTCGTAGTGGGCCCGGTGGATGGGGTTGCGGCACTGGAAGGCCACCACGTCCTCCCCCGGGGGCAGGGTGGCACGCACCTCGGCGGGGGTGCTGCAGGGGAACACCCGGACGGGCAGCGCCAGGCCCTGCACCCGCCCCCCCAGGTAGTAGCGGCCCCGCTCTGTGGCGATCATGCGCACCGCCGGGTGCTCCAGGGAGGTTGTGCCATAGCACCCTTTGGCCTCGATCACCTTGTCGGGCTCCCAGCGGCTCTCCACCGTGAGCACCGCCAGCTCCTGGTCCTGATAGGTGAGCAGCAGCCGTTCGCCGATGGCGATGCTGGCGTCATCGGTGTCGAAGACGATCGGCAGGCCGAACAGCAGGCCGCTGGTGGTGCGATGGCCGGCCACCACCGTGTCGTAGTCCTCCTGATGCATGAAGCCGCGCAGGGGCGAGAAACCGCCCACGATCAGCAGCTCCACATCGCAGGCGTTGCGGTGGCTGCATTCGACCACTCTGTCCACCGAGGCGCGCACCCCGTCCCGGTGCTCGGGCGGCACCATCAGATCGACGAGGCTGCCGCCATGGGGGGCGATCAGGTCGGACCGAGGGGCGGTGTTGGCGAGCGTCATGGCGACGGGCCGGGGGCGTCACAGGGGGTTCCTTTCCATCCTCCCAGACAGGCGTTCGGCCTTGAAAAAGGGGCCTGTGGGCCCCTTCGGTGAACGGCTGGAGGCTGGGCAGGGAGGGATCTGCCGCCCGCGACGTCAGACCTGCTCGAGACGGCCGTAGAGCTCGCCGGTGATCTTGACATCGACGGCCTGCTTGCCACCCATGTCGGTGTCCGAGGGCTGGATGGCGGTGAAGACGCCGGCGAATTCGCCGGTGGAGGGATCGACCTTGGTGATCGAGAGATCCATGGTGCCGGTGCCTTGCACGTAGCGCTTGACGTTCTCCTTGATCAGGTCCTCGTCGTCGCCGGCGGGGACCAGCCCCATGGCGCTGCTGTAGCCGGTGGTGAGGCCCCGACCCTTGGGATCCAGGAAGTTGCTGGTGCGGTAGCTGGGGGCGCGGTACTCGCCCTTGAGATCGGTGCTGGTGGAGAACGCCGTGCCGCCGGCGGAGGCCAGCAGCTCCTTGCTGGAGAACATGAAAGGCACCTCCTCCCCGCCTGGCATCAACACGGTGATCGGCTGGAAGTCCATGCCACCCAGTTCCTTGAAGCTCAGCTTGTCACCGGAGACCTTGAGGTCGCCATAGACCTGATCCAGGCTGGAGGTGTAGCGGGTGAGGATCTTGCCGGCGACGAACTGGGCTTCCTGACGCTTGTTGGCAGGCTCACCCTTCACGAACACCTCGGAGGGGTGCATGCAGATCTCCTTGAGCTGGTAGCGGGCGGAAGGATCCAGGGAGATCGTGCCGCGGGCGGAGTCGGGCAGGGTCGGGCAGTCATTGGCCAGACCCGTGTTGTGGATGTCTTCGTAGGTGAGATTGGCCCGATCAACGGCCTTGGCCCCGCCGCTGCATGCGGACACCAGGGTCAGGCACAGAGCCAGCACGAGGGCCAGCAGGGGACGGAAACGCATGGGGAGAAGCCGCAGAGACGGAACGGGGACTGGGCTAGCCGGGATCCTACCGGTGCAAAACACCCATTCCAGGCGGCTTGCGCGGGCTCTCAACAACCTGTATGAGAGGACGATGTCCCTGAGCCGCACCCACCCGATCGACGACTCCACGCGCTTGTCGCCGCCGTCCCCACCACCGGCCGACCCCGACCTCCAGGAGCCCCTCGACGCCCTGCTGCGAATCGCCGAACAGCGGGCCCAGGAGCCAGAAGCTCTGCTCGATCTGCTGCGTCGCATCGAGCACCTGCACCGCAGCATCCAGGACGGCCCCTTCCGCAGCTGCCTGCCCAGCGATCGCAACGGCCTGTTCACCCTGCTCTCCGAGATGGAAAGCAGCGGGGGCTGGCCCTACATCCCCCGGCTGCAGCTGCGCACGTTCATGGATCTGCTGTCGCCCGAACCGGAACCCTGAGCGCCATCGCTTCGACCAGCGCGGTGAGCAGCCCGTGGGCGAGGGCCAGCTTGCCGGTGGGGCCGAAGTGGCGTTCCAGCTTCCCCGGGCCGAGCAGCCAGCCCTGGTTGCTGGCTGCCGCGAAACCCGCGTCGGCACGGTCGATCGGATTGGCGAAGAGGAGGTCGCAGCCCTTGCGGGCGAACTTGGCCCGGGCCTCCTCCAGCACCTCGCCGCTCTGGGCCGCGAACCCCAGGATCACCTGAGCCGGCGGACGACGTTGCACCAGGCCCGCCAGCAGATCGGGCACCGCTTCCCAGCCGCTGCGAAGCGCGTCCGCCATGGCCAGCTTGGGGAGCTTGGTGGTCTGAGGGGTCCGGCGCCGGTGGTCGGCGACGGCGGCGGCCATGGCGATGGCATCGGCACCGCCCTGCAGCCGCTCCAGCGCCGCCTCCATGGCCGCGGCGGTGTCCACGGGGTGGCAGTGCAGCCCGTCCAGCCACTCCGGAGCCACCGTGAGGGGGCCATGCACCAGGTCGATGGTGGCGCCACGCAGGCGGGCGGCCTGGGCCAGCAGCACACCCATCCGACCGGTGCTGGGGTTGGTGAGGCAGCGGGCCGGATCGAGGGGCTCCCTGGTGGGGCCGGCGCTCACCAGCAGGCGGCGCCCCTGCCAGTCCCGGCGGCAGCCGGCCAGCAGCACGGATTCCAGGGCAAGCAGGAGCATCCCCGGGGCGGCCATGCGCCCATCCCCCACCCGGTCGCAGGCCAGCAGGCCGCTGCCGGGCTCCAGGGGCAGCACCCGCTCCCAGCTCCTGAGCTCACGCCAGTTGCGGCGCACCGATGGGGCGGCCCACATGGCGCTGTTCATGGCGGGGGCAGCAAGCACGGGGGCCTCGCAGGCGACCAGGGTGCTGACCAGCAGGGTGTCGGCCATGCCGTGCACCCAGCGGGCCAGGCTGGTGGCGCTGAGGGGGGCCAGCAGCACCACCTCGGCCCATTCGGCCAGCTCGATGTGCAGGGGCCTGGCTGCCCGGTGGCTCCACTGGTCAGCCTCGATGCTGCAGGGGGCGCGGCTGAGGCTGGCCAGGGCCACCGCGCTCACCAGCCGCTCGGCGCTGGGGCTCAGGACGCAGCGCACCAGGGCCCCCCGCTGCACGAGGGCGCTGACCACCAGTGGCAGCTTCACGGCCGCGATGCTGCCACTGATCAGCACCAGCACCCGCCGCCCGGCGAGGGGATCGCTGGGGCCCTCGGGGGAGACCGCCTGGGCCTCACTCCTCATCGAAGGGTTCCTGATCCACCAGATGGACGTAGGGCTGGATCAGGTCGGGCCGGTGGATGGCCAGGGCCCGCAGCAGGTGCCAGTCGGCGAGGCCGGCGAACGGTGTGGGGTAGTCGTCGTCCTCCAGTCGTCTGGCGAGCTCGGCGATGGCCTCCTCGTCGAAGGCCGCGAGCTGCTCGGGGGTGATGGACAGGCTGGAATCAACCAAGGTGGCGGCCGGGAAGGGGGACGGGATGGTGATAATGGCGACCGAGGGGGAATTAGCTCAGCTGGTAGAGCGCTGCGATCGCACCGCAGAGGTCAGGGGTTCGAGTCCCCTATTCTCCATCCATCATTCTGGCCGGGAACAGCGAGCCACCCGCCCAGCCGCCGAGGCAGCTCGCCAGCACCAGCCCCCACTTCCGCCCCGATGAACTGGAGCAGCGACGCGGAAACCAGCCTCAGGGAGATCCCCTTCGTGGTGAGGCCGATCATTCGCCGGCGGATCGAATCCATGGCCCGTGACGCCGGCCTGGACGGTGTGGATCTGGCCTTCTACGAGCAGGCCAAGGAGCGTTTCGGCCGGAAGTGATACCGCGATGGGGTAAAAGAGGGGGTTGAACAGGGGCCCGCTCGATGTCGCAGTCCAAGCGAGAACAGGTTGTCAGTCATCTGCGCTACATCCGACAGGAGCTGCGTGAGATGCACCAGGGGGTGATGGAGGATGGTCTGCTGCCGGAGGCCGGCGAGGTGCGGGGTGTGATGGCCCAGATGGAGGCCCTGCTCGAACTGCTGGAGGGCAAGGGCTCCCGCAAGAAGGACGGGGACGGTTGAGGCGCGACGCCTGAGACCGACCACCCCAGCCGTCAAGCCCCTGCAGGGACGCTCCGGTCAGCGGCCGCCCCCCCTTGCCCGAACCGGAAGAGCTTGGTTTGCTGGTGTCGTCCCCATCACCTCGCCCGGGCCTTGGCCTCGGGCTTTTTTATTGGTATCCCCTATCGGTGGGGGGAAAGTGCTGTCAATACGCCAGAGATGGTGTAGACAAGGGATCGCAGGGCTTGGGCCGGGTGATGGGGATCACCTCCAGCGGCTTTCCACCCACGGGTGTTGAGCCCCCTGCTCCCCTTTCCTAACAGCGGCAGGGTTCCACCGTTGCCTCCCCGCTTCCAGCAGACCCGATTCCAGCAGCGCATCACCCAGTCGGGCAACCTGCTGGAGGCCTGGGCGCAGAATCCCTGGCGCCGGCTCTCTCTGCTGCTGCTCGTGCTGCTGAGCGCCTTCGTGGTGGGGGGGAGCATCGGCTCGATCACCGGCGCCCTCTCCCTGTTTGATCCGCTTGGGGCCCTGGCCTGTGTGGTGGCCATCGAGCTGGCGGCCCGCCTGCGGGGCAGGCTGCTGAGCCAGCCCCTGAAACTGCGGCTGCAGGTGCTCGACATGGCCCGCATGGGGCTGCTCTACGGCCTGCTGCTGGATGGCTTCAAGCTGCTCTGAGCCGTGCCCCTGAGGCGAGCGGTGCGGCGCCCTCAGGTGGCGGCGAGCAGATAGAGCAGGGCCATGCG
This sequence comes from uncultured cyanobacterium, assembly GCA_903917565.1. GTDB lineage: Bacteria > Cyanobacteriota > Cyanobacteriia > PCC-6307 > Cyanobiaceae > Cyanobium. Next base: position 90,157 of record CAIXBB010000016.1, on the reverse strand, counting down.
AATCGGAATGCCATTGCGGACCTGCTCCTCCACCAGGCTGCGGCAGGAATCGTCGAGCAGCTCGCCGGCGATCTCCACACCTCGGTTCACCGGTCCGGGGTGCAGCACCGGCACCCCATCGCCGCAGAGGGCCAGGCGCCGGTGGCTGAGGCCGTACTGGCGGTGGTAGGTGTCCAGACTGGTGAGCAGGTGCTGCTGCATCCGCTCCTTCTGCAGGCGCAGGGTCATCACCGCGTCGGCCCCCGGCAGGGCCTCCTCGAGGCGACGCTCCAGCAGCACCCGGCCCCGGACGGCCACCGGGTCGGCGGCCTGCCCCGGCGGCGGCGCCAGAACGAAATCGGCGAAGCAGTCGGGCAGCAACGTCGGCGGGCCGCAGAGCACCACATCGGCCCCGCAGGCGGTGAGGGCCCAGAGGTTGGAGCGGGCCACCCGGGAATGGAGCACGTCGCCGACGATGACGATGCGCCGGCCCCGCAGGCTCTCGGGGGTGGGGGCCTCGGGGCAGAAGTGCCGGGCCAGGGTGAACAGATCGAGCAGGCCCTGGCTGGGATGGCTGTGCAGGCCATCACCAGCGTTGAGCACCGACACCCGCTCACCACAGCGATCCAGGTCGCGGGCCAGGCTGTGGGGGACGCCGGCGCAGCGGTGGCGCACCACCAGGATGTTGGCCCCCATCGCCACGTATGTGCGGGCGGTGTCCAGCAGGCTTTCCCCCTTGCTGAGGGAACTCGAAGAGGGGGAAAAGCTCTGCACCTCGGCCGACAGCCGCTTGGCCGCCAGCTCGAAGCTCGTGCGCGTGCGGGTGCTGGGCTCGAAGAACAGGCTGGTCATCAGCCGGCCCTGCAGGGCCGGCAACCGGCGCGCACCGGCCACAGGCAGGGCCCGGAAGCGCTGGGCCAGTTCGAGAACGGTGGCGAAGTCTGCGACCGAGAAGGACGCCAGGTCGAGCACGTGGCGGTGACTCCAGCCGCTCAAGGCGTCCTGATGCCGTCGAACGTCCCAACCGTAGAGGCCAGCAGGGCGAGCAACCCGTCTTGGCGGGGTGTGCGATCGCCCCGGGCCCGCCGGCTGACGCTGCGGCTGGCGCGCAGATACCAGCGCCAGGGGAGCTCCTGGCCCTGGGACAGTCCGATGCGCTGCGTCTGCACCAGCCCCGTCTCCCTCCCCTCCGCGGATCGCTCCAGCAACGCCGCCACCGCGGCCGGCCGGGGGGCCAGCCAGAGGCCCGAGGCCGGCGAGGCCAGCAGGCCGTCATGGCCGCGGTCGATGCCGAAGCGGCGGGCCAGCAGGCCAGGCCCGGCGGCCGCCCGCTCCGGCTCCCCCGGCAGGGCCGCCGCACGCAGCAACACCCCGTTGGCCCAGTCGCGCCGGCCGGTGACCACATTGACGCAGTGGTAAATCCCGTAGGTGAGATACACGTAGAAATGGCCGGGCTCCCCGAAGAGGGTGTCGTTGCTGGCGGAGCGGCGGCGGTGGCCATGGCAGGCCGGCTCCGATTGGCAGTAGGCCTCGGTCTCCACGATCACACCCCCCAGCAGCGCCCCATCGTCCAGGCGTTTCAGCAGCAGGCAGCCGAGAAGCTCGGGGGCCACCACCTCGGCGGGGCGGGCGAAGAAGCGCGGGTCGATGGGGAAAAGGTGCGGGGAAGCGAACCGGGAGGACCCTGGGGGGACCGGTGTGGCGCGGCGGGGCCACACTGGCAGGAGCCCTGAACCGCAGGGACCCGCCGATCAACGGATCCTCCATGCCAACCGCCAGCTTCAACCTCGGCACCGTCCTTCTGGCCGTCAGCGGCCTGTTCGTGCTGACGACCCTCTACTTCGGCACCAGGGGCGGCTACTACGACACCGACGATTACGACGGCAACGGCACCGCCCACTGACCTGGGCCCACTGAGTCTGCGCCCCCAGACTGGCGCCGCCTGATCAGGGGCGACTGAGCCGCTCGGCCTCCGGGCAATCGCCGGTGGTGGGCAGGTCGTCGGCATCGGCGGAGCGGCTCACCGAGGCCAGCCGGGTGCTCACGGCCCCGATCGAGGTGAGGCGCACGCTCTCCTCCCAGCTGTGGCGCTCGTCGCCGTCCTCGTCGTCGTAGCGGAGGGTGACAAGATCGCCTTCGATCTCCGCCACCAGGGCCCGCTCGATCCAGCGCTGCTGGTCCAGCAGATAGACCCAGACCGGCCGCTGCTCCAGGCGAAATCGGTCGAGCTTGCGATGCAGCATCGTGACGCCGCGGATAGGGTCGATCCTAGGCAGCACGGCGCAGGCCGCCATGTTCACCATGACCCGATCGATCCCCAGCACCGCCCCTGGCCCCAGCACCATTCCGGGCCCCGTCGCGGGCAACGAGGAGATCCGGCTGCAACTGCGCAGCTGGCCCGAGGTGGAGGCCTACCTGGCCCACTGCCGGGGGGTGATCGTGCCACTGGGATCCACCGAGCAGCACGGGCCCACGGGCGCCATCGGCACCGACGCCCTCACCGCCGAAGCCGTGGCCCTGGAGGTGGGACGACGCACGGGCGTACTGGTGACGCCAGCCCAGGCCTTCGGCATGGCCGAGCACCATCTGGGCTTCGCCGGCACGATCAGCCTGCAGCCCTCCACCCTGCTGGCCGTTCTCCACGACGTGGTGCTCTCCCTGGCGCGCCACGGCTTCGAGCGCATCTATGTGATCAACGGCCACGGCGGCAACATCGCCACGGCCCGGGCCGCCTTCGCCCAGGCCTACGGCACCGCCGCGGCCCGGGGGCTGCCGGGCGCCGAGCGGCTTCGGTGCCGACTGGCCAACTGGTTCACCGCCGGCCCGGTGATGCGGGAGGCCCGTGATCGCTACGGCGACCGGGAGGGGCACCATGCCACCCCCAGCGAGATCGCCCTCACCCTGCACCTGGAGCCCAGCCTAAGCGCCAAGCAGCGACCCCTGCCCGAGGCGGCACCCGCCGGGCCGATCCACGGCCCCGAGGACTTCCGCCGCCGCCATCCCGATGGCCGCATGGGCTCCGACCCCTTCCTGGCCAGCGCCGAGCATGGCGCCCGTTTCCTGGAACTGGCGGCGGCGGCCCTGAGCGAGGATCTTGCCGCCTTCCTGGGGCCGGAAGGGGAGGCCGGTTAAGTTCAGGGTTCGAAGCGTGGAGCGACGATGGGGCGGATCACCGAAGAGGATGTGCGCAAGGTGGCCCAGCTCGCCCGCCTGGCCCTGCCCGAGGAGCGCATCGCCACCTACACCGGCCAACTCGAGCGGATCCTCGACTACGTCGCCCATCTCGAGCAGGTGGACACCGAAGGTGTGCCCCCCACGACCAGGGCCGTGGAAGTGGTGAACGTGACCCGGCCCGATTCAGTGGAACCGACGCCGGTGCGCGAGGAGCTGCTCTCGCTGGCCCCCCAGCGGGAGGGGGATTTCTTCCGGGTGCCCAGGATCCTGGGCGACTGAAGCTTCAGCGCACCGGCGACACGGAGGTCCGGTGCAACAGCTCCAGCACCCTCCGGCGGGCATGACGGGTGGGCATCAGCTTGGCCAGAGGGCGGAGCCTGCTGCGGCGCTTCTTATGGGAGCGCACGCCGAGAAAGATGTCGTAGAGGAAGTTGAGGCTGTCGGTGCGGCTCTCGAACAATCCGAGCCTCTGGGGTGAACCCTTGGCATCGAGAATCGTCTTGGTGGCGTGATACGCCGGCTGGTATTCGAACCAGGGGATCGACGGCCAGAGGTGATGAACCAGGTGATAGTTCTGGCCCATGATCAGCCAGTTCATCAGCCTGCTGGGATAGACGCGGGCGTTGTGCCAGCGGTTACGGGACTGAAAGGGCCGGTGGGGCAAATAATCGAAGAACAGGCCGAGGGTGACCCCCACCATCAGGGCCGGGGCGAACCAGCAGTTGAACACGAAGGGTAGAAAGTTGTGGCGGGCCGCCGCCACCACGATCAGCACAAAGATGGTGCGGGCCAGCACCCACTCGAACAGCTCGTTGCGGCGCCAGAGGCGATGCCGGAAGAAGAAGACTTCGTGATAAAAAAACCTCGGCGCGATCAACCACAGGGGGCCGAAGGTGCTGACGATGTGGTCGGGGTCGAGCTTCGGATCGTTGACGTGGGCGTGGTGCTGCAGGTGCACCCGCGTGAACACCGGGAAACTGAAGCCCAGCAGCAGGGCGGCGCCATGGCCCATCACCGCGTTCCAGAAGCGGTGGGGATGGGCGGCGTTGTGGCAGGCGTCGTGGATCACGGTGCCCTCCAGGTGCAGGGCCAGGAAGCCCAGGGCCAGCAGGGGCGCCAGGGGCCAGCCCCCCACGAACCAGCCCCAGATCGTCAGCCCCGCCAGCCCATAACCCGCCAGGAACAGGCCGACGGTGGGGTTCCAGGCGGCGGGAGGATCCAGGTACTCCCTGGGAACGCTGCGCCGGGGTACGGGCGTGGTCGTGGCCACGGCGGCGGACGCGGGTGCCAGCGTGTCTGTCATGGCCTGGGCCAGGTCCGGATCACCGATGGAGGACCCAGATTACGGAAGACGCCCCTTCGTCGCGACTGGGGCCGGCAAGGATCCGTCACGGCTGATTGGGGCCGATCGGCAGGGTGCGGAGGTTGGCTGTGACGTCCACCAGGGGAAACTCCGTGTCGCCCCAGCCATCGGGGGGCAGCAGCGACGGGGCGCTCGGGCCGGGGGCCGCGGCGGCGCCGGCGGCAAAGGCGCCGGCGGTCCAGGCCAGCAGCAGCCCCCGCAGGGCCCCGCCCCCCTGCTCGTAGGAGGAGCGCAGGTTGAAGTGGTCGCCGTCTTTGGCCAGCACCAACCGATGGCCGCCGCCCGCGTTGCGGGCCTCCAGGGCCATGGGCTGCAGCGCCTCCGGCCCCGAGGGCACCACCCAGTCACGGCTGCCGCTCACCAGCAGCACCCGGGCGCCCATGGCCCGGGCCGAGCCCTGGTCGAACAGCAGCGACATCGGCGGGCTGACCGCCACCACCGCCCTGACCCGGGGGTCGGCCAGGCCGGCCTGGTCGGCGGAGGTGAGGAAACTGCACTGCAGCACCCAGCTGACGTTGCGGGCAGGGTTGGTGACGTCCTTGCAGAAGCGGTTGAGCAGGGCCGCACTGGGTCGGGCCCCAGCCAGCTGCAGCACCGTGGTGGCGCCATAGGACTGACCCATCGCCACGACGCTGTCGGTGCGCAGGCCCGCCGGAAGCCCAAGGCTGCCTGCCGCGGCCGCATCGATCACCGCGCTCATGTCCATGGGCCGCAGCTTCAGGTCATCCGGGCTGGGGGGTGGCATCTGGCCGGAGAGCATGGCCTGCTGCTGCGATTTGTCGCTGCCGGGGTGCCGGGGCAGCAGCACGGTGTAGCCATGGCTGGCCAGGTGCCGGCCCCAGCCCTCGAAGCTTTCCGGGTCGTCCCAGAGCCCATGGGAGATCAGCACCAGGCGGCCGTTGGCGCCCGTTTCCGGCTGGATCGTGACCACCTGCAGGGGCTTGGGGCGGTGCTTGACGGGGATCGCCAGCTCCTGGCGCTTCACCGCCAGCGGACCCGTCCGGCTGAGGGCCTGGTTGATCCCGGCAGCGGGCAGGGACGTCACCAGGGAGTTGCCCAGGCGTTGCTGGTTGGTGATCCGATCGATGGCGAAGATCACCCGCTGCAGATCCACCGAAGCGCTCCTGCCGGGCATGGCCTCCAGCACCTCCAGCAGGTTCAGGCTGCCCTTGGCCTGGCTGGTGGCCAGGGTGGCGGCCAGCGCCTTGCTGTCGATCGGCTGGCGAACCCCCTCCACCAGCACCACCGACGAGAGCAGCAGCAGTACCTGGTTGACCAGGGGAGAGCCCACCGACTGCTCGGCAATGGCCTTCACCGGCAGGGGGAGGGGGGTCTGGAAGGCCTCCACAAGCCTGCGGCCGATCGCCCCGTTGGTGGCCCGGTCCAGCTCGGCGAGATCGCTGTCGCCGGAGAGCAGTTTGCGCTGATCCCTGAGCTCCCTGAGCTGGATCGTGAACGGGGTATCGATCAGGGGAAGGATCAGCTGGATCTGCTCCAGCGCCTGGGCGGGAGCCCCCGCCAGCAGCGACCCCGCCCCAAGGAGCAGCGCCGTGAGCTTGCGGAGAGGGCTCTTCATGCTTCGGTTCCTGATGGTGGGCAGCGTAGGTGCGCCGTCCAATCGACACCTCGGGCCTGGCCTGGATCACCATTGGATGCCCACCGGGGGACTTGAACCCCCACGACCTGAGCCACTGGAACCTAAATCCAGCGCGTCTACCAATTCCGCCAGGTGGGCGCAGCGGAACTCTAGACAGACTCGCGGGAGCCACCTGAAAGAATCGGCCCCGGCGTCAGCGCCCAGAATGGGCCCAGACGTCTTCATGGCCATGCTTGCCACCCTCGGAGGCTTTCTGGCCCTGCTGTTGGGGCTGCTGCTGCTGCTGCTGCCCCTGCTGGCCACCGAGCTGAGTCGGGCCAGGGATTCGGTCTGGGGGGCCGTGGTGCTGCTGCTGGGCCTGGTGCTTGTCACAAGCGCCGAGCGACTCACGGGCGCGCCGATGCTGGCGGTGCTCTGCGGCGGCCTGGTGATCGGCCGGCTCGGTGTGGAGGTGGGTCAGGGCCGCTGGCGGCTGCTGAGCGAGGAGGAACGCCAGCGGCTGTGGTCGTGGGAGCGCTGGCAGACCAGCCTGAGCCAGCTCGGGGCCTCCCTCACCCGCCTGCTGCAGCTGGCCAGCGGCGTGGTCAGTGGACTGGGGTCGTGGGTGGCGGAACGGCGTGCGCCCCGCCCCGCCAGCACCAAGCGCTGGGTGCGGCCCGAGGCAGAGGCGGCGGTGGAGCCGGGCGACGATCCCCCCGTGGTCAGCGGCTTCAAGGAGATCGACGCCCTGCTGGAGCAGGCCATCCCCGAAGCCCCGCCCGAGCCGGCGACGCCGCAGCAGGGGGAGGGTCTCGGCGAGGCGGGATAATCCATCCTTCTCGCGCCCCGGCGACGTGACGGCAAGCCCGGCGTCCTACAAGGACACGCTCAACCTGCTGCAGACGCCCTTTGCCATGCGGGCGAATGCCAGGGTGCGGGAGCCTGAACTGCAGGCCTTCTGGAAGGCGCACGATCTCTACGGGCGGCTGAGCCGCGGCAACCCAGGCGCTCCCTTCACCCTCCACGACGGACCGCCCTACGCCAACGGCGCCCTGCACGTGGGCCACTCCCTCAACAAGATCCTCAAGGACATCATCAACAAGCACGCCCTGCTGCAGGGTCGCCGGGCCCGGTTGGTGCCGGGGTGGGATTGTCACGGCCTGCCGATCGAGCTGAAGGTGCTGCAGGGCCTGGGCAGCGAGGAGCGGCGCGGGCTCACCCCCATCGACCTGCGGCGCCGGGCCCATGCCTACGCCCTCGAACAGGTGGAGATCCAGAAGAGCGGCTTCCGGCGCTGGGGCATCTGGGCCGACTGGGACGAGCCGTACCTCACGCTTCAGAAGTCCTACGAGGCGGCCCAGATCGGGGTCTTCGGCCAGATGGTGCTGGCCGGCCACATCTACCGGGGCCTCAAGCCGGTGCACTGGAGCCCCAGCTCCCGCACCGCCCTGGCCGAGGCCGAACTGGAGTATCCCGACGGCCACACCTCCCCCAGCGTCTATGTGGCCTTCCCGGTGGTGGAGCTGCCCCAAACCCTGGCGGGGATCCTGGCGGCCGCCGGCATCGACGGCCCCACCGATGCGGCCCACCGGGAGCAGCTGTTCGTGGCCATCTGGACCACCACGCCCTGGACCCTGCCGGCCAACCTGGCGGTGTCGGTCAATGGAGCGCTCGATTACGCCATCTGCCGCGACGGCACGACCAACGGCGGCACCCCCCGCTACCTGATGGTGGCCTCCCAGCTGGTGGAGCGGCTGCGCACGAGCCTGGAGCGCCCCCTCGAACCCCTGCTCACCCTCAAGGGGGCCCAGCTGGAGGGGATCCTGTATCGCCACCCGCTGCTGGATCGCACCAGCCCCGTGGTGATCGGCGGCGACTACATCACCACCGAAACCGGCACCGGCCTGGTGCACACGGCCCCGGGCCACGGGGTCGACGACTTCCACACCGGCAACAGATACGGCCTGCCGGTGCTCTGCCCGGTGGATGAGGCCGGCACCCTCACCGCGGAGGCCGGCCCCTTCGCCGGGCTCAACGTGCTCACCGATGCCAACCCTGCGATCATCACCGCCCTGAGGGACGCCGGCCTGCTGCTGGCCGAGCAGCGCTACGAGCACCGCTATCCCTATGACTGGCGCACGAAGAAACCCACCATCTTCCGGGCCACCGAACAGTGGTTCGCCTCCGTCGACGGCTTTCGCGCCCAGGCCCTGGAGGCCATCGCGGCGGTGGAGTGGCTGCCCGCCAGCGGCCGCAACCGCATCGAGGCCATGGTGCGGGATCGGGGCGACTGGTGCATCTCCCGCCAGCGCTCTTGGGGGGTGCCGATCCCCGTCTTCTATCACCGCCAGACGGGCGAGGTTCTGCTCAACGCCGACACCCTGGCCCACGCCGAGGCCCTGATCGCCGAGCACGGCGCCGATGTGTGGTGGGAAAGGGAGGAGGCCGGCCTGCTGCCGCCCGCCTGGGCCGACCAGGCCGACCAGTGGCGCAAGGGCATCGACACCATGGATGTCTGGTTCGACTCGGGCTCCTCCTGGGCGGCGGTGCTCGAAGGACGGGGGCTGGGCTACCCCGCCGATCTCTACCTGGAGGGCTCCGACCAGCACCGCGGCTGGTTCCAGAGCAGCCTGCTCACCTCGGTGGCGGTGAATGGCCAGGCCCCCTACCGCCGGGTGCTCACCCACGGCTTCACCCTGGATGAGAAGGGCCGCAAGATGAGCAAGTCCCTCGGCAACGTGGTGGATCCCCTCGTCCTGGTGGAGGGCGGCAAGAACGAGAAGCAGGAGCCCGCCTACGGCGCCGACGTGCTGCGGCTGTGGGTGAGCTCGGTGGATTACTCCGCCGACGTGCCCCTGGGTCCGGGCATCGTCAAGCAGCTGGCGGACGTGTACCGCAAGGTGCGCAACACGGCCCGCTATCTGCTGGGCAACCTGCACGATTTCGTGCCGTCGGAGCATGCCGTGGCGATCGCGGATCTCCCCCTGCTCGATCGCTGGATGCTGCAGCGCACCGCCAGCCTGATCGAGGAGGTGAGCGCCGATTTCGAGCGCTACGAGTTCTACCGCTTCTTCCAGGCCCTGCAGAACTTCTGCGTGGTGGATCTCTCCAACGTCTATCTCGACATCGCCAAGGATCGCCTGTACGTGAGTGCGGCGGGGGACTTCAGGCGTCGCAGCTGCCAGACCGTGCTGCACCTGGTGGTGGAGCGGCTGGCGGGGCTGATTGCGCCGGTGCTCTGCCACATGGCCGAGGACATCTGGCAGAACCTGCCCTATCCGGTGGCCGAGTCCTCGGTGTTCGAGCGGGGCTGGCCCACGGTGCCCGCCGCCTGGGCCGCGCCGGAGCTGGTGGCGCCGATGCAGCGGATCCTCGAGCTGCGTGCCCAGGTGAACCGGGTGCTGGAGGGCTGCCGGGGTCGCGGGGAACTGGGGGCCTCCCTCGAGGCCCAGGTGCAAATCGTGCTGACGGAGTCGTCACCCCTGCGGGAGGCCCTGGCCCTGCTGGCCGCCAGCCCCCATCCCGAGGTCGACAACCTGGCCGACTGGCTGCTGGTGTCGGCACTGGGCCTGGGGGGGGCCCCGCTGGAGGCCCCCCTGTCGGAGATCGACGAGGAGGGGATCCGGGTGCGGATCGCCCGGGCGGCGGGCAGCAAGTGCGAGCGCTGCTGGCACCACGAGGGCGACATCGGCCAGCACCCCAGCCATCCCACCCTGTGCGGTCGCTGTGTCGCCGTGCTCGCGCGACAGGGCCCGGGAACGGCCTGATCCAATGGGCCTGTGGCCACAAGGGTCTCAATCCAGCCCCTGGTCAGCAGCACAGCAATGTCGCTGAAGCAGCCAGACTTCGTCTCAACAAGGGCTGTCCATTGGCCAGCATCTTCGATGACGTCATCAGGTTCTCCAGGCGCTGGCACCCGGCTCGGCGCCTGCATCAATCCAGGCGGCTGACCCGCCTGAGCCAGAAAGCATCACCCTGGCCATCGCGAGTGCCAGGAGTTGCTGAAGTTTCTGATGACGCAAAGCATCGGCATCTACATCGGGGCACGAATCCCCACTGGATCAAACGCCAATGCGGCCTGGTTCACCAGGAGGAAGCCTTCTGTACGGACATTCAACCGAGAACCGACAACGCCCCAGCCTGATGCCGGCAGGAGGGCTCCCTGCCCTGGCGGCGTCCGTTCCTTGGAGGGGGGAACCAGGCGGGCTCCGAGGCTGAAGGCCCCCGCCAGCAGACCGGCCAGGGCGATCGCCACACTCCACAGCTGGACAGGCCTGAGGGCACCGACCAGATCAAGCACGGACATCTCGGCAGGGTTCAGACCCTGCAGCCTGGGCTTGGCAGGCGACCCCATGGCCAGAACCTTGTCCTTCCAGTCGGCCAGCACCCCATTGAATTCATTGGAGCTCAACGCGATCGCCTCCAGGGGCAGGGTCTGCACATACCAGTCGTAACCAGACTCCAGCAAGCCTTCGGCCTTCAGGCCAGCTTCCACGATGACGAGCAGCGGCAGGTGTTTCGTGTAGGCCATCGCCGCTTCGATGTGATTCCAGGGTGTCGGCAGTCGGGTGTCGGTGAGGTTCGCCTGGCGCGGTCCACCACGCTTGTCGAGGCCGGCTGGAAAGTAACTGCGCTCCAGGGCGATCACAACAATTCCGGAACATCGCTCCATCAACTCGGTGATGGCCTTGAGCGGGGCATCGGCGCTGAAGGTGTTGCGGCCGACCGTTTTCGGGGTCAGTGATTCACTGCGCAGGCGATCCTCAATCAAGCGCACGAACGATTCCTGCTCCGCCGTGGCCGTGGCGCCCACACTCACGAAGATGAGTTTCTCCTCCATGGCGCGCCATGAACCATCGCCTGGAGCTTAACGACGTGGCCACGAAGAAACGGCAACATGTTCTCCATCGCTGCCGAAGCAGATCCTGCCCACCAACCTGCTGACCGATCTGCCTGAGATCGCCACCGCCCCCACCCCGATGGCCCGCTTCGGCAACCTCCCGGGCGAGTTCCGCTCCCTCGCCGCCGACGTGCTGCTTCCGGCGGCCCCGGCCGGTGCCGCGGCACGCCCTCCGTTGCTGCGCGCCGCCGCCCTGCTGGGGGCGTCCGCCGCCCTGGCCCTTGGGGCAGCGGTGCTCCTGACCGGCGGCGCCTGCCTGCTGATCGCCTGGGTGCTGGGCCCGGCCCGGCTGGCAGAGGCCTTTCCCTATCTGGGGGAAGCCCTGCGCGCCTTCAACGCCTACCACCAGGGGGCGATCGCCCTGGGGGTGGCCGTGGCTGCGCTGGTGGTCTGGCTGGCCCTGGTCCGGGGCCTGGCCGCCAGCCTGCGCCGCCGCTGGCTGGCCCTGACGCTGCTGCTGGCTCTGCTGGTGCTGGCCACGGCGGTGGACGTGGCCTTCACCGAAGGCAATGGCGCCGTGATGGAGGCCCTCAACGTGCGCAGCGCTCCCCGCTTCTGGGGCACCGCCGTCGGCCTCATCAGCATCTATCTGGTCACCTTGCCGGTGCAGTTCCTGAACACCTACGGCCAGCAGCGCTTCTCCCTCGTCTGGCGCGAGCGCACCACCGACGTCCTCTCGGAGGCCTACCTGACGGACCATGCCTACTACCGGGTGGAGGCGTCGGGGTCGATCGACAACCCCGACCAGCGCATCGCCGACGACGTGGAGCGGGCGGTGGTCAGCTCCACCAGCCTGTTCTTCGGCTTCTGCGCCTCGCTGCTGGCACTGGCGGCCTACGTGCTGGTGCTGTTCGGCATCAGCGGCACCCTGGTGCTCACCCTGGTGATCGCCACCCTGGCGGGCAATGCCGTGATCCTGCGGCTGGTGCGGCGGCTGGCCTCGCTCACCTTCCGGCAGCAGGCCCTGGAGGCCGATTTCCGTTTCGCCCTGATGCACCTGCGCAGCCACGCCGAGAGCATCGCCTTCCTGCGGGGCGAGGCCCGGGAGCGCACCGGCCTGGGGCGACGCTTCGAGCGGGTGCTGGTGAACCTGGAGCGGGTGATCCGCTGGCGGGCCTTCGTGGGCCAGGGCACCGGCCTCTACGGCTTCCTGATGCAGTTCGTGCCCTATCTGGTGCTCTCGGGTGCCTACTTCGGCGGGAAGGTGACACTGGGTCAGCTCACGGTGGGCAGCATCGCCTTCGGCCAGGTGCAGGCGGCGCTCTCGTTCCTGGTGGATCGGGCCGACGACTTCTCGGGCCTGTTCGCCAGCCTGCACCGCATCGGCGAGCTGCGCGCCGCCACCGCCACCCCCACCCTCCACGCCAGCGCCAGCACGGCTGCCGCGGCGACTCCGTCTCCGGCCGGCGGGGTCGGTGCTGAACTGCACCTGCACGGGCTCAGCGTGGCCAACCCTGGGGGCGATGGACTGCTGGTGCGGGAGCTGGATCTGCACCTGGCCGGCGGCGATCGGCTGCTGATCACCGGCCCCAGCGGCTGCGGCAAGACCTCCCTTCTGCGGGTGCTCTGCGGGCTCGCGCCCGCTGCCGCCGGGCAGCTGGAGGCCCCCACAGCCTCGGCATGGATGGTATTGCCGCAGAAGCCCTACCTGGCCCTGGGCAGCCTGCGGGACCAACTCCTGTACACCGTGTCGCCCCAGGCGGGTCCCATCGGGGAAGGGGAGCTGCAGCAGGCGCTGATCCAGGCCCGACTGGAGTCGCTGACCACCCGCTACCCCGATCTCGATGCCGAAACCGACTGGGATCAGGTGCTCTCCGGCGGCGAGCAGCAACGGCTGGGCTTCGCCCGCCTGCTGCTGCTGCGGCCTGCGTTGGTGATTCTCGATGAAGCCACCAGCGCCCTTGATCTGGCCACCGAAGCGCACCTCTACGGGCTGCTGCGGCGGGCCCACATGGCGGTGATCAGCGTCGGGCACCGGCCCAGTCTGGAGGCCTTCCATCAGCGCGTGCTGCGGCTCGACGGCCACGGGGGCTGGACCCTGGAAACCCGCTGAGCCGATCCAGCACCCTGGCCCATCAGGGAGCAGGCAGCGCGGTGCTTGCCGAATTCTTTCCTCCGAGCCACGACGATGATGACGATGAACAAGTTGTTCTCCTCCCTGCGGTCCCTGCTGGCCCTGCTCCTGCTTGCCACCGTGCTGGCCGTCACCATCGGCCCCGGCAGGGCCGGTGACCGCGGGGGAGCTGATCCCCTGCGGGGACTGGTGGTGCTGGCCTATCACGAGATCGCCGAGCCGGCCCAGGCGGTGATGCCCGACTACGCCGTGACCCCGGCCCACTTCCGGCACCAGCTGGACTGGCTGGAGGCCCATGGCCATCACTTCGTCTCGGTGGATCAGGTGATGCGGGCCCGGCAAGGGGGCCGGGCGCTGCCCGAGCGACCCGTGCTGCTCAGCTTCGACGATGGCTTCCGCAGCACCCACGACGAGGTGTTTCCGGAGCTGAAACGGCGGCGGGCTCCGGCGGTGATCGCCCTGGTCGGCAAATGGATGGAGCCGGAGGGCGGCACGATCCTGTTCGGCGATCAGCCGCTGGCGCGCGAGCGGCTGTTGAGCTGGGAGCAGGTGCGGGAACTCTCCAGGAGCGGTCTGGTGGAGGTGGCCAGCCACACCTACGACCTGCACCACGGCATCCCGGCGAACCCCCAGAACAACTCCGAGCCGGCGGTGGTGGGGCGGCTCTACCGGCCGGAGGGCGTCTACGAGAGCGAGGCGGCCTACGCGGAGCGCCTGCGGGCCGATCTGGCCCGCAACGCCGATCTGCTGGAGCGTCAGGTGGGACGTCGTCCGCGGGTGATCGTGTGGCCCTATGGCCGTTACAACGCCACCGCCTCGGCCATGGCCACCCGGGAGGGCCTGTCGGTGGGCCTCACCCTCGACGACGGCGCCAACCGATCCACGGTGCCCCTCGCGGGCCTTCGGCGGGTGCTGATGCTGAACGAGATGGGGGACACCGCCGGGCTGGAGGCCGAACTGGCCCTGCGCCGCAACGACCTCGGCGACACCAGCCGGGCCCAGAAGGTGATGCACGTCGATCTCGACAACATCCACGACCCCGATCCGGCCCAGACCGAACGCAACCTGGCGCTGCTGCTCGAGCGGATCCGGGCCATGGGGGTCAACACGGTGTACCTCCAGGCCTTTGCCGATCCCGACGGCGACGGCGCCGCCGATGCGGTGTACTTCCCCAACCGGCATGTACCGATGCGTGCCGACCTGTTCAATCACGTGGCCTGGGAGATCCGCACCCGCACCCAGGTGCGGCGGCTCTATGCCTGGATGCCCGTCCTGGCCTGGACGCTGCCGGCAGACCACCCGGCCGCCGGGCTCAAGGTGGTCACCCTGCCCTCCAGCACCGGCCACCTGACGATGGGCTACCCGCGCCTGTCGCCCTTCGAACCCAAGGCGATGACGGTGGTGCGGGAGATCTACGAAGACCTCTCCCGCCGCGCCATCTTCGACGGGCTGCTCTTCCACGACGACGTCACCCTGAGCGACTACGAGGACGCCAGCCCGGCGGCCCTGCGCCAGTACCGCCGCTGGGGTCTGCCGGCCGATCCTGCCGCCATCCGAGCCGACGACCGGCTGCTGGGTCGGTGGATCAACCTCAAGACCAGCCGCCTGGATCAGATCACCACCGACCTGGCGGCGGTGGTGTGCCACAACCAGCCCCAGCTGCGCACGGCCCGCAACCTGTATGCCCAGGTGGTGCTCAATCCCCATTCCGAAGCCTGGTACAGCCAGTCGATCGACACCTCCCTCAAGCTGTACGACTTCACCGCCGTGATGGCCATGCCCTACATGGAGCAGGCCGGCGACCCCGAGGGCTTCCTTAAGGAGCTGGTGGCGGCGGTGCGGCAGTTGCCAGGAGGACTGGAGCGGGTGCTGTTCGAACTGCAGAGCACCGACTGGCGCACCCACCGGGACCTGCCGTCCCAGGAGCTGGCCTCCCAGATGGCCCTGCTCTACCGGGAGGGGGCTCACCATCTGGGCTACTACCCCGACAACCAGAGCAGAGGCATGCCGGATCCCGACAGCATCCGGCCGGTGCTGGCGGCCCATTCCAGTGACCCGATGCTGGTCGCCAGCGGAGGCCGTTGATGCACGAGCTGCTGCCGCAGCTCTGGCACGGGCTGCTGGTCTTCGTGGTCGACTACCCCCTGCTGATGGCCTGGGTATGGATGGCCCTGGCGCTGGTGTTCGTGTTCCGGCGTGAACGGCAGGAACGCTGGCTGCCGAGCCCACCGCCCGTCGCCGATCCCCGCCCGCCGGTGAGCGTGCTGATCCCCTGCTTCAACGAGGGGGAGACCCTGGCGGACACCCTGCGGCATGCCCTGGCGCTCCACTGGCCGGAGCTGGAGGTGATCGGCATCAACGATGGCAGCAGCGACGACACCGGCGCCCAGCTGGAGGCCTGGGCCCGGGTGGAGCCGCGGCTGCGGGTGGTGCACCTGGCGGCCAACCAGGGCAAGGCGATGGCCCTGCGCACCGGCGCCCTGCTGGCGCGCCACGAGCTGCTGGTGTGCATCGATGGCGACGCCCTGCTCGATCCCGAGGCCGTGGGCTGGCTGGTGCGTCATTTTGAGCGGGATCCGCGGCTGGGGGCCGTCACGGGCAACCCCCGCATCCGCAACCGCACCACCCTGCTGGGCCGGGTGCAGGTGGGGGAATTCGCCGCGATCATCGGCCTGATCAAACGGGCCCAGTCGACCCTGGGGGGCCTGTTCACCGTGTCCGGGGTGATCGCCGCCTTCCGCCGCTCGGCCCTGCAGGACGTGGGCTTCTGGAGCACCGACATGCTCACCGAGGACATCGCCATCACCTGGTCGCTGCAGCGGGCCGGCTGGCATGTGGCCTACGAGCCCCACGCACTGGTGTGGATCCTGATGCCGGAAACACTCCGGGGCCTCTGGAAGCAACGGCTGCGCTGGGCCGAGGGAGGTGTGCAGGTGCTGCTGGCCCATGGCGACCTGCTGCTGCAGCCGCGGCAGTGGCGGCTCTGGCCGTTCCTGATCGAACCGCTGCTCAGCCTGGTCTGGGCCCAGTCGGTGGTGCTGCTGGTGGCTGGCTGGCTGCTGACTCACCTGGTCTTCGGAGCCAGCCCACGCGATCTGGCGGCCCCCCTGCTGCCCAGCGCCGGTGCCCACCTGCTCGGCCTCACCTGCCTGCTGCAGGGGGCCGTGAGCCTGTGGCTGGATCGCCCCTACGACCGGGGGCTGGCCCGCAACGCCTTCTGGATGGTCTGGTACCCGGCGGTGTTCTGGTTGCTGACGCTGAGCACCTCGGTGGTGGCCCTGCCACGGGTACTGCGGCGCGGCCGCGGTGTGCGGGCCCGCTGGGTCAGCCCGGATCGGGGCGTGCGGGTCTGACCGGCGTCTTGCCGATTTCTGCACCATTCCAGGGGAAGGTGAAGCCATGTTCCCCGGCCGGCTGTCCGCTTGAACGCTCCGATCATCGATCTGCGCTCCTCCGTGCCGGTGCATCGCCGGCTGCCGGTGGGCCTGGGCACCCTGGCCCTCTGGACCCTGTGGGGGACCGCCATCCGCCATGTGCTCGCTGGCCTGCTGCTCGGCGGCGGCACCGGCTCCCTGCTGCTCCTGGGGGTGGTGCTGGCGGCCCGGTTAGGGCGCCAGCGGCCGCCGGCTGCTGCCCCCCGGCTGCTGCCCCCCGCCCCGCCCGAGCGCGGACCCGTCAGCAGCCCACAGCTGGCCATGGGCCAGCCCTTCGGTCTCAACGAAGTGGAGCTGTTCCGCGCCAGGCACGCCCAGATCTGCACCGTGTTCCACGACGAGAGCGGCGCGATCCTGAAGCTCGTCTGCCATGTGCAAGGGGAGGCCCTGAACCGACCCGTCCGGTTGCTTCCCCTGGATCGCCAGGATCGAAGCGCTTGGATGGAAACGTACCCGGGCCTGCAGGATGCGCATTCTTCTGGCTGAAGACGATGCGCGCCTGGCGGAGCCCCTGGTGGATTTCCTGGGCCGGGAGCGTCATGCCGTCTCCTGGTTCGCCCATGGGGATCAGGCGTTGAAGGCGCTGCTGGAGGGGGAGTACGAACTGGCCCTGCTCGACTGGATGCTGCCCGGCCTGGATGGTATGGCCATCGTTTCCGAGCTGCGTCGACGGGAGATCCCGATCCTGGTGCTGATGCTCACCGCCCGCGATTCGGTGGGTGATGTGGTGGAGGGGCTCAGGGTCGGCGCCGATGACTATCTGGTGAAACCCTTCCGGATGGTGGAGCTGGCGGCACGGATCCGTTCCCTGGAGCGGCGGGCCGTCCATCCCTACACGCCATCAACCCTGCGCTGGGGGCCCCTGGTGCTGGACCCTGCAACGGGAAAGGCAAGCTGGCGCGATGCAGAGCTCTGCCTCACCGGCAAGGAATTCCAGTTGCTGGAATGGTTTCTGCGGCACCCGGGGCAGCTGTTCAGCCGCGGGCGCCTGCTGGACCAGCTCTGGCCGTTGGAAGCCGAAGCGGGCGAGGAGACGGTCAAGACCCATCTCAACAACCTGCGCCGCAAACTGCGCCTGGGGGGCGCCATCGACCCGATCGAAACGGCCCACGGCCAGGGCTACCGACTGATGCCGCCTCCGCCATGAAACGTCCCGCCGTGATCGGCCGGCCGGCGAAGACGCCGCAGCGCCAGCACAGGGAGCTCTGGCTTCTTTACGTCGCCAGCCTGGCCGGCGTCCTGCTGCTGTTCGCCCTGGTGCTGAGAGGCGCCTTCCAGCAAAGCCAGATGGCCCTGATCCGCAACGACCTGATGGCGATCGGCGAGGAGCTCTCCAGCCAGCCACCGCCGAAGCCCGGCGACAAGAAGGAGCTGCAGCGCATCCACAAGGATTTCGCCGCAGCGCACCAGCAGGTGGAGTGGTTCGTGGAGGGGCATCGCCAGCCGGTGGCGCGGCAGGGGGAGCGGCGCAACCTGGGCCCGCTGCCCCACCGCCGCAGCGGGCAGAGGTTTCTGTGGCAGCAGGGACCCGACTGGATTTCTCTGGTGCGGCCGGTGGATCTGGATGGAGTCAGCGGTCCCTCCCGTGGCGATGGCTGGCTGCGCATCAGTGAGGGGCTGGAGAGCACCGAAGCCCAGCTGCATCGCCTCGACGCCTCGCTGACGGGGGCGATCCTGCTGGCCCTGCTGCTGAGCGGCGTGAGTGCCAGGTTGATCAGTCGACGGGCGGTGGAGCCCCTGGAGCAGAGCCTGAGCCGATTGCGGCAGTTCAGCCTGGACGCCTCCCATGAGTTGCGGGGCCCGATGGCGGCGCTGGCGGCCAATGCGGAGATGGGTCTGCTGGAGACCGATGCCGCGAGCCCCTCCCAGCGGCGCCGCTTCGAGGCCATCGCCAGCGCCACCTCCCAGATGGAGCTGCTGGTGGAGGATCTGCTCCTGCTCGCCCGCCAGGACGAACTGCGGCCCGAGCGGTTCCAGCGCCTGAATCTCAGCGCCCTGATCGACAGCCAGATCGCCCTGCACCGCGACGGGATGGATCTGCGCCAGCATCAAGTCACGGTGGACGTGGAGGCGGGCCTGACCGTGATGGGCCAGGCGTCCCTGCTGCAGCGACTGCTGCGCAACCTGATCGACAACGCCATCCGCTATACCCCCGAACCGGGGACGATCGGGATCACGGCCCACCGGCGGGGGTCGCTGGTGTCGATCGCCATCCAGGACACGGGCATCGGCCTGAGCGACGATCACATCTCCATGGTGTTCAACCGTTTCTGGCGGGCCAGCGCCGATCGCAGTGACGGGGGATCCGGCCTGGGGCTGGCGATCGCTTCCCACATCTGCTCAGCCCACGGAGGCAGCATCCGTGTCACCAGCCAGCCAGGCGCCGGGAGCTGCTTCGTGGTCGAGTTGCCGGCCGCAGGCTGACGGGCAGGGGTGCCGACCCGCTCCAGGCGATCCCGGCCAGATCCGCCAGCTCCCGGTGCCAGCTGGCCAGGTCGTTCCTTGAGAAGCCCTGCAGATGGTCGTGGCCACAGGCCCGTGCCAGCACCTGCATCATCGCCACCGCCGCCTGCAGGAACCGCTCCAGCCGCTGGGCGGCATGCTCCACTTCGAGCCGGCGGCGCAGGTGCGGATCCTGGGTGGCGATGCCCGCCGGACAGCGGTTGGTGTGGCAGATCCGGGCGCCGACGCAGCCGATCGCCTGGATCGCCGCATTGGCCAGGGCGATCCCATCGGCCCCCAGGGCCAGGGCCTTGACGCAATCGGCCGGGGTGCGCAGGCCGCCGGTGACGATCAGGGTGACGCGGCCGCTGGCGCCCCGGCGGTCGAGGTGGGCCCGGGCCCGCGCCAGGGCGGGGATGGTGGGCACTCCGATGTGATCGCGCAGCAGCAGGGGAGCTGCGCCGGTGCCGCCGCCGCGGCCATCGAGGATCAGGTAGTCGGCGCCGGCCTCCAGGGCGAAGTCGAGGTCGGCCTCGATCTGCTGGGCACTGAGCTTGAAGCCCACCGGGATGCCGCCGGTCAGCTCCCGCACCCGATCGGCGCAGGCTCGGAAGTCAGCCGGCGTGTGGAGATCGACAAAGGTGGGAGGTGAGTGGATCGGCTGGCCTTCGGGCAGGCCACGGATGGCGGCGATGCGAGCGGTGACCTTGCTGGCCGGCAGGTAGCCGCCGCTGCCGGTCTTGGCGGCCTGGCCGGCCTTGAAGTGGAAGGCCTGCACCCGTGGCAGAAGCTCCTCCCGGTAGCCGAACCGGGCCGGACCCAGTTCGAACAGGTAGCGCCGGTTGGCGGCCTGCTCCTCCGGCAGCATCCCCCCTTCCCCGGAGCAGATCCCCGTCCCGGCCCGCTCGGCCCCGGTGGCCAGGGCCAGCTTGGCCTCCTCGGAGAGGGCGCCGAAGCTCATGTCGGAGACCAGCAGAGGTATCTCCAGCCGGAGGGGTCGCCGGGCCTGGGGGCCGATCACCAGCTCGGTGCCCACCGCCGCCTCGCTCGGCAGGGGCTGGCGGGCCAGCTGGGCCGTGAGGATCTGGATGTCGTCCCAGCAGGGCAGCTGCGAGCGCGGCACCCCCATGGCCGCCACCGGCCCCTCGGGACCCACCTGATCAAGGCCATGCTCGGCGAGCTGGTGGATCAACTCCAGATTCGGCTCCTCCGCCGTGGCGTGGGGGTCGGGCATCCCGTCGCCGTCCTGGTCGACGGAGAAGGTGGTGCCCACCCGATCAGGGGGAACACGTTCATGGGTCCCGTCGCACCAGGGGGGCGTGGCGGTCTGCTTGCAGCGGCACAGCAGGGCCTTGCCGGTTCGCTCGGCCACGAACGCGAGCGGTGTGAAGCCGCTGCCTTCGTGGGAGCCATCGCAGAAGGGCTGATCCGATGAACGCCCGCAGGCGCAATAGAAGTAGTCCTTTCCTTCCTCCAGTTTCACGCTGATGGGCGTCCTGGCGGCCACCGTCGGTGCAGTCATCGGAGGTTTCGCGAACGTTCGGGGACCGGTGGCCCCGTTCCCAGTGTGGGCGCCACGCAGCCGTGGCAGGATCCGTTCCCGACATCGATCAGGCCCGCGTGGCTGAGCCCATCCAGCTGGCACGGTCGGCCACGGCGGCTCCGGCCCTGCTGCCCGCCTACGCCAATCGTCACGGCTGCATCACCGGCGCCACCGGCACCGGCAAGACGATCACCCTGCAGGTGCTGGCGGAAGGCTTCTCGCGGATCGGCGTTCCAGTCTTCCTGGCCGACGTGAAGGG
Source organism: uncultured cyanobacterium (assembly GCA_903917565.1). Taxonomy (GTDB): domain Bacteria; phylum Cyanobacteriota; class Cyanobacteriia; order PCC-6307; family Cyanobiaceae; genus Cyanobium. Next base: position 69,413 of record CAIXBB010000016.1, on the reverse strand, counting down.
GGATCTGGGCGGCCTGGCCGCCGCCGGGGCGATGGACGAAAAACTGGCGGCGCGGCTGGAAAAGCTCGGGCTGCCCGCGCCCAGCTTCGCCGCCTGCCCCGTCACCCTCTGGGACGTGTTCGGCGAGCAGGGCCACCCCGTGCGGGCCACCATCTCCGACATGGGCCCCCTGGTGCTGGGGCGTCTGCTCGACCTCAACGACACCCAGGAAGGGATCCTGACGCTGGCCTTCCGCGTGGCCGACGACAACGGCCTGCTGCTGCTCGATCTCAAGGATCTGCGGGCGATCCTGCTCTTCGTGGGAGAGAACGCCGCTCGCTTCAGGCTTCAGTACGGCAACATCTCCGCCGCAAGCATCGGTGCCATCCAGCGGGGACTGCTGCGGCTCGAGGACCAGGGGGGCGCCCGCTTCTTCGGCGAGCCGATGCTGGAGGTCGACGACCTGCTCCAGACGGTGGAGGGGCGCGGCGTCATCAACATCCTGGCGGCGGACCGGCTGATGCAGAGCCCCCGCCTCTACGCCTGCGTGCTGCTGTGGCTGCTGGCCGAGCTGTTCGAACGACTGCCGGAGGTGGGGGATGTCCAGCAGCCGAAGCTCGTGTTCTTCTTCGATGAGGCCCACCTGCTGTTCGCCGATGCACCGGCCGCCCTGCTGGAGAAGGTGGAGCTGGTGGTGCGGCTGATCCGCTCCAAGGGGGTGGGGGTGTTCTTCGTGTCCCAGAACCCGACCGACATCCCCGAGCGGATCCTGGGCCAGCTCGGTAACCGCATCCAGCACGCCCTGCGGGCCTTCACCCCGCGCGATCAGAAGGCGGTGCGCGCCACCGCCGAAACCATGCGGCCCAATCCCGCCCTGTCGATCGAAGCGGCGATCCAGGAGCTGGCGGTGGGCGAGGCCCTGATCTCCCTGCTCGATGCCGCTGGCACCCCTGCGATCACAGAGCGGGCCTGGATCCGACCGCCGGGCTCCCGGATCGGCCCCATCAGCGCGGCGGAGCGCCAGGGACTGATGGCCAGCTCCCTGGTGGCCGGTGTCTATGAGCAGGCCCTGGATCGGGAATCGGCCTTCGAGAAGCTGCAGGCCCGCGCCGCCACCCCCCAGGCCGCCCCAGCAGCGCCACCAGCGGCCGAGAAAGCTCCGAAACCACGGCCGCAGAAGGCCCCGGTGCCGGAACCCGAGCCGGCCCGCAGCGAGCTGGAGGAGCTGCTGTTCGGCAGCGTGGGGCCCCGGGGCGGCCGGCACGAGGGTCTGGTGGACGTGCTGGCGAAGAACGCCGCCCGTTCGGTGGGCAGCGGTATCGGCCGCCAGGTGGTGCGCGGCGTGCTCGGCTCGCTGCTGTCGGGCAGGCGCTGAGGGTGGCTTCAGAGGCCCAGATCGGACAGACCCGGGTGATCGTCGGGGCGGCGACCGAGCGGCCAGTGATACTTCCGCTCGCTTTCCTGAATGGGGAGGTCGTTGATGCTGGCGATGCGGGTGTGCATGAACCCCTGCCCATCGAACTCCCAGTTTTCATTGCCGTAGGAGCGGAACCAGTGGCCGGAATCGTCGTGCCATTCGTAGGCGAAACGGACGGCGATGCGGTGGCCATGGAACGCCCAGAGTTCCTTGATCAGGCGATAGTCGAGCTCCCGGGCCCATTTACGGGTCAGAAACTGCACGATGGCCTCGCGGCCGCTGACGAACTCGGCGCGGTTGCGCCAGACGCTGTCGGGGGTGTAGGCGAGGGCCACCCGGGCTGGATCGCGGCCGTTCCAGCCATCCTCGGCGAGGCGCACTTTCGTTGCCGCCGTTTCGGCATCGAAGGGGGGAAAGGGAGGTCTTGGTGATTCCGGAGCCGTCATCGGTTGGGTGGGGAGGGTCAACAGGTCCCAGAATGGGGTTGGCGGTCGCTGCGGCTGGCCAGCAGGCGGCGCCTGAGCCACAACGACACGTAGACCAGCGCCACCAGCACCGGCACCTCGATCAGGGGGCCCACCGATCCGGCCAACGCCTGGCGGGAGCTGACCCCCCAGACGCTGATGCTCACGGCGATGGCCAGCTCGAAGTTGTTGCCGGCGGCTGTGAACGCCAGGGTGGCCATTTTCGGGTAACTGAGCCCGTTGCGGCGGCCCACCGCGAAAGCCACGCTCCACATGATCGCGAAGTAGAGCAGCAGCGGCACGGCCACGCCGGCCAGCCTGAGCGGATCGGAGGTGATCGCCTGGCCCTGCAGGGCGAACATCACCACGATCGTGAACAGCAGGCCGTAAAGGGCGAAGGGGCTGATGAAGGGGATGAAGCGCTGCTCGTACCAGTGGGGGCCTTTGAGGCGCAGACCGATCCGGCGGGTGAAGAAGCCCGCGGCCAGCGGCAGCCCCAGAAACACCAGCACCGCCTTGGCGATCTCCAGCATCGAAAAGGCCACATCCTGGGTGGCCAGACCCAGCCAGCCGGGCAGGATCTTCAGGTAGAAGCCACCCAGCAGGGCGTAGGCCAGCACCTGGATCATCGAATTGATCGCCACCAGCAGGGCGGCCGCTTCCCTGTCGCCCTGGGCCAGGTCGATCCAGATCAGCACCATGGCGATGCAGGGGGCCAGGCCGATCAGGATCAGCCCGGTCCGGAACTCCGGTTGCGTGGGCAGGAACAGCCAGGCCAGGGCGAACATCAGCGCCGGCCCCAGACCCCAGACGAGCAGCAGCGAGAGCCGCAGCAAACGGCGATCGCGCGCCGCCCGGCCCAGCTCCTCGTAGTGCACCTTGGCCAGCACCGGATACATCATCAGCAGCAGCCCCAGGGCGATCGGCAGGGAGGTGTTGCCGATCCTCACGGCATCGAGCAGCCCCTGGATGGCGGGGAAGAAGCGGCCCAGCAGCAGCCCGCCCGCCATCGCCAGCAGGATCCAGAGCGGCAGGAACCGATCCAGCAGCGACAACCTGGTCAGCACCGCGCGCTCTTCGCTCACTGGCAAGTCGCGGCGGGCTTGCTGCAGTGGGTGCCCAGCCCCGCAAGCCAACCGCGCAGGTCATCGATCGCTTCTGGGCGCAGGCGGTAGTAGATCCAGCGCCCCTCCTGCCGATCGGCCAGCAGCCCGGCCTCCTTGAGCACCTTGAGGTGAAAGGAGAGCTTCGACTGGGCCAGCCCGAGATCGCTGGTGAGGTCGCAGACGCAACGCTCGCCGCCGCCAAGGGCCTCGATCACCTGCAGGCGCAGGGGGTCGGCGAGGGCCTTGAGCAGGGCTCGGGCCTGATCGATGGGGAGGGGTGCGGTGGCGACGCTCATGGGATCGGTCCTGCCAGATTCATCAACGCTAGTTGTTGCATCAGGCAGGGCGCCGCAGGCGCTGAAGGCGCAGCTCACTCACCGAGGCGATGGCCTCGAAGTCGGCGTCGAAGCTCACCAGCACGGCGTTGTGGTGCAGGGCCACAGCGGCCACGAGCAGATCGAGGCTGGCCACCGTGCGGCCGACCTGGCGGCAGGCCTGGCCCAGGGCGATCGCCTGCTGCCACAGATCCGCCGGGGTGGGCAGCGTGGGAAGGGTGGCGAACTGGGCCTCCAACAGCCTGGCTTCTTCGGGCCGGGCTGATCGCAGCACCTCAAAGAGCACGGGTTCGGCCAGGTGGGCCTCGGGATCCAGCACGAAGGGCGCGATGAACTGTTTCAACGGGGTCGGGCTGCGGGCACGGGTGAAGTCGATCCAGAGGCTGGTGTCGAGCAGCAGGGTCATGGGGCCAACTCCTGCTCCCGCTGGCGATCGCGCTCCTGGTCGGCTTCGTAGCTCTCCAACTCCATACCCCACTCGCCGCTGAGGAACCTCCGAGCGATCCGGGCCCGGCGTCGCAGCTGCAGGGCCTCCTCCATCAACCGCCGGATAGCAGGCCCCTTCTTGCGCTCGCCGGTGAGTTCCAGGATTTCCTGCATCTCATGATCCGAGAGATCTACGGTCACTTTCATGGTCTGCGCCTCCAGGAATCAGACTCTGCCGACAGCATGGCACCGGACCTCCATGGGGCGCGCTCCACGGCACCCATCCCATCAACCCAACTTGATCTAAGTTGCTGGGATCTGTTCCCCTGGCGCGATGAAGATCGGCATCAACGGCTTCGGCCGCATCGGCCGGCTGGTGTTCCGCGCCCTCTGGGGCCTCCACCTGTCTGCCCTCAACGCTGCCGCCCGATGAAACAGCTCACGGGACTGCAGCAGTACGCGGTGGTGACGGCCAACTACTGGGCCTTCACCCTCACCGATGGGGCCCTGCGCATGCTGGTGGTATTCCATTTCCACCAGCTCGGCTACTCCACTCTGGAGATCGCCTTTCTGTTTCTGTTCTACGAATTCTTCGGCATCATCACCAACCTCTACGGCGGCTGGCTGGGGGCCCGCTTCGGGCTGCGGCTCACCCTCTGGGTGGGCACGCTGCTGCAGGTGGCTGCCATGCTGCTGCTGATTCCGGTGGCCGATAGCTGGCCGCGCTGGTGGAGTGTGGCCTACGTGATGGTGGCTCAGGCGATCAGCGGCATCGCCAAGGACCTCAACAAGATGAGTGCCAAGAGCGCCATCAGGACGGTGGTGCCGGAAACTCCGGAGGACCACAGCCGGAGCGAGACCCAGCTGTTCCAATGGGTGGCGATCCTCACCGGCTCCAAGAACGCCCTCAAGGGGGTGGGGTTCTTCCTGGGGGGATTGCTGCTCGCCACGATCGGCTTCCGTGCCGCCGTTGGGGCCATGGCCGCCGGCCTGTTTCTCTCCTTCCTGATCACGCTGGTGCTGCCCGGCGCGATCGGCAAGATGAAGCAGAAGCCGACCTTCGGAGCGCTGTTCTCGAAATCGCAGGGCATCAATGTTCTTTCGCTGGCCCGCTTCTTCCTGTTCGGTGCCCGCGATGTCTGGTTCGTGGTGGCCCTGCCGGTGTTCCTGCAGACGGCCCTGGGTTGGAAGTACTGGGAGGTGGGCGGTTTCATGGGCCTCTGGGTGATCGGCTACGGGATCATCCAGGCCTCGGCCCCGGCCCTGCGGCGCAGTTGGGGGAAAAGTGCGCCTCCGGGGGTGTCGGCGGTGCAGTTCTGGAGCGCCGTGCTGACGGCCATCCCCGGCCTGATCGCCATCAGCCTGTGGCGCCAGGTGGGCAGCCCCGGCGTTGCCGTGGTGGTGGGCCTGGCCGCCTTCGGGGCCGTGTTCGCGATGAATTCCTCGATTCACAGCTACATGGTGCTGGCCTACACCGATGCCGAATCGGTGAGCCTCAACGTGGGCTTCTATTACATGGCCAACGCGGCTGGCCGGCTGGTGGGCACGTTGCTCTCCGGTGCCCTGTTCCTGGTGGGCGGCCTGCAGGCCTGCCTGTGGGCCTCGTGCCTGCTGGTGGCCCTGGCCTTCCTTTCGGGGATCCGGCTGCCGCCGCCGCTGCGGCAACAGCTCGAGGCGACCTGAGCCACTCGCTGACGCCTGGGCAGCATCCAAAGAGCAGGTCCCTGCTAAGGGATCGTGCAGGTGTTGCAGCGGGCGCTGCGCACCAGGTTGGCGGAAGCGTACTGCCCGTCGGTGGCCAGGGTGGTGCGGCCCTCCGGGCGGTGGATCAGCCACAGAGCCCGGCGGGCCAGAGCCGTTGGCGCTTCGCTGGAGCGAGGGGTCAGGCCACGCACGCCACGATGCCATAGCGCCCTTTGTCACGGCCGCTCGTTGGCAGGTTGATGGTCTCAGCGTGTTCAACGATGGTGCCGAGCGACCTCAGGATTTCCAAGACCACCACAGGCGCATGGGAGTCATAGAAGAAGGTTTGCCCGAACATGGTGTCGGTGAACGGTGGGTGCTCTGATCCTCCAACGGTCAGTATCAGCGTTGAGCCCTTCCGCATGCTGCGCAGAACGGTCCGGAGTATTGACTCGTGGTGCTCACGCGGAATGTGGAACAACGCGTCCCAGACGACGGCTCCGTCGTATTCCTCGTCGGGTGCGAAGGTTTCCATCTCTGCCTGCAGCCACCTGCCTTCCGGCAGTCGCTCTGGCGATGGCGTTGTAGCTGTGTCGGTTCATTAATGAATCGCAGCGCCACCCGCGCCCAGCCTGCTCGGCGCCACGCTGAACCGCGGCTCCGAGCGTTGGCAGAGTTGCCGGAGCGGCGGGGACTACCAACAAGAACAAGCAGGGCTTGCGGGTTATTCATCTCACCCCCCACCTTCTGAACCTTGATGCCAGGTCCCATTCTCATCATCAGCGACGTGGGCCTTGACATAGTCCTTGAGCACGGCATCCATCCGAGCTTGCCAACCAGCCCCTGAAGCCCTGAAGTAGTCAATCACCTCAGGGCTATATCGGATGGAAACCAGCTGCTTTTTATTGGCCACCTTTGGACGACCACGCAGCACCCGAATGGGGACCATCGCGCTCATCTGCTCGTCTGTAAGCGGAAGGGCATCAGGATCTGATTCAGCTGCGGCTGTAATGGCCTTATCCTCCTCAAGCGTCGGCATCTTCAGGCTGATTTTCTTGGATGGCTTTGACATAGTGAGTCACCTCACGGCGATTGGCTCTGCGTAAGCTAATAATCCTCCTTACCGGCTCGCGATCGACAAAGGCAACAAAGAAGAGCATGTCTCCGATTGGAGCCAAGGCAACCATCCTGACTTCACCATAGTCAGCCCGATCATCAATCCAGACCAAAGCTGCATCCCAACTGAGCTCAGCTGCGCCCGCCAAGGAGACGCCATGCTTGCTCAGATTGGTCGCGTCCTTGCCAGGGTCGAAATCGAACTGCACACTTTAACGTAGCTACGCAAAGGCTGCCCGTCAACTTCGTCTCGACAAGCAGCCTTCAGGTGGGCCTGACCATCCATGGGGCGGCTCCGAGCACCCCTGCTCGCATCCTCTCTGTCCGATATCCACCTGGGGCAACTGAGGCAGCAATGTGCTGCCGGTGATCGGTCAGAGCCACGGAAAGGAGATCTAGAAATTGCCTGATGACCTACCCAGTTCAATATGGAATTGTGTAGGTGTTGCCCCGCGCACTGCGCACCAGGAAGGACGTGGAGGTCTGCCGGTAGGTGGCCAGGGTGGTGCGGCCATGCTGGGCTCAGCAGGTCCAGGGCTCGCCCACCTTCTCCATCTCGATCTGCTTGCCGTCGGAGCGGAAGGTGACCGTGAACGAGGTGGAGCCACCTGCGACCAGGCAGGCTTCGGCGCGGCCGTTAACGCGGCAGGTCTGCCAGGCGGTCTGGGCCTGACCCGCCGGGATGGCCGGGGTCACCAGGGCGCCGCCGGCGGCGGCCACGGCGCACAGGGCCGCCAGGGGGGATTGCATCGGGCAGGGGCGCCGGGGAGTTCCACTCTGGCCCCCGCGGTGCCCGGGGCCGCTCAAGGTGGGTGGTCGAAGTGTCGCCGTTGTACAGAGAACGCCTACGGCTGTACCAGAGGAATCATCTGCCGTCCATGACGGCGGTAGATCTGGAAATCACTATCCGTCGTGAGAAGCAACGGCGAGTCGTTGATCTCCGCCAGGCGAATCAATGCGGCATCCGCCAGCGAAGCGGGCACATTCTCGTATCGCTTGAAAAGTGCACTTAAGGAGCCAATCTGCTCCTGGAGCACGAAGGGCAATTGAACGGCTCCTCGCTCAATGAACTGCAGGGCCAACGAAGGATCAAAACCGGAGCGTCTGAGCAGAAAGCAGGTCTCAGCAACCACAGCCTCACAGCTCAGCAGCGGTGGCGGCAACCGCCTGAACTGCTCAACGGCCCATCGGTGATGGGTGTCATTGCGACTCAACAGCGCCACCCAAGGTCCCGTATCAAGCAGAACCGTCATGAACGATTGGCCCCGAAATCAGCCAGGAACGCAGGATTGGTTGACAGATCGGCGGGCCCGCCTTCGCAACAGCCCACGAGATCGGCCAACAGATCAGCCGCGGAGGGTGGTGCTGCGTCATCCACGCCCTGCTCTGGGGATTGGAGAAACGCCGTCAACGCGCGTCGAACCAATTCAGACTTGCTGAGATGGCGCCGTTGAGCCTGCTCCGTGAGCTGGGCATCAAGGGCCTCGGTCAACTTGAGCGAGATCACCGCCATGGCAAGCACCGAGTTATCGACATGCCGATCCTACCTGCTGCCAAGCGGTATTACGGCTCACCCCCCCAACCCCCGGCAAGCCCGCAGCACCACATCGGCACAGCGCCCGTAAACGGCGGCCCGCCAGGGGGGGCTGTCGATCAGGAAGGCGTCGCGCACCTGGCGGCGGATCGCTTCGCGGTGGGGGGTGGGGCGATCGGGCACGGCGTGCAGCCAGGCATCGGCGCGCAGGGCCGCCAGCACCTCAGCGATCGGCCGGGTGCCGAACTCCAGGGCCAGGTACGTGAGCTCCAGCGAGGGCGCCAGCCGGCGCAGAAACACAGGCACCGACCCCGACACCACCGACGAACTGGAGGGGCCCTGGCCGGGCCGGGTGACCTCCGGGCCATACCAGCGCTGCAGCCGCTCCCAGTCGTCGTCGGTGCTGCCGCTGCCGATCAGCTCCCCGTAGCCCCAGGGGCCCAGACCGGTGTGCAGGTCGATCACCGCCAGGCGGCGGCAGGCCGGGCAGCAGGGCGTCGTGGAGGGCGTCGTAGGCGGGGTTCTCGGGCAGGGGGCCGCGGAAGTCGAGGCCGTTGCGGTTGAGATCAATGTTGTGTTCGTTGCCGCGGCGCAGCCAGGCGAAGCCATGGGGGTTGAGGGCATGGATCAGCAGCACCCCGCCGCCGGCCGGCAGGGCGCCGTGGAGTTCATCCAGCAGAACGCACACCTGGCAACCGGATCCGGCCAGGCCCTCCACGCCGTGGGTGCCGGAGATCAACAGCAGCAGGGACTCGGGCGCGGCGGGGCCCAGGGCCGCCGCATCGATGGCGAGCGGCTCACCGGCCGGGCCGCGGTGATCGGGCAGGACATGGCTGGTGAGCCGGGCGCCGGCGCCAACGGCGGCGGCCAGGAACGCCTCACGGGCCGAGCGGTAATCGGGACGGAAGAAGTCGCTGGTGGCCATGGGGGAGGGTGGTGGGGCCGGGGGCGATCAACTGGGGCGTCTGTCTTGGGGGTCACTACGGTGACGATGGCGTCCAGATCGGACCAGAGACACAGCCCCAGCCCGAATGTATTGCGTTCCGCCTAACGCACCAGCCCAAGTTGTTGTTGAACAAGAACGGCGCCTGGGCCTCGACCAACGGATGTTACGATTGAAGATAGGCGCACAGAACCATTCCATATACGCATAATTTCAGATGAGCATTCTTCTTCTCCTCGTGAAATGGCAGCTTCTGCGTCTTGGCCCAGGGACAGGGCTGGAGCCTTCCTAAACTCATTTCCCGTCACCTTCGGTCAACATTCCGCGGGGAGGATGGGCGCAGGAATGGCCGTCAAATAACGGCCCCAGAACATGACAGGATAGCGCGTCATGCAACTTTGTTTTATAGGCATCATCAGGGTGTAAAGCATTTTTGTCGGCACAATTTGACCCCTGTCTAGAGCAAGAATAGACAAAGCCTCGAGAAACGTAGCAAAACTGCCAACAATTAGAACCCCATTGGAATCAGCAGATGGGCTTTGGCAACTCATTCGGGCGGTGATCGAAGGAGCCGGCCAACCACATATGAACACAACAAGAACAGTCGGCTTGCAGGAGCGACTCCGTGGATGCTTGCCGGATATAAGGCTCAAACTAGCCGTTGGCTGGACAGTCTTCGCGCCAGAAGACGACTACTGGCTGTTGCATATGCTCTTTAGATAAGCCACCAGCTTTCTGGTTTCTGCCTCAGCATTCTCAAACCAGTCAGTTGACCAGATCCGGTAAATACGCCAACCTAGATTCTCCAGAACAGCCTGCCTGTATTTGTCCCTATCACGGGCGGCCCGTGCTGAGTGATAAGTAGCCCCATCGCACTCCACACCGAGGAGGTAGAGATCGGGCTGTCTAGGATGGACTACGGCCAAATCGATGAAATAGTTGGCCACTCCCACTTGGCATTCGACCCGATACCCATGGCGTTCAAGAGCCTCAGCGACAACGATCTCAAAATCACTGTCGGGTGGGCGACCGGTTTGGCGGCCCGTATCGAGGCTCCTAGTTTCAACGTACTTAAGGTAGTCCTTCAAAGCATGAACGCCCAGACTGGAGGTTGCCGTAGGGTGGATATGGCTTGACTCCATAGAGGTGACAAGTTCAATGCCGTGCTTGGCGCGGGTGAAAAGAACATTGAGGCGCCTGTGGCCACCGCCTTGGTTAATTGGCCCAAAGCGCATCGCCAATGGCCCCCCGGGTTCTGCCGGTCCATAGGTGGTTGAAATCACGATGGTGTCGCGCTCATCCCCCTGAACTTTTTCCAACGATTTAACGAAAAGCGCTTCGCTGCTGTCAGTGAGTTCAAGACGACGCCGCAACTCCTCATGGTGAATGGACAAAGTCTCAAGTTGTTCGGCGATCTCATCAGCTTGGGACTCGTTCATGGCCACCACCCCCAAGCTGCGCTCTGGGTGATGCTCGAGCTGCTCCAGCACCACATCACACAAAAGGGACACCTCCGGCAAGTTGATGCTCCTCACATAGCGGGGGGCTTCAACTAGGTGGCGGTTGATTGCAAAATCCCTGTCACAAGAGGGGAAGACAACTAGCTGGTTGTTATAAAACTGGCGGTTTGAGAATGCAATCAGGCTGCCGTGGCGGGAACGGTAGTGCCACTTCAGTCTTCTCACCGGTTTGAAGGTTTTGGTGCAAAGATCGAGGATTGATTCCTCATCAAGGGCTTCGGTGTCGACTTCTTCCGACTCTTCCATCTCTTCTGAGGAGGCGCTGCGCTGAAAAAAGCTGGTTGGTGGTAACTGCTTGGGGTCTCCGACCACGACGCACTGTTTTGCGCGGCTGATCACCCCAAAGGCACGTTCAGGTGGCATTTGCGAAGCCTCGTCCACGATAACCAAGTCGAACTGTTCGATCGCTTCCCGCGGCACCAACGAGGCCACGGTGGAAGGTGACATCATCCAGCACGGCTTCAAGCCACGCAGAGCATTACCGGCATAGCAGAAGAGATGACGCAGAGGGCGATGCCGCTTCTGCTTATTGGTTTCATTTTCAATTAGCCCCAACTCAGTGAAGTCGCCGCGGCGACCCTGATAGATGCCTTTCGGAAGCTCGTTAGCATCACGGTGAATCTTGGCAATGACTTCAGCGCGGTCTAGTTGCATGAGCTGCTCTTCCGATTCGTGAAAGCGCTTGCGGCGATTTACCTGATCAGCGGATTGAAGGCTCCTGATGGCAGGACTGGCTTCTGCGATGTCACCCAATTTGCTGCGCACCACATTCCAATGGTAGACAGGCTTCCAGAGTGGGGATGGGATGTTCATGCCCATCAGCACTTGAACTAGACTTCGGTCTGCTTTGCTTGGTAAGGCCTCAATTAGCTGGTTGAAGCGAACCCACTGTGGGAAAGCTCCCCGTAATGAAAGGGTCGAATCCAGCCAAATCATCAACTCCGCATGAAGCAATACTTCCAGCTCCTTCATCGAATCGCTACCTAGATGCTGCGGCTTGAACGCCGCCAAGGAGGTGAACTGCTCGGCAGCTTGCTCTTCGCGCTCAACGGCGCTGATCAAGTCTGCCCCTCGTGCGCGTTGCGAATCGATGTACTGAGCAGAGCCTGGCCCTAGGCAGCGCTGCTCCATTGCCAAGGGAAGCCGTAACTCCCGAAGCCGAGCAATCCAGGACAACACAGCCTTCAGGGTTTCCGGCGGAGCTCCAGCAAGCTCAGGACCCAACTGCTGACGAAGATCGGAAGATGCACTAATCACCGCAGCCTGTCGGCGTCTATGGAGTTCTAGATCCAGAGGTGCGTTGAACAAGGCGCTTCTCGATAAGCCGTCCTGCAGACCAAGTTCTGTCCAATCTCTAAGTAATTGATTGTAATCACTAATCGCCTGTTGAACCGAGGCCAGCAACGGACCAATTGGCAGTTGCTCCTCTTGTGGAGAGATGGACTCTTCATCTGCCATCAGTAAGTCCAAAAGAGGCAGCAGCTGTCTACCAACCAGCCCGCTAAGCCGGTCCAATTCAGGGTTCTCAAGGCTTAAAAGCAGTGAGTCAAGATTCCCAAATCCGCCTTTGCTCACCAGACCCTCATAGCTCATTGCTGCCGTCACTACCTCCTGAAGCCTTTGAAGATCAGGGGAGGGCCCAACTAGGGACTCCAGCTCAGAAAACGGGAAAGTGGACTCCAGTTCCTGGAGCCTCAGCACCTTTTCAGCCCAACCCACCATCTCGGCCCCCTCACTAATTCCTGCGGCCACGGCGCACGCCGCGTAAGGGGCCGCTTTTCCCAGCAGTTCTTGATCCCGTTGGCATGTTTCAAGCTCACATCGCAACTCAGCCAGGGTCAAACCACTTAATGACCTCCCTGTAAACAACTCATGGGTGGTTAGGGCATTTAGATCACCATTCAGGCCATCATCAAACTTCGCCAACACTGCTTGGGCATCTGCAAGGGGTGCCGTGCGTGCCAACACCAGAAAGATGGCTATCGCTGACTGACCTCTTAGGTGATCCTTAAATGAAGCCAGCTCTTGAACCACTGCAACGGCTTCATTAAGGGTCAGACCGTCCGTGCACCACTGCGACTCAAGCTCGACTGGATACCTCGTCTGCAGATCAAGAAAATCAGCAATCCGTCGCAAGTCAAGAGGCCTTTGCGCTTCTTGCCTTGCCCCTAATCTCTCACCGAACTCAGAAGCTCGCTTGTAGGAACCAGCCAAACTGCTGAGCACTTTATGCAGCCCTTTCCTCGTTTCTAGGACTTGAGCCTCCTCTCGCAGCTTCTGAGAATCGATATCAGACGGGATGGTCAAACCGTCTCGTTCCAGCTCACTGCGGGCTCGCTCCAAGTCATTCTTGGCTTGAACGGTGGAAACCATGGCCTCTATGGGTGCATCCCAAAACTGGCCACTCCGATGCTTGGCCGCATTAGGGCTGAGGGAGCCAACCGCGCGCAGCACGATAGGCAACGCCTGCAGTTGCTCAAGAGTGAAGCTGGTTAGGCTGTAGCCGGCGACGCCCTGCTCTACGGCAGTGTGGATCCGCTCGAACAACGCCTGAACCCCAGAAATCATTACTCCCCATTCCTTGGCCACAGAGGGACTCGGAAGATGAACAGCCATCCCTCGCTCGCAACACTGCTGGAAAAGGTCTGCGGCTTGACGAAGTTGCTCTGTGGAAATGGATTTGGGCAATGGCGTCTTGTTCAGGCCCAAGGATTCCCGCTGCTTCTGCAGTGAGGCATAGCGAGTCAACAAATCCTGCATCCGTTGAGGATCGGCCTTCCAGATTGGCTGGTCGCGCTGCTCCAATACCCAAGCAGGCAGGGCAATCAGTCGATCCAGAACTGAGGCAAGGGCCCGAATCGATAAGAGGGAATACTGATCAACCCGAAGGGCATCACCCGTGGCATCACAAGCGACTTGGATTCTTTCAACCTGTCCACCCAGAGATTCAAGACGTTGTCTCAGTAGCTCCCTATCAGAGGCAGTCTGCGGCATCTCCAACGTCCCCAAGGTCCACCCGTTCCAGCGAGCCAGAAAATCATTCATCTTGCCTGCTTCTGGCAGAGGATCTGGAATCCGAAGGAAGCTGGAGAAGAGCTTTTCTGCGCTCGCTTGTTCTGCCCTCAGAGCCTGAAACAAACCCTGCGCGATGCTTGAAACCTCAGCACTGGAGAGCAGGGGGAGCAGAGATTCTTGCCCAATAGATAATGGATCAGGAAGTTGGGAAACGGCTGCCGCACCGTCCCGGGCCCTTTGGCGTAAATCCTGGAGCGATAAGCTCGTTGATTCTTCTCCTTGCCCAACCAGGGCCGCCATGATCTTGAGGGCATCTGCCCATCTCTTAACCGAATCAAACAATTGATCACGACTAAGTGGATCAGCCGGCAGATCTCCGATGGCCACAAAAACATCATGCAGCCTATCAATATCTACCGATGCTACTAGAACTGCCAACTCGCTATACATCTCAGACACCTGCTCAACTTGAGGGCCGGAATAGGACGTCAATGCGGGCAAATCAACTTTGAAGCCTGCAAGTTCAAGATCGGCAAGCTGCAACTCCTGCTTCAGCTTGACTTCAGCCCATAAAAGCTCTTGATGACTTTCCTCCTCAGCACCATGGCTTTGATTAAGTAGTTGGGAGTAAAGATTCAGCTGGTCACGCAGCTGGTTGAATTCTCCTAAGGCAGCATCCCGTCTCGGAGGTGTAGGACGAGGTAGAAGAAGCCGTTCTCTCAGCTCGTCATAGATCTCTCGCTTATTTGTCTTATCTGAAGCAATCCGAAGGCAATAAGGTTTGAGACCGGCCTCAGACAAGCGGGTATAGACCACATCAAGAGCCACCTTCTTCTCTGCCACAAAAAGAACTCGCTTACCTGCATAAAGGGCATTGGCAATGATGTTGGTGATGGTCTGGCTCTTACCGGTACCAGGAGGACCCTCAATCACCATCGAACTTCCACTCATCACATCCGCAATGCTGGCGAATTGGCTGGCGTCAGCCTGGGTGATCAAGATCGGAACCTTTTGGGCAATTGAAGGCTGATCCACATGGACGTCCTCAGCCAAAACCTCCGACTCACTACCTTGCTCTTCATCCGACAACTCAGCCGCCAGTAATCTCTTCACCAGTACTGATGACTGCACGAGCTGGGGATCAAGATCCTCATGGAGACCAAGACCACTGAAATTCAGCAGGGCAAGGTTCAGGTTGGGGCGTACTGCCCAGCCTTCCACGTCGGCAACAGCCTCAGCGACCTGATCAAAGTAACTCTTTAGATCTCCACCGTCCTCAGATAGAATTGGCAGCGGGAAATCAATTGAAAAGTCACGTCGCAAGCGTTCCTTCAAGGTGACGTTACCCACAGGAGCATCTTCCGTACTCCGCAAAGAGAAACTCTTTGCCCCTCCGCGAGTGGTGGATTTGATCAGTTCGACAGGCAACAGAATCAATGGAGCGAAGAACGACTTGTTCTTCTCCGACCACTCCAAGCAACCAAATGCCAAGTAGAGGATGTTATTTCCAGTTTCTTCGATCGAACTTCGTGCGCTCTTCCGCATGGCTTCTGCTAGGCGCTCCAAGCGTTGCAAGAACAGCAACACTTGCAAAGCACCATTTCTATCAGGAGGGATCCATTCTGAGAACCACAAGTCGTAACTTGGATTAATTCCAAGCTCTTCTGCCCATTTGGCCAAGTTATGCGACGCTCCGCTCTTGCCTCCCATTTCAAGTTCCTCCTTCAGCTTAGAACGCACACGATCCTCGGCCTGCGCCAATGCTGGACTAGAACTTGTGTCGCCGGAACTGTCGGCAAGAATCTGCTGATATAGGGGATCCTCTTCTTGAGCCCGAAGAAGAGCAGTCTTAAACTCAACATCTTCCAGCAGTTTCTCTTCCTCTTTAGGTGGATCGGGAAGAGGCTTGAGCTCAAGCGTGTAGCCAGCGCACAAAGTATTCAGGACGGCTTGAGGGTCACAAGCAACAAAGCGCATCAGCCTTGCTGTTCTTCTGCTTGAGAGTGCAAGATTGAGTAGGTTATTCCTAGACGTCAGATCTAGAAGCTTGTTGCGAAACCCCTCAAGCGTAGGCAAAAGGTAGCGATTAACATCTGCTGATGAGAACGCCATCTCCTAATGCTCCTAAGCTTACCGAGTTTATGCTAAACCAATGTTAACACGGGCAGACATGGATTGTAACTTGGAATGGCGGACGATCCATCCCTCTTGATCGTGCGCAGAACACCCACGTTCAGACGGGTTTGAGGCGAGGACGCAGCGAAACCGCGCGACAGGTCAAACATCAGCTGCAACGTGTTGGCATGTGCCCCGCCTCCAAGCCCTTACCTTCATGACTAGGCGATACCAGCATGAACAACTCTAATCGCTCTCTCAACGAACTGCCGTAACTCACCATCTATGATTTGGACCTGATCTGCAGATGGATTCGTATCGTGATGGAATTGACCAGCGTAACCATTGATTTCATTCAGTTCCGCAGTAATGTTCTGTGCATGGGCTAGAGGACTTTCTTGGGGCGCACTGTTGATATGATCAACCACTTGTCCAAATAGTAAACCACTATTAATCAGCCCCGGGAAGCGGCGATGTAGATACCCCTCAAGCATAGGCCTTATCGATCTAGCAACCTCCATGCTGCTTTGGGCTGCGCCGTTTAAGTATTCGCCTAATACTCTATGGCATTTGAAATATGCACTCTCGCACTCTTTGTCGACATCAATTGCATCAAAGTCACTATATCGACTTGC
This sequence comes from uncultured cyanobacterium, assembly GCA_903917565.1. GTDB lineage: Bacteria > Cyanobacteriota > Cyanobacteriia > PCC-6307 > Cyanobiaceae > Cyanobium. The sequence goes on along the minus strand of CAIXBB010000016.1, from coordinate 53,125 downwards.
AACTGTTTTTAACTTCACACACGCAACATCTTGAGGCGCTGCCCTTCGCAAAATCTCATCCCGCAAGCTACGCATGAAATGAATATCATGAATCAGGACGATCAGCTGCTCACAGTTGTCATGAACTCTTTTCAATATCGTACGCGTCTGCTGCTTGCGATTCAGATCCAAGCTACACATGGGGTCATCGATAGCAACAATCTTATTAGCCAAGTCAGCATTAGACTCTACTGAAGCGATGAAGAATGCAAAGGCCAATGTTCTTTTGTCGCCTTCACTCAACGAGGTCTTGAAGTCCGGGATGCCCCCGGTTAACTCAATATTGGCTCCTCGCATTTGGAGATTGTAGCTGCTCCTTAGACCTCCCCTGTAGTTAAAGTCTATGTTTGGAATTGAGAATTGCGCTCCAAAAGCTCGTAACAACTGGTTTATTCTATCCTTGTAACGCTCAAGTGTTGTTTGCATGATTGCATTCAATGCTTCTTTTTTGGTTCGCTTTTCAGCTTGCATTGCAGCTTCCTGAAAAAGCGCCCCATCTAGTTGCTCAAGAATATCCAGGACATCCTGCCGATGCCGAGTCTTGGCCAGTTCTAAATTTGCAATAGCCCGCCTTATATCATCTAGATTTACAGCAGCCAAGCCCGCTCTATATGTCGAAATTAGGTTAACCGCTTTGTCTATGCCGTCATTGCAAGTCTTAACAATTCCAAGGAGCTGAGCCCAAGCACGAATTAGTTCATTCTTCGCGTCGCAGGAGCCTACGGGTTCAAGCAAGTTAGCTTCTTTGGCGCATCTTAAGGCATCAAGACGCCCTCTGATATCCGCCAGCGTCCGGTTCAGCGCTTCGAAGTCAAACTCTGGTGCTTGCAAATCTACATGTTCCTGCCATCCGTCAATGATCGCGCTAGCTGTGGAAAAACTTGCCTGAAGTCTTTCGGCAATCGCTTCAGAAGTGGAAATTAAGATTAGCCGACCAAGGTCAGCCACCGAGGCCTTGAGCTGGCGGTAATCCTGATTGAAGTAGCTTCGATAGGCTTGAATAAGATCAATTCCATCAAGGGGTTGGTTGCAATACGGGCAACTCTCATTTTCGCCATAGACGTGGCCGTCACTTATCCATCGCTCAAGATTCGGCTGGCCATGGAAATCCAAATGTTTCTTGACACGCTGCTCGGCAGCCAAATCAATATCGGCCAATGAACGTTGACAGACATCAAAGATTTGATCGACATAAAATACCGGCTCCACCAGCTTCCCAGGCAAAGGCTTAGCTTGAATAAGCCCTATGTTTTGAGCCTCAACAAGTCGTTCATTTAAACTTGCGATCTGGGCATCCGCATCCGCTACTTCTGCAAGATTTCTAAACTGCTGTAGTGACAAGCCAGCATGAAATCCGGATAGCTGATTAGTGAGATTTCGAACTAACTGGGTTGCAGCAGACGCGTTACTGTCGGCATGATCGTACTCGCGCTGAGCATTCACTGCATTTGTACCCAAGGCAAACTGCAGAAGGCTTTTTCTCTGATCAGTCGTTACCTGCCCCCCTGCGTAGACGTTCTGCTCTACGAATTCCGCGTCGAATACTAGTAGCTCTGGATATGGGTGATCCCAATTAGAGTTTGCGAAAACTGATTGCAGACCGTTGGAGAACTGAAGCAGAACTTCGGGCTGGCAGCTGCCGTTAATTGTTCTTCGGCGATTAATCGAATCAGGCTCATTTAATGCGCATGAGCGAAAGATAGATGCAAGAGTAGACTTGCCTACTCCATTATCGGCATAGATTAGACTTGCCTTCTTTAATGCATACTGCCGGCCGTCTGCGTCATGGAGAAGTCCAATACCCTTAACACGGTGGATTCTTTCTAGCATGCCTTAGTGCCCCAATGGCTCGGGTGAAACGTTCATTTTCCCATCTTTCCGCACGAACCAGTAGCCGAACAGCACATAACGCTCAACCCTACGAAAGCGGCAACGCCGCAGAGGCAGGGTCTTCGGGTACAGCGAATTGTTCGGCGTCAGTTGCACGGGTATAGGGATTTAGCATTGCCAAGAACATCGACGACGGCTCCTGATCAAAGCCCATCGAAAGATTCCAGAGACCGCTCTGTTTCAGGGTCAATCCGAGTTGCAATGAGTACGCGGGATCATACCCCCGCAGAAGCTCCTTCCTCGTCTGACGTACAATGGACATCCTACGTAAGACCTTGTGAAAGATCCTCTCATCGGAGAAGCATACTGCTCGGGGTTCAGCCACCAAAGAACGACCTATCTTCTCGACCCAGCCGTGAGAGCGATTTATACTGCTCGGCACGATTGATACTAGGACATAACGCAGCTCAAGTTTCTTCGCGATTGCTCGAGCGAGAACGTGATCAACATCGTGGTCTGCTGGAATGAGTGGAAAGCGAAGGTGCGCGAGACGTCTATACCCGGTGTAATCCGGCCGCACAAAATGATAAGGACACTCCTTCATGACCCACACGAAAGCATTCGAAGCTCGAAACCTACCCAAGGTAAATGCTGATCCAGAGCATTGCTCAAGAATATCTTCGATACTTCGACAACCGATCGGCAGCTTTTGGGGCTCAACTCCGCGCCTCAGCGATCCGATTGCACGGAGACTGCCAGGCTCAATCACTTTTTCAAGTCTGATAGCCATCTGACCCTCATTAAGCCGAACGCTCGCGATCACCTGGCCGCTTGATGTGGGGCTTGCGAATGAAGAATTTAAGGTGGCGGCTCAGGTGAATCGTGATGTTAGGCATCCTCAAGGAGCAACAAACAGTGAGAGATTTAAGTCTTGGGATCAGGGAAGCGCTGGCACAACCAGCTTGAGCAACTCAGGAAGCTTCGTCAAGCCCTCCTCGATTACCAATGCTCCTGCTTCATTCAAAGCATCACGAATGTCCTCACGGGTAATTTGATTGAGTGGTTTTGTCAGAAAACCCTTGAGCGTCTCGGCATCGCCAACTATTCTTTTGATTGCCAGCTGAGCCTTTCTCTTGTCGATAACTATGCCGAGCTCACTTGCGATGCCGATCAAGATCTTGTAATGTATGAGTAGTACTTCACGATTGCGCTCATATACCGGGATTCCGCCTGCCTCCTTTATGGCGTTCTCTATCTCCATGCGATCGTCAGGATGTTCAAGAATCAGTGGGATGAATCCTTCGCTCATCCTCCTTTCTGTTGCGTATTGAGCCAGCCTCGCTAGATGTTCTTGCGACAATGCCTGCCCAAAAACCCTTATCAACACAGCGTTGGCATCTTCTTGAATAAGTGGTCGCCATCTTGCATAGGCATCACGACGAAGTGCCATCACCTTCTGCTGGGTAATTCTTAGCTGTTTGCCAATCGTGTAGTTACTTGCGGCTCTATCTAGACATCCGTCCTTCTCAAGCAGAATAAACGTAAGGAGTTCTAAGTCGCGCTTCGAGAGAGTCCCCCATCCTTCAGAAAGGAATTGATTCAGGAGACTTGATCCAAAGGAGGCGGCGTCGTTCAGTTTCATAGTTTTGCTTGTCGGGATTCAGGCATGCCTAACAAGTAATTGGACGGTTCCGAGAACCACTCCTCCCCTTCCGATAACCACCTGACGCGCGCCACGGAGGATTGCCCTATATCCCGATGCTGCACAGTCTTACACGAACAACTTCCGGCTTCTAGCAGTGGTTCAAGGATCCGATAACCACCTGTAGCCAGCGATACCCAAGCCTTGCCAACCTGCCCACTGTGAGCAGTTCAAGCCCCGCAAAGAGATCCCGGCCCCCTCACCCCCGCGCACTGCGCAGAGCAAACGGCACGGTGAGCAGCAGGCTCCCACCAGCGATCACGAACAGCCCCGGCAGGGAGATGTCGATCAGCACCCCCGAGAGGGCCTGGGACAGGGGATCGAAGGCGACGCCCGCCAGCATGGCCAGCGCCATCACCCGGCCCTGCAGGGGTGCCGGGGTCTCCCGCTGCAACCAGGCCGTGGCCAGCACCCCCACCAGGCCGCCGCTGATGCCCATCGCCGCCAGCAGGGCGGCTGCCGTCCACCACTGGCCGGCCACCGCCAGCCCCAGCAGGCCCGCCCCCAGCCCGGCCGACAGCCAGCCCAGTGCGCCCCCCGGGTGGGCGATGGCGCCGAAGCGGCCGGCCCACCAGACCCCCACCAGGGCGCCCACGCCGTAGGCGGCCTGGAGCCAGCCGTAGCTGGCGGCGCCACCGCCGAAGCGCAGCGTCACCAGCTCCACCACGCCGATCACCACCGGACCCAGCACGGCCAGGTTGATCATGGCGATCAGCGTCAGGCCCGTGCGGATCGCCCCGTGGCCCCAGGCGAAGGCGATCCCCTCCCGCAGGCCCTGCCCCAGGCCCCCCGACGGGGCCGTGTCCGTCGCGGCCAAGCGGGGCCGCACCTGCAGGAAGCAGCCCACGGCGAGCAGCAGCAGAACGGTGTCGAAGGCCAGGGCCGCCGTCGCCCCGGCCACGGCCAGGGACAACCCCGCCAGGGCGGGGCCGGCCACGTTGCTGATCTGCTCGCTGCCCTGGAGCCAGGAGTGGGCCCTACCGAGATGGCGGTCCTCCAGCAGGCGGGGCAGCAGGGCCAGGGCGGCGGGGTAGAGGCAGGCCTCCGCCGCCCCGAACACGGCCGCCAGCACCAGCACCGGGCCCAGGTCGAGAGCGTCGCGGCTGGCCAGCAGGGTGAGCACCCCGGTGGCGATCGCCAGGATCCAGCCGGCCCGCACCGCCATCGTCCGGGGCGGATGGCGGTCGCTGAGCACGCCGCCCAGCAGCAGCAGCAGCCCCCGGGGCAGGGCCGCTGCCATCAGCACCAGAGCCAGGGAGGTGCCCGAGCCCGTGCGCTGCAGCATCAGCCAGGTGACGGCGACGAACCAGAACTGGACGCCGGCGAACAGCAGGGTCTGGCCCAGCCAGAGCCAGCGGAAGCCCGGCCGCCGCAGCAGGGATCCGCCCACGGCCTTGCCGCTCACAGCCGCCCCACCCGCTCAGCAAACGGACGCAGCTGGAGCTCCTGGCGCCACTCCACCAGCGGCCGCTCCCAGCCCTCCTCCCAGCGCTGGGCGAACAGGGGCTTCGCCTCCAGGCCCATCTGCAGCCCGGTGCGGATCGTCTCCACCAGCTCCGGCAGCAGCTCGGGGGCCCCGAGGGTGGCCGACACCAGGGCCTGGGCCGTGAGCACGGCCCCCAGGGGGTAGGGGAACTGGGTGAGGTGGAAGGCCTGCAGGCCGATCTCGCCCGTCACCGTGGTGTCGAAGCCGGTGACCACGTGCCAGAGGTCGTGGGTCTGGCTGAGCCGCAGCTCCACATAGGCCGCGTCGGTGTTGGGCGCCATGCCGGCGTGCAGGTTGGGGTCGTAGCCCAGCCGGGCCAGCGAGGCCGCGTAGGCCTGGCCGAGGCTGCCCTCGGGCAGGGAGGCCAGCTGCTTCAGGTCGTGGGCCGGGGGGATCCAGCGCGCCTCGATCAGCGCGGCGCAGGCGGGATCGCGGCGCAGCTGCTCTGCCATCAGGGCATAGGAGGGCGTCTCCAGCAGGGCGTCGGCCAGGGCCCCCACCAGCTCGAGGTCGGTGTCGCCGCCGCTCATGGCCACGAAGGTGCCGAGGACGCGGAACAGCTGGGGCGGCAGCTCCGGGGCCTCGAACGACGCCGCGGTGGGGGCGGGATTGGGGTGGAAAACAGCAGTGGTCATCGGGATGAACGCGAAGGAACGTGAGCAGTCCTCACGTCCAAGAAATTATGAGCATCCCTCGGCTTTGCCAATGGGATGCGAGGATCGCTCAGGTTTTTAGGATGTGCTGCTGCGCCCATGGCCGACGCCACCGCACCCGCCAGCGAGCCCTCGCCCCTGCGCCGCCAGCCCCGCCAGGCCCGCAGCCAGGAGCGGGTGCGGCGGATCCTGGCGGCGGCCGAGGAGCTGTTCGTGACCGGCGGCGTCGGCAGCACCACCACCAACGCCATCGCCGCCAAAGCCGGGGTACCGATCGGCTCCCTCTACCAGTTCTTCCCCGACAAGGGCGCCATCCTGCGCAGCCTCGCCGAGGGCTACGCCGAGCAGCTGCACGAAGTGCTCCGGGCCTTCTTCGATGAGGGGGACGGCCAGTCCCTGTCGCTGGAGGACTCGATCACCGCCGCCGTGGCCCTCACCGATCGCTTCTTCCGCGACCACCCCGGCTACCCGGCCATCTTCCTGGATGTGCAGAGCGCCACCCCCGAGCTGCTGGCCATCGAGGAGGAGGCCGACGCCCGGCTGATCGCCGACTGGGCCGGCCTCCTGGTGGAGCGGGCCGCCTGCGAGGGCACCGACCTCCGCCAGGAGGACGCCCACCTGCTCGCCTACGTGCTGGTCAAGACCGTCGGCCACCTGCTCTGGCTCGCGGCCACCCAGGAGCAGGGCCGCCGCGACCAGCTGGTGGCCGAATGCGGCGAGCTGGCCATCGCCTACCTGCGCCGGCGGCTGCCGACTGGGTGATCAGGCCCAGACGTTCTCCAGGGTGTACGGGCCTCCCGGCTTCACCCAGAAGGAGCCGTCGATGAAGCGATGGCTCCGGTCGAGCCCGGCGATGGCCTCCATGTCTTCGAGAGCCAGATCTCCCTCGGCGGCGGCAAGGTTCTCGGCCAGGCGCGCCGGCGACACCGACTTGGGGATCACCGCCGTGCCGCGCTGCAGGGCCCAGCGCAGCACCACCTGCGCTGGCGTGAGGCCCCGCCGCGTGGCGATCGCCGTGATGGTGGGGTCCTCCAGCAGCACCGGCTGACCGGCCGGGTGCATCTGGGGAGGCAGGCCCGGGGTGCCCAGGGGGGAATAGCCGGTGAGGTGCACGCCGTGGGCCTCGCAGAAGGCGAACAGCCCGTTCTGCTGCAGATAGGGGTGGAGCTCCACCTGGTTCATGGCCGGCCGGATATGCGCCTGCCCCAGCAGGCTGTAGAGGGTGGCCATGCCGAAGTTGCTCACGCCGATGTGGCGGCACAGGCCCCGCTCCACGGCCGCTTCCATCGCCGCCCAGGTGGCCGCGATCGGCAGGGTCTCCAGGGACAGCAGGTCGTCGGCGCCCTCCGGCATCACCACGCCCGGCCGGAAGGCCACGGGCCAGTGGATCAGATACAGATCAAGGTGGTCGAGCTGCAGATCGGCCAGGGTGCGCTTCAGGGCAGGCTCCACGTCCTCGGGGGCATGGGCGTTGTTCCACAGCTTGGAGGTGATCCACAGATCCTCCCGCCGCACCAGGCCGGAGCGGATCGCCCCCATCAGCGCCTCGCCGATCTCCGCCTCATTGCCATAGATAGCGGCACAGTCGATGTGGCGGTAGCCGAGCTGCAGCGCCGCCGTCACCGCCGCGCCCACCTCCCCCGGCGGGGCGTTCCAGGTGCCCAGGCCGAGCATCGGCATGGCTGAACCGTCGTGGAAGAGGAGCGTCTGCATCGATGTCCTTGAGGGCACCGCTTGAAGTGGGCTCGCAGCCATGGACGCTACCCATGATCCAGCCCCACGGGCGGGAGGCCACCCCGCGCCTGGCGGTCCGCCAGGCAGATCAGGAGCGTGGTCACGACCGGCACGGCGACGAAGAATCGGTCGTCGGGCATCGGGTAGACCATCCAGAAGGGGATGTAGCCCAGCATCGCCAACGCCATGGTGCGGCCAACAAGATCGGGCAGGGTCGCCTGGAACGTCCATCCGCCGCCCTGCCGTGAGCAGCGCCCAAGGGCCGCCAGGGCCGTGAACGCCACCGCCGAGATCTGCAGCAGAACGGTGGGCAGTGTCTCGCTGTAGGTCTCCCAGATTCGTTTCGCGAACCTGCCGGCGTGGATCCATGCCTCCAGACGATGCAGGGCGAGCCCGTCGCTCAGGGGGCCGGCCGCGTGGAACGGCGGCTTGAGCAGATCGGTGAAGGTGAAGACCCAGAGGGTCAGATGGTTCAGGTGATCGCTGAGACCGGCGAACGACCCCTGCATGGCGCGGTCCAGGCCAAGACCCGTCAGCACCCCCGTCGCCACCGGCAGGGCCAACCATCGCTGCCGCCCTGATCCGGGTGAAACGAAGAGAGCCCCCGCCAGGGCCAGGGCGGTGAAGCTGGTGGTGGGACGGATGGCGGTGGCCAGGGTGAAGGCCGATCCCAGCGCGATGGCCTGAAGCATTCCCTTCCCCACCGGGCGGCGGGCGAGCGAACCCGTCACCAGGGCCGTGCCCACAGCCAGGAAAAAAATTCCGGCCGCATCGGGGGTGGAGAGCTGGCCCAGGAGGCAGAAGATCCAGACCGTCTGCAACAGCAGCAGCGCCCGGCCTGGGCGCCAGAGCCCTTTGGCGCCGAAGATCTGGAAACTCAGCAACCCGCAGCCCAGAGCCGCCGGCAGGATGGAAAGGCTTCGCACGGCCCGCATCGGATCACCGCTGATCGCCCGCAACCGCCGGAGCCCGCGGATGTACAGATGCCTGGAGGTGTAGAAGCGCAGATTGCTGCAGAAGTAATCATGGTCCGTTGTCACGAGGGTTGCGTAGAGATCCCCCCGAACGGCCCCTTCGTAGACCTGCCCAGGCAATATCCCCTTCAGATCCCGGTAGAAGCGAATCTGCTCCGACTGGGCGCAGCTGGTATGGGCAGAAAGATAGAGATAGGGAACTTCGTCCCAGTTGTGATAGGGAAGGAAGGAGGAGACCAGCAGCACCAGAGCGGCCAGCCATGTGGCGGCACAAAGGCGAGTATGTTGTCGCAACCGTTCTTCCAGCCTTAAGAAAACCGTAGCAGTGAAACCGACAACTCCCTGGTCGCTGCAGGGGCTGGTGGCGGCGCCAGTGGGGCGAAAGCACAAAAGCTGAGCCCCTCAGGTGGGAAAGCAGCGGGCGAAGCGCAGCAGCAACCGGAGATTCCCCCTGAGGCGGATGCGGCCCTGCAACAGCGCCAGGATCAGGCTTCGCTCCTTGTGCAGGAATCCGGCAGACAGGCAGACCCATGCCGGTGGCGGCAATCCTCTGCTCCAGGGACTTACGGGCAGCACCTGACTCATCGTTCATTGTTGACCAATAAGCACAGCCGCTGCGGTTGACATGCAAGCCGGCATCGAAGCAGCTCGTCGGGCTGAGCGGCCATCTCAATACAGCCGGGCCTTGGCGCTGAACTCCTGCAGCAAGAATCGCCGCGCTTCGCTTTTCTGGGATTCGAGCACGATCTGCAAGCGCTCGCCCTGCAGGCCGGGGCGGCCAGTTGCTGCGCGATCTGGCGGGAGTGATCAGGGAAACCTTCGGTTGAAGTGGAAAGGTTGATTCACCGTGCATCAACCTCAGCGCCCATGGGCCCCCTGACGAGGAGTATCGCCCCCTGCAGCTTCCGAGTCGAGGCGCTGCCGCTGGAAACCAAGGGGAGTGTATTGGCAGAATGGCCAATACAGCGCCAGTATTGGCTTGCGTCCCGACGCTGCCGATACGCCTCTCCATGGCACTGCCGAACCTCTGGAGGCTCTACAACCTCCGCTCCTCTCCCTTCTTCCAGGCCACCCTGCGCCAGGACGCGGAGGCCACACAGCTCAGCCTGTTCGTGGGGCGCCAGAACGAGCGGCAGCGGCTGCTCACCGCGATCGGTGGCTCCCGCAGCTCACGCCAGGCGGTGGCGGGCCGGCCTGGCATCGGCAAGACGACCCTGGTGCAGGCCGTCAAGGCCGACGCCCTGGCCGACGGCTACTGGACCTCAGCCGAGATCATCCCGATCACCGCCGATCTGACCAGTGAGGATCTGATCGGCCAGCTGCTCGCCGGCGCCTTTGATGCGGTGCTCGCCTCCTGTTCCCATGCGAGCGGACCCGCTGTGGAGGCGGCGCAGCAGCTGGTGCGCACCATCCGGCTGCGCGGTGGTGGCTTCACGGTTTCGGGCGCCGGCTTCGGGGCGGGTCGCAGCAACACCCAGGCGGTCTCTTCGCCCCCCGGCGCCCTGCTGCTGGATGGACCACGGGTGCTGCGGGATCTGCTGGCCTTTGCCCTGGAGCAGGACGCCTGCGGTGTGGTGCTGCACCTGAACAATCTCGAGAATCTCAGTGAGGCGGATGCCGCCCGCGCCGCCGATCTGCTGCGCAGCATCCGCGACCAGGCCCTGCTGCTCGATGGCCTGCACTTGATCGTGGTGGGCACCACCGATGCCGTTCGCACCGTGGTGCAGAGCCACACCCAGGTGCGCTCAGTGTTCAGCGATCCGGTGGTGCTCGAACCCCTCGAGCCGCAGGAGGTTCACAAGTTGCTGGAGGCGCGCTACCGATCCCTGCGCCTGGACCCGAACCTGCCGGCACTGATGCCCGTGCAGGGTGCGGTGATCGACGCGCTGCACGAGCTGTTCCGCGGCGATCTGCGCGGCCTGCTCAAGGCCCTGGAGGACGGCATCACCGCCCTGCTGGGCCTGACAGGCAACGGTGCAGGTCCCGCGCCGATCGGCCTGGCCGACCTCACCCTGGTGCTGAGCCGGCGCTACGCGCTGGAGCTGCAGGAGCAGCTCGGCACCACGCTCTGGCAACGGTTGCAAACCTGGGCCGCTCGAGACACGCAGGCGGTGCTGACCCAGGCCGAGCTGGTGGTGCTCTGGGGGATCAAGCAGCCCTCGGTGTCCCAGACGCTGCAGCAACTGGTGAGTGCCGGTGCTGCGGACGTGCTGCCGCGCCGGGGAGGGGATCCGCTCCAGTACCTGCTGACGGGCGCGACGCGCCTGGCCCTCGCCTGAACGGGCCTTTATTGGCTGATCAACCAATAAAAGATCGGTAGTGGCGCACTCGGGTGGGTGGCCAATACGCCGGGCTGTCAGGTCTCCTGCTCCACCCATACCCATAGCCAAGGCCAGCACCGGGACATGAGCTCAGAGGAGGTAAGACTGCGACTACTGCAGCGGTTTTTCAGCAAGCACCCGGGGGATTGCAGACGATCTCGTCCCACTTGAAACGCAGCTCGCTGAACGCCGCCTGGGCCCATGGACTGCTGTGTCACCGGTTCCGCGGCGACCCTGCCACAGCCGAACGGCAACAAGCCTGAAGGGGTCAGCCAGGCCTGACCGGACCAGCCGGGGATGCATCAGTCCGCCGCCGACCGCGCCGGTCGCAGACGCTGCAGGGCCTGCAGACAGAGCAGCAACCACAACCCGCCCACGGCATAGCCGGCGGCGATGTCACTGGGGTAATGCACCCTCAGGTAGAGCCGGCTGAGACCGATCAACAGGATCACGGCGGCGGCGCCGCCGTGGATCCAGGCAGCCTGGCGGGGATGCCAGTGGGCCAGCATCACCGCCAGATAGCCATCGAGATGGTCGAGTTGCAGATCGGCCAGCGTTTTCTCCAGGGCTGGGGCCACAGCCTCGGGGGCATGGGCGTTGTTCCACAGCTTGGAGGTGATCCAGAGCTCCTCCCGCTTCACCAGACCGGAGCGGAGCGGATCGCCGCGAAGAGGGCCTCACCGATCTCGGCTTCGTTGCCATAGATGGCGGCAGAGTCGATGTGGCAATAGCCGAGCCCCAGGGCCGCCGTCACCGCCGCCCCCACCTCGCCCGGCGGGGCGTTCCAGGTGCCCAGGCCGAGCATCGGCATCTCAGCGCCGTCTTGGAAGGGGAGTGTCTTCAAGGCGGTGAACCCCAAACGAGCGTCACTCCACCCTGGCGCGGGCCGTGAACGACTGGAGGGCGAAGCTCTTGGCCTGCGGCTTTTGCGATTCGATCACGAGCTGCAGGCGTTCCCCCTGCCGTCCGATTCGGTTTTCGACCACCTTGTCGACCTCCTGGCCCTGGCCATCGAGCACAGCGAACGTCGCCTGGATGTCACCGCAGGGACGCTCCAGGCAGGCGACTTCCATCACGTCGATGATGCCGCCGCCATAGAGGCGGGGCTTGCGGCAGATCCCCTGGCAGCGACGGGTGAACACCCCCTGATCCGATTCCACCCAGCCATCGGCGAGCAGGTCCTGGCGGTTCTCGCCCCTGCCACCGGCGGCCGGCTTCTCCGCCAGGGAAGAGCGCAGGCCGGCCGCCATCCAGCCGGCGCCGAAGCCCACCACCACAAGCCCGAGGGCCAGCAGCCGCTGGAGGACCGGAAACCGGGAGGGTCTCTGCGCCGGGGGTTTGCTCGGCGGAACCGGCTCCATCTCGACGATCATGTCCTCAACGGTCTTGTCGTTCCTTGCCATCGTCGTAGGCCATCAAAGAACGGAACATCAGCCCACCGCCACTGCCGATCAGGGCAAACATCGTCAGCACGTTCCAGAGCGAGGTGGGCTGGAAGCTCATGATCAGGGTCTGCAGGATCCCCACCGCCAGGGCGGCCGCCGACGCCAGCACCAGGAACCAGCCCCAGCCCGACCCGTAGCCACCGTCCCAGCCCCCGGCGAAGCGGCGGCCGAGGCGGAAGCCCCCCATCGGCACGGAGCTGACCATCACCTGGTTGAAGAACAGGAAGGCGCCCATGCTGAAGAGCACGCCCCCCAGCAGGAAGCTGAAAAAGTCCTTGATCGGGTCTCTCGAGGCCATGCTCCCCCTGCCGGCACTGTCATGGTGGCCGGGGCGTCTGGGTTTGTCTGCGCCTTGCTCCGCTACTGACGCCACGGAAGCTCGAGAACGACGCCGTCCGGAAGGCTCACAGTGCAACCCATGGGGATAGCCGACACAAACTCGCTGTCGGTCTCCGCAAAGATCTGGTGGACCTGGTCCGGAGGAAGGATCAGGGTGTCCCCGGCCTCGTAGCGAACTTCGTTGTTGCCCACCGTGGCCCGCCCGGATCCGGACAGGAAAAAGATCACTTCCTCTGCATCGTGAGCATGGGGAGGCGTGGCGGCATTGGCCTCCATGCGACCACGCCACATCTCAATCTGCCGTGCACCGCCATTGGATGTGGCGATCCCGGCGATGTGATTTCCCTGCATGCTGTGGACTTCATTCTGATCTTTGCGGAACACGGACATCGTTGCCTCCGGTGGATGGAATGCTTGCAAGTTGGTGCAGGAACGCTTCGTCGTCCGGCTTGTGACAGGACGACGAAGCCACCCATCATCCTCCGCCCGTCCCTTCCCACGCCCCGGGATCCAGGAAGGTCGCCGCCGGCAGCGGTCCCGCCAGGCGCCGCTCGTCGCTGGGGTTGAGGGGTCCGGCCAGCAGTTCGGCCGCGGTGATGCGGGCCGACTCCGGCAGGGTGCCGACCAGGCGCAGCACCCGGTCGGGGCGCCCACGGCTGATCGTCTCCAGGGCGGCCAGCAGGGACGCAGGGGAGGCCTCAATCGTTGACCGATCGCCTCGACCGCAGGCGGTTCAGGCCCTGGAGACAGAGCACCAACCACAGACCACCTACGGCATAACCAGCGGCGATGTCCGTGGGGTAGTGCACTCCCAGGTACAGCCGGCTGAGGCCAATCAGCAGGATCACCAGGATGGCGATGGCATGGATCCAGCGGGCCTGGCGTGGGTATCGCTGCGCCAGCACCACCGCCAGATAGCCGTAGAGCACCAGCGAGCCCAGGGCATGGCCGCTGGGGAAGCTGTAGGACGATTCTTGGATCAGCCGCGGCCACAGCACCGGCCGGGCCCGGGCAAACATCAGCTTCATGCCCTGGTTCAGCACCAGGGCGCCTCCGCAGCTCACCAGCAGCATCAGGGCTTCGGCCCGCCGGCGCCGCCAGAGGAACAACCCCAGGGACCCGAGCACCACCGGCAGAACCACCTCGGGATCCCCCAGGCGCGTCAGAGCGAGCATCAGCTGATCAAGCCAGGGGCTGGCCCAACCGTGCAGCCACAGCAGCAGGCTGCTGTCGAAGCGCCAGGTTTCCTTCTCCCACACCTCCCGGCACAGCTTGGCCAGCAGCGCCAGCGCCATCAGGCAGAGGATCAGCCCGCCGCTGTTGAGCAGCCAGGCCCTGGCAGGGGAATCAATCGAGACCGGCTTGCCGTGCTTCACCACGCCCCCGGATCCAGGAAGGTCTCCGCCGGCAGCGGTCCCGCCAGGCGCCGCTCGTCGCTGGGGTTGAGGGGCCCGGCCAGCAGTTCGGCCGCGGTGATGCGGGCCGACTCCGGCAGGGCCGGCTGGTCAGGGTCGAAGGCGGTGGGGTGGGTGATGCTGCTGGAGAAGCCCCGGAAGATCAGCAGCTCGAAGGGCTCCTCGACCGCAGCGGCGGGGTCCTGCTCCGTCGCGGGCAGGAGGCCGACCAGACGCAGCACCCGGTCGGGGCGCCCACGGCTGATCGTCTCCAGGGCGGCCAGCAGGGCGGCAATCGAGGGTGAGGCAGCGTCAGTCATCGGCGGATCGGCCCGGAGAAATCGCTCAGAACTCGCCGGCCACCCGGCCCAGCCGGGGCAGGCGCACCACCAGCCACTGCAGCAGCCCCACCGCATAGGCCACCAGGGCCGCGTAGCCCACGAAGGCGGCCACAGCCGTGGTCCATTCCCCGCCGAACACGAAGGCGAACACCTGGGCCACCACGCCATGCAACCCCTGGGGCGCCTCCTGCCAGACCCGGCAGAGGCTCAGGCTGGCGCCGGCGCCGCCCATGCAGGGCAGGGCGGTCACGGCCAGGCTCGCCCCGGCCAGCGACAGCAGCGTCAGGCTCCAGCGCCAGAGGCGCAGGGTGAGGGGCAGGGCCCGCCAGGGTGGCATGTCGGCCAGTTCCTCGTTGAGATCCACCCAGAACCACAGGGTCGCCACCACCAGCAGCGGGGCGAGCACCAGCAGCAGGAAGCCGGTGGGGCGGTTGCCCGTGAGCAGCAGCAGGGCGATCAGCTGCAGGCTGGCCACCTTCCAGTAGAGGCCCATCAGCCGCACCAGGGCCTGCTCCTTGCGGAGGGCCGCCCAGAGGAGCAGCACCAGCGGCAGCCCAACGGCGAACAGCATTCCCAGCCGCACGTCGAGCCAGACCAGGGAGCGATAGAGCTGTTCCGGCACGTCCGCTCGGTTCGGTAAGGCGCCATTATCCGTGTGCCCCCACCAGGCGATAGGGTCCATTGATGGGTTCCCTCCCCTCATTTCCCTGGTTGCAGCGCCGCCCCGACGGTCCCTGGTGCCGCACCGCCCTCGGCAGGGACAGCTCCCTTCAGGAAGCCGTCAACCAGGTGTTCGAGCAGCTCCGGGGCGCCCCGGAGGCCGACCTGGCCTTGGTGTTCGCCTCCGCCAGCTATGCCAGCGACCTGCCCCGGCTGCTGCCCCTGCTGCAGCAGAAACTCAACGCCGCCCACTGGCTCGGCTGCGTCGGCGGGGGCGTGGTGGGCACCGATCCAGCCGGCACACCCCATGAGATCGAGCATCAGCCGGCCCTGGCGGTCACCCTGCTGCGCCTCCCCGGCGCCAGCCTCCGCCCCTTCGCCATCGACACCACCTCCCTGCCCGACCTCGATGGTCCGGCCGAGCCCTGGCGCGAGCGGGTGGGGGCCGAGCTGGAGGAAGGCCAGTCGATGCTGCTGCTGCTGGATCCCACCGGCAGCGCCATCAACGACCTGATCAGCGGCCTGGATTACGCCTACCCGAACACCACCAAGGTGGGCGGCATCGCCGGTCCCCACAGCGCTGCCCACGGCTCACTCCTCTTCGGCAGCGGGGCCGGTGGCGACACGGGTCACGGCAACACGGACCCCGCCGACACCGTCCGCACCGGTGCGGTGGGCTGCCTGATCGGAGGCTCCTGGCGGCTCGATCCGCTGGTGGCCCAGGGATGTCGGCCCATCGGCCCGGTGCTGGAGGTGGAGCAGGCCCAGCGCAACGTGGTGATCGAGGTGAGCTGCGGCAGCACCCGCAACAGCCCCGTGGCGGCCCTGCAGTCGATCCTCACCGACCTCACCCCGGCCGAGCGGGAGCAGGTGAAGCATTCCCTGTTCCTCGGCGTAGGACAAAGCGATTTCAGCCTTCCCAGCGCCGACCTCACCCCCGTGCCGGAGGCTCCCGGCTCCTTCCTGGTGCGCAACCTGATCGGCGTGGATCCCCGCAACGGGGCGGTGGCGGTGGGTGAACGCATGCGCGTCGGCCAGAAGGTGCAGTTCCAGCTCCGCGATGCCGATGCCTCCCGCGACGAATCCCGCCAGTTGCTGGCGGGCCAGCACGTGCGCCGCAGCGAGCCCCTGGCCGCCTTCCTGTTCGCCTGCCTGGGGCGGGGCGAAGGCCTCTACGGCGAGATCGACGGGGATGTGAGCCTCTGCCGGGAAGTGTTCGGCACCGTGCCCATCGCCGGCCTGTTCTGCAACGGCGAGATCGGCCCGGTGGGCGGCACCACCCACCTGCACGGCTACACCGCCAGCTGGGGGTTCCTGGTGCCCAACGACCCACCCGGGGGCACCGCCGCGCCGCTCTGATGGTGCGCCAGCACGTCAATCCCCTCAGCCGGATCCACCAGCTGGCGCGGCCCCTGCCGCCGCTGATCGAGCTGTTCGCCGATCCCTCCCTCCCCCTCCATCTCGACATCGGCTCGGCCCGGGGCCGCTTCCTGCTGGCCATGGCCCCCCTGGCGCCGCAGCGCAACCACCTGGGCCTGGAGATCCGCCGGCCCCTGGTGGAGGCCGCCGAGGACGATCGCCGCCGCCAGGGGCTGACCAATCTGCGCTTCCTCTACGGCAACGCCAACGTGAACCTGCCGGAGTGGCTGGGGCACCTGGCCGCCGGCCAGCTGGAGCTGGTCACCCTGCAGTTCCCCGACCCCTGGTTCAAGCTGCGTCACCGCAAGCGCCGGGTGCTGCAACCCGCCCTGCTGCTGGCGATCGCCGCGGCCCTGGCCCCCGGCCGGAGCCTGTTCCTGCAGAGCGATGTGGAGGCGCTGATCGCCCCGATGCGACAGCTGGTGGAGGCCAGCGGCGCCTTCGAGCTGGCCGGGCCCGAGCTCTGCGGCCCCCAGGTGAATCCCCTGGCGGTGGCCACCGAACGGGAAGGCCAGGTGCTGGCGGGGGGCCTGCCGGTGCACCGCAGCCTTTACCACCGCAACACCGCCCCCCCGCCGCCGCTGGCCGAGCTGGATGCCCATCGGGAACCCACCACCAGTGGCGCCGATAATCGCCACGACGCCGCAACGGATTGATGGTGCCTGCCCCAGCTCCTGCCCCCCTGCTGCTGCGTTGGCAGGGGCTGCTGGCCGGCCTGCCCGCCGGCCGGCTCGGTGCTCACCTGCCCCTGCTGGCGGGCTGGATCCTCTGCGCCCTGATGGCGGGGCTGCCCCTGGTGACCCGTTCGGGCCTCAGCCTGCTGATCGCCGCCTCCGCCCTGCTGTGGGTGGTCTGGGCCCTGCGCACCCCCCCGGGTCGCCTCGGCGCCATCAACATCTGGTTGCTGCTGGTGATCGCGATCGCCGTGGTGGCCACCGGCTTCTCTCCGGTGCCCAAGGCCGCCCTGGTGGGACTGTTCAAGTTGCTGAGCTACCTGAGCGTCTACGCCCTGATGCGCCAGTTGCTGGCCTCCGCCCCGGTGTGGTGGGACCGACTGGTGGGCGCCCTGCTGGCCGGTGAACTGATCACCAGCGTGATCGGCATCCGCCAGCTCTACGGCGACATCGGGGCCCTGGCCCGCTGGTCGGACAACAACTCGGTGGCCGAAGGCACGGTGCGCATCTACAGCACCCTCGACAACCCCAACCTGCTGGGCGGCTATCTGCTGCCGATCCTGCCCCTGGCCGTGGTGGCCCTGCTGCGCTGGCAGGGCCGGGGCCGGCGCCTGTTTGCCCTGGCCAGCCTGGTGCTGGGCCTGGTGGCCCTGGTGCTCACCTACAGCCGCGGCGCCTGGATGGGGATGGTGGCCTCCCTCGGCCTGCTGGGCCTGCTGCTGGTGCTGCGTCAGACCCGCGACTGGCCGCCGTTGTGGCGGCGCCTGTTCCCCCTGCTGCTGCTGGCCGGCGCCACCCTGGTGCTGGTGCTGCTGGTCACCCAGGTGGAGCCCCTGCGGGTACGGGTGATGAGCCTGGTGGCAGGCCGGGAGGACAGCTCCAACAACTTCCGCCTGAACGTCTGGACCTCCGCCCTGGCGATGATCCATGACCGGCCCTGGATCGGCATCGGCCCCGGCAACAGCGCCTTCAACCTCATCTATCCGCTGTATCAGCAGCCCAAGTTCAACGCCCTCAGTGCCTATTCCATCCCCCTGGAGCTGCTGGTGGAGGCCGGCATCCCCGGCCTGCTGGCGGGGCTGGGCCTGCTGCTGAGCGCCGTGAAGGTGGGCCTGGGCCAGTGGCGCAGCAGCGCCCCCCTGGCCCTGCCCAGCCTGGCGGCGGTGGCCGTGTTCGCGGCCCTGGGGGTGCAGGGCCTCACCGACACGATCTTCTTCCGGCCGGAGGTGCAGCTGATCGGTCTGTTCAGCCTGGCCACCCTGGCGGCCGCGGCGGCCCGGGGCGACGCGGTAGCGGATCCCACGCCATGAGGCTGATCGCCGGCTTCGACGCCGGCCAGACCCACACCAGCTGCCGCCTGGCCCTGGCCCGCGAAGGCCAGGGGCCCGGTGTGGGACCGGTGATCAGCCAAGGGGAGGGCCCAGGGGTGTGCCACCTGGCGGCCCCCGAGGGTCCGGGACGCTTCGGAGCGGCCCTGCGGGAGAGCCTGGAGCGGGCCCTGGCCCCCCTGGCGAACGCCACCCCGGCCGCCGTCCTGGTGGCGGCCGCCGTGGGGGCCAGCGGCATCGAGCAGGGCACCCCGGTGCAGGCCCAGGGCCACCACCTGGCAGCGAACGCCCTGGGGCTGGCCCCGGAGCGGGTGGTGGTCACCGGCGATGAGCGCACCGCCCTGCGGGGGGCCTTCGGCGACGGGGCCGGAATCGTGGTGATCAGCGGCACCGGCACCATCGCCGTCGGCCGCGACGGCCATGGGCGCGAGCACCGCTGCGGCGGCTGGGGCTGGTTGCTGGATGGGGCCGGTTCGGCCATGGACATCGGCCGCGACGGCCTGACCCTGAGCCTGCACATGGCCGACGGCCGCGCCCCCGACACCCCCCTGCGGCGGGCCCTCTGGGAGGCCCTGGATCTGGACCCGGACGATCCGGGGGCACCCCAGCGGCTCAAGGCGCTGGTGGTGGCGGCCAGCTTCGGCCCCGCCGGCTTTGCCCGGCTGGCGCCGGTGCTCGATCAACAGGCCGCCGCGGGGGAAGCGGAGGCCATCGCGGTGATGGAGCGCAACGCCGAAGCCCTGGCGGTGATGGCGGCCGGGGTGGCCCGGGGCCTGGATCTGGTGGGGCCGGCGGTGTGCACGATGGGCGGGGCGCTGGACCATCTGGCGCAGCTGCGCCGCCGCTTCGCCGGGAGCCTGGAGCGGGCCCTGCCCGGCAGCCGCCTGGTGACGGCCACAGGCGATGCCTGCCAGGGGGCCCTGGCGATGGCGGCAGATCTGAGCGCCCCGGGTTGCAGCAGTAGCCTTCATCCTCCATGCAACACTTTTCGGCCATGATTCCGTCTCAGGCGGGAGTGGTGAGTGCCCGGGAGATGGTTCCAACATCAGGAGCGCCCGCCAACCGCTACCGACCGGAAATCGATGGCCTGAGGGCCGTGGCGGTCGTCGCAGTGATCATCAACCACTTCAACGAAAAGCTGCTACCGAGCGGCTATCTGGGCGTTGATATCTTCTTCGTGATCTCAGGATTCGTGATCACCTCCTCCCTGGCCAACCACGCCAAGGAATCCTTCGCCGACTTCTTTCTGGGATTCTACGCAAGGAGGGTCAAGCGGCTGCTGCCTGCACTGATCGTCTTCGTGCTCATCAGCGCCATTCTGATCTGTCTCTTCGATCCGGATCCTGGCGTTTCGCTGCAAACCGGGACAGCCGCTCTTTTTGGCCTTTCCAATCTCTTTCTACTGCATCAATCCATCGATTACTTCGCAGAAACAACCGACCTCAATATCTTCACCCATACCTGGTCTCTTGGGGTTGAGGAGCAGTTCTACCTGCTTTTCCCTTTCCTCATCTGGTTCAGCGGCTTTGGCAGAGCTCGGATCGGGGGCCAAAGAAAACTTTTCCTGCTCATCTCCCCACTGGCCTTGATGTCCTGGCTGATGTTCCACTGGCTGATCGGCCATGGGCAGCCGGTGAGCGCTTTCTTCCTGATGCCGGCCCGCTTCTGGGAACTCGCTGCCGGCTCCCTGATCTTCCTGCTGCTTCAACGTGCTCGTCTCAAGGGGTTCCTCCAACGCCTGCCCCCCTTACCGGTGCTGGCCCTGCTGCTGGCGGCCCTGTTCAGCCCCCACCTCCCCTACACCACCGTGCGGAACACCACGACCGTGGTGTTGCTGACCAGCCTGCTCATCGCCAGCCTGCGGACCAATACGGCTTGCCAGGTCCTGCTCTGCCGAACTGGGATGGTGCGACTGGGTCTGATCTCCTATTCGCTTTACCTCTGGCACTGGACCGTCCTCTGCCTGAGCCGATGGACCATCGGGATCCACCTCTGGTCGGCCCCGATCCAGCTGGCCCTGATGCTGGCCCTGGCGATCGCCAGCCACCGATGGCTGGAGCAACCGCTTCGCCAGGCACGCTGGTCGAAGTGGGCTTGGGCCACCATCGCCTATGCAGGCGCAGCCCTGCTGGGGGCAGCGGGGCTGATGGCCGGAGTGGCCAGGGGGGCAGGATTCCTGTCTCTGGATCGACACTTTTCGCCCTTGCTTACCACCAACATCAACGCCGCAGCCAATGCCAGTCAAGGCCCGGACCAACGGCACAGGTGCACAGCCGCGAACCGTGTGACACAGGAACTGTTCAATCGATGCCTACCGAATGGATCCGGCACCAAACTGAAGCCGAAGGTGATTATCCTGGGCGACTCCCATGCCGGTCATTACGTCAATGCCATCGCCAGGGCCCTTCCGGCCATGGATGTCCGGAACTTCAATGTAGGCTGGGCCTGCGGGGTGATCGACAAGCGCGATATCGGCATTCACGAACTTTCAGGGCGAGTCAACTGCGCCGATTACGTGGATTTGGTAGATAGAATACTGGACAGGAATGTGCAAGCGGGCGATGTATTGATCGTTGGCCACCGTTGGGAAGAGAAACGTCGCTTCCCCCATCAGGCCGAGGCGCTGGAAAGGTTGGCCCATCGGTCAGCCCAGCGCCATGTCTATCTCATCCTTTTGGATGATGTCGGCGAACTCAAGACGTCCACACCACTCTTCTGTGTGAAAAGTCCATGGAGGCCCTTCCCACCTGCCTCATGTCAGAGGTCTCTCGCCAGCATCAACAAAGAGCAGGCTGGTCTGGACGAAATCTCCAGGAGAGCTCTGAAAAACCATCCAAATAGCGCTTATCTCTCATTGAGGAAGTTATACTGTGAAACAAACTTGATATGTGGCGCTTATCTCGGGCATGACCTTGTCTATGAGGATGGCAATCATTTGACGAATCATGCCAGCCAGATCGGAGCCGCCGTTATCGGTGCCCATGTGAGAGACATGCTCGCCCATCCCAGGCCCTGGACATCATCACCAGTCGAAGGGCCGCGGCACTAACGGGCCAGCAGGCCGATCGGCCCCAGGGCCAGCACGCCCCCGAGCAGGGCGAGCAGCATGGCCAGCCTGAAGGTCCAGACCAGGGGCAGCCGCCGCATCAGCAGGAAGGAACCACCGCTCACCAGCACCGAGGCCCCGAAGGCCCCCAGCCACCAGGCCAGGGCGGAGTGGTCGGAAGGGGCTTCGACACCGTGCAGCAACGCGTGCAGCGCCACGGCGCCAGCCACCAGGCCGCCGGCGACACCCAGCCGGGGCAGACCGGCGCTCTGGTGGGAACGGAGGATCAGCAGGGCCACGGCCGTGACCGCCAGGGCGGCTAGAGCTTCGGCGAAGGGGAGGCTGGCGCCAAGGGCTCCGCCCACCGCCCCCAGCACCGCACCGGCCAGGGCCCAGAGCAGCAGCTGCGCCGACACATAGGAGGCCGCGGCACCGACGCCGATCAGCAGCAGGAGGTGATCGACACCGGTGATCGGATGCAGGAAGCCGGAGCTGAGGCCGCCGTGGGCGAAGCCGTGGGCCTGGGCCGGCTGGCCGATCAGCACGAAACCGAGGGCGGCCGCGGCCCCCAGCAGGGACCAGGAGCGAAGGCTGGAGAAGTGGGTCATCGAGGTTCCCGGTCCGCGCCGGGCTTGAAGGAAGGGTTCACGGCGAGCGTTCTGGCTGAGGGTGACCCCATCACAGCTGCGGGACAGCGCCGGAATGACGGGAGGGCGAACCCTGCCGTGCACCGGACTTTCCTCGTTTCCTCCCGGGAGTGAACCCCGGGAACCGTTCCACCATTCTGACCGCAGCCGGTGACGTTGCCGCCCGATGACCGCAGCTTCTGAGCTGGAAGGGGGGAGGATGGCGCAGAGGTGGTTCCTCCCCTTCACGGGGAGGACGCAAGGAGGAAAGGCGGTGAGGGGTTGCCCAAGTCCGCCGCTGTCCCGCAGCTGTGATGGAAACCAAGGCCCCTGGCCGCGGCGTCCTCAGTCAGAACGCTCACCATCGCCCCATCCCCATCCCTGCCGGCGCGGACCGGAGAATCCCCATGACCCTGCCCACCAGAGGCGCCTTGCGAGGCGCCACGGCTGCCCTGCCCCTGCTGCTTCTGCTGCCGCTGCTGCTGGCGGCTCCCGCCTCGGCCCACCACCTGATGGGCTTCTTCCACATGACGCCGGGCCCCGTCTCCGGGCTGATCAGCGGGCTGCTGCATCCGATCCTCGGCCCCGACCACCTGCTGTTCCTGCTCGCCATCGGCCTGGTGGGCATCGTGCGTCCCTTCCGCTGGGTGCTGGCCCTGCTGGGCTGCGGGCTGATCGGCAATGCCCTGGGGCTGGCCCTGCCGGGGCTGACCCTGGTGGAACCCCTGGTGGCCCTCTCGGTGGCCCTCACCGGCCTGGTGCTGGCCCGCCGGCTGCCGGCGGCGTTGCTGGTGCCGGCCTTCCTGCTGCATGGCTATGCCCTGAGCGGTTCGGTGATCGGCTGGGAGCCCACCCCGATCGCCTTCTATCTGCTCGGCCTGCTGGCGAGCCAGGCCGCCCTGCTGGCCGTGGCCCTCACCGCCGTGCGTCGCTGGGGCCAGCGCGCTTCCAGCGGCGCGATCAGCCTCACCGCCGGCCTGCTGATGGGCATCGGCCTGGCCTTCACGTGGTCGGCCCTGGTGCCCTGAGGCTCAGGTGCCCAGCAGGGCGGTGCACTCCAGCCGCTCCTGGCTGCTGGCCTGGCGGGAGGCGCGCAGGCGGATCGCCTCCGCCAGGTACTCGGCATCCTCGGCCACCCCGCAGAAGCGGGCCGAGCCCCAGGTGTGCAGCCAGGGCAGGCCGAGGACATAAAGCCCCGGCACCTGGGTGATCCCCCGCTCATGGGCCGGATGGCCGGCGCCATCGAACACCGGCACCTCCACCCAGGTGAAATCCGGGTGGTACCCCGTGCACCAGATCACCGCCGCCAGCGGCTCAACGGCCAGGTCGAGGGGCTCGGATGGACCGGGCGGTGGTGACCAGCAGGGGACGTAGGGGGGCTCCTCCGGGGCGCTGAGGCCCTGGGCGGCGATGTGGTCGTCGATGCTGCGGCAGATGCGGCTGTGCACCGCGTCGGCCCCGTCGAGGTTGGCGGCCAGGTCAGCGGCGAAGGTGATGCGCCCGTGACCGAGGTGATCCAGGCGGCCATGGAGCACCATCCCTTCGAGGGCGCGGCGGCGCAGGTCGATCTCCCGGCCACCGTCGCGGCCGGTGAGGTAGTGGTTGGTCTTGCCCCGCACCGCCCGGGGGTCGGCGTGCTGGTCGATCGGCATGGCGTAGTAGCCCATGCGATCGAGCCAGTCGACCACGTCGCGGCCGCGGTAACGGCGGGGGGAGCGGGGGGCGCTGCCGACGCTCAGGTGCACCCGGCGGCCGCCCAGGTGCAGGTCCTCGGCGATCTGGCAGCCCGACTGGCCACTGCCCACCACCAGCACCGATCCGGCGGGCAGCGTTGCGGGGCTGTCGTAGTCGCGGGCATCGATCTGCAGGATCCGCTCGGGAAGGCGGGCGGCGAGGGGATGGCGGTTCGGACGGTGGTAACCGCCGGTGGCCAGCACCACCTGATCCGCCTCGATGTCGCCCTCGTCGGTGCTCAGGCGGAATCCGGAACCACACGCCTGCAGACGCCGCACCGCCACGCCTTCACGCACCGGCACCTGGATGTGGTCGGCGAAGCGCTGCACGTAGCGGACGATCTCCTCGCGGCCCATGAAGCCCTCGGGATCGTCGCCGTCATAGGGGAAATCGGGCAGGCGGCACTGCCAGTTGGGGGTGACCAGGCAGAAGGACTCCCAGCGCTGGCGCGCCCAGGCGTGGCCGATGCGGTGGCGCTCCAGCACCAGGGGACGCAGCCCCCGCTTCTGCAGGCAGTGGGCCACCGACAGGCCCGCCTGACCGCCCCCCACTACCACCACCGGATGACGCTGCAGCGCCTGCGAACCGCTTGCCACCGTTCCCCACTGGTCGCTAACGGGGACGATGCTGACCGCGCATCGGGATACGCCCTGTAACGACCGGCACGGATCGCCCGGCCGATGCCCATGGGCGAGAGGGGGCATTCGGTGGCATCGGCGACACAGAACAAAAGTTCATCCGTGGCACGGTCCCCAAGCCGATTCCACCGTCCGCGTCCTCCCATGCCCCAGGTCAGCCGTCCCGCCAACCAGACGGGCGATTTCCTCGTCGATTACGAGGAGAAAGTCTTCCCCGACGTCAAGGCCGAACCGGGTGAGAAGGCCCTGGTCACCTTCCACACCGTGGCCTTCGAGGGCTCCATCGGCCTGGTGAACCTGCTGCAGGCCAGCCGCCTGGTCAACAAGGGCTTCGAGACCTCGATCCTGCTCTACGGACCCGGCGTGACCCTGGGCCTGCAGCGGGGCTTTCCCAAGCTGGGCGACGCCGCCTTCGACGGCCACCTCAACTTCGGCGCCCGCATTCAGAAGTTCCTGGACCAGGGCGGCAAGGTCTACGCCTGCCGCTTCGCCCTGCAGGCCCTCTACGGCCACGGCGAAGGCGCCCTGATCCCCGGGATCATCCCCGTTAATCCCCTCGATGTGCTCGACATCATTCTTCTGCACCGCAAGGAGGGGGCCTTCATCCTCGACACCTGGACCCTCTGAATGCCCGCCACGATCACCGTCGCCGCCGCCCAGATCCGTCCGGTGCTCTTCAGCCTGGATGGCTCGGTGGCACGGGTGCTCGCCGCCATGGAGGTGGCCGCCGCGGCCGGGGTGGAGCTGATCGTCTTCCCCGAGACGTTCCTTCCCTACTACCCCTACTTCTCCTTCGTGGAGCCGGCGGCGCTGATGGGAAAGTCTCACCTGAAGCTCTACGAGCAGGCGGTGACGGTGCCGGGGCCTGCCCTGGGCAGCATTTCCGCCGCCGCCCGCCAGCTGGGCCTGCACGTGCTGCTGGGCATCAACGAGCGCGACGGGGGCAGCCTGTACAACGCCCAGCTGCTGATCGATGCGGCCGGCGAACTGGTGCTGAAGCGCCGCAAGCTCACACCCACCTATCACGAGCGGATGGTGTGGGGCCAGGGCGATGGGGCCGGCCTGCAGGTGGTGCCCACCGCCCTGGGCCGCATCGGCGCCCTGGCCTGCTGGGAGCACTACAACCCCCTGGCCCGCTTCAGCCTGATGGCCCAGGGGGAGGAGATCCACTGCGCCCAGTTCCCCGGCTCCCTGGTGGGGCCGATCTTCGCCGAGCAGACCGCCGTGACCCTGCGCCACCACGCCCTCGAGGCCGGCTGCTTCGTGGTGTCCTCCACCGCCTGGCTGGATCCGGAGGACATCGAGCGGATCACGCCCGATCCGGTGCTGCAGAACGCCTGCCAGGGGGGCTGCCACACGGCGGTGATCAGCCCGGAAGGCCGGTACCTGGCCGGCCCCCTGCCCGATGGTGAGGGCCTGGCCATCGCCGAACTCGACCTGGCCCTGATCACCAAACGCAAGCGAATGATGGACAGCGTGGGCCACTACAGCCGCCCCGACCTGCTGAGGCTGCTGATTGACCGCAGCCCCGCCCGCCAGCTGCAGGAACGCCCCATCGAACCCGCCGAAGCCGGCCGCAGCGGTGGTGGTGAAGCCCCCCTGAGCCTGCCGGTGCTGGAGGAACTGCACCATGGCTGAGCACGATCGCCGCGCCCTGGGCCGAACGCTCACCGAACTGCAGGTGCACGGGGTGGTCGATCCGGCGGTACCCGGCAACCCCGGCCGCCGCGGCGGAGCCGGCCCCTCGGATCACCGCGCCCTCAGCATCGATGGCACCACCGTGATGGTGCCCGTCTACAACGCCGTCGCCGGCACCTCGCCCTACCGGCTGGACACCACCGCCGAAGGCGGTCTGCAGGTGAGCGACGCCACAGGGGCCGGCGGCGACACTGGGGCCCTGGCCGTGGAGACCCCGCCCGAGCCGCGCTTCTACGGCCTGGCCACCGCCGAGGGCATCCCCTACCGCTCGATCGCCCTGCTGCACGGCCGGGACGTGCTGGCCACCACGCTCCTGCAGACCTGCATCCGCTTCCGCGACCGCCGCCAGTCGTGCCAGTTCTGCGCCATCGAGCAGTCGCTGGAGGATGGCCGCACCCTCGTGCGAAAGACGCCGGACCAGGTGGCCGAGGTGGCCGAGGCGGCGGTGCGCCTCGATGGCGTGCGCCAGCTGGTGCTCACCACCGGCACCCCCAACAGCGACGACAGGGGCGCCCGGCTGATGGCCGAGACCGCCGCCGCCGTCAAGGCCCGGGTGGACCTGCCGATTCAGGCCCAGTGCGAGCCCCCGGACGACCCCGCCTGGTACAGCCGCATGAAGGGGGCCGGCGTGGACAGCCTGGGCATGCACCTGGAGGTGGTGGAAGACGAGGTGCGGCGGCGGATCCTGCCGGGCAAGTCGGAGCTGGGGCTGGAGCGCTACATGGAGGCCTTCGCCGCGGCGGTGGCGGTGTTCGGCCGCGGCCAGGTGTCCACCTACCTGCTCGCCGGCCTTGGAGACAGCGCCGCCTCGCTGATCGCCGTGAGCGAACGGCTGATCGCCCTGGGCGTCTACCCCTTCGTGGTGCCCTTCGTGCCGATCGCCGGCACCCCCCTGGAGGCCCATCCCGCCCCCTCCACCGACTTCATGGTGGCGGTGTACACGGCGGTGGGCGACCGCTTGCGGGCCTCCGACCTCAGGTCCGAGGCCATGGCGGCCGGCTGCGCCAAGTGCGGCGCCTGCTCGGCCCTCTCCCTGTTCGAAGCCAGCCCCTGAACGCCGCCATGTTCTTCATCGACCCCTCCAGCCACGACATCGGCCGCAGTTCCAGCAGCGGTGCCGCCGCCTTCACCCCCTCGGTGCGGCGGGGGGTGGCCATCGAGGCCGACGACTTCCACCTTTCGCCCACGGCCAGCTCCCAGCGCTTCTCCTTCCATCTGCTGCGGGGCGGCACGCCGCTGGAGGAGGGCTACTGGCAGCTGCGCAGCGCCATCTTCTGCCAGGAACAGCACCTGTTCGAAGCCACCGACCGTGACGACAAGGATGTCCACGCCTATGCCATCGCCGCCCTCGACCACAGCGCCATCAGTGGCAGCGGTGTGGTGGGGGTGGTGCGGATCCTGGAGGAACGGCCCCGCCTCTGGTACGGCGGCCGGCTGGGGGTGCACGGCGACCACCGCCGCCACAACCAGATCGGCAAGGGCCTGATCTGGAAGGCGGTCACCACCGCCCACGGCTGGGGCTGCGATCGCTTCCTGGCCACGGTGCAGCTCCAGAATGTGCGCTTCTTCCAGCGCCTGCACTGGGCCTCGATCGAGGCGCTGGAGATCCGCGGTCTGCCCCACCACCTGATGGAGGCCGACCTCTCCTACTACCAGCCGGCCTTCGAGCGGCGGCCCCTTCCGGTGCCCCCGGCAGCGGTGGCGTGAGCAGCGCTGAGGCGCAGGATCTGCCCCTGGCGGCCCTGGCCGGCAGGCTGCGCCAGCTCAGCGGCCTCACCGGCAAGACCGACATCCAGGCACCGGCGGCGGCCTTTCCCCACCAGCCCTTCCCCGAGCTGGGCCCCGCCGCCGCCCTCGGCGACGATGCCGCCCTGCTGCCGCCGGTGGCCGCGCCGCTGCTGCTGGCCTGCGAGGGCCTGCACCCGGCCCTGGTGACAGGCGACCCATGGTTCGCCGGCTGGTGCGGCGTGCTGGTGAACCTCAGCGACATCGCCGCCATGGGCGGCACGCCGATCGCGGTGGTGAACAGCCTCTGGTGCCGCAGCGCCGCCCATGGGGCGGAGGTGCTGGCGGGCCTGCGCCGGGCCTCGGAGGTGTTCGCCGTACCGGTGGTGGGGGGCCACACCAACCTGCAGAGCCCCTACGACGCCCTGGCGGTGGCGGTGCTGGGCATGGCGGCTGGCCCGGTGCTCTCGGCCCGCGCCGCCCGAGCCGGCGACCATTGCCACCTGCTGATCGACCCCAATGGCGACTTCCGCGGCGATTCCCTCTGCTGGGATGCGGCCACCGGCGCCGACCCCGCCCGGCTGCGGCGCCAGCTGGCCCTGATGGCCGCCCTGGCGGCCGACGCCAGTGTCCATGCTGCCAAGGACATCAGCATGGGCGGCCTGGTGGGCACCGCCGCCATGTTCTGCGAGGCGGCCGGCTGCGGCCTGTGTCTCGATCTGGCCGCGATCCGGCCCCCCGCCGGGGTGGCGCTCGAACCCTGGCTCAGCTGCTTTCCCAGCTTCGGCTTCCTGCTGGCCGCCCGGCCCGATCAGGAGTGCCGGCTGGCCGAACGGGTCAGCAGCTGCGGTGGCTTGCTGCTGCAGCGGGTGGGCACCTTCACCTCCGAGCAGCGGCTGGTGCTGGTGAAGCAGGGCCGGCAGGAGGAGATCTGGCGGGAAGAGGCGCCGCTCACGGGCTTCGGGGCGCTGTTGTGATCGCCACCGCAGGCGGAGCGGCCACGGCGCACAATAGCTTCGCTGGGTGGTGGGGGTGCCATGCCGGAAGTGGAGCTGACTCTGGAATGGCCGGATGGGGGCAGGAGCCGCCTCTATTCCCCTTCAACGGTGATCCTCGAGCATCTCGCCCCGGGCCAGACCATGACGGTGGCGGAGCTGCGGGCCAAGGGAACCCTGGCGCTGCGGCAGGCCTCCGAGCGGGTGCGGGCCCGCTACGGCTTCGCCTGCACCCGGGCCGATGAGGAGGAACGGCGCCTGCTGGAGCAGGCCGCCCGGTTCGGCGAAGCGGAGCGGGTGGGGATCCTGAGCGCCTAGTCGGACAGGACCCGCTCGATGCGCCGATCCGGGATCAGCCACATCAGGGCCACCAGGGCATAGAGCGCCTGGGCGAGGCCCGGGGAGCGCAGGCTCGCCAGCATCGCCACCAGGTAAAGCGTCAGGGAGGTGTGCCCCTTCCAGTCGCGACCCACGGCGCGGCGCAGCAGGGAGTCGCTGCCCTGGCTGGGGATGATCCGCCCCTGGAGGATGAAGTAGGCCACCGCCGCCATGACCATGACCGCCCCATAGAGGGCCGCCGGCGCGATCGCCCGGTGGTTCTGGCCCATCCAGCCCGTGGCGAATGGCACCAGCGACAACCAGAACAACAGATGCAGGTTGGCCAGCAGGACAGGGCCGCTGACGTGCTGCAGCGTGTGCAGCATGTGGTGGTGGTTGTTCCAGTAGATGCCGATATAGACAAAGCTCAGGAGATAACTCAGGAAGACAGGGATCAGGGGTACCAGGGCCGCCGGTTCTGTGTTGTGGGGCACCTTGATCTCCAGCACCATGATCGTGATGACAATGGCCAGGACGCCGTCACTGAAGGCCTCCAGGCGGGTGGTGTTCATGGCGGCCTGCAAGCGGATCTGGCTGCTTATGGCAGAAGCGAAGCAGAGTGCAGCAAAAGAGAAATGAATCGCTACAGAGCCCAGACAGCCTGACACCACTGAACAAGCGACGGACGCTGCATCCTGCGGGCCCAGGTGGCGAAAACAGACGTCTTCGCAGAGCCCAAAGCTCCCTAGAGAAGGAGTGCACCCTCTTGAAGGAAGACCTGATGAGAATTCGCCTCCGAAGACGCCTGCTCTCTCTGGCCTCCATGGCCGCCCTGGTTGTCTCCCTGATGATCCAATGGCCAGCTACGGCCATGGCCAGCCCTGCCTCCTCCATCACTCCCATCGCCATCGCCACCATGTCCGACAAGATGACTGCCAAAGCCAAGGAAACCGAAGGCAAGCTGGAATCCGCCTACGGCGAAATCACCGGCGATCCAGGCCACCAGGTCAAGGGCAAGGCCAAGCAGATGCAAGCCTCCGCCATGAACGCGACTGAAGCCGTGAAGGACGGCGCCAAGGCGGCCGCCCGCAAGGCCGGTGATGCCTCCGACAAGCTGGCGGACAAGATCAATTAAGCGCCAATCCGATCCATTCATCCCCATCGAAAGGAGACCCCAATGCTGGAATCAATCGCCGTCATTCTGGTGATTCTCTGGGTGCTTGGACTGGTGACGTCCTACACCATGGGCGGCTTCATCCATCTTCTCCTGGTCATCGCCTTGATCGTCATTGTCTCCCGGCTGCTCAGCGGTCGGACCGTATGAGAATGAGGCGATTCCAGGGATCAGAGGACCTTCGCCAGGCGTTGCCGCAACTTGAGCAACGCCTTTCGCTCCAGATGCTGCACCTTGTGCTTGGACATCCCGATGCACTTGCCGATCTGGGCCAGCGACGGGGAACCGTCGTCGGCATAACGAAGGCGCAGCACCTGGCGTTCGGTGGGGTTCAGCTGGGTGAGTTCACTGTGGAGCCACTGGTAATCGTCCTGAAGGCCGGGCTCGCTGGGATCACCGATCAGATCAGTCAAACTCACCTCCCCATCGGAACTGCCCAACGCCTGATCGAGGGAGAGGGTCTGCAGGTCATGGGAGGCCTGAAGCACGGTCTCCAGCCGTTTGACGCTCTCGCCCAACTCGGAACCGATCGCTGCCAACGTCAGGGGCTGAGGCGAGGCCGTGCGAAGCGCGTGAACCTTGCGGGCCAGGGCCGCCATCTGGGGCGGTACCCGGATCAGCCCCGTCGTCTCCTGGAGATGGCGGTGCACCGACTGGCGGATCCACCAGGAGCCGTAGGTGGAAAATCTGCAGCCCCGCTCGGGCAGGAAAAGCTCCACGGCACGGATCAGGCCAAGATTTCCGGCCTGCACCACATCCATCGGATCCAGATGCATCAGACGGATGCGGTGGTGCTGCTGCTTGCAGAGGGACACCACCAGGCGCAGATTGCCCGTCACCATGCGCGCCAAAGCCCGTCGCCCCCGCCGTTCCTGGCCAGGGCCCGGAGCCGGGAGGGAACGCCAGTCCTGGACCTGAGCGCCGAGATGCAGTTCTTCTGAAGGTGTCAACAGGGGAATGCGACCGATTGTGCGCAGATAGTCCCCAAAGCAATCCGACATGGGTCCAGCGAAAAGGGGTCCACCAGCATCGTGAGCCCACCTTCCGAACAGGCGCGCGTGAAACGCAAATCTGCGGCAGATGGGCTGCGAAAGGCCTTTTCAGGCCTCCCATGACACAATCTTCCAATTGCATCAACCCTTTCGCCGTGATTCCTGAAGAGGCCCCTTCATGTCCCTGATTTCACTGATCATCACCCTGATTGTTGTTGGAGTGCTGCTGTGGCTCGTCAACAACTACATCCCGATGGATGGCAAGATCAAACGCATCCTGAACATTGTCGTCGTCGTGGCGGTCGTGGTCTGGCTGCTGAACATTCTTGGCCTGATGGATTCGCTGCGCAGCATCCGCATCGGCCGATGACAGTGCTTCCATGGCGCATCTTTCCATCCCCATCTGGGAGTTCGTCTTCCGTGGTGCCGTTGTTTATCTGTTTCTGCTGCTGCTCCTGCGGCTGACGGGGAAGCGCCAGGTCGGCCAGCTCGCCACCTTTGATCTGGTGCTGCTGCTGATCCTCTCGAACGCCGTACAGAACTCCATGAATGGCGGCGACAACTCGCTGGTCGGCGGCCTGATTTCCGCCGTGACTCTGGTTGCCCTGAACCATCTCGTTGGGGCGGCGACAATTTCCAGCAAAGCCATCGAGAGGTTCGTGGAGGGTCGACCTCAGGTGCTGGTCCACAACGGCAGGGTCTATGGCGATGTGCTGCGGCGTTCGCAGCTGACCAGAAATGAACTGGATGCGGCGATCCGATCGGCAGGCTGCACCGCCGTTGACAACGTGCACGTGGCCATTCTGGAAAACAATGGCTCCATCACGGTGCTCCCCAGACCTCACCCCTCCTGAGCCGTGGCAGCAGGGTTGCGCAGGCCGTGCAGCGCTTCTGTTTCCGCGGGACCGAGCACCAGCAGCGCCGACGCCTCTCCGCTCAGGGGCAGGGTGAGCGCCAGGGGCAGGGCCTCACTGGGGCGGGGCAGCAGGTCGGCCATGTCGAACTGGGCCGACCCCTCCGGCAGGGCGCCGCCTCCAGGGGCCACCAGCTCCTCGCTGCGGTTGGCCAGGGTCCAGGCGCCACCCGTGCCATCGCTGATCAGCAGGGGCCTGGCATGGTCGACGGCGATCCCCGGGGTGAGGGCGCTGAGG
This sequence comes from uncultured cyanobacterium, assembly GCA_903917565.1. GTDB lineage: Bacteria > Cyanobacteriota > Cyanobacteriia > PCC-6307 > Cyanobiaceae > Cyanobium. Next base: position 20,689 of record CAIXBB010000016.1, on the reverse strand, counting down.
CGCAGGCGATCGCCGCTGGGGTAGGCGGGATCGGGCTGGGCGAAGATCCGCAGCGACCAGCGATTGTCATCCTGGTCCCGCACGCTCCAGCGCGCGCCTTCTGCGGCGCGGGCCAGGCCGGGCGCCAGGGTCAGCACCAGCAGCAGCCCCAGGAGCAGGGGCACCAGCCTTGAGGCCCACGGGCGCCTTCGGGTGGCTGAAGGGCCCGAAACAGGTTGAGCAGAAGCAGGCATGGCAGGAGCCCCGGTCCCAGGGGATTCAACGTTATCGTTTTATGGTCTGGGAGTAGCAAGCGGTATGGCCGCAAGGCGGTGACACCGCCCGTCCCTCCCGGTCTATCCATCTTCGGATGTCCTGCCATGACCATCACCAACCTGTCGCGTTCCGGGATCCATCCCTGGGATCGCTTCAAAAGCTGGGTCACCAGCACCGAGAACCGCCTCTACGTGGGCTGGTTCGGTGTGCTGATGATCCCCACCCTGCTCACGGCCACCGTCTGCTTTGTGATCGCCTTCATCGGCGCCCCGCCCGTCGACATCGACGGCATCCGCGAGCCCGTCTCCGGCGGCCTGCTCTACGGCAACAACATCATCACCGCCGCCGTAGTGCCCAGCTCCAATGCGATCGGCCTGCATTTCTACCCCATCTGGGAAGCCGCCAGCCTCGACGAGTGGCTCTACAACGGCGGCCCCTACCAGCTGATCATTTTCCACTTCCTGATCGGCATCTTCTGCTGGATGGGCCGGGAGTGGGAACTGAGCTACCGCCTGGGAATGCGCCCCTGGATCGCCGTGGCCTACTCGGCCCCGGTGGCCGCCGCCACCGCCGTGCTGCTCATCTATGCCATCGGCCAGGGTTCCTTCTCCGATGCCATGCCCCTGGGGATCTCCGGCACCTTCAACTTCATGCTGGTGCTGCAGGCGGAGCACAACGTGCTCATGCACCCCTTCCACATGCTCGGCGTGGCGGGCATCTTCGGCGGTGCCCTGTTCTCTGCCATGCATGGTTCGCTCGTCACCAGCTCCCTGGTGCGGGAAACCACCGAAACCGAATCCCAGAACAGGGGCTACAAGTTTGGCCAGGAAGAGGAGACCTACAACATCGTGGCCGCCCACGGCTACTTCGGCCGGCTGATCTTCCAGTACGCCTCCTTCAACAACAGCCGCAGCCTCCACTTCTTCCTGGCCGCCTGGCCGGTGGTGGGCATCTGGTTCGCGGCCCTGGCGGTGGTGAGCTTCTCGTTCAACCTCAACGGGCTGAACTTCAACCACTCGATCCTTGACCACCAGGGGCGGGTGCTCGACACCTGGGCCGACATCCTCAACCGAGGCGGCCTGGGCATCGAGGCGATGCACGAGCGCAACGTGCACAATTTCCCCCTTGATCTGGCGGCCACATCGGGCACCCCCGTGGCTCTCAGCGCACCGTCGATCGGTTAGTGGGGCTTTGAACCCCATCCAGCCGACAACTCACTGAACTCCTATCGGGCCCGGACTCCTCCGGGCCCATTCTGTTGTCCGTCCAGCGGCGGGAGTCCTTGGGAGCGAGTGATCCGGATCACACCCGGGCTTGCGCAATCTCAAGGCCCCGGTTGACCCAGCTCAACACCCTATCGATCCAGGAATCGGAGAGTGAAACGACAGGCGAATCCAACGCCTCCCCCTCTCCCCCAGGCCCATGAAACCTCTCACTTCCTTTCGCGCTGCCATCGTTGGCGCCACCCTTGGCGCCGCAGTCATCGTCGGCGCGACCGTGATCAGCCTCGCCCCGGCCATGGCTGTCCCGATCAGTGGGGTGAAACCCTCGATCGCCAGGAGTGCGGAGGACGGGCCCCGTCGCCAGGGCCCCTTCCCCAAGACCGCCGGAGTCAGCAGCGGCTCGAGCGTGGCGAAAGGACGGCCGATGGTCCATCCCTCCCCGAGCAAAACCTCCGACTGGCTGCTCGGCATGAAACGGTGAGCGCCCCGGCCAGCCCCACCTTCACCCTCGGGCGGGGATACTCCGACCCGAGGGATTCTGCTGAGAAAGAACAAGATTCAGTGCCATCCGCCGCTGGGGAGTCATCCGGCAAACGTATTGTTCGGAGCATGGATGCGTTCACGGCCGAAGCACTCCAGGCCCTGCCGTTGTTTGCCTCGCTCACGGCCGGGCAGTGCGGGCAGCTGCTGGATCGCCATCTGGAAAGCCGCCATGGTTCCGACCAGGTGCTCGTGATGGAGCAGGACTGGGGGGGATCCCTGTTCGTGATCACCGCCGGGATGGCCAAGGTGCGGACCCACACCACCGATGGCGTTGAGGTGGTCCTGGCGGTCCTCGGGCCCGGATGCCTCTTTGGTGAGATGGCCGCCCTCGCCCACTCGGCGCGCTCGGCCGATGTGGTGGCCCTCACCCCGGTCACGGTGGTGAAACTGCGTGAAGAGCCGTTCGAGGCTCTGCTTCGGCAAGAGGCCGGTTTCGCCCTGGCCCTGGCCAGGCTGGAGGCGTCGCGCCTGCGGGACCTCAACCAGCGGTTTGCCATTCAGGACAGCGATGCCAGCACGCGCCTGCTGAATGCGCTGGCCTATCTCGCCCAGCGCAGCTCGTCTGCGGGAGACCCACAGGCCACGGTGCCGACCCTCGCCCAGCGGGAACTGGGTCTGCTGGCCGGCCTGGCACGGGAGACGGCGTCCCGCACCCTCACCAAACTGCGCAACAAGGGCACCGTCGAAGACGTGGCGGGTGGCCTGCGCATCGCCGATCTGCAACCGTTGATCAAGCGTGGGCTGGTGGCGTCCTCGCGCCCCGCCATGACACGCTGAGGCTGACTCCGGCCGTCTTCTGTCCCGATTGGCGCGCCCCCCCTACCAACCCTCCCTGCTGCGGCTGCTCCATGGCGTCACGGCCATGCTGGTGCTGGGTTGCTGGCTGAGCGGCCTGATCGTCTACAGCCGCTACGACGGCCGCTGGGGGCGGCTGCCGTTCACCCCGGGCGGCGACTGGATCGACCTGCACGGCCAGATGGGCGTTGGGCTGCTGGTGCTGGCCCTGCCCTTCGTGGCCTATGCCTTCACCCTGGGCCGCTCACGGCTGCGGCGGGCGACCAACAGCCTGACCCTGGCGGCCCTGGCCCTGGCGATGGGCAGCGGCAAGTTGATGGAGGAGGACTGGCTGAGGGACGGCCAGCTGCACCATGTGGTGTATGGCCTGCACCTGCTGGGTTGGCTGTTGATCGGCCTGACCGTGCTGGTGCACGTGGGCGCCAGCCTGCGGCTGGGGGGCGTGCCGCTGCTGGCCTCGATGGCCAGTCCCGCCCTGCGCCAGGGCGATTTGCCGGGCAACTGGCCGGGACAGCTCTGGCGCTTCCTGAAGCGGGGGGGGGTGAGGGCGCGGCCAACTCCGTTCGCCCCCAGGCGATCAGTAGTGATAACGAAGCTGAGCCAGCAGGAGGGCATCACCGTCGGCCTTGTAGACCATGCGGTGCTCGTCATTGATGCGGCGAGACCAGTAGCCAGAAAGGGCGTGTTGCAGGGCTTCTGGCTTGCCGGTTCCTGCAAACGGCGTACGGGTGGTTTCCTTGATCAGGGTATTGATGCGCTTGAGCAGGACCTTGTCGGTTTGCTGCCAGTGGAGGTAGTCCTGCCAGGCCTGCTCAGCGAAGATCAGCCTCATTCGCTGAGGCTCCGCTCCTGGCCCTGGCCGGCTTCCAGGCTGGCCGTCGCCTCAAGCAGACGCCTGGCGTTTTCGGGGACCCGCAGGAGGTAGGCGGTTTCCTCAAGGGCATTGAAGTCCTCCAGGGACATCATCACCACGGATTGCTGCCCGTTGCGGGTAATGATCAGCGGCTCATGGTCGGCGCAAACCCGGTTCATGGTCTGCGCCAGGTTGGCGCGGGCCGTGGTGTAGGTGATGGCGTCCATCGGCTTCTCTTCGGATATGTACGCGTTACTGTACGGTTGGAGGTCCATGCCGCCGGATCAAAGCGGATCCCCGGGCATGAAGCGCCGGATGAACAGCTCCAGGGCCATCGGTCCGCAGCGGAGCTGCCAGAGGGTGCCACCCGGCAGCCGCCGCCAGGCCTGCACCTGGAGCGGGGCCGCGTCGCCGCCCAGCAGCTGCACCTGGTATCGGTACTCGGCATCGGCCGCCTGCTCGGGGGCGGCCAGGGGTTCGGCGCCGGGCTGGGTGGCCAGGAACGCGGCCGCGAACGCCCCAGGCTCCGGCCGCTGGCGCAGGGCCGTGGCGAAGCGCCAGGCGGCGCCGGTGGGGTAGCCGTCGTGGTGGAGGTAGAGATGGCGCTCCGAAACGCCGGGGAAACCGGTGAAGGAATAGACGGCGCGGGTGGCCAAGGGGCTGGGGCGGCTGCACAGGGAAGTGCCACCGGTGTCTCAGGGCCGATGGACACGGCTGGCCGATGGCGAAAGGGGATCCTCCGGACGCCTGGGTGAGGCTCCAGCGCCACCATTTCGGTTGCAGAATGGTTGCCATTGTCCCGTCAACGGCGATGGCCAGGAGCCTCACCCTCAAGAATCTCCCCGACGACCTCTACGGCCGTCTGAAGCAGTCGGCCCAGCAGCATCGCCGCAGCCTCAACAGCGAAGCGATCGTGTGCCTGGAGGCAGCCCTGCCCGTGAAGGAGATCAGTGCTGCCGAGCGGCTGGAAGCCATCCGGGCCTTGCGCCGGAGCCTGCCACCGGAAGCGGCATTCACCCCGGAGCAGATCGATGCCTTCAAGCGCGAAGGCCGCCCATGATCGTGGTGGACACCAACGTGGTGGCCTATCTGTTGCTGGCAGGCCCCCAGACCGAGAAGGCTGAGGCGCTGCTGCTGCACGACCCTGAATGGGCCGCTCCGGTGCTCTGGCGAAGCGAGCTGCGCAGCGTGCTCAGCGGCTACCTGAGGCGGGGGCAGCTGGAGCGCCAGCAGGTGCTGAGGCTCCAGGGCCAGGCGGAATCTCTGCTGCAGGGACGGGAGGTGCCGGTCGACTCCGCCGACGTGTTCCGGCTGGTGGAGGCGAGCGACTGCAGCGCCTATGACTGCGAGTTCGTGGCGGCCGCCCTGGCGCTCCAGAGCCGCCTGATCAGCTCCGATCGCCAACTGCTGCGGGCTTTTCCCGAGATTGCGAGCCCGTTGGAGCACGCCGTTCCCTGACGCCTGATCAGAGCGGATTCCCGGGCAGGAAGCGCCGGATGAAACGCTCCAGCGCCATCGGCCCGCAGCGGAGCTGCCAGAGGCTGCCGGGCTGGCTGGCCAGGAACGCGACCGCGAACGCCTCGGGCTGCGGCCGTTGGCGCAGGGCCATGGCGAAGCGCCAGGCACCCGAGCCCGCCATCGGCGCCTGGCCGCCCAGCAGGTACTGGCCGACCGCGAGGGGTTCCGCCTCGACCAGGAGGCGCTCGACGCCTGGGAAGGCATCAACCAGCGGCCGGCACGCTCCCTGAAGGGTCTGCGCGAGCTGATGGATCGGCCCTCACCGTTCCAGGAGTGAGCGCGGTCTACCTGTGGCCCTACTACTGGCGGATGGATCAGCCATACGGCACGGTTCGGCTCCGATGGCTGTTGCGGAGGGCTGCTCGTCCATGACAGGCTCAAGCAATCTTCTCAATCACCGCCCTCTTGAACCAGGCGGGGATCCGGTCTGACTTCAGCTCCAGTTGCCGGCCATCGGTGATTTCTGCGATCCAGGCGAGCTGTGGGTCGGAGCTGTCGGTTGAGTTGTCGAAGATGTAGGCCCGGCTTGTGTGCTTGATGGCCTCCAGCAAAAGCGCCAGCGAGCGGTGGTAACGACTGATGATCTTGTCTTCCGGTACAGCATGCCCGCCCAACCCCACGCGGTTGCGCACCCGCGAAACATTGATCACTGGATCATCAGTGGCCACGAAGTAGAGATAGGTGCGGTAGCCAAGCCGTTGTGCCTGCTCCAGCAGCGCCACCTTGTCGGGATGGGACATGACGGTTTCGCAGGTGAAGCTGGCCCGGCGCTCCAGCAGGTGCTGGCGCAGAACATCTGCCACCACCGAAGCGAAGTAGGCATTGACCACCACGCCGGCAAAGACCAGCCGGTCACTCTCCAACCACAACCGCCGAGCCGGCTCCAGCAACCCGGCAGATCGCAGCAACTCCGAGCCCGTGAAGGCCGGCAAAAGCTCAGCGGCTGTGGTGCTGACACCAAAGGCACCCAGATCCAGAAAGCCGACCTGGCGAATGCTCGCCTCGATCTCATCCGGGTTCAGGTACATCCCCAGCAAGGGCGGGGGCAGCACCGACTTGAGCACGCTTTTGCCCGAGCCATTGGGGCCGGCGAACACGCGCAGCCTGGGTGTGGCCGCGATCACCGGATGGTGATGATGGTGCCAGGCGCGACCGGGGTGGGTGCTTCAACCGGCTTCAGCCGCTGCTTGCGGCCGTCGGGGAAGACCCGGACGATGAAGCCGCCTTCGGATTGCAACACGCTTTGCCCAGAGGCCAGCACCTGAGCACGCGCGGCGGCAAACGCCTCACCGGAGACTGACGGGAACCGGCTCTCGAGGTCTTGAAGCTGGCGTTCCTGCTCGGACATGACCCAACCGTGCTGGATCGAGGTTAGCTGTGCTGGCCCGGGCGCCAAGCCATGCGGTGAAGCCTCCCGGCGACTCGAATCCCTGGCCGGAGGCGCCTGGGCCCATAACAGGCTCGATCAGGCGCTCCGAGGTTGCTTGAAACTCCCCTGAGTGAGGTCCCTCAGACCCAGTGGGCACAGAGCAACTCCGCCTGGGCCAGAACAGTTTTCACCGCGTCGTCCTGCAGATCAGGCGGGTAGCCGTATTTGTTGAGGATGCGTTTCACCATCACGCGGATCCTGGCCCGGGCGCTTTCGCGCAGGGTCCAATCGATCGTCACGCTCTTCTTCACCTGGGTGATCAGCTCGGCGGCGATCAGCTTGAGCTTGGCGTCTCCCATGGCCTGCACGGCGCTGTCGTTGGCGGCGAGGGCGTCGTAGAAGGCGACTTCGTCGTCGCTGAGGCCGAGGGATTCGCCGCGTTTGGTGGCGGCATCGAGCTCCTTGGCGAGGGCGATCAGCTCCTCGATCACCTGGGCCGTGGTGATGGCGCGGTTGTGGTAAGCGTTAAGGGCTTTCTTGAGCTTCTCGGAGAACACCTGGCTCTGCACGAGGTTGCGCCTGGAGCGCACCTTCAGCTCGTCTTTCAGGAGTTTCTCGAGCAGTTCGGCGGCCACATTCCTGTGCTTGAGGCCGCGAACTTCAGCGAGAAACTGATCGCTGAGGATGGAGATGTCGGGCCTGGGAAGTCCGGCGGCCGTGAACACATCGATCACCTGGCCTTCAGTGGTGATGGCCTTGCTCACCAGCTGGCGTATGGCGGCATCGAGCTGCTCCGGCGTTTTGCTGGTGCTGCTGGATTGTTTGGAAAGGGCGGCCTGAAGGGCCTGGAAGAAACTCACATCGTCGCGGATGGCGGTGGCCTCGTCGCTGGCGGCGCAGAGGGCGAAGGCGCGGGAGAGTTCGGCCACCACCTGCTGCCAGCGTTGCTTGCCGTTCTCCTGCTGAAGGATGTACTCCTGGCCGGCGGGAAGGAGCTGCAGGCGCTCGGTGGGTGTGCCGCTGGTCCAGCGCGACCAGTCAAATCCGTGGAGGAGATCTGAGGCGATGCCATATTTTTCCAGCATCACGGCGCTGGCCTGGGCGGTGTCGAAGGTGGGGTCGCCTTGGCCGCCGCTTTCGGTGTAGGTGGCCAGGGCGCGCTTGAGCTGATCGGCGAGGCCGAGGTAATCCACCACCAGGCCGCCGGGCTTGTCGCGGAACACCCTGTTGACGCGGGCGATGGCCTGCATCAGGCCGTGGCCCTGCATCGGCTTGTCGGCATACATGGTGTGCAGACAAGGGGCATCGAAGCCCGTGAGCCACATGTCACGCACGATCACGATCCTGAACGGATCGGCGGCGTCCTTGAAGCGGTTGGCCAGCTGGCGGCGCGCTTCCTTGCTGCGGATGTGGGGTTGCCAGTCGGGGCCGTCGTCGGCGCTGCCGGTCATCACCACCTTGAGGGTGTCTTGCGCCCACTCGGGCCGCAGCTGGATCAGGGCGTTGTAGAGATCGACGCAGATGCGGCGGCTCATGCAGACGACCATCGCCTTGCCATCCATCGCCTCCAGGCGCTTCTCCACATGCGCCACCAGGTCGGCAGCCACCAGGGCGAGGCGCTTGGGATCGCCCACCAGTGCCTCGAGGGCGGCCCACTTGGTTTTGAGTTTTTCCTTGCTGGTTTGCTCTTCGCCTTCGGTGATCTCCTCGAATTCGGCGTCGAGAGCAGGCAGCGCGGCGGCGTTCAGGGAGAGCTTGGAGATGCGGCTCTCGTAGTAGATCGGCACGGTGGCCCTGTCGGCCACGGCGCGCTGGATGTCGTAGATGGAGATGTAATCGCCGAACACCGCGCGGGTGTTGGCGTCGGTCTGCTCGATCGGCGTACCGGTGAAGCCGATGAAGGAGGCGTTGGGGAGGGCGTCGCGCAGGTTACTGGCGAAGCCGTAGGACATCACGCCAGTTTTCTCGTTGACCTTGCCGCCGAAGCTGTACTGGCTGCGGTGCGCTTCATCTGCGATCACCACGATGTTCTGGCGGGCACTCAGCTCGGGCATCGCCTCTCCCCTTTCGGGCATGAACTTCTGGATGGTGGTGAACACCACGCCGCCACTGGCCCGGTTGAGCAGCTCGCGCAGGTGTTCGCGACTGGCGGCCTGCACGGGCGTCTGGCCGAGGATGTCGGCACAGCGCTGGAACTGGCCGAACAGCTGGTCGTCGAGATCGTTGCGATCAGTGAGCACCACCAGGGTGGGGTTCTGCATCGCCGGATGGCGCACGATGCGCGCGGCATAGAAGAGCATCGAGAAGCTCTTGCCGCTGCCCTGGGTGTGCCACACCACCCCGGCGCGGCGGTCGCCCGGCCGTCCACCCTGGCTGCGGGCTGCCTGGCCAAGGCCGCTGGCGCGCACGGTTTCCTGCACCGCCGCGTTCACGGCATGGAACTGGTGGTAGCCAGCGATGATCTTGTGCAGAGCGCCCGAATCCGGGTCTTCCTCGAAGACGATGAAGTGCTGCAACAGATCGAGGAAGCGCTGCGGTTCGAACACGCCACGGATGAGCGTTTCCAGCTCCAGGGCCGTGGCGGGTGCGTCGGACTCGCCATCGATGCTGCGCCACAACTTGAACCACTCCTGGTTGGCCGTGAGCGCACCGATACGAGCCTGCAGCCCATCGCTCACCACCAGGGCGGCGTTGTACTGGAAGAGGACCGGTATTTCGGCTTTGTAGGTCTGCAGCTGGGCATAGGCGCTCCAGATGGTGGCGCTTTCAGCGGCGGCGCTCTTGAGCTCGATCAGGCCCAGGGGCAGCCCGTTTAGGAACACCACCAGGTCGGGCCGGCGATTGTGCTGGCCATCACTCACGGAGAACTGGTTCACCACCAGCCAGTCGTTGGCGGCAACGGCTGCAAAGTCGACCAGCCGCACGTGATCGCCGGCGATGCTGCCATCGGGCCGTGGGTATTCCACCGGCACGCCCTCACGCAGCAGGCGGTGGAAGGCGCGGTTGGTCTGCACGAGCGAGGGTGAAGCCAGGCGCAACAACTTGCGCAGGGCCTCCTCGCGGGCCTCCTCAGGAATGGACGGATTCAGCTTGCAGATGGCCTCGCGCAGGCGGCCCACCAACACCACATCGCTGAACGACTCCCGCTCGGCCGCCGGTTCGCCGGGGGCCAGCTGGGGGCCGGGGAGCACTGCATAGCCCAGCTCCTGGAACCAGCCGAGGGCCGCCTCTTCGACCATGGCTTCGGTGAGGGTCATGGGGGCGGCCCTGTGAGCATGTGCATCACCAGCCGGATCATGACGTCCTTGTCCTTCGGTGCCGACTCGGCTACGAGCAGCGCAAGCGCCGCGAGCCCAACATCGTTGATGACCACCTCACCATTGCGGAAGAGCCGGCCGTTGCGATTCAGGAAGTCCACGAACAGGAAGGAGCCGATGCGTTTGTTGCCATCGGTGAAGGGATGATTCTTGACGACAAAGTAGAGAAGATGCGCCGCTTTCGACTCGATAGTTGGATAGGCCGGATCACCGAAAACGCTCTGGTCGAGATTGCCTAGCAGGGCGGCCAGTCCGTCCTTGGGCTCACGTCCGAACAGGTCGGTGGCCTCGCCCCGTGCGATCAGATCGGCCTTGAGCCGGGCGACCGCGGTTCTCGCCTCGCTCGGGGACAGCAGCACACCACCAGGAACACCCTTGGGCTCGGCAAGGAGACCCTCGTCGTAGCCCTGCAGCAGGAGGAAGGTCTGGGTGTACCGGGCGATCACATCAACGAGCCCCCGGCCCTGGTCCGACGTGAGCGCCTCGCCAGCGGCGGCCCTGCGCACCAGGTTCAGGGCGGCTTCCAGCTCTGCGGCATTGCGCGCAAAGCGCTGCTGGTTGAGGGTGTAGCCCCGCACCAGATGCTCACGAAGCGTGCGGGTGGCCCATAGGCGGAACTGGGTGCCACGCTTTGAATTCACCCGATAGCCGACCGAAAGAATGGCGTCCAGATTGAAGAATTCAATGTGCCGGACGACTTCTCGGTCGCCCTCTGTTTGAACTGTTGCATTTTTTGCAACGGTTCCCTCTCGCTCCAACTCTCCAGTGGCGAAGACATTGCGCAGGTGCCTGGAAACGACGGACTTATCGCGGCCGAACAGCTCAGCGATCTGGTTCAAGGAGAGCCAGACCGTTTCCTGGTCGAGGCGGACATCCACCTGAGCACTGCCGTCCGGAGCCTCATAGACGAGGATCTCGCCGCTGACGGACTTGGAGAAGCTCGTCATGGTGGCCCCGCCTGGGCCTGGTCAATCCCCCGCATGGAGCACCTGGGCGCGGGAGCCGTAGAGGGCCTGGCTGGTCACGATCAGATCGATTGGCATCAGCAGCCCGCGCAGGACGCGGCGCACGGCTTCTGCGATCTTTTCGGGGGTCACCGCCCAGGGCTTGCCGGTGACGTCCACGCTGAGCATGGTCTTAGCAACCCAGCCCTCCACTCGCCAGAGGCTAGACGGTGCCTGGGGTGTTGGCAGGTCTCGTGCCAGTCCCTGATGGTCTGCTGAGTGGCCGTACTATGGACGTACAGAGGGGAAAGCCCTTGGACCCCGCCAGCACCCGTTCCCGCAATCGACGCATCGAAGTACGGGCAACAGCTGAGGACCGCCTGCTGATCGATCGGGCTGTCGCCGCTTCCGGCAGCGATCTCACCGGGTTCGTGATCACGCATCTGCGGCTGGCTGCCCAGCAGGTGCTGGCCGACCGCGAAGATTTCCGCCTTGGCCCCGAGGCACTCGACGCCTGGGAGCGCATCAACCAACGGCCGGCACGCTCGCTGAAGGGGCTGCGTGCGCTGATGGATCGGCCCTCACCGTTTCAGGAGTGAGAGCCGGCTACCTGTCGCCCCGGCTGCTGGCCTCCGCCGATCGCCTCGACGGTTTCGAATGCCGGTCCGAGGAGCAGACGATCTGGTTGAGACAGCACGCTCGCCAGGCCCATGCCCTTGGCGGCACCAGCAGGGTGTTCGTTGTCACCGAAGTTGGTGGCAGCGATGTGGTGGCGTACTACGCCTGGTGCATGGCCAGCATCACGCCGGCGCAGGCCCCGCCGCGGCTGCGGAAAGGCGCCGGCCGCTATCCCCAGCCCGTTGCCCTGCTGGCCCGGCTCGGCGTCGACATTCACCATGAAGGACGGGGCCTCGGTGCCGCTCTGCTGGCGGATGTGATCAGCCGCACGGCGCAGATCGGCTCCGAAGTGGGTTGCCGGGGGTTGCTCGTCCATGCCGAGAGTGCATCGGCCCGGGCGTTCTACCTGCACCTCATTCCCGAATTCGAGCCGTCCCCTACCGACCCGATGCACCTGGTGCTGCTGATGAAGGACATCCTCAGGACGCTGGGGTGAGCTCCACAGGACAGATGGCCCATGCGCGTGCCTGAACGGGGCAGGCATGCGCGTGCAAGCCGCCTGCAGCTAGCCTTACCAGGTAATACCCACCCCGGGAGCGAGTTTCGATGGACTCTGTCGATGCCGTCACCAGCTCGATCACCAGCAAGGGGCAGGTGACCATACCCAAGGCGTTGCGGCAGCAGTTCGGGCTGGCCAGGGGCAGCCGCGTGAGTTTCACGTTGGTGGGGGATCACATCGAGCTGCGCCCCTGGAAGCCGGAGCAGCCAGTGCCGGAGAGCGGGTTCGGATTGCTCAGGTCCAGCCGGCCATCCGTGCCGGCGGACTTCGACCCCGCCAGCCTGCTGCGCCCGTGATTGGCGTGGACACGAATGTGCTGGCCCGCTACTTCGTAGCGGATGACGATGCCGATGCGGCCACGGAACGCCAGCGCCGGGCCGCCCGCGATCTGATTGAATCCGGCCAGCCGATGTTCCTGGCCAAAACGGTGGCCCTGGAGCTGGAGTGGGTGCTGCGGGGGTACTACGGCTTCCCGGTGGAGCAGGTGCTGCAGGTGTTCGACCACCTGCTGGCCCATCCCGGCGTCACGGCGGAAGACCGGCCGGCCCTGGAGCAGGCCGTGGCCGGTGTGCGCCGCGGGCTCGACTTCGCCGATGCGCTGCACCATGCCAGCTGCCGCAGTTGCGCGTCGATGGCGTCGTTTGACGATCGCGGCTTTATCCGGCGCATCCGGCAGCTCAATCTCGCGCCACGCCTGTTTGTGCCGGCAGGGTCCTGAGGGGGGGCGGACGATCCGCCAATGGAAACGGTGAGGCCGTTCATGCCACAGCCTCAACCAAGGCTTGATGAAAGGCCCTGAAGCTTGCGGATCGGCTGCGGTGCGGATCCAGGACGGCACCGATCGCACGCGCGGTTTCGATCTTGCGCAGACCCCCAGGGACATAGCCATGTCGTTGAAGCACTCTTTCGAGGACTTCCCAGGTGCCTCCCGCGATGGCATCAGGATCCCGAAAGCACTGTTTACTGGGCAGGTTGGCAGTGGTGCGTGGATAGATCTGCCGCACCGCTTCCCAATCGCCGAAGAACCAGGCTTCGAGTTCCTCGATCGCCACCCGGTTGACGAGCTGCCAGTGGGCGTTGCCTGCCGAACTTCGGGTGCGCAATCCAGCGCGTGTGGCGATGGCTTCGAGATGCTGCTTGAGGGCATGGCAGTCGTCATCGTCACGGTCGACCACCACCACAAGGCGCCAATCGGGAGGGATCCAACTGGCATAGGCGCGCAGCCTTGCTTCCAGCTTGGCGAGCAGATCGCTCTTGCCCTGGAACGGGTGCACCTCGAAAGTGCGGTCTTGAGGAAGCAGCCTCGGCAGCAGGGCACGAAGGAAGGCTTCCATGGAAGGTTCCTCCACCAGGAGTTCCAGATGACTTCCGGCCAGGGTCATCGCCCAGCCAGAGGCCTTGTTGGGGCGCCTTGGTTCACCAGTGGATCGCCCACCCCGAGCTGGCCCTCCATCCACAACTGGCCGAGCAGGGCACCTTCCGCCACGAAAGCCTGAACGCCCGGCAGATCCGATGCCCGCTGGGCCTGGGTGTAGCCCTGTGCATCGCGCCAGAGCACGCGCACCTCAGCAGGCCGCAAGCCGTTGAGAAAGAAGGGGGAATGGGTGGTGACCAGGAGCTGGGTCTGGGCGATGGCGGCGCGGCACTCCTCGGCGAGTTCAGGCAGCAGGCGCGGATGGAGAAAGTTCTCAGGCTCCTCAATGCCGATGAAGGGGGGAGGCGAGGGATCGTGGAGCATCACCAGATAGGCGAGCATTTTCAACGTTCCGTCGGAGGCAAAGCGGGCCAACACCGGATGGGAAAAAGGAGCGTCCTTGATCTGGAGCAGCAGCCTGCCATCGGGCATGGTTTCGGACAAGACGCTCTCGATGCGTGGCACCCGCTGACGCAACACAGCAAAGATCCGCTCCAGCGGCTGCGGATGCTGCTCGGCCAGAAATTGGATCACATTGGCCAGGTTGTCGCCAGAGCGGCTCAAACGGTCCTGCGGCCCCGCTTCCGGTTGGCCGCGAGCACTGTCAGAAGAGAGGTAGGAGACATACCAACCGGTGATGAAATCGCGCAACGCCGCCACACGCGGGTGCTCGGCAAATTGACCAAGGGCATTCACAGCGAGTAGATCGGCAGACTTCAGCGGCGTGTCGATCCGCTGATCCTCCAGATCTGGCAGCTCGCCACTGACCGCACGGCCCTGTCCTTCGCGGTAGTCAAGAAAACGAAACGGTTGCCCATGACTGCCGCGCTTCCAGCGCAACCACTCTTCCACCACCACCGGGGCGCCCGCCCGTTCATCGACGGCCAGGTGATAGGTGATGAGCGGAAAGCCAGGCTCGCGATACTTGATCTCGATCGTTACTGGCCCTTCGCCACCTCGGGCCTTGAGTTCCTTTGCCCGTCCGCGCTTGTCCCAGGCGCGACGCAGACCTAACTCGAAGCACTCGGCCAGGAAAGCAAACACGTCGAACACCGTGGACTTACCGCTTCCGTTTGGACCCAGCAACACAGTGAGCGGCGTGAGGTCCTTGAACTCCACGTCACGAAGGGCACGGAAGTTGCTCACTTTGAGATACTCGATCCGTGCTGGTGCACTGGTCTTGGCTGCCGCCCTAGTCATACGGGATCCTTGATCATCCGATACGTGCCCGGTACTAGCAGCTCAACTGAGAGGAGCTTCCGCGGGAGCGTGCAGGGCAAAGTGCTGAAATGTCGATGTTGGATCATTGTTAAGTCTCCAGTGAGCGGAACAACCCGGCTCCGAGGTGTTTCAGTCGGGCCACAAGATCAAGCACCTCAGAGGCAGAAATTGAAATTTTACGTCCAAGCAACGTCGGTGAATCTCCGGTCGCCAACAGGAAGTCTTCGTCTACTACGCCCATCTTGTGCGCCAGCAAGTGCCGCTTCTGAAAGGCACAGAGGATATGCTCCCAGTCCGCAGCCGTCGCTGTTGCAGCGAAATCCACACTGAACTGCTCCTTCACGCGGTAGCGAGCAGCCGCGATGTTCTGGAACCGAATCTCCGCTGCCTTCTCCGGCTTTGCAGCCTTCGGTGCGAAGACTCGGCACGTCTCCCGGCCAAAACCGTCGAATGCTGAAACGCAATCCTCCAGTGCGTTCTCAATCAGGTGCTGCGCCGCTGGCGCATCTTGTGCCTCCGCGACCGCCAAGAGTTTCTGGACCAGTTCGAGATTTTTGTTCAGAATTTGCAGAGAGTTATGAACGGCACAATCAGGGCAAAAGCCAAACACTCCGTATATCGTGTAACGTAGAGTACATTTATCGCACACCACTTCGGTTTCTAGCTTGGGTTCGCAGTAGTGGCGAATCGCCGTTGGCTGGCCGGTTACTTTCATGCTGAAGCCAATCCCGAATGTGCCTCGAGGGCGATGATTGAACTCCAGGGCCTTCAAGTCCTTCAACACTGCCCCTGTGACCTCATGCATCACCACTGACTTTGCATACTCGAGCTGTGCTTTTGTGAAGAACTTATCCGGGCCTGCTCCCTGACCACAATACGGGCAATGGCATGGGTGGTTCTCCCCCTTAAGACCAGTTCCTGGCTGGAGTTTGAAGTAACCCTCACACTCGGGTACTGGACACTCTCGGCCAATGAAGCCTTCCTCGTCTGGCGGCAACGAGATGCTGAACTGGGAACCGAGCTTGCGTAGATGCTTCATGCGGAAACCATCTGCTCTGCTTCCACCACGCTCAACTCTCCGCTCAGCAGCTTCGGCAGCAGCGTGTCGCGCAGGAAGGCGAGGGTGCGGGACTGGTGGAGGTTGGCTTGGATGCGGTCGAGCATCGGTTGAATTTCGTGTGTAAAGGCAGCGGCTATGGGTTTTGGGGGCAAAGAGACCTTGAAGGAACTGATGTCCCTCCAGTTCGTGCGCGGCATCTTCGTTCCGGTGGAGGCGAGATTGGTGAACTGAATCAGTTCGTCGCTGCTCGTGTGGCCAAGGAGGAAGCCGAACCATTCAGGGCTTTTCGGTACGAGGACGAGGATGTCGGTGGAACAGACGCCATCGAACGGTGCAACGCCGACTTTGTGGAAATAGGGCCGCAGCTTACCGAAAAGAATGTCGCCTTTGCTGAAAGTGGACTTGCCGCTCGCCACGTCGGCGGAATCGCCCCAATCGCCGAGCGCGATGCTGCGGCGCGGCATGTGTTCCAAGGCAATGTAGGGCGTATTAGGTGCAATGTCGTTGGGCAGGACGCCACGTCGTGAATTTGTGCCAATGTCTCCAAGTTTCCCAGGCGACCAACCTTTGGGAATGTGTCCGAGCGGTGAGTCTTCCAAGTGCTCGGGGAACAGGGCAGCAGTGTCTGGGTCAAGGCCGACAGGCTGCCGGCCATCGAGTTTGGCCCGCACAGGGTCGAAATCCACGAACCAGCTCTGGAACAGCGCCCGCGCCATCGCCTCCAACGTTGCGTTCATCCGCCGGTTCAACTCGATCTTGTCGTCCAGCGCCCCAAGCACCGCCGCAATGGCTTTTTGCTCGGGGAGAGGTGGGAGTGGCATGCTGAAGTTCGGAATGTCCGCGCACTTGAGACTGTCGAACACAGCGCCTACGTTGATGAAAGTGCCGACTTGCTCCCACCAATCTGCGCCGCGAACAAGCCAGCGCAAGAACTGCGGGAACAACTTCTTCCCGTCAGCACGTAATAGAACAAGGTTCTGACCAAGAGCACATTCAAGTCCCGCTGGGACGTAAGCCGTTTCTCCCGGATTACAGCGGCGGGAGAGAATCACGTCGTGCTGCTGAGGCTTAGCTTTTCGCGTCCACTCAGCGAAGTGCTCAGACGAGATGCGGCGCACATCGTTGAGCACGATTCGCCCTTCCTTGAGCTGCGGAATCGCAACGTATGGATAGCCGCTGACGGTAGCGGGAGGCGTGCGGTGATCGCAGTCAATCAACGTCACACCCGCTTCACGGAGTGACGTGCGCTTCCATTCACCCGCCATAGCCAAGCCCCCTCAGGTTGGCTTGGATGGCCACCCCAAGTTCCCCTACCTCGGCGAACAAGCAGCGCGCTTCACAGGCGAAGCTCTCCATCGCAGGAATCACTGTCATGAGGCCGGATAGATGAGAATGCCCACCCTCTGGATGTGCTCCAGCAGTGGGCGGTGCTGAATGTGAGCCAAGGATTGCACGTCAAACCGATACGGCAACGGCAGCTCCTCCAGCTCGGCCGCGATCGCCTCGGCGTGGAGCGGCTCAATGTTGCCAGCCACAGCCAGGTCCACATCCGAGTGCTCGCTGTGGGTGCCCTTGGCTCGGGAGCCGAACAGCATGGCGCTCGTGACCTCGGGATGCAGCCGGAACACCGAACGCACCAGCTCCAGTTCCGCGGGCTCCAGAGGAGGCGCTTTCATGCCATCGCCTCCCAGTGAAGGAAGTCGTGAAGATGGGCGATGCCAGCAAGATAGCGGGTGTGGATGGCTTCCACGGCCTGCTCAAACACAACCGGGCTGTAGGTGTGAGACAGCAGATTGCGGTGGTCGAGCATGTCGATCCACACCTGCCCGTCCTCCAGGATTCTGGCCGCATAGGCATCCTTCAGCACTTGGCGCGGCGTAACAACGCCGAAAACGAAGCCGCCCTCTTCGAGATAGTCCTTGATGGTTTTCCAGGCGAGCTCGAAGCAGTACTCGAAGCGCTGGATCACCCCTTCCTTCTCCAGTGGGTTGAGGGCGGCAGGACCGTTCTCCAGCGCATCGCGGAGCAGCACGAACGCACGATCGAAGTTCTGAAAGCGTTGCTTCCAGCGGATGTCGGCGTTCGAGGTCATGCCTGGAAGCCCATGCTCTTCAGATTCGCCCTGATCGTTGCTTCCAGCTTGGCCGATTCGGCAAACTGGGCCTCCAGCTCCGCCACCAGCCGCGGCATCTTCTCCTCAAACGGCTCGCCGTCGTCTTCCACCTCCTCTGCCCCCACATACCGCCCCGGCGTGAGCACGTGTCCATGGGCAGCGATCTCGGCAGTGGTGGCGGATTTGCAGAACCCCGGCACATCCTCGTAGCTGCCCGCGCCGCTGACTCCTCGCCAGCGGTGATACGTGCCGCTGATCTTCTCCAGGTCGGCCTCCGTGAGCTCCCGGTGCACCCGATCGATCAGGGTGCCGAGCTTGCGGACATCAATGAACAACGTGTGCCCACGTCGATCGCGGAAGCCCCGTTGGCCATCGGCAGCCTTGCTCTTCGCCAGGAACCAGAGGCATACCGGGATCTGCGTGCTGTAGAACAGCTGGCCGGGCAGGGCCACCATGCAGTCCACCAGGTCGGCCTCGATCAGGGCGCGGCGGATCTCGCCTTCGCCGCTCTGGTTGGAGCTCATGCTGCCGTTGGCGAGCACGAAGCCGGCCATGCCCTGCGGCGCCAGGTGGTGGATGAAGTGCTGCACCCAGGCGAAGTTGGCGTTGCCCTTCGGCGGCACGCCGAACTGCCAGCGCACGTCGTCGTCCTTGCGGAACCAGTCGGAGTCGTTGAAGGGCGGGTTGGCGAGCACATAATCGGCGCGCAAATCCGGATGCAGATCGCGGCGGAAGCTGTCGGCATGCTCGGGGCCGAAGTCGGCCTCGATGCCTCGCAGGGCCAGGTTCATCACCGCCAGGCGGCGGGTGGTGGCGTTGCTCTCCTGGCCGTAGATCGAGATATCGCCCAGCTTGCCGCCGTGGCTTTCCACGAACTTCTCGCTCTGCACGAACATGCCGCCGGAACCGCAGCAAGGGTCGTAGATGCGGCCCTTGTAAGGCTCCAGCATCTCCACCAGGCAGCGCACCACGCAGCTCGGCGTGTAGAACTGGCCGCCGTTCTTGCCTTCAGCCGACGCAAATCGGGTGAGGAAGTATTCGTACACCCGGCCCAGCAGATCCACCGAGCGATGGGTCTGCTCGCCCTCGCTGGCGGCGGTGAGCTCGATCGTGGCGATCACATCGATCAGCTCCCCCAGGCGCTGCTTGTCAAGGCCGGGGCGGGCGTAGTCCTTCGGCAGCACGCCTTTGAGGCGCGGGTTGTCGCGCTCGATCGCCACCATGGCGTCGTCCACGAGCTTGCCGATCGTGGGCTGTTTGGCATTGGCCTGCAGGTGGCTCCAGCGGGCCTCGGCCGGCACCCAGAACACGTTCTCGGCCTTGTATTCGTCGGGGTCTTCCGGGTTGGCGCCCTCATAGTCGCCAACGCCTGCCAGCAGCTTGGCGCGGTGCTCCTCGAAGCTGCCTGCGATGTACTTGAGGAAGATCAGGCCGAGCACCACGTGCTTGTACTCGGCCGCGTCCATGTTGTTGCGCAGCTTGTCGGCCGTGAGCCAGAGCTTGGCCTCGAAGCCCAGGTTGGCGGTGCCGTTGCCGGCGGCCTTGGCCTTGCGGCCGTTGCTGGCCGGTGCCGCCGCCTGGGCCACCGGCTCGGCGCCCACCAGGGACACCGAGTCGCTGCGGCCTCGGCCGCGGGTCACGATCCCCTTGGCCACCAGGGCCGCTTTCACTTCCTCGTAGAGGGGCTGATCCCATCCGAGCGCTTCGCGCAGGGCAGGGTTTTTGGCGTGGCTGCCGGCCTGCTCCAGGGCTTCGAGGAAGTCGTCCAGGTGCTCCTGGTCGGGCATCGAGGGATCAGGTCGGTCCGCGCTCTGGAGAGTCTGCCTGCGGTGCGGGCGTTTTGGGGTGCGGGCAGACACGACCAAAGCTGTGCAGGGCAAGTGGCCGAGGCGGTGCGCTCTGCCCCTGAGAGGCGCCATGCCTTACCAGCTGGAGCCGGAGGCATCTGCAGCGCTGACTGCCGCCAACCGGGCGTAGAGTCGTGTATCTACAATTGGCCGTGATCGGCCGAGGTGGTTCCTTGGCACAGTCCCAGCCTCAAGCTCGATCAGCGGACGCAGGCCGACACTTCCAGCAGGCGATCCGCCGCTGGGGCAACAGCCTGGCGGTCCGACTGCCGGCCGATTGCCTCCGTCAGGCGGGGCTCCAGGAAGGCGATCAGATCGAGATCGTCGTTGGCCCCGACGGCCGGCTGAGTCTGGTGCCCCTGCGCCAGCTGGATCGCTCTGCTCTGGCCGCTGATCTGCGCCGGCTGCAGGCCACCATGCCCCTCACGCCAGCAGTGATCGAGGAATGCCGCACCAATGAGCGATGGTGACGCTGGCCCATCCATGATCTATCTCGACACCAGCGTGGTCATCGCCATGCTGACCCCAGAAGAACGCAGCCCTCAAGCGCTGGACTGGTTTGAGCAGTGCCGCGAACCCTTGATCAGCAGCGACTGGCTGATCACCGAGACCCACAGCGCTCTGGGCATCAAGCAGCTTCAGCATGGCCTCCGCCCGCAGGCCCGCCAGGCTGCGGGAGAGCAGTTCGAGCGACTGCTGCAGAGCGGCGTTGAACTGCGTTCGCTGGACCGTGGCCGCTTCCGTCAGGCGGCAGAACTGCTGCAGGATCCAGCCCTCGGCCTGCGGGCCGGTGATGCCCTGCATCTGGCGGTGGCGCTCCACAGCCGTTGTTCCCGACTGGCCAGCTTCGATGGGCGGATGCAGCAAGCCGCCGTTGCCCTGGGCCTGAGTCCGGCACTGGCCTAGGAGTCTGTCGCCCATTGCATCCGGCAGTTCCGGGTGCAATGGGGTGAGCTTCTGTCCCAGGGACCTTGGCTTCCGGTACTGAGGGGTTCTCCCCGGAGCTGGTCTTTCCCTCAGGCCGTTTCCAACGTTGCCCT
>CAIXBB010000015.1 GCA_903917565.1 uncultured cyanobacterium | reverse complement strand
TCAGGGCAACGTTGGAAACGGCCTGAGGGAAAGACCAGCTCCGGGGAGAACCCCTCAGTACCGGAAGCCAAGGTCCCTGGGACAGAAGCTCACCCCATTGCACCCGGAACTGCCGGATGCAATGGGCGACAGACTCCTAGGTGAAGCGGATCCACAGCCACCCGGCCACCATGGGGACGGTGAAGTTGTCGATGCCGAGGAAAGCCCACTGCTCCAGCACGGTAACCGCCACGACGATCAGGGCGATGAGGGATGCTCCTGGGGCGGGCCCATCTGCCAGAGAGGCCAGCAGTGACAGAACCGTGAAGCTGGCCAGACCCATGGACGCCGTACCTGCCAGAGAGCGACGCTCCCCAAACACCGACCAGCTGGGGGAGGGGATCAGAGGCCCCAGCAGACCTGCCGCGCCGTCACCGAAGGCCATCACAAGCACACCTGCGGCCACCGCTGTGGGATGCTCAGGCCACCAGAGCAGCAGCAACAGCGTGATCGAGGCGCCATAGGCGATTGTGCCGTAACTGCGACGCTCCACGTCCTCGATTGCCGGCAGCACCCGCATCCGGTGATTCAGGGCCGCCAAGAGGGTGATGGCCCCGGCGGCCGGGACGGCGATCAGCCGATCGACGCCGAACCCCCAGGCGATCAGGATCACCGGTCCGGCGCCGATGTGCACCAGCTTGCGACTCCATTCCCGCTGCTCAGGCCAGCGGCGTCGCAAGCGCAGCGCCGCAACGCTGATCAGAGCCAGCCACGCGCTCACCGCCGTTACGCCCACCAACTGTTCGAACCAGTGGCTTGCAAGCACGGGAGGGTGGTTCAGGCGGCCTGGTGGAGATTGCTCATCAACCGCAGCTTCATGATCGCCTTGGCCTCCAGCTGCCGCACCCGTTCACGGGAGACGTTGATCTGACGGCCGATCTCCGCGAGGGTGAGGGGTTCGGAGCCCTCCAGCCCGAAGCGAAGCCGCAGGATCTTCTGCTCCCGTTCATTGAGCTGGGAGAGCCAGGCACCGAGGTGCTCCTTCTGAAGATGGCGATCCATCGAATCGAAGTGCTCGTTGCTGGCCGGGTCGGCGATCAGTTCACCCAGGGTGCTGCGATCTTCCTCGCCCCGGGCATGGGCGTCGAGGGAGGCGCAGGGTGCGCTCTGGGTCATCAGTTCCTCGAGCTCCTCGGGCCGCATGCCCAAGGCGTGGGCCAGCTCGAGCCGGTTGGGCTGGCGCCCCAGGCGGTGGGAGAGTTCGCGGGTGATGCGCCGCATCTTCGAGAGCTTCTCACTGATGTGAATCGGCAGACGAATCGTGCGGGCGCTGTTGTCGATGGCCCTGGTCATGCCCTGGCGGATCCACCAGTAGGCATACGTGGAGAACTTGTAGCCCATGGCGGGGTCGAATTTGTCGACGGCCCGCTCCAGGCCGATCGCCCCTTCCTGGACCAGATCGAGCAATTCCAGGCCCTGATTCTGATACTTCTTGGCCACGCTCACCACCAGCCTGAGGTTGGCGGCCATCATGCGGTCGCGGGCCCGTTGGCCCATCCGCAGCTGACGCTTCTGACGCGCCGTGAGCTCCCCTTCGACGAGGGCCTGCAGCTTCTTGCCGGCCTGGACATGGTGGGCCAGCTCAATTTCTTCAGCCGGTGTAAGCAGCGGCACACGGCCGATGGTGCTGAGATACCAACCAATGGAATCGGCGCTGAGGCGCCCCCCCTGGCGGGCTGTTGTCTTGGAACTGACTGAACCGCCGCTGGATTTCGCCCTGTTGGACGAAACCGCATCTGCACTGCTTTTCAGCAGTGAGAGGGCGGAATGCAGAGGTGTCCCCATCACCCCAGGCTCCCGAATGAATTTGGCGGTAATGTAGCACCACAGGAAGGATGCAACAAGGATCCACTGGAAGATTGTATGTATATTGCCTGAAAAATATTGCTTATGTGGTGACGGCTACGCTTTGGCCTTGGTGGTCAGGCCGCCGCGCCAGCGTTGCATGAGGAGCATTTGCGTCAGTTTTGCCTCGCCGGAGTGCTGACGCTGTGCAAAGTGTCCATCGCTGTGCATGTGCCAGGCACCCGTATCGGTCAGATAAAGGT
Organism: uncultured cyanobacterium; assembly: GCA_903917565.1. Taxonomy (GTDB): domain Bacteria; phylum Cyanobacteriota; class Cyanobacteriia; order PCC-6307; family Cyanobiaceae; genus Cyanobium. Next base: position 57,079 of record CAIXBB010000015.1, on the reverse strand, counting down.
CAAGCAAAGCCTCGATCTGTTTCTGCAGGCGCGGATCCTCGATCGGTGCCACTGCCTCGACGCGCCGGTCCAGGTTGCGGGGCATCCAGTCGGCGCTGCCGAAGAACATCTCCGGCTGGCCGCCGTTGGCGAACCAGAAGAGTCGTGAATGCTCCAGGAAGCGGCCAATCACGCTAACTACGCTGATGCCTTCGCTGACCCCTTCGAGCCCCGGCCGCAGGCAGCACATGCCGCGGACGATCAGTTCGATCCGCACGCCGGCCGCGGAGGCTTCGTACAGCAGGGCGATGATGGCCGGATCGACCAGAGCATTCATCTTGGCCCGGATGTGTCCTCCGCGACCCTCCTTCGCATGGTCGATCTCCCTGCGGATCAGCCCCTCCATCCCCTTGCGCAGGGTGACGGGCGCCACCAGCAACTTGCGGAAACTCTGCTGCTTGGAGAAACCCGTGAGGTAGTTGAACAGTTCCACCAGGTCCTGGCCAAAGTCCTCCCGGGCCGTGAGCAAACCGATGTCGGTATAGAGCGAGGAGGTCTTGGAGTTGTAGTTGCCGGTGCCGATGTGCGCGTAACTCCGCAGGGCTCCTTTCTCGCGCCGCACCACCAGCAGCACCTTGGTGTGGGTCTTGAGCCCCAGCACCCCGTACACCACATGCACCCCGGAGCGCTCCAGCTGCCGGGCCCACTGGATGTTGTTGTCCTCATCGAAGCGGGCCTTGAGCTCCACCAGTGCCATCACCTGCTTTCCGTTCTCGGCGGCCCGGATCAGGGAGGCCACCACCGGCGAGTCCTTCGACGTGCGGTAGAGGGTCATCTTGATGGCCAGCACCGAAGCATCCGCGGCGGCCTGGTTGAGGAACTCCTCCACCGAGGTGGAGAAGAGGTCGAAGGGATGGTGCAGCAGCACATCGCCGCGGCGCAGGACCGAGAAGATGCTCTCGAACTCCTCCTGCTTGATCGACCCATCCTCCAGCTGGCTGCGCTGGGCCCGCACCAGGGACGGCACGGTGCGGCCATTGTGGGGGGCGTCCCGCAGCTGGCTGAGGGGGATCGCCATCAGGCTCATGAGATCGTCGAGGCCGAGGGGGCCGTTGGTGCGGTAGATGTCCTTTGGCTCCACGTCGGTGCCCTCCATCAGCAGGTGCACCACCTCCTCGGGCATCTCGTCGGCCACCTCCACCCGCACCACCTCGCCGCCGACGCGGCGCTTGCGCAACCCCTCCTGCAGGGCCTCCATCAGGTCGTCGGCCTCCAGGTCCCGCAGTTCCAGGTCAGCGTCGCGGGTGATCCGGAAGAAGTAGTGCCCCTCGATGGTCATGCCGGGGAACAGCCTGCACAGGTTGAAGGCCACCAGCTGCTCCAGGGGCACCGCCGTGAAGCCCGGGGTGGGCACGATGCCGCTCAGCTCGGTGGGTATCTGCACGAACCGGGGCAGGATCTTCTGGGGCACCTTCACCCGGGCGAACTGCTGCCGGCCGGTGTCCGGGTCGCGGATCAGGGCCGCCACGTTGAGGCTCAGGTTGCTCAGGAACGGGAACGGATGGGCCGGGTCGACGGCCAGGGGCGTCAGCACCGGAAAGATCGCCTTGCGGAAGTAGTCGTCGGCCCAGGTTTTCTGGGCCTCGTTGAGCCTCAGGTAATCCAGCAGCTGGACGCCGTACTCGGCGAGGTGGGTCTTGAGGGAGTGGCGATAGTGCTGCTGCTGCATCTCCAGGAGGGGCCGCAGCTTGGTGTGGATCGCGTCGAGCTGCTCCTGGGGCGTCAGGCCGTCGTCGCTGCGGCTGGTGACCCCGGCCTCCAGCTGGGACTTCAGCGAAGCCACCCGCACCATGAAGAATTCATCGAGGTTGTTGCTGAAAATGGCGCTGAATTTGGCCTGCTCCAGCAGGGGTGTGTGCTCGTCGAGGGCCAGGGACAGCACCCGATGGTTGAAATCGATCCAACTCAGCTCGCGGTTGATGTAGAGATCGGGAGCGACGACCGGCTGCGACGACATAACGGCGGAGTTCCGCGAGCTTTAGAAAAGGCAACGTAGCAATGGCGATCCTGCCCTCAGGGTGTCGCCTCTGCTTGACGTTGGGATCCTGCCGCCACAAGCCACACCACGACGGCCATCAGGAGAATCCCCAGCCAGAACGGACTGCTGCGGCCGATGGTCTCGTAGGCCAGCCCCGCCAGGGGCGGCCCGAGGAAGCTGGCCAGGCTCTGCAACCCCTGCAGGCTGCCCAGGGCAGCGCCTTGACCGGTGTCGGCGAGGCGCCGGGATACCAGGCTGCGCAGGCTCGGGGTCACCAGACCGGTGCCAAGGGCCAGGATCGCCACCGCGGTGAACACCATGGGCACCGCGTTCTGTCGTTCCGCCAGGGGCACCAGCAGGAAGCCCGCCATGACGCAGCCCAGGCCGATCTGGGTGAGGCGCCACTCCCCCAGCCGTTGCACCAGCGGACCGATCAATCCGCCCTGCACCACTGTGGCCACCACGCCCACCACCAGGAAGGCGCCGGCCGAGAGGCCCGGCCCCCAGCCGAACACCTGCTTGAAATAGAGCACCAGCAGGGCGGTGAAGCCGCTGAACCCCAGGAAGAAGAGGAAGAAGGCGGCGCAGAGGCGGCGGACCCTGGGATTGGCGAACACCCGCTGCAGCTGGCCGAAGGGCTGCAGCTCCCAGTGCCTGGGCAGGGGCAGACGGGCCTGGGGCGGATGGGTTTCCGGCAGCAGGGTCACCACCACCAACAGGTTCAGCAGCGCGAAACCCACGGCGAGCAGCAGCGGCAGGCTCACGTTGATGCGGCCCAGCAAGCCGCCGAGGGCCGGGCCGAGGATGAATCCCAGCCCGAAGGCCACGCCGATCAGGCCGAAGGCCCGGGCCCGCCGCTCCGGTGTCGAGATGTCCGCCAGCACGGCCGCTGCCGTGGCGGCGGTGCCGCCGCTCACCCCGTCGATCAGGCGGGCGGCGAAGAGGAGGGCCAGGGGCAGACCGCCGGCGGCGGCCTCAGGCCAGAGGCGGCCCCAGGGCAGGATCACGGTGAGGGCGAACAGGCCCAGGCCCAGCACCGAGCCGGCCACACAGGCGGTGATCACGGGCTTGCGGCCGTAGCGGTCGCTGAGGGCGCCGATCAGGGGGGTGAAGGCGAACTGGGCGAGGGCGTAGCTGCCGGCCAGCAGGCCGAGGGTGCGGCCGTCTGCGGTGAAGCCCGCCAGCAGGAACGGCAGCAGCGGGAACACGATGCTCTCCCCCAGCCGGTCGTTGAGCAGCGTCAGGAAGGCGCAGAAGAGGGTGGAGGGGCGCGAGAGGCGCACGGCAGCGAGCCGGGGATCCCTGGCACCCTCCCATGGCGTGGGTGCCGGATCAGGTCCCGGGGAGGCGTCTTCAGGGACGGCGGCTCAGCAGGTGCTTGATCCGATGCTTGGTCTGGGCGATGGTTGTGCGCAGGGCCTGCCGGAGTGTCGTGGTCCGTGCCCTCGGTTGGTTGTATTCCTGATGAAAGGAAGGAGCGATCCGTCGCAGGCTGTCGATCCAGCGGCTGTCGATCGGATAGGGGTTGGTGGCGACGGGGTTGAACGGCTGATCGAGGCCCTCCAGCAACTGGCGCCACAGGGCATAGCTGCTGTCCGCGCTGTAGTGCTGAGCGACGAGATCCCTGGCCGCCGTTGAACAGCGCTGCCAGAGATCGGGATCATCGGCCAGCCGCAGCAGGGCCAGGGCCGCCTCGGCGGGATCCTCCGACACCAGCAGGCCCGTGCGCTCGTGATGCACGAGCTCGGGGATGCCGCTGGGAATGCGACGCACCACCGGCACCACCCCGGCCGCCATCGCCTCCAGCAGGGCGATGGGCAGCCCCTCGAAATCGGACATCAGCAGGATGGCCTGGGCCCCGAGCAGCCTGGCCTGAACCTGGCTGGACGGCAGGGGGCCGCTGAACGTGATCGCCCCGGTGAGGCCGGCCTCTGCCACCTGCCGTTCACAGGCCGCCCGGGCATAGCCATCGCCGATCAGGGTGGCGTGGATGGAGTCGCTGGACCCACAGGCTCTGATCAGTGTCTGAATCACCAGCGAGGCGCGCTTCTGGTGCTCCCAGATCCTGCCGCTGAACACCACCCTGAAGGGATCCTTCCGGAATGTGGTCATGTGGTCGGGAATGGTCACACCACAAGGAATCACGCTCGCTGGCCGTTTGATTTGCCGGAGGATGAGTTCGTCACGGATATGGCGGGATACACAGACCAGGGAACTTCCATATCTGGGTCCCCCGAAGGCCCCGACCGTGGCCCAGTAATCCGGGTCATCCGAATGCAGGGTGATCGCCCAGGGGAGCCCCCGGGAGCCGGCCTGCGCCGCCGCCGCATAGTGGGCCGGTTTGCATTGGGGCAGGAAAACCGTTGGCTGCCAGTGATTCAGAAAGGCGAGCGTTTCCTGGACATCCCCTTTCAGGCAGTCCCGTCGCGGAGCCGAGAACACTTCGATGCCCTGTTGGCGTAACTCCTCGAACAAGGGCGGTTCACCGCACTCTTCAAGGCTCGGTTCACCGGGCGCGATCACGAAATGGATGGCGACGCAGATACCATCCTTGGCCAGTCGTCTGGCGAGCCCCAGCACCCAAATGGTCACACCGCTGATGTCATTCGCCTGGCTGTAATGGGCAAAGGCAACTCTCAACACGTGTCCATGGTGTGCGAGCGCTAACGATAGCTGCGGGATTGGGCCCAACCCGGCTCCATCGAGATCAGTTCAGCTGCTGGGCCAGCGCCAGTAACGCCGCCGCAGGACCCGGGATTGCAGAAGTCGGGTGTAGATCCCCAGCCGCAGGGGACCATGGAGGATCTGAATCCAAAGCTTTTCAGGCCACAACGGCCTGTAACGCCAGAGGTATTCGTACAGAATCCAGTCCCAGCCTCCGCTGGTGGCCACGGCATACCAACGCCAGCGAGGCCACGGCCGGGTGATCCGCAAAACCGATGCGATGGCGGAGGAGTATTCGTTGAAGCGGAGTTTTTCACGGCTGCGACTGACGATGCTGCGGGTGGTTTGATTGTGGGATCGGAAACAGGACAGCGCTTCAGAATCGAAGCTCACTGATCCACCCACACGCATCAGATAGTGAGCCCAGAAGATCCAGTCACCGGTGCAGCGCCGACCAGCCGTCAGCGAGCCCAATGCTTGAAGAATTGTGCTATTGGGTTTGCGGAAGACCACGCAACTGGCGTTGGCGATGACGTTACCCCGATCCATGAACTCACGACATAAGGCCGCTCCGTTGATCGTGAATGAACGCTTCCAGCGCTCAGCGTCGAAGGAATCCGGCCAGAAGCTCTGGTCGGCGATCGGTGCGCCTTCGGCGTCGATGGAGGTGGTGCGGCAGTAGGCCAGCACGCTGCCCATGTCCAGATGACCCACCATGCGTTCGAGGAACAGCGGTGAGCAGGTGTCATCCGACTCCGCAATCCAGATGTAGCGTCCCGAGGCCTGCTTCAATCCACTCAGCCATTGCGAGCAGGGCTGGCCTGAGTTGGTCGCGTTGCAGAGTAATTGGTGGGGCTGGTCCTTCAGGTGCTCCCGGATGACCGTCAGTGAATCGTCAGGTGAGGCGTCATCAAGAACGATCAGTTCGAAGTTCTGGAATGTCTGGCCGAGAATGGACCGCAGGCGTTCGCCGAGGAAGGCGGCATGGTTGTAGTTGGGTACGATGACGCTGACGAGAGGGGACTGGTCGGACCGCTTCATGGATGCCGCCCATCCAGTGTCCACCACCCGATCCAGCCGCTGCCTTCTGCCACCTTGCCTCCAGGGGAGTTCACCTTCAGCTGAATGATCGTCGGATTCTGGATCGCCGTCACCGGCCTGGCCCTGGTGCTGTTCCTGGCCGTCCACCTGGGAGGCGTGGGGATGGCCCTGGTGGATCCAACGGGTTTCGAACGCTTCGCCACCTCCCTGCACCGCCAGGTGTGGCTCCCCTGGCTGGAGGTCGCCCTGCTGGCGGCCGTCCTGGGCCATCCCCTGCTGTCTCTGCACAGGGCCCGCGCCAACTGCCAGGCCCGGGGCCCGGCCGCCGGCCCCCTGCGCAGCCGCCGCCAGGGGCCATGGGAGTCGCTGGCGGCCCTGGCGGCCCGGGTGATCCCCTGGAGTGGATCGCTGCTGCTGCTCTTCCTTCTCCTGCACCTGGCTCAGCTGCGCTGGCACCGGCCGGCAGACGGCGCTGAACTTGCCGCGGTGCTGGCTGTGTTGCAGGTGCCCTGGTGCCTGGCCCTCTATGCGGTCGCCGGGGCCGCGGCGGGACTGCACCTGCTGCATGGCGCCGAGAGTGCCCTGCGCCGGCTGGGGTTGCTGGAGCCCGCCAATGCGGCGGCCCTGCGCCTGGGTGGGCGGGGTCTGGCCCTGCTCCTGGGAGCGGGCTTCGCGCTGCTTCCGCTCGCCCTGGTGCTGCGGCCCGCCGTCCCGCTGGTGGCGGGCGGATGAGCCCCACGCCGTCCCTGGATCCGCGCCTGCCGGAGGGCCCCGTCGCGACCGCCTGGCAGCGTTGCCGGGAGAGCCTGCCGCTGATCAGCCCCAACCGCAAGCAACGGCTGCGGATCCTGGTGGTGGGCAGTGGCCTGTCCGGGGCGGCGGCGGCCGCCAGCCTGGCCGAGCAGGGCTATCGGGTGCAGGTGCTCACGTACCACGACAGCCCCCGCCGCGCCCACTCGGTGGCGGCCCAGGGGGGCATCAACGCTGCCCGCAACTACGCCAACGACGGCGACAGCGTCGAGCGGCTGTTCCGCGACACGGTGAGGGGTGGCGATTTCCGCGCCCGGGAAGCCGGCTGCCACCGGCTGGCCGAGATCAGCGGCTCGATCATCGACCAGTGCGTGGCCCAGGGGGTGCCCTTCGCGCGGGAGTACTGCGGCACCCTGGCCAACCGCAGCTTCGGCGGCGCCCTGGTGAGCCGCACCTTCTATGCCCGGGGCCAGACGGGTCAGCAACTGCTCTACGGCGCCTACCAGGCGATGGTGCGGCAGGTCGCCGCCGGGAGGGTGGAGCTGCTCTGCCGCCGGGACATGCTCGACCTGATCGTCCACGACGGTGTGGCCCGGGGGGTGGTCTGCCGCCACCAGATCAGCGGCGCCCTGGAGGTGCTCAGCGCCGATGCGGTGCTGCTGGCCACCGGCGGCTACTCGAACGTCTTCTACCTCTCCACCAATGCCCTGAAGTCGAACGCCACCGCGATCTGGCAGGCCCACCGGCGTGGTGCCTGCTTCGCCAACCCCTGCTTCACCCAGATCCACCCCACCTGCATCCCCAGCGGTGATGTCCACCAGAGCAAGCTCACCCTGATGAGCGAGAGCCTGCGCAACGACGGGCGGATCTGGCTGCCGCTGCGGCCAGGCGACGACCGGCCGCCGGCGGCGATCCCGGCAGCGGAGCGGGATTACTTCCTGGAGCGGCAATACCCCAGCTACGGCAACCTGGTGCCCAGGGATCTGGCCTCACGGCGGGCCCGGGAGCTGTGTCTGGAGGGCAGGGGCGTCGGACCCGGGGGGCGTTCCGTCTATCTCGACCTGGCCGAAGCCATCGCCCGGGATGGCACGACGGCGATCGAGGCCCGCTACGGAAACCTGCTGGAGATGTACGAACGAATCACTGGCGACGACCCCAGAACCACCCCGATGCGGATCTATCCCGCGCCCCACTACACGATGGGCGGCCTGTGGGTGGATTACCACCTGATGAGCACGGTGCCCGGTCTGTTCGTGCTCGGGGAGGCGAACTTTTCCGAGCATGGCGCCAACAGGCTGGGGGCCAGTGCCCTGATGCAGGCGCTGGCCGATGGCTACTTCATCGCCCCGGCGACGGTGACGGGCTGGCTGGCGGGAACCACCACGGGCACCCTGCCGGCCGACCACCCGGCCTGCCGCGAGGCCCTGGCGGCGGTGGAGTCACGGATGGAGGCCCTGCGCGGCACGGGAGGCTCCCAGCCCGTGGATGTCTTCCACCGGAGGCTCGGCCACCTGATGATCGACGCCTGCGGCATCAGCCGCCGGGCGGATCGCCTCACGGAGGCGCTCGCTGAACTGGAGGCGCTGCGGCTCGGCTTCCTGGGGGAGGTCTGCATTCCAGGCGATGAGGGCGTTCTCGACGGTGAGCTGGCGAAGGCTCTGCGGTTGGAGGATTTCTTCGGACTGGCGGACCTGATGCTGCGGGATGCCCTGGCGCGGCAGGAATCCTGCGGCGCCCATTTCCGCGAGGACCATCAGACCCCAGCCGGGGAAGCCCTGCGGGATGACGAACGCTTTGCCCACATCGCGGCCTGGGAGCACCGGCCCGGCAGCACGCCCGTGCGCCACAGCGAGCCGCTCGTCTTCCGATCCATCACACCGGGACCGCGCAGCTACGGCTGAGGGGCTCTGGGCGACCGAAGAGAAAACCCTGTCCCTGGACGCAGCCCATGGCGAGCAGGCCCGCATGCTGCTCGGTGGTCTCGATGCCTTCAGCGATCAGTCCCAGGCCCAGGTCGTGGGAGAGGCGAATCATGGCTTCGAGCACCACCGCCTTGCGGTGATCGCGGAGGAAATCGGAGATGAAACTGCGATCCACCTTGATCGTGTCGATCGGCAGTCGTGCCAGCCAGGACATGCTGGAGTAACCCGTTCCGAAGTCATCGAGATGCACCTTGACGCCGGCCTCCCGTAAGCGGCGCAGTTCGGATGTGGCCAGGTCGGGATGTTCGATCAGGATGCTTTCGGTCACTTCGATCACCGTCCAGGCGGGATCCACACCGCAGCGTTCCGTCTGGCTGAGGAAGTAGTCGCTGAGTCCGCTTTCCTTCAGCTGCAGGGGACTCACGTTGATCGCCATGGTGACCTCCGATCCCTCAGCGCGGAGCTGGTGAAGGCGCTTGAGGGCTGCATTGATCACCCAGCGGCCGATCGGCAGGATCAGGGCCGTGCGTTCGGCGAGGGGGATGAATTCCGATGGGGTGGCGATCGGTGAGGCGATCGCCCCCAGACGCAGCAACGCCTCCAGGCCCACCACGGTCTGATCGCTCAGTCTCACGATCGGCTGATAGGCCAGAAACATCGCTTCGTGCTGGATCGCCCTCTCCAGTTGATGACGAAGGTGAATGTTCTTCTTGACCTTCTTGTCGATAGAGGAATGATAGAAGGAGATGTGCTGATCGCCGATGGTCTTTGCTTCGTACATGGCAAGATCCGCCCGCCGGATCAATTCATCCACGGAGATGTCCGGATCATCAGAGATGGTGATACCGATGCTCATCGAGGGGCGGATTGTGCGGTCTTCCAACGACCAGGTCTGGCCAACGGCGTCATTGAGGCGCATGGCAAGTTGGAGGGCATCGCCCTCATCGAAAATGCCCATCGTGAGAACCACGAATTCGTCGCCGCCCAGGCGCGACAGGATGTCTCCGAAACGCAGGGAGCGCTGCAGCCGGCGGCCGATCTCGACGAGCAGTTCGTCGCCGATCTGATGGCCGTGAAGGTCGTTGATCTCCTTGAAGGAATTGAGATCGCAGAACAGGATGCTGATCCGACCGCCATTCTCCCGCTGGGCCTTCAGGGCGGCACGGATGCTGACGTTGAGGCCGCGGCGGTTGGGGAGACCGGTCACAGGGCATTCCATCACCTTGGTGGCCAGGGCGAGGCGTTCCAGCTCCAGAGCCCGGTTCAGATTCTCGGTCTGCTGGCGACGCCGCTCAATCCGATCGGCCTCGACCCGCAGCTGTTCATAGGAGAGCAGGGCGCTGACGTCCCGGAAGCAGAAGATCAGGGGCCGCAGTCTCTCGCTGCGAATGGGTTTCCACTCGATCTCGAGGGCATGCAGCGCGTGACGATGCAGCACCTTGGTGAAATGTCCCCCCTGCTTGCCGCCTGCAAGGACCAGCTCCGGGTTCAGCAGGGGGGCAGAGTCGCAGTCGCGAGGCAGCTGGTCGTAAATGGATTCGCCCAGGACACTCTGGGACGTCCGCTTCACCAGCCGGGCATAGCTGGCATTGCACCAGAGCACCCGCCCCTCGCAGCTGGTGATCACCAGGGCATCGCTGATGGTGCCGAGGGCCGCCTCAAGCCGCCCCATCGACCGGCGCAGTTCCACCACCAGCTTGCGTTGGTCGTTCACGCGGAGGCAGAGACCTGAACAGGGAAGGAACGACCAGCCTAATCTGAAAATTGACTGAGTGTTGCCCTTTTCCCCTCTTCACCGCGGCCGCTGGAGTGCGGATGACGCGGAATGACGACAACGCTTCCCCCTTGGCCGGCAGAATCGACGCTGACCCTGGCGTACCCCTGCCAAGGCTGTTCCGATGCCAACAGTTTCGCTGACCCTGAGGATCTGGCGCCAGGCCGGGCCCGGCATGCCCGGTGGCTTCGAGGTCCATGGGCTGGATGCCGTGTCCACCGACCTCTCGCTGCTGGAGGCCCTTGACCTGCTCAACGAACGGCTGATCGCTCCCGGGGGTCGTCCCGTGGGGTTCGAGCACGACTGTCGCGAGGGCATCTGCGGGTCCTGCGGTTTTCTCGTCAACGGCCAGGCCCAGGGGCCCCAGAGCGCCACCAGCGTCTGCCAGCTCTACCTGCGCCAGTTCCGGGATGGCGAGGTGCTGACGCTGGAGCCCTTCCGTGCCAGGTCATTTCCCGTGCTGCAGGATCTGGCTGTGGACCGCTCCGCCTTCGACCGGATCATCGCCGCAGGCGGGTACTGCTCGATCAACACCGGCAGCGCGCCGGAGGCGAACGCCCTGCTGATCGCCCGCGAGCAGGCGGCCCAGGCCTTCGACGCGGCCGCCTGCATCGGCTGCGGAGCCTGTGTGGCGAGCTGCCGCAACGCCTCCGCCAGTCTGTTCGTGGCGGCCAAGCTGGCGCACCTGGGCCAGTTGCCCCAGGGGCAGCCGGAGCGGCCGCATCGGGCTCGGGCGCTGCAGGCACAGATGGTCAGCGAGGGCTTCGGCAGCTGCAGCAGCAACCTGGAATGTGAGGCCGCCTGCCCCAAGCAGATCTCCGCCGACTGGATCAGCTGGATGCACCGCGAATCCTGGCGGCGGACCTGAGACCTCAGGGGCCTGCGGCGATGCAGTGACGGGCGATCACCCCCTCCTCATCGGCGGCGATCTGCAGCAACTCGAACGGTCCCAGCCAGGCGAGCTCCGCTTCCAGCTCCTTCTTCAGCGCCCCATCGTGCTCGCCGATGCCGCCGGTGAGGGCCACCACATCGACCCCTCCCAGGGAGGCGGCCATGGCCCCGATGCCCTGCAGCAACTGGTGGCGGAACACCGCGATCGCCAGCTGGGCCCCCCCATGGCCCTGGGCGGCGGCCAGGCGCAGGTCCTTCATGCTCGGGCTCAACTCCGAGAGGCCCAGCAGCCCGCTCTCCTGCTGCAGATCGTGGGCGAGCTCCTCGACCGTGGCCCCCCGGCGCAGCTGGTACAGCAACAGACCCGGATCCACCGAACCGCTGCGCGTGGCCATCACCAGACCCTCCAGGGGGGTGTAGCCCATCGTGGTGGCGATGCTTCGCCCCCCCCGGATGGCGCAGAGGGAGCAGCCGGCACCCAGGTGGCAGCTGATCAGCCGCAGCCCGTCGCGGCCGGCGGCGTCAGCGCGGCGCAGGGCCACGCTTTCGGCCACATGCTGATGGTTGAGGCCGTGGAAGCCGAAGCGGCGCAGGCCCTGGGCACGCCAGCGGGCCGGGATCGCATAGGTGCGGGCCGCCGCTGGCAGGGTGCCGTGGAACGCCGTATCGAAGCAGGCCCACTGCTCAAGCTCGGGTTTCCAGCGGCTCAGCCAGCGCATCACCCGCAGGGCCGGGCCGTTGTGCAAAGGAGCCAGGGGCACCAGCTCCTCCAGCACGTCCAGCACCTCCGGGTCGAGCCGGACGGGGGCCGTGAAGCGTTCACCGCCATGGACCACGCGATGGCCAGCCAGGGTCAGGCCATCCCCCCAGGCCGACAGCGCCTCGGGCAGCCAGGCCTCCAGCACCGCCTCCAGGCGCTCCTGGGGGGCGGTGCCTTCGGCGGCGCCGACGCTCCAGCTGCGCTGGTCGCTCCAGAGGCGGGTCCCCGTGCGCCCGTGCACGGAGACCTTGAGGCTGGAGCTGCCGGCGTTCAGCACCAGCACCTCACCCTTGCCGGGCGCGCTCGCTGTGGCCGGGTCCGTCATCAGCGCCCGGAAATCGGCAGCGTCCAGCGCCAGTCGGTCACTTCCGGGGCATCGGTGCCGTGGGTGTGGGCGTAGGCGCGGTGGGACAGGATCGCATCCTGCATGCGCTCCTTGACATGGGCGGCGCGGGAGCGCAGGAAGGGCACCCGGTTGACCACGTCGATCACCAGATTGAAGCGATCGATCTGGTTGTTCATCGCCAGCTCCAGGGGCGTGTTGATGTTGCCCTTCTCCTTGTAGCCACGCACGTGGATGTTGGCGTGGTTGGTGCGGCGGTAGGTGAGCCGGTGGATCAGCCAGGGATAGCCGTGGAAGTTGAAGATCACCGGCCGGTCGGTGGTGAACAGGGTGTCGAAATCCCGGTCGCTGAGGCCGTGGGGATGCTCGTTCGGCTCGGTGAGGGCGAACAGCTTGACCACATTGATCACCCGAATGCGCAGATTCGGAATCTCACGGTGAAGGATCTCCACCGCCGCCAGCGTCTCCTTGGTGGGGATGTCGCCGGCACAGGCCATCACCACATCCGGCTCATCCGGCTCAGTGCCGCAGTCGTCGTTGCTGGCCCAGCGGACGATGCTGACCCCCTTGGCCACATGGCGCCTGGCCTGCTCCAGGGTGAAGTACTGCAGGTGCTTCTGTTTGTCGGAGACGATGATGTTGCAGACGTTGGTTTCCTGCAGGGCCTCCTCCGCCACGGCCAGCAGGCAGTTGGCATCCGCCGGCAGATACACGCGCACCACGTCGCCGCTCTTGTTGCCGGCCAGGTCGATGAAGCCGGGATCCTGGTGGGTGAAGCCGTTGTGGTCCTGCCGCCACACCGTGGAAGAGATCAGACAGTTCCAGGGGCCGATCGGGGCTCGCCAGGTGGCATGCAGGAGGCAGGATTCCAGCCACTTGGCGTGCTGGTTGAACATCGAGGCGATCACATGGGCGAAGGCCTCGTAGGTGTGGAAGAAGCCGTAGCGCCCGGTGAGCAGGTAGCCCTCCATCATCCCCACCAGCGTGTGTTCGCTGAGCATCTCCACCACCCGCCCGCTGCGGGCCAGTTCACTGCCATTGAGGTCCTCCGGCAGGAACTCCTCCATCCATACCTTCTTGCTGACTTCGTAGATCGCCTGCAGACGGTTGGAGGCCGTTTCATCGGGGCCGAACACCCGCATGGAATAGGGATTCGCCTGGATGATGTCGCGCAGCAGCTCCCCGAGGGGGTAGGTGTTCTCCGCCTCCGTGGCGCCTGGCGACACCACCTGCACCTCGTAGTCCTCCAGGGGCGGGAACTGCAGCTTGCGGCGTAGCAGGCCGCCGTTGGCGTGGGGGTTGGAGCCCATCCGCCGATTTCCCTGGGGCGACAACGCCTGCAGCTCGGGCCGCAGGGTGCCGTCGGCATCGAACAGCTCCTCGGGCCGGTAGCTCCTGAGCCACTCCTCCAGCAGCTGCAGCTGTTCGGGATCGGTGTTCGGCGCGGCCAGGGGCACCTGGTGGGCCCGCCAGAAGCCCTCCAGCTTCTTGCCGTGCAGGGAGGTCGGTCCGGTCCATCCCTTGGGCGAGCGCAGCACGATCATCGGCCAGGCGGGGCGGACCGCCTCGCCGCTGGTGCGAGCCTCGGCGCGGATCTCGAGGATGCGCCCGATCGCCTGGTCCATGGCGGCGGCCATGGCCCGGTGCATGGCCATCGGCTCATGGCCTTCGACGAAGATCGGTTCCCAGCCGTAGCCGCGCATCAGGTTGGCCAGCTCCTCGTGGGGGATGCGGGCCAGCAGGGTGGGGTTGGCGATCTTGTAGCCGTTGAGGTGCAGCACCGGCAGCACCGCCCCGTCTCCGATCGGGTTGAGGAATTTGTTGATGTGCCAGGAGGTGGCCAGGGGGCCGGTCTCGGCCTCGCCATCACCCACGCAGGCCAGGGCGATAAGGTTGGGGCTGTCGAACACCGCCCCGCAGGCGTGGGACAGGACGTACCCGAGCTCGCCCCCCTCGTGGATCGAACCGGGGGTTTCCGGGGTGCAGTGGCTGCCGATGTGGCCAGGGAAGGAGAACTGCTTGAAGAAGCGCTGCATCCCATCGGCGTCCTGGCTCTTGTCGGGGTAGACCTCGCTGTAGCTGCCGTCGAGGTAGGTGGGGCCGAGCACCCCGGGGGCGCCGTGCCCTGGTCCCGACAGGTAGATCATGTCGAGGTCGTGATGGCGGATGACCCGGTTGGCATGGGCCCAGATGAAGGCCTGGCCGGGAGAGGAACCCCAGTGGCCCAGCAGCCGCGCCTTGACGTGCTCATGACGCAGCGGTTCGGCCAGCAGCGGGTTGGCCCGCAGGTAGATCATCCCCACCGCCAGGTAGTTGGCGGCTCGCCACCAGGCATCGATCAGGGACAGCTCCTGCTCAAGATCCGGTGTGGAGGCGTGGGCATCGAAGGGTGCCATCGTCGAGATGGTCATGGCCGTCACATGCGGGGGTCTGTGGGGTCAACTTTCGCCTGCCCGCGTTAAAAGCCGGTAACCCGACGCTCCTCCCTGGTGGAGGTCAGGGATCCGACATCAAGCACATCGGTGCAGGGAGTTGCAGCCGCCCATCCACTCACCTCAGGCGGCCTGCGGCACCTGGTCGGAGGCCACCTGGGGCGCGCGTCGCCTCGATGTCCGCTCTGGCGCCGGCTGAGCCGCCAACAGGCTCGCTTCCCCTCGCGCCTCCAGCACCGCATGGACCTTGCGCTGAAAGCGATCCCGGTAGATGCAGGTGGAGACCCCTTCGGGAAGAACGCTGAGGCGACGAATGGAACCGTCGCGCAGGAGAAACAGTGGCATGGATCGCATCGCCCGGAGACCTCATGACGCCACGGTGATGAGGTGTTGTCGAGGGGCTCGGACGGGACGATCAGCAGTGCCTATGGCTGGTGTCTCCCGCCTTAACCCCTCGATCTCCTGGCTGGAGCAAGGTAGTTCGAGCGCCCTCGCAGGATAGCCCCGTCATGGTTGCCATCGCCCCAGAAGGGTCCATGAGCACCTCCGCCAACCAGTTGTTCGAGCAGGAGGCGGAATTCCGGAAGGAGACGATCTACTTCATCGTGATCGATCGCTTCTTCAATGGCAACAAAGCCAATGATGAGATCAGCAAGAAGGGGCTCCATGACCCGAGTCTTACCCATTGGGGACATTACTGGGGTGGTGATCTCGAGGGGGTCATCGAGAAGGCCGACTACCTGAAGCAGCTTGGCATCACAGCAGTCTGGCTTTCTCCCCTGTTTGAGCAGGTGGATGACATCGAGCATGGCCATGGTCCGATGCACGGCTATTGGACGAAGGACTTCAAGCGGGTCAATCCACATTTCGTCATGCCGGGTGAATCGACTTCACTGAAAACTTGTGGCACCCTGCGCAGAATGATCAAAGCCCTGCATGAACGGGATATCAAGATCGTCCTGGATATTGTCTGCAACCACAGCTCTCCTGAGCTGCATGGCAGCAAGGGAGTCGTTACGGATGACGGGGTGCCGCTTGCCGACTTCCACAATGACGCCAACCATTTCTACCACCATTATCCTGAAATCACAGACTGGAATGACGAGTTTCAGCTGATTCATTTTGAAATGCTTGGGCTGGCCACCTTCAATGAGCGGAATATTGACTTCAGGAATTACATCAAGAATGCCATCAAGGCCTGGCTTGATCTCGGCTTTGATGCCCTGCGAATCGACACGCTCAAGCACATGCCGGTGTGGTTCTGGCAGGAATTCGTGGCGGACATTCAGGCCAGCAAACCTGGCACGTTCCTGTTCGGGGAGTATGGCTTCGGCTCGCCCTGGGATTCGCGCTACCTGCACTATGCCAACGACACCGGCGTGTCGGTGCTCGACTTCGCCCTCGCCGCTGCGATCCGCTCCGCCTTCAGCGGCCACGAGCCTGGTGGCTTTCATCTGATCGAGGGGGTGCTGGCGCTGGATCCGGTCTACCGGCGCTCCACCGCCCTGGTGACCTTCATCGAGAACCACGACATGCCCCGTTTTCTCTCCATCTGTCCCAGCCACGGGGATCTGGAGCTGGCCACGGTGCTGCTGCTGACGTTGCGCGGCATTCCCTGTCTGTTCTATGGAACCGAGCAGTACCTGGTGAACGACACCAATGGAGGCCATGACCCCTACAACCGGCCCATGATGACCTCGTGGGAGACAGGCTCAAGACTGGCGGAGATCATCCGACATCTGGCCCTGTTGCGCAAGACCAATCGCGCCCTTTCCTACGGCCGGCATGGCCAGAAGTACATCTCGGAAGGGATCTATGCCTACACCCGCCGGTATCGTGACAATCGTGTGCTCGTCGTCATCAACAAGGGAGAGCCCGCTCGCTTCAACCTCGAGCATTCCGGCCTTCCTGACGGGTCCCACACCTGCCTGCTCACCGGTCAGAGCTTCGTGGTGGATCAGGGAGCGATCCGAGAACTGAGCATCCCCGGCAAGGGTGCGTTCGTTCTCGCGGTCCAGGGAGAACCCCTGAAGGCCACCACGGTGGTCAAGTTTCAGATCAACGACTACGTCACCCATCCCGGCGAAGTGATGGCGGTCTGCGGTGATGCCCCTGAGCTGGGTACCTGGGATGTGGATCGGTGCCCCCACCTGGAATACATCAACGGGGACGTCTGGTTCGCCGAAGTGGGCTTTCATGAATCGGCGGGACGACCGATTCGATTCAAGTTCGTGGTGCTACGCCCCAACGGTCTGGAACCCGTTTACGAGAATCTTGTCTGTCGCACCTTCCTTTTGCCCAGCGGCGGCTCGGTGAAGCTGGATCTCGACTGGGACCGGCAGTAGGAGGATGCCGCCCCCTGGCCCCGACAGGTTGTTCCGTTTCAGCCCAGCAGGCTGCGTACGTGGGCCAGAATCCCCGCGCTGTCGATCCCTTGGTGGGGAGCCTGCTCCCAGAGGCCGCCGCAGCCTTCGCGCCAGGTGCCGAGGTGCGCGTACTTCGGGTGGTAGCCCCGCTCAAGCAGCCAGGTGCCGAAACGGCTGCCCAGGCCGGTGCGGCGGTTGAAGGCCTCCACCACCAGCACGAAGGGGGAAGTGCCGATTGTTTCCATCATCGTTTCATCGACGACGTTGAGGCTGGCCTTGTTGATCAGCCGCACGGCGGTGCCCTCCTGGCGCAGGCGCTCCACCGCATCGAGGGACCGGTAGAGACAATCGCCGAAGCTGATGATCGTGCCCGCGTCGCCTTCGCGGACCACCTCGTCGCGGCCCGGCTGGAAGACGTAGCCATCCCCGTGCAGGTCGTTGCCCTCCCCATCCAGCAGGTTGGGCACCTTGGAGCGGGTCGAGAAGATGAAGCGCAGGCCGGGATCGTGGAACACCGCTTCCACGCAGGCCTTCATCTGGCCGCCGTCGGCGGGGAAGTAGAGCCGGGTGGGGTGGTGGTCATCTTCGAGGCCGTTGTCGGCGAAGCAGTTGTTGAGGCCGAAATGGCAGGTGTTGTCGGCCATGTCATCCACCCCGGCGTGGGAGAAATGACAGAGCACGTTGGCGCCGTTCAGCCGGGCCATGGTGATTTCGGAGATGCACATCTCCAGGAAGGCGCTGAAGGTGGCAAATATGCCCTGGCGGCCCTTCTCCATGCCGAAGCCGGCGGCGGCGGAGAAATTGGCCCGCTCCATGATGCCGCCGCTGATGAAGATCTCCGGATAGGCCTTGCGGATCTGGCTGAGTCCGCAGGAGCCTTCCAGGTCGGAGTCGACGCAGAGCACCGTGTCCTTGCGCTCGGCCGGATCCAGCCGGGAGAGCACCGCCACGACGGTGTCGCCGAAGATGTTGCGGTTGGCGGCGGTGGTGCGGCTGGAGCCCAGGTAAATGTTTGGATTGGTGGGTTTCTCCATCGCCTTGAGGGCGGCGGCGGCGGCGTTCTGGCCGCGCTGCTCCAGGTAGGCGATCGCCAGGTCGACCGGAATCACGTCGTGGCCGTGGGTGGAGCCCTCCAGCCCAGCGATGCCCACCGCCATCGGGCGCTTGTTGATCACCGCCACCGGGCCTTCGGTGGCCACGGCGGCACAGAGCCTGCCGTAGAGGTCGTCGAGATCCTCACCATCACCGCTGAGGGTGGCCAGGCCCTGGCCGGCGAGGGTGCGACCCACGTCGTAGCCCTTCTGGTACTGGGAGGGATGGCCGGCGATGGTGACGTCGTTGTCGTCGATCACCAGCTTCACGTCGAGGCCGTGGGCCACCGCAAAGCGGGCCGCTTCGGCGTCATCGCCCTCCTGCTGGGCGCCATCAGAGCCCAGGCAGAAGAGCGTGCGCCCCGGATGGGCCAGGGCCACCCCGTTCACGAACGGCCAGAGGTGCCCCAGCCGGCCGGAGCTGAATTCCACCCCCGGGGTGAGGCCCAGCTCCGGGTGGCCGGGGAGGCGCGAATGGGCGGCCCGATAGCGCAGCAGATCGCTGGCCGGCAGCTGGCCCCGCAGCACCGCCATCAGGTACTGGGTGGCCACCCGGTGGCCGGCCTCGTCGAAGAAGACCGGCACGAAGCGCTCCGGAGCGCCGCGGAAGAAGCCATCGAGGATCATCACCTCCGGCACGGTGTCGTAGGGGCCGCCGGTGTGGCCGCCGACCCCGCGGGCGGCCCCGGTGGCGGTGAAGAAGACGATCGCGTCCCGGCAGAGCTGGATGTTGGCGCGCAGGGCGTCCCGCTGGGGATCGGTGAGCTCGGGATGGGCCGGATCGAGGCTCAGGGGCCGGTAGGCCCCCAGATCGATCGGGAAGGCGCTGGCGACGCTGGGTTGGGTGAGGGTCATGGCTGGAGAACGAGCTGCCGGAGGGAAACGGATAGGGTCCTGGGCTGGGCTGGATCGCCTTCAAGGAGGAGGCCCCGGGGATTGGCGGCCAGGTGGCGCACGATCTGGTAGATGGTTTCCACCTCTTCGCTGGCGTCGGCCAGGCGGGCCAGGTCCTCCAGGGGGAGGGGGCGCTCGGCGGACTGAAGCACCCGGATCACCCTGCGTTGCAGATCCAGGATGGCAGCGGCGGCCTTCTTGCCGGCCTCCACGCCGGGCTGGTGATACGCGTTGATGTTCACCAACGAGGCATAGAGACCCACGGCCCGCTCGTAGAGAGCGATGAGAGCGCCGGCGCTGCGGGGCTCCACGCGGCGGATCGTGAGGGTGATTGAATCGCGCTGGTTGTCGTACAGCGCCTGGCGGGTCCCCATGAGGAAGCCGGAGAGGAAGTCTCCCGAGGTGACTCCCTCCTCCACCTCGATCGATTCGCCGCAGCGATCCTCAAGGACCTCGATGAAGGTGGCGAAGAAATTGGGGATGCCCTCCCGGAGCTGCTGGACGTAGGCATGCTGGTCGGTAGAGCCCTTGTTGCCGTACACCGCGATGCCCTGGTGCACGACGTTGCCGTCGAGGTCCTTCTCCTTGCCGAGGGATTCCATCACCAGTTGCTGCAGGTAGCGGCTGAACAGCAGCAGGCTGTCCTTGTAGGGCAGCACCACCATGTCCTTGCTGCCGCGGCCATCTCCGGCGTGGAACCAGCTGAGGGCCAGCAGGGCGGCGGGATTGGAGCGGACCAGGGGGACGCGGGTGGCCTCGTCCATCACCCGGGCCCCCTCCAGCAGCGCCCGGATGTCGATGCCCTGCAGCGCGGCTGGCACCAGGCCCACCGCCGAGAGCACGGAGGTGCGGCCCCCCACCCAGTCGTGCATGGGGAACTCAGCCAGCCAGTGCTGTTCGTGGGCCAGGAGGTCCATCCGGCTGCCCGGCATGGTGATCGCCACCGCATGGCGCTCGAAGTCCAGCCCCTGGGCGGCGAAGGCCTGCTGCACCTCCAGCAGGCCGTTGCGGGGTTCGGGGGTACCACCGGACTTGCTGGTGTCGATCACCAGGGTGCTGCCGAGCCGATCACGCAGCCCCTCCAGCACCCGATCGATGCCGGCGGGGTCGGTGTTGTCGATGAAGTGAATGGCCAGGGGCGGCTGGTCGGGGGCCAGGGCGGCGGCCACGAACTGGGGTCCCAGGGCCGAGCCGCCGATGCCGATGGAAAGCAGATCAGTGAAACGGGGGGCCGATGGCGGATGGATCGTGCCCTGGTGCACCTCCCTGGCGAACCGGTCGATCCGCTCGATCACCGCCACGATCTCGGTTCGGATCTCCTCGCTGGGGGCCAGATCCGGATGGCGCAGCCAGTAATGGCCCACCATCCTCTCCTCGTCCGGATTGGCGATGCCGCCCGCCTCAAGCGCCTCCATGGCCGCGAAGGCCCCGGCGAAGGCCGAATCCAGCCGTTCCGGCAGCCCTGCGTCGATGCGCATCCTGCTCACATCCAGGTGGAGCTGGAGGCCTGGGTGGAAGTACAGCCATTCCTGGAAGCGATTCCAGAGGGACTCCATGGTTTCTCCTGCCGACGTCTTCAAACACTCCTACCCGGCGGAGGTAAAGGAACGCGGCGGAGCCATCAGGCGCCCGCGGCCAGGGGTGCGTTCCAGCACTTCACCGCCGGCAGCCCGCGGTAGTCGGACAGGATCGTGACCGTGGCGGTATCGAGCAGGAAATGGGCGCCGTGGCTGGGCGGCAGCCCGATCCAGCGCGCCACGAACACCCGCAGCAGATGCCCGTGGGCGAACAGGGCCACCCGGCCGCCGTTCTCCCGAACCCGGCGGATCACCCGATCCACCCTCTCCCCCACCTGGGCGGGACTCTCCCCGTCGGGACAGCCATCGCGGAAGACCAACCAGTCCGGATGCTTGGCGTGAATCTCGGACGTTGTGAGGCCTTCGTAGGCACCGTAGTTCCACTCGGCCAGATCGGGATCGATGCTGGCCTGCCCACCCAGGCCCGCCAGTTCGCAGGTGCGGCGGGCCCGCTGCAGGGGACTGCACAGCACCAGGGAAAAGTCGCGGTCCGCCAGCACTGGGGCGAGCCGACTGGCCACCGCTTCGCCATGCTCGGTGAGGGGGATGTCGGTGCTGCCGGTGTGCTGACCGGAGAGACTCCACGCCGTTTCACCGTGCCGGATGAGGATCACCTCGCCGGTGGCGGCTGGACCGTTCTGCATCGTTGTCACGGATGGGTTCTCAGGGGAGGGAGTCGTCCCTGTCACTTAAGCTTGGCCGGTCCGGTCAGGGCGGTGATTGATGGCTGTGTTCGACAGCCCCGCTGAGGCCTGAGCGCCCGCTGGAAGGCCGCTTGCTTCTGTGCGCCCGCGATCTTGAGCCACACCTCCACGCCTCTCCCCCACGCCGACGGCCCGGCCCGGGCCCAGTGTCCCTACTGCGGTGTGGGCTGCGGCCTGGAGATGAAGCCCCCCACGGCGGCAGCGGCCGGCAGCGAAGCGCTCTGGACGGCCCGCGGCGACCGCCACCACCCCTCCTCCCTGGGACAGGTCTGCGTCAAGGGGGCCACGGTGGGCGAGACCCTGGACCGCAACCGGCTCACCACGCCGCTCTATCGGCAGCGCACCGACCAACCCTTCGCGCCGATCAGCTGGGATCTGGCCTTCGACCTGCTGGAGGCCCAGGTGCGTCGCACCGTGGCCGAGCAGGGGCCGGCAGGTCTCGCGATGTATGGCTCCGGGCAGTTCCAGACCGAGGACTATTACGTTGCCAACAAACTGATCAAGGGGGCGCTTGGCAGCAACAACTTCGACGCCAACTCGCGCCTTTGCATGAGTTCGGCCGTGTCGGGCTATGTCCGCAGTTTCGGCTCCGACGGCCCCCCCTGTTGCTACGACGACCTGGATCAGGCCGATACGGTGCTGCTGATCGGCACCAACACGGCCGAGTGCCATCCGGTGCTGTTCCAGCGCCTGCTGAAGCGCAAGCGCAAGCAGAAGCAGGCCGTGCAGATCGTGGTGGTGGATCCCCGGGCCACGGCCACCAGCGACGCGGCTGACCTGCACCTGGCCATCCGGCCCGGCACCGATCTGGCACTGCTGCACGGCCTCGGCCACCTGCTGCTGGAGCGGGGCGGGGTGGATCGGGCCTATGTGCAGGCGTCCACCGAGGGCTTCGATGCACTGAAGGAGCTCTGGGCGGGCTGGACGCCCGAGAGGGTGAGCCGGTTCTGCGGTATCAAGCAGCAGCAGCTGCGCCAACTCGCGGCCCGCTGGGCCGAGAGCCGGGCGGTCCTCAGTCTCTGGTCGATGGGGGTGAACCAGAGCGTGGAGGGCACCGCCACCGTGGCGGGGATCATCAACCTGCATCTGGTCAGCGGCCAGATCGGCAGGCCCGGCGCGGGACCCTTTTCCCTCACCGGCCAGCCCAATGCCATGGGGGGCCGGGAAGCCGGTGGCCTGGCCCGGCTGCTGCCGGGCTACCGCAACGTCACCGATGCCGGGCACCGCGCCGAGCTGGAACACCACTGGGGCCTGGCCCCCGGTGCCATTGCACCGGAATCGGGACTCACCGTCTGGGAGCAGATCGAGGCGATGGAGCGCGATGAACTGGGGCTCTGGTGGGTGGCGGCCACCAATCCGCTGGTGAGCCTTCCCTGGCTCGATCGTGTTCGGGCCGCCGTGGCCCGCTGCCCGATGGTGGTGCTCAACGAGGCCTACGCCGGCACCGAAACCGCAGCCGTGGCTCACCTGGTGTTGCCGGCGATGCAGTGGAGCGAAAAGGCTGGGGTGATGACCAATTCCGAGCGCCGCGTCACCTACTGCCCGGCCTTTCGTGCGGCCCCTGGGGAGGCTCGACCCGACTGGGCGATCTTCGCCGAGCTGGGTCGGCGCCTGGGCTTCGAGGAGCAGTTCCGCTATGGATCCTCGGCAGAGGTGTTCGCTGAATTTGTGGCCATCACTGCCGGACGGGTGTGCGATCTGAGCGGCCTCAGCCATGGATTGCTGCAGGAGCACGGCCCCCAGCAATGGCCGTTCCCCCCCGGCACCGCTCCGGGCGAGGGTGCTCCGCGCCTTTACACCTCCGGCCGTTTCCCAACAGCCTCCGGCCGGGCCCGGTTGATCAGCGAACAGCCCATGGGGCTTGGCGAACCCCCCGACCGCGACTACCCCCTGGTGCTCACCGTGGGCCGCTACCTGGAGCAGTGGCACACCATGACCCGCACGGCCCATGTCGAGCGGTTGATGCGGCCCCATCCCGAGCCGTTGCTGGAGGTGAACCCCGCCGACGCCCAAGAGCATGGATTGATCGATGGCGCCCGGGCTGAGGTGATCTCCAGAAGGGGTGCCGTGACGGCGACCGTGCAGATCACCGATCGCATTCGCCAGGGCACGGTGTTCCTTCCCATGCACTGGGGGGCGGCCCAGGAGCAGGCCTGCGAGGCGAACCGGCTGATGCACGAACTGGCCTGCCCGATCTCCCAGCAGCCGGAACTCAAGGCCGCGGCGGTGACGCTGAAGCCGATCGCGGCGCCGTCAATGCGGACGCTGTCGCACGCCGGCGACCATCCAGTGCTCCGGTCCGAATCGAAGTCTTGAGTCGGCTGCCGGCTGCTCCACCAGCCTCGGGGCGAGCCTCCTGTCACCTCCGTTCAGCCAGCCACCGCAACAGGGCCGTGAGGCCTTGTTCTGCCGTTGTCAGGTGGCGAATCAGCAGCAGATCCACCGCCCAGTCATTGAGGCTGTGCTGCCCTGGTTGGGGCGCGTCGACGTCTGTTCAGGATCCAGCAGCAGGGTGTGGCCCTCGGCGACGGTGATCCCGGCAATCTCCTGTGGGGTCACTGGTCGTCATGGGCGAAACGCCGGAACAGGAAGTCCATCGCCTGGTTGCGCAGCCGCCCGTAGCGGGGATCGTTCTGGATGGTTTCGTAGCGGCGGGGACGCTCGAAGGGGATCTGGAGGATTTCACCGATGCCGGCCGCCGGGCCGTTGGTCATCATCACCACCAGATCGGCCAGGAACAGGGCCTCGTCGATGTCGTGGGTGATCATCAGCACCGTGGGCTTCTGCTCGGTCCAGATCGCCAGCAGTTCCTCCTGCAGCTCTTCCTTGGTGATCGCATCGAGGGCCCCGAAGGGTTCGTCGAGCACCAGCACCGCCGGCTGCACCGCCAGGGCCCGGGCGATCGCCACCCGCTGGCGCATGCCTCCGGAGAGCTGGCCCGGCCGCTGGTCGCGGGAGTCAAGCAGATGCACCATCTCCAGGTGGTGTTCCACCACCTGGTGGCGGGCGGAGGCAGGCAGCTCCGGCCGGGCCGCCTTGACGGCCAGCGCCACGTTCTCCCACACCGTCTTCCAGGGCAGCAGGGAGTAGTTCTGGAACACCACCATCCGGTCGGGACCGGGCCGCTCGATCGGTACGCCATCAAGGCTGACGCTGCCGCTGCTCGGCCTGAGGAAGCCCGACACCATGTTCAGCAGGGTGCTCTTGCCGCAGCCGGAGTGGCCGATCACACAGAGGAACTCCCCCTGCCGCACGCTCAGGTTGATGTCCCGGAGCACCTCAAAAGGACCGCGGCGGGTCTGGAAGACGTGGCCCACGCCGGAGAACTCCAGGATCGGAGGGGCCTCGGTTGACGACGGTACGAAGGGAGTGGTGATGGGGGATCCGGAGGGTTGGAGCATGGCGGGCATCTCAGCACCTGGCGAGGGAAGGGGGGGCGTCGACGGAAGGGGTGGGCAGCGGCAGCGGCGCCACTGCCGGTTGCACATGGCCCGGCAGGCTGCGCAGGTAGGCCAGGGGTTCGTCCTGGTCGAAGGGCAGACCATCCGCCAGCACGAAGGGCTTGCGCTCTGGATGCAGCACGGCGTAACCGGCATGCTCCATGGCGCCCTGGCAGAGATCGTGGCGGTAGATCCGGCTCAGCACCTCCACCCGGTTGCTGGGAAACGGCGACCAACCCCAGCGGCTGAACTGGGTGAGCAGCCAGGCGCCTTCCGCAGGATTCGGAAGGTAGGTCCGATCCGCATGGAACTGGTTGAATCGCAGCAGTTGCGCCGGCTTGGCACCGGTGCCGTAGTCGAACTGGCGTTGCAGGGCCACCGAGGAGCCGGATCCCAGCCATTCCGGTCGGCTCAGCAGGCCGATCAGATATTCCCGTTGGTCGCCGTCGTCGCAGCGTTCCCCCGCCCGCAACAGGGCGCTGCAGAAGGCTTCCAGCGCCTCGGGGTGGTCATCGGCCCATCCTTCCGAGCAGGTGACCACCTTCTCCGGGTGCCCCTTCCAGATGTCCAGATCGGTGGCCAGCACGTAGGCCAGCCGCTCATCCACGGCGCGGGCCGCCCTGTAGCGGCCCGCGCTGAATCCATCGAGCTCCCCTGCCACCAGGGCGGTCTGCATTGACAGGGGCGAAAGGGCCAGGAAACGAACCTGGCGGTCGGGGTCGATGCCGCCGCTGGCCAGCCAGTGGCGCAGCAGCAGCTCCGCCAGGCCGTGCTGCTGGGGCACCGCGATCCGCAGGGGCGTGGCCGAGTCCGTGAGCCGGTCGCGCAGGCTGGCCAGGTCCAGCACCCCCTTGTCGAGGAAGTGTCGGGCCAGGCAGAGGGCGTTGCCGTTGCGGCTCACGGTCATCGGGGTGATGGCGGGCCAGGGGGTGCGTTCCCCCAGCCCCAGGCTGAGAGCCAGGGGCGCATCGGCCGCCGTGATCGCCAGATCAATCCCGCCCTGCACCAGCTGCTGTTCGAGACTGTCCCAGTCGCCGAAGGCCACCGCGCTCACCGCCACGGCGAGGGGATCGAACAACCCCCTGTCGAGGGCGAGGGCGAGCGGAGCGATGTCGAGACCCGGGAGGTAACCCACCCGCACCACCGTCGGCCCGGCCGGTGCCCTGCGGCGGACCTGCTGGGCGGCGGAACGGCGTTGCCTCAGCCGGCGCTGCTGCTGCAGGAAGCTGATCAGTTCGCTGCGCAGGTGGTAGTAGTCGGGATGCTCCATCAAGTCCAGCCGCTCCCTGGGGCGGGGGATCGGCACCCGCAGGATCTGGCCGATGCCCGCCTCGGGGCCATTGGTCATCATCACCACCCGATCCGACAGCAGCAGCGCCTCGTCCACGTCGTGGGTCACCATCACGGTGGTGAGCCCCGATTCCTGGCAGATCCGCATCAGCTGCTGCTGCAGATTGCCGCGGGTGAGGGCATCGAGGGCGCCGAAGGGCTCATCCAGCAGCAACAGCTTCGGCCGGATCGCCAGGGCCCGGGCGATGGCTACCCGCTGCTTCATACCACCGGAGAGTTCAGCCGGATACTGATCGGCGGCTGCGGTGAGCCCCACCAGCTGCAGCTTGAGCTCCACCAGGGTGCGGCGTTCGGCGGCACTGAGATCCCTCAACACCGCATCCACCGCAAGGGCGACGTTCTGCCGCACCGTCTTCCAGGGCAGCAGGGAGTAGTTCTGGAAGACCACCATCCGCTCAGGTCCAGGCTCGGTGACCTGCCGCCCGTTGATCAGGATGCCTCCGCTGCTGGCCTGGGCCAGGCCTGCCATCAGGTTGAGCAGGGTTGATTTGCCGCAGCCGGAGTGGCCGATCAGCGACACGAACTCTCCTTCGGCCACCTGCAGGTCGATGTCCCGCAGGGCGACGTAGCGGCCGCCGCCTTCCAGGCGGAACACCTGGGTGACGTGGTCGACGGTGAGGAAGCGACTGGTCATCTCAGCTGGCCCCCTTGCTGACGGCGCGCCCGGCCCAGGCCACCAGACGATCGAGCAGCAGGCCCACCAGGCCCACATAGAAGATCGCCAGGATGATCTGGCTCGTACTGGAATCGCCGCCGGCGTTGTAGGCGTCCCAGATGAAGAAGCCGATGCCGCCATCGGCCTTGAGCATCTCAGCAGCCACGATCGCCAGCCAGGCCAGACCCACGGCGATCCGAAGACCGGTGAAGACGTAGGGAGCCGTGGCTGGGATCAGCACATCGGTGAGGTAGCTGCGCTTGCCGAGCCGCAGCACCCGGGCCACGTTGATGTAGTCCTGCGGCACCTCGCGGATGCCGACAGCTGTGTTCAGCACGATCGGCCAGACGGCGGTGATGAAGATCACGAACACCGCTGCCACGTCGGCCTGCTTGAAGATCAGCAGGGAGATCGGCAGCCAGGCCAGCGGCGGCACCGTGCGCAGCACCTGGATCATCGGGTCGAACCCCTTGCGCACGAAGGCATTGAGGCCAAGGGCCAACCCCGCGGCGATGCCTACGACCGCGGCCAGGCTGTAGCCCATCGCCACCCGCTGCAGAGAGATCAGGATCTGCCAGCCCAGGCCCTTGGCGGTGCCGCCGTCGTCATAGAAGGGCGTGCGGATGTAGGGATTCCAGGTCTGCTGAATCACCTGAATGGGGCCGGGGAAATCGCCGCTGCCGAGCTGGCAGAGCAGTTGCCACAGCAGAAGGGTCAGACCGATGCAGACGACGGGCGCCTTGAGGGAGCGCACCAGGCGGCCCTTGAGCCAGGGGGGGGCTGGGCGCCGCCGGGCGGCGGCCGGGGCCGGGATAGTGGTCATCGCACAGGGGAGGTCGAAGGGAAGAAGACGGGGTTACTGGTCTTACTTGAGGGTCTTGATCTTGAGGGCGTTGAGATAGGCCATCGGATTGGTGGCATCGAATCTGACGCCATCGAAGAAGACCTCCACGCCCCTGGAGTCGCTGGCGGGAATCTCCTTGATTCCGTTGGCCTTGGCGGCTTCACGCCAGAGATCGGAACGGTTCACCTTGCCAACCAGAGCCTTGATGTTGGTGCCCTTCGGCAGGTAGCCCCAGCGGATGTCCTCGGTCACGAACCAGGTGTCATGGCTCTTGTAGGGAAAGGAAGCGTTGTTGGCCCAGAACTTCATCTTCAGGGGGCTGTTCTTCACGACTTTGCCGGTGCCGTAATCGATGGTGCCCTGCAGCCTGGGGAGCAGGTCATCCACCGAGGCCTTCACATACTTGTCCTGGGCCAGAATCGTGGCCAGCTCCTTGGTGTTGGCGGGGTTGTCAGCCCACTTCTGGGCCTGCTGTACGGCCATCAGCAGCCGCAGGGCGGCGTTGGGGTTCTTCTTCACCCAGTCGGCCCGCATGGCGAAGGCCTTTTCGGGATGATCCTTCCAGATCTCGCCGGTGGTGAGGGCTGTATAGCCAAGCTTTTTGTTCACCAGGCGCTCGTTCCAGGGTTCACCCACACAGAAGGTGTCCATGGTTCCCGACTGCATGTTGGCCACCATCTGCGGTGGTGGGATCACCACCAGATCCGCCTTCTTGTTGGGATCCACGCCGTTGGCGGCGAGCCAGTAACGCATCCAGAGGTCGTGGGATCCTCCCGGAAAGGTGACAGCAGCCTTGAACTTGTCGCCGGTTTTGTTTTTCTCTTCCACCGCATTGCTGAGGCCTGGCGACTTCACGGTGAACTTGTACTTGAGAAACTCTTTCGACATCGAGATGCCCTGGCCGTTCACGTTGAGGCGGGCCAGGATGTTCATCGGTACCGGCTGATTGCTCTTGCTGATGGCCCCGGTGGTGAGCAGATAGGCCATGGGTGTCAGCAGGTGGGCGCCATCGATGCCTCCCCTGGCGCCGCCCAGTTCAAGGTTGTCGCGGGTCACGGCCCAGGAGGTCTGCTTCTTCAGCTCCACTCCGGTCATCCCCTCCTTGGCGAAGTAGCCCTTCTCCTTGGCGATGATCAGCGGGGCGGAGTCAGTGAGGGCGATGAAGCCCAGCTCCACGGTGGTGGTTTCCGGTTTGCCCGGGGCGGCGAGGGCAGCGCCGGCCAGGCCCACCGGGAGGCAGAAGGCGGTGCCGACAAGGGCCGTACGGATCAGGAAGGTGCGACGGGTGAAGACAGACATTGAAAGGTGCAGGAAAACAGGGGGGTATCAGCCGACGTTGACGTCGTCAGAGTTCCGACCTGCGCTGGGAGGTCGAAGGGGAGGTCTGGGAAGATCCGGGTCGGCTTCGGAACGCAGTGGCCTGACCCGGGGATCGGAAAGATCGAGTCGGCGCAGAAGCTGACCAACGAAATAATCTGACCATGCCGCCGCGCCGCTCGGCAGTGGCGATTGCTACCGATGCCCCGATGGCTGCCGGACTCCTTGCGCCTCGGTCAGCCCGCTGGAGTGACAACGATCGGGGTCCGAGGCTGGGGCGCTCAGCGGAGGGCCTCGGCCTGCCGCAGGCCGGAGCGGGCCGCCAGCAGGGCCCTGGCCTGGTCCAGGGCGGAGGGCAGATCCGCCAGTTGGTCGGAAAACCAGAGCCAGGCCGCCACGTTCCAACGCAGGGGGTCTGCCAGGGGGCCTGTGCCGGCCAGGGCCTCCAGTGCCTGGGCCTGCCAGCACTCCAGGCTTTCCCAGGGCACCTCGGCCGCCACGATGCCGTGGTCGCGGGGGTGCAGCAGGATCCGCTCCACCCTCTCCCGGCGCATCCAGGCGGTGATGCCGGCCCGGGTGGTGGGCAGGTCGGTGGATCCCTCCAACCCCTTCACGGTAATCACATCCGCTTCGCCGGCGGCCCGCAGGGCTTCCCAGGCGCGGCTCTCGGTGGGCGGATGCACGAAGCCGCTCACCAGCAGGTGGTCGCCGCGGTGGGGGGTCCACAGCAGCTCCAGACTGGCCACCGGCGGCCGCTTGCCGATGGCGTCGCGCACCCCCACGAGCCGCTCGGCGGCGGGGAAATGATCGGGCTGATGGGTGAGGGCCAGGCCGTGGCGATCGAGGCGCTGCTGCACCGCACCCAGGGTGAGGCCCCGCCATTCGATGCCCAGGGCTCCGAACAGTTCCGCCAGGCTCACCCCGAACTTCACCGGCATCGGGTCGCCGCCATGCAGCACCACAGGCTGGCCGGCGGCGGCGAGCACCAGCGCCACCAGCGGCAGCAGCGGCGCCGTGCGGCTTCGGCCGTCGTAGGGCACCCCGAAACACAGGGCCCTCCGGCCCGGGGTGGTCAGCACCGGTCCGTGCTCCCGGTAGCTGTCGAGCATGCCGGTGAGCTCGAGCGGCAGGGGGCGGCGGATCCGGTGGGCGATCAGGAAGGCTCCCACCTGCGCCTCGCTGGGGGTTCCCCGCAGCATCAGGTCCATGGCTTCCCTGGCCTCGTGGCGGTCGAGGCCTGTGCTGGTGTGCTCGCCGCTGCCCACCTTGCCGATCAGTTCGCGGAAGCGGGCCCGTTCGCAACCCATGGCCAGCAGGCGGGCGGAGCGTCGATCGCTGGGCGGATGGCGCCGGTTGTCCGGGGAGGAGGGCTCCGGCACGGCTGGGATCGGTAACAGTGGCAACAAGAGCTTGGGCCTCCGTAGAAGAAACTAAACCTTCCTCACATCAAGGGGTCAGCGCAGCCGTCTCAGGCGCTCCCCGACCTTCGATCCCTTCCGACGACGCAGCTCTCATCGGCGTTTGGTCGGACCGCAGCATGGCCTCACCGGTCCCTGCCTGGACTCTCCGGATCGAGACACCGCCCAGTGAGGTTCCCGCTTTCGTTCGTCCTGCCCGGCAGGTGCTGCCATCCGTTTGCGCGGATGGATCCTTTTCCGCATGACCCTCACCCAAGGCTCCGAACCCACCGCGCCTGCCCTCAGCAAGATCGAGCAGGCCAAGGCCGACCTCTGCGGTCTGGATCTGGCCCCTCGGCTGGCCGAACTGGCAGGCCAGGGCTGGGACTCCCTCGACGAGGCCACCCTCACCATCCGGCTCAAGTGGCTGGGCATCTTCTTCCGACCGGTCACCCCCGGGCGCTTCATGGTGCGGCTGCGGTTGCCGAACGGGGTGATCCGCTCCGATCAGCTCGAGGTGCTCGCCGATGTGGTGGATCGCTGCGGCGACCATGGCAGCGCCGACATCACCACCCGCCAGAACCTGCAGTTGCGCGGGCTGCTGCTGGAGGACATGGCGCCCCTGATGGCGGGCCTGGAGCAGGTGGGGCTCACCAGCCGTCAGTCGGGCCATGATAATCCCCGCAACATCACCGGCAACCCCCTGGCGGGCATCGATCCGGAGGAATTCCTCGACACCCGTTCCCCGGTGGCGGCCATCCAGGCGCGCCTGCTGGCCCCCGATGGTCCGCGCAACCTGCCGCGCAAGTTCAACGTGGCCGTGGGCGGCGCCCCCGACAGCTTCCTGCTGCACAACGACCTGGCCTACCTGCCGGCGCCCCATCCGCACGACCCCCAGGGGGAGGTGGGATTCGGCGTCATGGTGGGTGGGTTCTTCTCGGCCCAGCGCAACGAGCTCGCCATTCCCCTGGGGCTGTGGCTGCGGGGTGATCAGCTGCCTGATTTCACCCTGGCGGTTCTGCAGCACTACGAGACCCACGGCAATCGGGTGCAGCGCAACAAGAGCAGGCTGATGTTCCTGATCGACAGCCTGGGGTTGGAGCCCTATCGAACAGCCGTGCTCGAGAGCTACGCCCGGCTGGCCGGAGTTCCGGCCGCTTCGGTGTTCCCCCACGATGGCCGCCATCTGGTGAGCCGGGCCCCCCGCGATGGCCTGGGGGTCCAACCCCAGAAGCAGCAGGGCCGCCACTGGGCCGGGCTGCACGTGCCGATGGGGCGCCTCGACGCCGGCTCCATGCTCGAACTGGCGCGGCTGGCCCGCGATTACGGCAGCGGCGAGCTGCGCTTCACCGAAGCCCAGAACGTGCTGATCGTGGATGTCCCCACCGATCGGCTGGAGGCGCTGCGGGCAGAGCCCCTGCTGCAGCGTTTCCGTCTTGAGCCCGGCCCCCTGCAGGCCGAAGCGGTGAGCTGCACGGGCAGCCGCTACTGCAGCTTCGCCCTGATCCCCACCAAGAGCACCGCCCAGGCCGTGATCGAGGAACTGGAGCGCCGACTGGAGTTGCCCGAGGCCGTGCGCAGCCACTGGACCGGCTGCCCGAACGCCTGCGGGCAGCCCTACATGGGCCAGATAGGGCTGATGGGTGCCAAGGCCCGCCAGGACGGGCAGATGGTGGAGGCGGTCAAGATCTTCCTGGACGGGTCGATGGGCCAGGAGCCACGGCTGGCCGAACTGCACGAGAAGGGCGTTCCCCTCAGTGAGCTCAGCGACGTGCTGGAAGAGCTGCTGGTGGAACGCTTCGGCGCCCGGAGGCGGACGCCCCACGCCTGACGGCGGGCCTGTCCCAGGGGAAACGCCTGCCCCGGGGAACGTCCGGGTGCCAGCAACGGTCCATCTCGGCCAGCGTGGCCCTGTCGTTCAGATCCTGTCCCCCGTAGAGAAGCCGGATGACCCGTTCGGGATCAATCGCCAGGGCCGCCACTTCCTTCCAGAGGCGAGCCACGCTGGCCTGGTCGGCCCGGATGAATTGCGCAGCGGCCAGCTGGGCCGTCAGCGTCAGCACCAGCTGGCGTTCCTTCTCCTCGATTGGCCTGACGGCTCGCGCCGCCTGGCAGGGCCGGCCCCATCCCCGCGGCTCACCCTGTGGCCGTCGGATGGGGGGATGGTGCATGACATCGGTACCGCTGAAGGCCATGGGAGACCTGCCTGACGTCTGGTGTCATTTCGTTGTAGCCCCGGGGCCTCAGCAGGCCAGGGCTGGCGCACCAAACGTATCAATGGCGACAGATCATCCCCGGTCTGCGCTGTTGAGACGCGTTGCCGGTGGGTCGCGATGGTCCCTGGGGAGGCGTGCTTGACCGGGACGCCTCCCTTCCAGGCCCTGCCGCAGCTGCTGCCTCCGGCCGGCAACCCCGATCGCTGGCCCTGGTTGCGGCGTCTGCGCGCTGAGGACGGCCTCGATCTGGAGCCCTGGCTGGAGGCGGTGGAGGCCGGCTGGCTGGTGCCTGCCACGGATCTGCTGGGCGCCCTGGAGGACCGGCTGGACGGCCCGGCGGCGGCCCGGTTGCTGGCCTGGTGGCTGGCCGATCCCGCGGCCGACCCGGCCCTGCTCGCGGTGATCGGGCGCCGCCGCCATCCCCACTGCCGGGCCCTGCTGCGGCAGGCCCTCGAGGGAGTCAGCACCGGCCCTGGGCGCTGCGTGCTGTTGTTGCCGCTGCTGGGCCACCAGCGCGATCCCGAGGATTTCCAGCTGCTGCGGCGGTGGGCCCTGGCCCCCCTGCCACAGCAGCAGCGCCGGGCCGCCCTGGAGGGTCTGGCGGTGGGGCTCGGGGCCTGGCCGGCGGCTCCCCTGCGGCAGGCCCTTCGCACCCTGGTCGGTGATCTCGATTCCGCCGTTGCCGCGACGGCCGTGGATCTGCTGGCCCGCCTGCCGGGGGGATTGACGGACCTGGCCGGCCTTGAGCAGGGCAGGCTGGCCCCGGAACTGGCGCAGCGGGTGGAGCGGCGCCTCGCAGGGGGGCGATCATGGGATCCACCCCAGCGCGCATGAGGCGAGGCCGATGTTCCGTCACCTGCTGGTGCCCATCGATGGCTCGGATCTCTCCGACGGCACGATCCGGCGGGCGGTGAGCTTCGCCCGTGAGGCAGGGGCGACCATCACCTTTCTGCACGTGCTCGCCAATCTGGCGATGCCTCCGCAGGCTTCCATCTATGGCGATCCGGTGCTGCTCGATCCCGCCGTGGTGGAGCAGTTCAGCCAGGCCGAGCGGGCCTACGCCGCCTCGCTGCTGGAGCGGGCCCTGGCCATGGCCGAGGAGGCCGGCGTCCACTGCGACACGGCCGTGGGCCACCATCCGGTCGTCCACGAGGCGATCATCGATGCCGCCATCCGCCACGGCTGTGACCTGATCTTCATGGCCTCCCATGGCCGCCGCGGCCTCGCCGGGCTGCTGCTGGGCAGCGAGACCCAGCGGGTGCTGACCCACACCGACCTGCCCGTGCTCGTCTTTCGGCGCCCCGAACTCCCAGCCGCCGGGAGCGATCCGGAGGTTCAGTCGGCCCCGGCCGCACCGGCCTGCTGAAGGCGCCAGTGGCGCACCACCTCGGCGACGCCCAGGCCGTCAAGGTCGACCTGGGCATTGAGGCGCTGCATGGTGGCGGCGGGGATCCGGCCGGCCAGGGCTTCGATCACGGGCACCAGTTCCGGGCGCCGCCGCAGGGTTGCGGTGTTGAACACGGGCACCGCGTCGTAGGGCGGGAAGTAGTGGCGGTCGTCCAGCAGCTGTTGCAGGTCGAGGGCGGGGATCAGGCCGTTGGTGGTGTCGCCGGCGATCAGGTCGACCCGCCCCTCGGCCAGGGCCCGGTAGGTGAGGCCCAGATCCATGGCCTCGGGCGGCTGGGTGAAGCGCAGCCCGTAGCGCCGGGCCAGGCCGGCGAAGCCGTCCGGCCGGTTGAGGAATTCGTAGCCGAAGCCCGCCCGCCAGCCGGGGGTATTGGGGGCCGCCTCGCTGATCGTGGCGATCCCCAGCCGGCGCGCTTCGGCGCCGCGCACCAGGATCGCGAAGCTGTTCTCGAACCCCAGCGAGGGGAACACGGTGAGTCCGAAGCGCTCGCCATAGAGCCGGCGCGTCTGCTCGAACACCCGCAGCGCCGGATCCGCCGATTCCGGTGATGGCGGCGGCTGGTCGAGCAGGGTGGTCCAGGCGGTGCCGGTGTATTCCACGTAGCCGTCGATGCGGCCGCTGCGCACGGCGGCGTGGATGAGGCCGGTGCCCCCCAGTCCGAAGTCCCGCTGCACGTTCAACGGGGTGGTGGCCTCGATCTGCTGGGCCAGCAGTTCGCCCAGGATCAGTTGCTCGGTGAAGCTCTTGCTGCCGATCCGCACCGTGCCGGTGCCTGTACCGGCGGGCGGCAGCAGCCGCAGCGCCAGCACGGTGCCGACGGCGAGGCCCGCCAGGAGCCAGGCGAGCCGCAGCACCCGCCGCCGGCCGCCGGTGGGTCCCTTCGCACGGGGCTCGGCCAGCCGTTTCTCCATCACCCCCAGGCCGCCATCGGCAACCAGGGCGATGGCAGCGGCCGGCAGGGCCCCGGCCAGGATCAGGCCGTTGTTCACCGTGGCGATGCCCCGGAAGATGAACACCCCCAGGCCGCCGGCGCCGATGGCGGCGGCGATCGTGGCCACGCCCACGCCGATCACCGTGGCGACCCGGATGCCGGCCATGAGGGTGGGCAGGGCCAGGGGCAGCTCCACGCGCAGCAGCACCTGGCGGTCGCTGAGTCCGAGGGCCTGCCCGGCCTCCTTCAGTCCCGGGGGCACCTGGGCCAGGCCGGTGACCAGGCCCCGCAGCAGGGGCAGCAGGGCGTAGAGGGTGAGGGCCACGATGGCCGGCGTGGTGCCGATGCCTCCCAGCAGCGGCACGGTGAGCAGCAGGCCGAAGATCGCCAGGCTCGGAACCGTCTGCACCGTGCTGGCCACTGCCAGCACCGGCCCGGCCCAGCGGGGCCGGCGGCTGATCCACAGACCCAGCGGCAGGCTGATCACCAGGGCCAGTCCGATGGCGGTGCCCACCAGCAGCAGGTGCTCGCCGCTGCGCTGCAGGATCTCCGCCGCCAGGGCGCCGTCCCACCAGGCCGGTGGCCAGGGGCCGGTCATGGCGCTTCGGCCGGCGTCAGGGCCCGGGTGACCTGGAACAGGGGCACACTCACGCCGATGAGCAGCAGGGCCCAGCCGCTGTTGGCGGTGTCGTTGAGCAGGGCGCCCACCAGGAAGGCGATCGACCCCACCAGCACGACGGCGGTGCTCCACGGGTGGCCCCAGGCCTTGAACGGCCGTGGTCGCTCCGGCTCCCGGTGGCGCAGCACGAACAGGCAGACGATCCCCACCAGGTAGAGGCTCACGTAGAGGAACGCCGCCAGCCCCAGCAGGATCGTGAAGTCGCCGCAGAGCACCAGCAGGGCGGCCGCCAGGCTGGTGAGCACCAGGGCCACGGTGGGGGTGCCGCCCCGGTTGACCCGGTCGACCAGGGGGCTGAACAGCTTGTCCCGGCTGAGGCCGTAGAGGATGCGGGGGGCGCCCATGATCGAGGCGTTGATCAGGCCCGCCAGGGACACCAGGGCCAGCACGGTGATCGCCTGGCCGCCGAAGCTGCCGAACAGCAGGGCGGCCGCATCCGCCACAGGCAGGCTGGAGACGGCGATCACCGGCAGGGGCAGCACCCGCAGCAGGGCCAGGTTGAACAGGGTGTAGAGGACGATCACCGCCAGCACGCCGCCGATCAGGGAGCGGGGCAGGTCCTCCTGGGGTTCGCTGAACTCCTCGGAGAAGTAGATGGGGCTGTGCCAGCCGTCGTAGGTGGTGACGATCGCCTGCAGGGAGAACACCAGTGCCACCGCCAGGCCGGCCCAGCCCACCGGGGTGGCCAGGGCCGTTGCAGCGGTGGGGAACGCCGCGCTGGCGGCCGCGCGGGTGTCGGGGCCGCCCAGCAGGAAGCAGGCCGCCACCACCGCCAGGAAGGCGATCGCCTTGGCCAGGCTCAGCAGCTTCTGGCTGCCGCTGCCGGCCTCCACCCCCAGCAGCTGGATGAGGCTGAACAGGGCCACCACCGCCAGCCCCACCAGCTTGCCAGGCAGCTCCAGCCCCGGCAGCAGGACCATCGCGTACTCCCCGATGGTGATTGCCACCCAGGCGATGCCGGTGCAGTGGCCGATCCAGTCCATCCAGCCCACCGTGAAGCCGGCGGCATCACCGAAGCAGCGACGGGCGTAGACGTACCAGCCACCGGCCAGGGGCAGGCTCGCCCCCAGCTCCGCCACGGCGATGGCGCCGAGCAGGGCGTAGAGGCCGCCGGCCAGCCAGGCCGCCACCACCCAGGGGCCGCTGCCCATCTGGGCCGCCACCAGGCCCGGGGTGCGCAGGATGCCGGCGCCGATGGTGCCCCCCACTGCGCCGGCGATGCCGAAGCTCACCCCCAGCACGTTGAGCAGGCGGCCGGGCGACTCCAGCTCCGGGGTCACCGGATCGGGGGGAGCGGAGGGGGTCAGGAGGCGATCACCCGTTCCAGCAGGGCGTGGAGCTCCTCCAGTTCGTGGCGGCTCAGGAGCCAGTCGCCCTGCTGATCCTTGGTGACGCGGGCCTCGATGATCCAGCCGTCCTCCGTGCGCGCGATGGCGAAGTGGGGGGACTGGAAAGGGGCGGCCATGGTCTGGCGGGAGCGGAGCGGTACCCACTGCTTAGCCAGGCCCGGCGGGACGGGCAGCGCCAAGGGTTCAGAAGCGGGAGCCGTGTTGCTGCAGGAACGCCAGTTCCTCGCGGCTGCTGGGCCGGCCGAGGAATTGGTTGCGATGGGGGAAGCGGCCGAAGCGGGCGATGACCGCCTGGTGGCGCCGGGCGAAGTCGGCCGTGCGCGGGTCGGTGTGGCGCTCGAACAGGGGCAGACCCAGCTCCTGCAGGGCCAGATCTTCGCTGTGCATCAGGGGCATCAGCCAGAAGGGCCGCCGTTCGGGGGCCGGCTCCGCTGCCATCCAGCCAG
Source organism: uncultured cyanobacterium (assembly GCA_903917565.1). GTDB lineage: Bacteria > Cyanobacteriota > Cyanobacteriia > PCC-6307 > Cyanobiaceae > Cyanobium. The sequence continues at coordinate 19,821 of CAIXBB010000015.1, read as the reverse complement.
CCTCCAGGGCCCGCCGTGTGAGGGCCTGGGCCTGGCCATCGCCGGCAAAGGCCCTGGCCTGGTCGCGCCAGATCTGACGGGGGAACTGGTCGAGCACCAGCAGCAGGGCGAGGGCGTCCGGGGCGCGCTCGCCCCAGGGGGCCAGGCCGCCGGCCAGGGCCTGTTCGGTGAGCTCCCCGAACCGTTCCTGCACGGCCTTGTCGCGCTCGGGACCGGGCCGGAACCAGGCGGAGGGGGGAATCTCCTCGAACCAGAAGCGCAGCACCTCCTCCGGGGTCGGCATGGTTCAGGCGAGGAAGCGGTTCAGAAGAAAGGGAAGCCCCATCAGCACCAGAGCCATGGCCACCAGGGCGGGAAGGTTGCTGATGACGTAGGGCACCACCATCAGCAGCACCCCACAGCCCAGGGCCACGGCATGGGCCTGCTTCTTGCCATAGATCGTGTAGCCCAGGCCGACCGACCCGATCAACAGCGCCAACAGCTGGCTGATGGTCGGATCGCTGTGCATGGATCCTGGCCTGGACCGACGCACGCCCCCATGCTGGGGCTCCCATCGCTGTCCTGCCCACCCATGACCCACCTGGTGGTACTCCAGCACCTGGAGCGGGAAGGCCCTGGCCGCTTCGCCGAGGAGGCCCGACGCCGGGGCTGGGCGGTGACGGTGTGCCGGCCCGACCAGGGGGAGCCCTGGCCCCGGCTCGGACCTGACCAGGCCCTCCTGGTGCTGGGCGGACCCATGGGCGTTGGTGACATCGGCTCGCAGGCCTTCCCCTGGCTGAAGGGGGAGGTGGCCCTGCTGCGGGAGTGCCTGGAGTGTGAGCGGCCGGTGATCGGCCTGTGCCTCGGGGCCCAGTTGCTGGCCCATGCCGCCGGGGGCCAGGTGGTGCCGCTGATGGCGGGGGAGCCGCCCGTGAGGGCCTACGAGGTGGGCTGGGGTCCGGTGGCCTGGACCCGGCCGCAGGGGCAGGAACCGGTGCTCGCCGGGCTCGGAGATTCCTTGCCGGTGCTGCACTGGCATGGGGACCGGATCGAGCTGCCGGCCGCGGCCACCCTGCTGGGGTCCACTCCCCTCTGCGCCGAGCAGATGTTCCGGATCGGCCACCATGCTCACGGACTCCAGTTCCACGTGGAAGTGACGGAGGCCGCCCTGCAGACCTGGCTCGACGAGGACGATGACTATGTGCGGATGGCTCTCGGGCCGGACGGAGTCGACCAGCTGCGGGCCGGCCAGGCGCTCTGGGGAGAGGAGGGGGAGCGCCAGGGGCGCCGGCTGATCAACAACCTGCTGGATCGAGTCGCTTCCCTGCTGGGGGAGTATCCCCTGCTGTGAGGGCCCTGCCGCTTCCGTAGGGTGAGGGGCATGGGCCGGATCATCGCAAGCCCCCTTCTGCTGGTGGTGCATGGCCGCGCCCGGGGCGTGATCCCCGCCGAACTGCAGGCCCTTGCCCACCAGCTGGAGGCGGGGCGCGGGGCGCCCGTGGGGCTGGAGGCCCTGACCGCCGGTGAAACCCCGGCCCTCCCGGCCGGCAGCGCCGCGGCCCCCCTGCTGTTGGTGCCCCTGTTCCTCCTGCCCGGCAGCCATGTGCGCCTGGACGTGCCGCGGATCGCCGAGCGTTGTCGTCAGCGCGGGCCGCTGCGGCGCCTGCCGTTCCTGGGGGCGTGGCCGGCCTGGCAGGGGGTCCTGGCCGCCGAACTGGCGGCGCTGAAGGCGCTGGCGGAGGCTTCGGCGCCGGCGAATGGGCCGTGGCTGCTGCATCACCCCCTGGAGGGCCCCCTGGGGGCGGCGTTCCTGGCCCACCTCGAGGCCGTCACCGGTGGCCGCTGCCGCGCCACTCCATACAGTGCCCCCAATCACGAGGACGCCCCGCTGCCCCTGCCTGGCCCCGCTCTGCCCCTGGCCCTGGCGGCCAACCGGCTCACCGACGCCCTGCCGTCGCCGCTGGGCGTGCCGCTGCTGCAGCGTCCCAGGTTCCGGGCCGGGCTGCTGGAGGCGCTGATGGCGTTGCCATGACGGACGGCACCCTGACCCCCACGGCGAACGACGGCCCCGGGACGGTGTATCTGGTGGGGGCCGGCCCGGGAGATCCGGACCTGCTCACCCTGCGGGCCCACCGACTGCTGCAGCAGTGCGACGCCCTCGTCTACGACTCCCTGGTGCCCACCGCCCTGCTGGATCTGGTGCCCCAGGGGTGCGAGCGGCACTTTGTGGGCAAGCGCCGCGGCCACCATTCGGTGTCCCAGCCCAGCACCAACGCCGTGCTGCGTGAACTGGCCGGCCGCCGGCGCCTGATCGTGCGCCTCAAGGGAGGCGATCCGTTCCTGTTCGGCCGCGGCGGCGAGGAGGCGGCGCACCTGGCGGCCCACGGCATCCCGGTGCAGGTGGTGCCGGGGGTCACCGCCGGCATCGCCGCCCCCGCCTACGCCGGCATTCCCGTCACCCACCGGCGGGCGGGTTCGAGCGTCACCTTCGTGACGGGTCACGAGGAGATCGACAAGCGTCGCCCCGGCGTCGACTGGCGCGGCCTGGCCCGCAGCAGTGACGGCCTGGTGATCTACATGGGCCTGCACAACCTGCGCCACATCGTCACGGAGCTGATCGAGGGGGGCCTGGCCCCCACCACCCCCGCCGCCGTGATCCAGCAGGGCACCGTGCGGGGCCAGCGGCAGCTGGTGGCCACCCTGGCCGTGCTGGCCGACCTGGTGGAGGCCGAGGCGTTCGCCTCCCCCTCGATCGTGGTGGTGGGTGCGGTGGTGGGGGAACGGGTGCCCTCCTGTGCGCCGTCGCCCGCCGATGTGGCGATGCCGATACCCTTCTGAGGCCGCCGATGCCGCGTCCGATGGCCGCCCCCCGCCTCCGTCGTGCAGCCTGCGCGGCGCTGCTGGCCGGCCCGCTCCTGGCCGGCGGGGCAGTGGTGGCCGCGGCCAGGGCCGCCGCCGCCCCGCTGCTGGTGAGCGCGGCGGCCAGCCTGTCGGGGCCGCTGCAGACCCTGGCGGTCCCCTTCGCCAGCGCCAGGGGTGCGGCGCCGCCCCAGTTCAACTTCGGTGCCTCCGGGCTGCTGCAGCAGCAGATCCAGCAGGGGACGCCTGCCGATGTGTTCCTCTCCGCCGGCCTCCGCCCGATGGACACCCTGGAGAAGGCGGGCCTGCTGTTGCCCGGCAGCCGCCAGGACATTCTGGGCAACCGACTGGTGCTGGTGGTGCCGGCCCGGGCGCTGCGACAGCCCCTGGATTTCGCAGGCCTGGCGGGACCAGGGGTGGGGCGCATCGCCATCGGCGATGGCACCGTGCCGGCCGGCGACTACGCCCGTCAGGTGCTGGCCCACTACGGCCTCAGCGCCGCCGTGACCCCGAAACTGGTGCCCCTGGGGTCGGTGCGGGCCGTGGCCCAGGCGGTGGCCGCCGGCAACGTGGACGCTGGGTTCGTGTACCGCAGTGATGGGATGCAGCTGAGGGGGCTGCGGGTGGTGGCCACGGCCCCGGCCGCCAGCCATGCCGCGATCCGCTACAGCGGCGCGGTGCTGCGCAGCAGCCGCCAGCCCCAGCTGGCCCTGGCCTACCTGCGCTCCCTCCGCACCCCCGCCGCCCAGGCGCAGTTCCGCCGCGACGGCTTCGAGACCCTGCCCGATCGGGCCCCCTGATGGAGGCCGTCCAGGGACTGTCGCCCCTGGTGCTGTCCCTGCGCAGCGCTGCCCTGGCGGTGCTGCTGGTGACCCCGGCGGGGTTCCTCGCCGCTGACCGGGTGCGGCGCTGGCGGGGGGCGCGGCGCGCCACGGCCGATCTGCTGCTCCTGTCGCCCCTGGTGCTGCCGCCCACGGTCCTGGGCTTCGTGCTGCTGCAGCTGCTGGGCCGCTACGGACCCCTTGGGGAGCCGCTGGCGCGGCTGGGGCTGGAGATGGTGTTCAGCTGGCCCGCCACGGTGCTGAGTGCGGCGATGGCGGCCTTCCCGCTGATGTACCGGACCCTGCTGGCGTCGCTGGAGCAGCTGGATCCAGGCCTGGAGGGGGTGGCCCGCAGCCTGGGGGCGGGGCCGTGGCGGGTGTGGCGGCGGATCACCCTGCCCCTGGTGCTGCCGGGGCTGGGGGCGGGTCTCAGCCTCGGCTACGCCAGGGCCCTGGGGGAGTTCGGCACCACCCTGATGCTGGCGGGCAACATCCCCGGCCGCACCCAGACCCTGCCCCTGGCCATCTACGCGGCCGTCGATGCCGGCGACCTGCCCCAGGCCTGGGTGTGGACCGGCCAGGTGCTGCTGCTGAACGGGCTCTGCCTGGGGCTGGTGCAGCTGTTTCTCAGCCGGGGCCGCCGGCTGCGGCGGCCGGGCGCTCCCACGGCGGACCCCGCCCGGGAGCCCCCGCCCACCCCCGCCATGGCGCCCCCCGCGGCCCTGCCCCCCCTGCGTCCCCGGACCCCCTTCCGCCTCCGCTTCGACCTCCACCAGCGCCACGGTGACTTCCGCTTCGACCTGGCCCTGGACACGTCCTGCCGCCAGCTGGCGATCCTTGGGCCCTCCGGGGCAGGCAAGAGCCTGCTGCTGCGCCTTCTGGCCGGCCTGGAGCGGCCCCAGGCCGGGCGGATCGAACTCAACGGCCGGGTGCTGTTCGATGCGGAGCGGGGACTCGATCTGCCGCCGGAGCGGCGCCGCATCGCCGTGATGCTTCAGCACGACGCCCTGTTCCCCCACCTGAGCGTGGCCGCCAACGTGGGCTTCGGCCTGGCCCACCTGCCGCCGGCCGAACGCCACGCCCGGGTGGCCGCCCAGCTGGCGGCGGTGGGGCTGCAGGAGCAGGCGCGGCGGTTTCCCGCCCAGCTTTCGGGCGGTCAGCAGCAACGCGCGGCCCTCGCCCGGGCCCTGGTGACCGAACCGGATCTGCTGCTGCTGGATGAACCCCTCTCGTCCCAGGACGCCCACCGCCGCCGCCGCCTGCAGCAGTTGATCGAGGAGCTGGTGGCCCGCTCCGGGGTGCCCACCCTGCTGGTGACCCACGACATGGAGGAGGCCTACCGCCTGAGCGAGGAGCTGCTGGTGATCGACCGGGGGGCGCTGCTGCGCCACGGTCCCCGCCGGGAGGTGTTTGAGCACCCCGGGGCGGTGACCGTGGCGCGGCTCACTGGCTGCAAGAACATCTCGGCGGTGCAGCGGCTCGGGCCCACCCGGCTGCGGGCTCTGGCCTGGGGCCTGGACCTGGAGCTGCCCAAGCCCCTGGAGGCGGCCGTCCGCCATGTGGGGATGCGGGCCAACCATCTGGAGCTGGCCGCCGCCCCCGTGAGCGGGGCGGCCCACCACTGGCCTTGCAGGGTGACGCGGGTGAGCGAGGGACCGCTTCACGTCACAGTGTTTGTGGTACCGGAGGCCAGCCCGGCGGGGGCCGGGCCCGTGGAGCCGATCCTGGTGGAGCTGCGCCGGCGCGTCTGGGGCGCCCTGGGCCAGGCCGTCGCGGCAGGCCCCCTGGTGCTTTCCCTGCCCGCGGGCTGCCTGCTGCCGCTGCGATGAGCGCCATGCTGGAGGCACCGTCCCGACGCCTCCGCCCCGGCATGAGCCAGCCCGGCCTCTCCCACCTCAACGCCGCCGGCCAGGTGCACATGGTGGAGGTGGGGGATCGGCCCGCCAGCGACCGCCGCGCCGTGGCCGAGGGCTTCATCAGCATGGCGCCGGCGGTGCTGGCCCTCGTGCTCGAGGGCCGGGCGGCCAAGGGGGACGTGCTGGCGGTGGCGCGGGTGGCGGCGATCCAGGGCGCCAAGCGCACCTGGGAGCTGATCCCCCTGTGCCATCCGATCGCCCTCACCGGCCTGGAGGTGCTGATCGAGCCCACCGCCGACGGCAGCGGCCTGCGGCTGCAGGCCAGCGCCCGCACCAACGGAAGCACCGGCGTGGAGATGGAGGCGCTCACGGCCGTGCAGGTGGGCCTGCTCACCCTCTACGACATGGTCAAGTCGGCCGATCCGGCCATGACCATCGGTCCGGTGCGGCTGCTGCGCAAGCAGGGGGGGCGCCGGGGCCCCTGGCAGCACCCCGCCGTCCAGGGCCCGGCCGGGGAGACCGATGGCTGAACCGTTCCCCCGCGAAGGCCTGCCCCTGGAGGAGGCGCGCCGCCGGGTGCTGGCGGCGATCACCCCGCTGCAGGGCCGTGAGCGGCTGCCGCTGGGGCAGTGCCTGGGTCGGGTCAGCGTCGAGCCGGTGCGGGCCCCCGAGGCCGTGCCGGGATTCCGGGCCTCGATCATGGATGGCTACGCCATTGCCGAGGCCGAGGCCCCCGGCACGGGCCGTCGCTGGCGCCTGGTGGGACGCTCCGCCCCCGGAGCCCCTTACGGGACGGTGCTGGTGGAGGGGGAAGCGATCCGGATCCTCACCGGCGCGCCCCTGCCCGAGGGGGCGCGGCGGGTGCTGCCCCAGGAGCTGGTGCGCCCCGAGTCTGCCGGCGTGACTGTCGGCGCCGACAGCCTGGTGCTCACCGGAGAGGCTGGACCCAACCCCTGGATCCGGGCCCCCGAGGAGGAGGCCGCCGCCGGCGACGAGTTGCTGCCCGCCGGAGTGCGCCTCGGCCCGGCCGCCCTCGGGCGGCTGGCCAGCTGCGGTGTGGCGGCGCTGGTGGTGACCGCCCAGCCACGGGTGGGGCTGCTGATCAGCGGTGATGAGCTGGTGGCGGCCGGCGCGGCGCGGGGGCCGGGCCAGATCTGGGAGAGCAACGGGACCCTGCTGCGGGCGCTGCTGGAGCGGCTGGGCTACGGGGTGAGCGAGCAGCGGGTGGTGGCCGATGATCCGTTGTCCCTGCGCCGGGCGCTGCTGGAGCTGGCCGCCGGCTGCGACGTGGTGGTCAGCACCGGCGGGGTGTCGGCCGGCGACAGCGACTGGATCCGGCCCCTGCTGGCCGAGCTGGGGACGGTGGGCTTCTGGAAGCTGTTCCTCAAGCCCGGCCGGCCCTTCGCCTTCGGCCGGCTGGGGACGCGGCCCTTCTTCGGCCTGCCCGGCAATCCGGTGGCCGCGGCGATCACGGCCCTGCAGCTGCTCTGGCCGGCCCTGCAACGCCTGGAGGGGGGCGAGGTTGTGCTGCTGCCGCGGCTGAAGGTGCGCCTGGCGTCGGCGCTGAAACGGGGCGCCGGCCGGCCCGAACTGGCCAGGGCCCGGTTGCAGGTGGATGGCGACGGCGCCTTGCTGGCCCTGGTGGAGGGCAGCCAGGCCTCCTCCCGCATCGGCTCGCTCCAGGGGGCCGACCTGCTGCTGGAGATCCCCGCCGAGACGGGCGCCCTGGAGGCCGGCGAGGAACTGTGGGCCCAGCTGCTGCGGCTGCCCCTGCTCTGAGTCAGTCGCTGGTGGCGTCCGCCGTCCTGGGGGCTGGGATCGGGGCAGGGAGGCCATCGATGCTGCGGCGGTTCTTGCGCTGCCAGTAGCGCTCCAGGCCCTTGCTCCCCTTGCGGCGGGCCCAGCTGTCGAGGGCGGTGCGGTCACCGCCGTAGCTGTACGTGGGCACCGCCATGCCGCAGGAGGTCTGGACCTTGTCGATGCGGAGATCGAAGATCTGGCGGGCGCCGGCCAGGGGCTCGAACAGGTCGTAGAGGGCCTCCCAGCCGTCCTCGCCGCACTGGATGGTGCGGGCGGTGCCGTAGAGCCGCAGGATCTGGGGTGGGCCCTCGAAGGCGCAGAACATCAGGGTCATGCGCGGGCACAGCTGCACGTGGGCGGCGGTTTCATTGCCGCTGCCGGTGAGGTTGAGCCAGACCACGCGCTGCTCGTCGAGCACCCGCAGGGCATCCCTTCCCTTCGGCGACACGTTCACCGTGCTGTCCGCGGTTGCGGTGCCGACGAAGAACAGCTTCTGGGCGGTGATGAAGGTGATGTGGTCGGCGGTGAGGGCGCCGCAGGACTGGCCCATTGGACGGGAGGCGAGGGGAGAGGGGGCGGAGGAGAGGGGAGAGGGTCAGAGGGGGGTGTTGCCGGCCACCCAGGTGCCGCTGCCGCCGCTCCACTCCCGTTTCCAGAAGGGGGCGTGGTGCTTGAGATCCTCCAGCAGTTCCTGGACGCAGCGCAGCGCCGGGCCGCGCCGGTCCGCCTGGACGGCCACCAGCACGATCGCCTCCCCCGGCCCGATTCGCCCCACCCGGTGCGCCACCAGCACCGCCCCAGCTCCGTGGCGCGTCGCGCAGGTCTCGGCGAGGGCCCGCAACTGGGCCTCGCTCATGCCGGGGTAATGCTCGAGCTCCAGGGTCTCCAGGGGGGCGCCGGTGGCGGTGGTGGGGCGCACGCGGCCGATGAAGTGGCTCTCGGCGGCCGTGGCGGCTGGGCCCAGGCTCCGCTGCCACACGGCCAGCAACTCCAGGGGCTGGAAGGGGGCCTCCAGGAGCTGCACCACGATCGGGTGTCCTGGGCTGGGGGTCTGCATTGGTCAGCCTCCGGTGATCGGGGGCAGGAAGGCCACCTCGTCGCCGGGGCGCAGGGGGGTGTCGGGGGCGGCGAAGGCCTGGTTGATGGCGACGCGGATGCTGGGCGAGAGAACACCGGCGTCTGCGACCGGGCCGTCGTCCAGGGCCAACCGGTGCCAGAGATCGGCGGCACTGGTGAGGCTGGCCTCGAGGGGGACCAGGCGCTCACCCCAGCCGGCCCGCTCCCGCAGGGCGGCGAACAGCCGTACCCGCACCGCGGCGGCGAGGTCTGGAGAGGGGGCGGCCAAGGGACGGCGGCGAAGGGATCACTGGGGTGACTCTGGGCCACGGGGCGCCCTCACGGTTGGTCTGGCCTGAGCCGTCGCACCGGATCGCCCACGGCCACCGGGCCGGGGGCCACCACGCTCAGGCGGATGCCGGCCACCACGCCGTTGTGGCGGGCAGTGGCCCGCAGGATCTCCAGGTCTTGCCCCAGGGTTCCCTGGGCCAGGGTGGTGACCACGCAGCGGGGGCAGCCGCCGTCGACCCGCAGCACCAGTTGCTCGCCGATCCGCAGGCAGGAGCCGCTCCAGGTCTCCTCCACGAAGCCATCGGCCCCCTCCGGTGTGCGGATCAGCAGGTTGGGGCGGAAGCGTTCGACGGCGAAGTCGAGCTGGGGTTCCAGCTGACGCAACCGCTCCAGGGTGGCGGTGGTGATGGCGTGGATGGGACAGGCATCGAAGAAGGTGCCGGCGGGCAATTCCAGGGCGTTGGTTTCGTCCTGGAAGGCGCGGCCTTCCACCGGGGGCCAGTACTGGTCGAGGCTGGCGCCCTCCGGGGGGGTGTCCAGCAGGCTCACCCGGCGCCCGAACAGCTTGCTGAAGAACGCGCCGACATCGGCGGCGTCGCTGCAGAGCTCGGTGACCCCGTCCCCCTGCCGTGGACCGATCAGCACCGGTGGCAGGGGGGCGGATGGCGCGGGCTCGTCCCGGAAGCGGGCGCGGTAGCCGAGCAGATCCTTCCAGAGGCGTGGGTTCTTGGCGCTCGCCACCCGGCCGCTGGCGTGGTCCCACAGGGCATAGGCCCGATCGCCCCGGATGCCGCGGGCCTCCACATCCAGCCGCTGGGGAGAGTCTCCGAGCATCGATTTGACCGGGTAGCGCCAGAGCGTCTGCACCGTCCCCACCAGATCCTGCACGCCTGTGACCCGTTGTTGCCGTGTCACTCTGCGGTCGGAGGCGGGACAGCTCCGGTAGCAGGACCTACCGTCCGCCCAGGGTCCGTCCGGATTCAGTTCCTGGGGCCATGGAGGGATTCATCCCCCCTCAGTTCTTCACCAGCGCCTGTTCGAGCGAAAGACGATCCCGGATGTCACCGGGGAGATGGGTCCAGTGGCGGGCGATCAGATCGGCCAGCTGCTGGCCGTTGACGAGGCTGATCCTGGCGAAGCCCTCTTCTGCGGCCGCGGTGGCGGCCGCCGGCTGGAAATCGGCGGTGGTGATGTAGACGCCATGGTCGCCGAAGGGAATGAACTGACGCAGCTCCCGCACCGCGTCGGCGCCGATCCGAGCCCCGAGGTTGCCGCGGTGAAAACGGGCATGGATGCGGATGCGGGCCGGGAACGGCAGGCTCATGGCACCGCAGGCATCGAAGAAATCGCGCAGCGCCCCGTGGTGCTCGGCCCGTTCCCAGTCCTCGAAACCAAGGGCATCGAGCAGGTGAACCACGAGCCGCTCGAATTCGGGCGGCGTCAGCTGCATCAGCTGTTCGAGCACGACACGGTGAGCCCCCTTCGTGGTGGCCGGCTGGGCAGTGGCCACCACCTCGGGGCGGCCGATGGCCCGGATGAATTCGTCCTTGTGCTCCACCATGAAGACCGTCAGCAGCGACCGCATCCGGGTGTGGGCCGGAACGTCGAGGAGGGTGCGGATGGAATTCCGGAATGGTGCGGTGAAGTGGTCCAGTTGAATCGGTTCGGCCGCCCAGGTGACGGGGCGCCGATGCCGCAGGGGACAGCCGTCCTTACCGCTGGGGTCGTAATAGGGGGTGCCCTCATCCACAACGCCGTAGCTGAGCAGGTCGGCATCCGCCGAGGGGATGATCACAAGGTCGTTGGGCTGGATCTCAAACAGAAAGCGATGGATCTCATTGACGTAATTGGAGAGCAGGATCGCGCTCTGAATCGTCGGGAAATAGCGCCGCACGACGGAATAAAGCTGCTCTCGGGTCTTGACGGGGCCGAGATCCTCGCTGATCTCACGCCAGCCGATGCCCACGAAGCCGCCCTTGAGGAAACTCTCTGCGTACATCCCTCCGCCCGCGCGCACACACCAGACGTTGGTCATTGCCTTACCCCGGGGGGGGCCTTCAAGGCGCTGCTCATCTCAGGGAATCGGAACGGGCCGGCCGGCCTGCTGGCGCCATTGTTGGGGTGGCTGGTGGTACAGCTTCCGAACGCGGGCCTGGGGCCATTGTTGTGAATCTTGCCGGGAAGCGCATCCTCATCAACCATGAGACGCAGGAGGACGGTGGGACTTCTCAGATCTTAAGGCATCACTCACCGTTTCTTAGTTCTTTGTACCGAGTCGCTCCACGACCCGCTCCAGGGAGGGGGCCAGGCCCCTCCACTGCCGCCGCCTGGGGCTCCAGATCTGACCACTCCGCAGCTCATCGAGGCCAGCCAGCACCATGTCCTGTCCCTCGTTCAGCTGCAGTGCCGCCAGGGGCACCGTGAGGGGGCCACGGAAGTAGTAGGCGCTGAGCTGCCTGTCGTGGTGCTCGAACCAGAGCGACAGCGGCGGTGCCCCCCAGCCGATCTCCTCCTCCAGCTCGCGCAGGATCGCCTGCTCCGGCCCCTCCCCCGGATCGAGGTGGCCGCCGAACAGGCCCCAGCAGCCTGGATGGACGATGCCCTCGATGTCGTCCCGCAGCTGCAGCAGCCACTGGCCTTCGCGCTCCAGCATGGCCAGCGCCACCGCGAAGCTCATGGGTGGAGGGGGGCCATGGAGGCGAGGGGGGCGATCGTTGGGGGGATTCTGGCCAGGGATGGGGGCCATGCAGGCTGGAAGATCGCCGCCCATGGCACCTCGTCGATCCGCCCCTAACTTCATGGGCAACACCCCTGGAGCGTCGGCGCCCCCGGAGCCCGAGAACCTGACCCTGTGACCGCCGCCGATCTTGCCTTTCTTCTGCTGCGGGGCGCGACGGCCCTGCTCTGCGCTCTGGCGGCGCGGGGCGCCCTGTATCGGGCTCGATTGCCAGCCCAGCCGCGGCAGCGGCGCTGGCGGTCCCGGCTGGCGGCGGCGGTGATGCTGGCTCTCGGGGTGTTCGCCCTCGAGGACGGGGTGCTCGTGGCGCTCGGCCAGCTGGGTGAGCCGATTGTCTGGCGCAGCTGGGTGTGGGTGCTGCTCGACATCTCCATCCCCGCCCTGGTGCTCGCCGCGCTGGCCACCCTGCGCCAGCGCGACGCCATGGAGGCTGCGCTGGCCGCCGCGGCGCGGCACGATCCACTGACTGGCCTGCCCAACCGCACGGGCTTCGCCGAGGCCGCCGGCGCGGCGCTCGCCGCCGTCGCGCGCGATGGCCGGCCGGTGGCGGGGGCCATGCTCGACATCGACCACTTCAAGGCCATCAACGACGGCTGGGGCCATGGGGCGGGCGATGCGGTGCTGCGCGATGTGGCCACGGCCATGCGCGGGGTGCTGCGCCCGGGCGACGTGCTGGCGCGGGTCGGCGGTGAGGAGTTCGCGCTGCTGCTGCTCGGCGTGGACGCGGAGGGTGCCAGGCCCCTGCTCGAGCGGCTGCGGGCGGCGGCGGCGATGGTGCCCCACCCTGGAGCGCCCGAGCGGCGCGTCACCCTCTCGGGCGGTCTGGCGCCGGTGGAGGGGCTGGACCTGGCCGCTCTGGAGAGCGGCTTGCGCGCCGCCGACGCCGCCCTCTACGACGCCAAGGCCGCCGGGCGGAACCGGGTGGTGGTGGCGGGCTGACGGGCGCCAGGCGCGGTTGCCAACCCGCCTCAGCACCGATGAACGGCTCGCCCTCACCCGCGGAGACGCCGGCTGATGGTGCTGGTGAACTCCAACGTGATCCTGGACGTCGCCACGGACCGGTGGCGATCAACGCCAACTTTTTCTGCGAGATCGCCTTTGCCTCTCTAGGGCCACGCCACGGGAGGCAGCGTCCCTGGCCGCCCGGGCCCAGCGGACGACCGCAGCCCGAACGGCGAGCTGGGGAACCCCATCGCCTGCCCATACCGGCCTTGCTGCAGCGATCCATTGGCCTGCTCCATCAGGTCCCCTGGCTGTCGCCGCAGATCTGCCCGTCCTGGATCTGGATGATCCGCCCACTGTTCTGGGCCACCGAGGGGTCGTGCGTGACCAGCACGATCGTGAGGCCACCGGCGTGGAGACCGGAAATCAGCTCGATCACCTCCTCGCCGGTGTGTGTATCCAGGGCACCGGTGGGTTCATCGGCCAGCAGCAGCTCGGGCTGGTTCACCAGGGCGCGGGCGATCGCAACGCGCTGCTGCTGGCCGCCGGAGAGCTGGTTTGGGCGATTGGCCATGCGATCAGCCAGTCCCACCTGCTCCAGCATCGCCGCAGCCCGTTCCCTCCGCTCCTCGCGGCCATAGCCGGCGTAGACCATCGGCAGCATCACGTTCTGCAGCGCCGTCAGGCGCGGTAACAGGTTGAATTGCTGGAACACGAAGCCGATCTGAAAGTTGCGGATGTCCGTGCGTTCGTTGTCACTCAGCAGGGTGATGTCGCGGGCATCGAAGTAGTACTGGCCGCTGCTCGGCTGCTCCAGGCAACCGAGGATGTTCATCAAGGTGGACTTGCCTGATCCGGAGGTGCCCACGATCGCCGTGTACGCGCCGCGAAGGATGGTCAGGTCGATGCCGTGCAGGATCTCCACCGCCATCTCCCCCATCCGATAGGTCTTGGTGATCCGTCGCAGTTGCAGCATGGTTCAGTCGCTTCGCAGGGCCGTCATCGGATCGAGCTGGGCAGCCTTGTTGGCGGGATAGGCACCGAAGAACACGCCGATCACCAGGCAGAAGGCCAGCGACCAACCCACCGCATCAAGGGCGATTCCAGCGCTCCAGCCGAAGACCGAATTGATGGCCAACGACGCCACCACCCCAAGCAGAACCCCCAGCAATCCACCCGCCAGGGAGAGCACCGTCGATTCGATCAGGAACTGGCGCAGGATGTCGCTGCAGCGGGCTCCGATGGCGCGGCGGATGCCGATCTCCCGCGTCCGCTCGGTGACCGACACCAGCATGATGTTCATGATGCCGATCCCCCCCACCAACAGGGAGATGGCGGCTGATCCGCCCAGCAGCGCCGTGAACACGTTGGCGACGGCGTTGGAGGCATTGACGAGATCGGCCTGGTTGCGAATCAGAAAGTCGTCTTCCCGGGGCGGCATGATTCTGTGGCGCAACCGCAGCAGGTTGGTGATCTGGTACTCCGCCGCCTCCATGCTCTCGGCCGACCGCGCCGACACCGCGATGCTCTCCACCGACACTCCTGCCGTGCTGTTAATCCCCACAATCCTCGCGGCCATCGTGGTGAGAGGAATCAGCACCTGATCGTCCTGGTCGCGGAATCCGGTGCTGCCTTTGAACTCCAGGGTGCCGATCACGGTGAACATCTCGCCGCGGATGCGGATCGTGCGATCCAGAGCGCTGCGCTCCGTCAACCCCAGGCTGTCGACGACGGTCTGCCCCAGCACGGCCACCCTGGCGGCCTGGTTGAGTTCGGCCTGGTTGAAGAACCGGCCGCTCAGGGGCAGGAAGTCGCGCACCGTCACGTAGGCCGGAGTGCTGCCCACCACCGTGGTGTTGGTGTTGCGATCGGCCAGCACCACCTGGGTGCGTTGACTCAGGTTCGGCGCCACATCCGCCACGGCCGGGATGGACGCGGCAATCGCCTTGGCGTCCTCCCAGATCAAGGTCCTGGCTGAGCCTGCGCCCCGAGAAGCGGGGCCGCCGCTGGCGGCCACACCGCTCTGCACGAAGACCAGGTTCGAGCCCAGCGATTTCAACTGGCTCTCCGTCTGCAGCTGGGCGCCGCGTCCGATCGTCACCATGCTGATCACAGCGCCGATGCCGATGATCACGCCCAGCATCGTCAGGGCGGAGCGCATCCGGTTAGCCAGCAGCGACGACCAGGCGAGCGCGATCGTCTCGGCCAGATCAACGCCATTCCGCTCGCGCCGGCGCCGCCCAATCAACGCGGCATCCTCCCCTGGCCCCGCTGCTGCTGGAAAGGCGAGGACCCGGACACAGGCCGGGCGTTGGGCTGACGCCGGCCCGGCACGGACACGAAGACCCGATCGCCTGGCTTCAGGCCACGCAGCACTTCCGTGCGGGTGCCGATCGTGGCGCCCACCTGGATCGGCCTGAAGGTGGGAGCACCGTTGTCGCCTGGCAGCATCACCCCGGTGCCGCCCCGTTCACTCACGATCGCCGGGGTGGGGATCAGCAGGGCATCGGACCGCCGGCCCACCAGCACGTTGGCCGTGAGGTTCATGCCGGAGCGGAGCTTGCCGCGGGCGTCCCCTGCCAGGGTGATTCTCACCTGGAAGCTGGTCACGTTCTGCTCCACCACAGCTTCCGGAGCCACCAGCCGGACCGTTCCGCGGAACAGCTGACGGGGGAAGGCATCCACCTGCAGGTCCACCGACTGGCCGGGCCGGATCGCTCCCACGTCCACTTCCGCCACGTTGGCCACCGCTTCCAGTTCGCTGGCCAGGGCCAGGATGGAGGACGAGGTGGCCGAACTGGTGGCGCTGGCCGAGGTGGTGGGTGTCACGAACGCCCCGACGTCGGCAAACTTCTGGGTGATCACCCCCGCAAAGGGGGCGCGGATCACAGTGTCGTTGACCTGGGCCTTGATGGTGGCGAGATCCCCCCGCGCCTGAAGCACCTGGGCGGCTGCACTGGTGATGTCCTCGGCACGACTGCCGGCGCTGGCGAGATCCAGCTGGGCCCTCAGGGACCGCACCCGGGCTTCACCGGCAAGGAACGCCGACCGGCTGGCGTCAAAGCTCACCCGAGCGATCGCGCCGGATCCGTAGAGCTGCCGGTTGCTGAGGTAGGAGGAGCGAATGGCGATCTGATCGGCCTCGGCTGCCTGCAGATTGCGCCGGGCGGTCTCGATCTCCTGGGGCCGGTTGCCGGCCCGCAGCTTGTGCAGGTTGGCTTCCGCGGCCGCCAGGATTCCCTGGGCCTTCATCAGCGTGCCCCTGAGGTTGCTGTCGTCCATCCGCGCCAGCACCTGGCCGGCCCTGACCCGATCCCCCTGATCAACCAACAGGGCCGTGACGCGACCCGGTTGCTTGGGGCTGATGTTCACAGGCGTGGTGGGGCGGATCGAACCAGCCGCCGTCACCTTGAGGACCACGTTGCTGCGCTCCACCGGTGCGGTCTGGGCGACCAGGGCGGCTTGCCGGGCGCGGGCCTGTCCCTGATGCCAGCTCAGCCATCCAGCGCCGGCCAGGCACACGGTCAGCGAACCGGCGGCGAACACCCGCCAGCGTTGACGTGCCGTCCGCGGCTGGGGCCCGGTCACGGGCTGGCTCAGGACGGTCTGCAGGAGGCGGGGGGTCTTCGCGGCGGGTGCGGCGGCTGTCCATACACCATGGCTACTGCTGGTGCCTCCGGTATGACGTCCCATCTGTCAGTTGTGAGCAGGTGTGACTGCGTCCCCCTGCTCAAGGAGAACCCACTGAGGTGGTCTGGGTTTTTGGGACAGGGTCCATCGTTAACCAATGAGGCGGGGCACCGCCCCTGAGAGGGGGCTCCCACCCATGGGCAAACGCCGCACCCACAGCCCGTAGTTCAAGGCCCGGGTCGCCATGGAGGCCATCAGTGGTCGCAAGACACTCCAGCAGATTGCCGCTGATCATCCGTTGCACCCGATCCAGGTGGGCCAGTGGGGCAATCTTCCATGTCGATGAAGGAGAGCGCGGCGGTCTCGGGCTGATGCTGAACAAGAGTGGGGATGGGGTGGACTGAGCCTGGAGTCCCTTCAGCCAGGGAAATGCGCCCATCCCCCCGAGCACGGAACGTTGCCTCACCTCATCCCATCCCAATCCCGTTGGGATTGAGTCAATCAAGGGCCTAATGCCCTGGCTTTCGGATCCGCCGCAACGGATAGTCCGCCTGGATCCGCTCCTCGATCGAAACGTAGGAGAACAAGGAGCCGCTGCGCTCCTGCTGACCTCGCATCAGATCTTGGAAAATTGACCATTTTGGCAGAGGCGTTCAGGTTTTTCCGCGATCTCTTAGGGACGGGTGGCGAGCACCAGGGGCGAGGGGCCCGGCGCCTCCAGGGTGCGCACGTCGCGGAAACCGGCGGCTTCGAGCCAGCTTCGAAGTTCGGCGAAGGAGTAGGTGTCGCCAGCCTCGGTGTTCACCAGCATGTTCACCGCGAAGATGGCCGCGGCGGCGGAGCCGGTGTGCTCGTCATTGCGGAGCCATTCGGCGATTGCGAGGGTGCCACCTGGGGCCAGCGCCCCAAACAGGCGAGGGAAGAGGGCCCGGCTGCGCTCCTCGCCCTCGCTGTGAACAATGTGGCCGAGGGTGGCGATCCGGTGGCCACTGCCGAGGGGGGCCTCAAGCAGATCAGCGGCTACCCAGGAGAAGCGATCGGCCAGACCCAGTCGCTCCGCGTTGGCCCGTGCCAGGGGCAGCACCCCCTCCCAGTCCACTGCGGTGACCCGTACCTGGGGTGAAGCCTGGGCCAGGGTGATGCCCCAAACTCCGGAGCCGCAGGCAAGATCCAACACGCTGAACGGACCCGCCTCGGCCACCACGAGATGCTCAGCCAGGCTGCTGGCGGCAGGGGCGCTGAGGGGATAGATGTCGTTGACGAACTGGAGGAAGAAAGACGCCCCCGGCCCCTCGCGGTTGATGGCGGTGGCGGGCCGACCGGTGCGCACCACCTCGCTCAACTCCAGCCAGGGTGGAAGCAACTGACCGCTCACATGGCGGAAGAGACCGCCCTGGAAGCTGGGTCGGCCGCTCACCAGAAACGCCTCGCTCTCGGGGGTGAGGCCGTAGGTAGCCGGGCCCATCTTCACCAGCAGTTCAAGCGCCACCAGTGCGTCGAGGAGGATCCGCACGCCCCGGCCTGAGCAGCCGCTTTCCTTGGTCAGTTCCTCCAGGTTCCGGGCCCCGTTCGCGAGGGCATCGAAGAGTCCATGGCGTACGCCCGCCTCAATCATCAGGGGCGGGGCGTAGGCGAAGGCGAACTGCATCAAACGCTCTGGCGTGGGAGCACTCATGGCGAAACGGCCCAGGGGTGGGGGTCTCCACTCTCGCCGAAACACCCGGCGCAAGGGCCCCATCCCCCTCAGTCGGGAACTCCATGTTCGTCGGCATCTCCTTGAGGACGTGCCCCTCAACGCACCTGCCCTCAGGGCTTCTGGCGCTGGCCCAAGCCCACTGCCCCCGAGGACGCGATCCCATGAACCCCGAAAGCCAGGCTCCTCAATCGCCGGCCGGTCCCTTTCCGCTGCCACACCCCACTCCGGACACTCCGGACCGCGCGGACACCTCTGAATCTCCCTCTCTTTCAAATTCGATTGCTTTATCCCAAGCCATGGAATCTTTGAGACGCACAGCCCCCGTGCGGCATGTCCGTGCATAGAAGGGGCAAAGGATGTGCACTGAATCAGCGGGAGGATGGCTTGGCTGATTCGTGTTCTGGTTCAGGCGGTCTGCCTCCTGGAGCTCAACAGGCTGAGCAACCTTGAACCCAAACTGCCAGTGCAGCGGTACCAGTTGGAGCAGGAGGTCTGACGAACGCAGAGGCTGGCGATCCCCACCTGCAGATCACAGCGGTCGATCTCCTGATCGATCAGCGCCGTGAGGGATGTGTCCCCCAGATGTGTCGACGACCAGATCATTCATGGACTGACCCAGCATCACCAGAGCCTCTTGGGACGGTCCGATCCCCACAGGACCTCACCCTGCCGGCGGCCGTGCTTGCCTGCTCCCTTCCTGCCCCCTCAGCCCGGTGGGGAGAACCGCAGGGCCGCTGGAGATGGAAAGGGGGTCATAGAATCCCCTGATCAATCTGGCAATCAGTTTCTGCCCCGCTCCCTCTCTCCTACCCCCCGTGGCTCGACCTGACCCCCCCTTGCCTCGAATCTTCCGGCTTGGTCGATGGCCGGTGGGGTTGATGCTCGCCCTGATGGTTCTCCGGTTCGGGCCCCTTGCCCCGCCTGTTGCTGTCGAGAAAGCGCCGGGACGCCCTCTGCGCCTGGTCAGCCTGAGCACCTCCCCCGATTCGGCAATGTTCACCCCGGAGGAACTCCACGAACTGGAACGACGCTTCGGAGTCCACGGGCCCCAGCCAGATCTGGCCCAGTTGTTCACCGAAGGGTTGGACGAGCTGGCTCCCTTGCGGTCCCACACCCTCCGGCGCCTGGAGAGCTTGGTGCCCACGCTGCTGGCCGAGGGCCGGCGCCGGGGGGTCAATCCCATGCTCATGGCGGCGATTTTGTACGACGAGATGCAGCACGCCAAGCCAGGTAAGGATCTGCCGATCGCAGCCCATTCGGGACTCTTCCGCGACCATGGTCCAGCCCAGCTGAGTGTGGGCGAACTGGTGCAACAAGGCCTGCTGAAGCCGAAGGCTTCGGAGCAGGATGTGGACGCCGCGGTGGACGAACTGCTGAATCCGGACGCGAATGTCAGAGTCCTGGCCGGCCAGCTGGCTCGACTGCAGAAGTTGCTGGGCGTACCGCTTCGCCATTCTCTCAAGGTGAGCAGTGATCAACGGGACGCCAAGGTCGCCGCCACGCTGGCCTATCTACACAACGGCAAGCTGGATTATCCGGCCAGGATCCTTCATTACATGCAGGATCCTGAGCTTCACGCGATCGTCTACGGCAAGAGAGAGGTCCCTGCGACAACAGTGATTTGATCTCCCCAGTTGTTGTTGGAGTGGCCTGGACGGTGACGATTTGGCAGGGGTCCGCCTATGTGGGTGACAACAGGCAAGCTAAGGCCTGCAGATGATCGCCTACAACCTGATCCGCTTGGGCTGAGGGGCCAGGCTTTTCAGTATAGGCGCCATCTTCAATCTCTGAGGCGATGCATTGCCCTGACCCGGGGTCCAACACCCCTGCCTGGGCTCCCATGGTTAACCAACCCCTTCGCCCACTGCCCCGAGCCCGTGAGCAACCCCGGAGGGGAAGGCTTTCTCCCAGGCACCACGAATTCGGTGGCACATGGATCTCCAGTCCCTATGATATCCGCTTAAATCGCTGGCGCTGAGGCGTACTCTTCCGTCTCCTTACATAAGCCTTGACGGCCTAGGAGTCTGTCGCCCATTGCATCCGGCAGTTCCGGGTGCAATGGGGTGAGCTTCTGTCCCAGGGACCTTGGCTTCCGGTACTGAGGGGTTCTCCCCGGAGCTGGTCTTTCCCTCAGGCCGTTTCCAACGTTGCCCT
>CAIXBB010000014.1 GCA_903917565.1 uncultured cyanobacterium | reverse complement strand
GCCGGGAGCGTGGTGCTGGCGGTGGGTGCGTATGGGCTGGTGGAGCAGCCGGTGCGGCGCCATCCGCTGAAGTGGTGGTGGGAGACGTTGCTGGCGGTGGTGGCGGTGGTGGGGCTGTGGTTCGGCATCGATGCGTTGCACCACCAGCTCAGGGGCAAGTTGTTCCTGGGCACGGATGCCGATCCGGTCCCCATCAGCGAACGGGTCCATGCCCTCAATCCCCTGATTCCCGGCACGGGCATCACCAGCGATTGCACCGTGGCCAGTGGCAAGCCCTACGACGCCTCCACCCGCCCTGATTTCGATCGCTGCAACAAGCCAGGCCAGCCGGGGGCCCGCGAGATCTTCCTGCTGGGCGATTCCCACGCCCAGCACCTGCTGCCGATGCTGGATGCGGTCACCGCCCGCACCGGCCAGCGCCTCACCTTCGCCGCCATGGGCGCCTGTCTGATCGATCCGGCCCTCACGGTCACCTGGCAGCAGGGGCGCTACGAATCCTGCCGCCAGTTCTCCGCCGGGGAGATGGATCGCTCCCTTCAGCGCCTCAAGCCCGGTGACATCGTGCTGGTGTCGGGGTTTCTACACAACTATCTGGCCAGCAACGACGTGGAGGGACGGGGCTACGCCGGCCCCACCTACCTGGGGGAGAAGCGCCTGCGCATCGCCGAGGTGCGCCGGGCCCATGTGGCCAGCATGCGCACCTATGCCCAGCGGCTGGCGGCCCGCGGCATCCAGCTGGTGCTGGTGGTGGACAACCCCTCCCTGGCCAGGGAGCCGGTGGCCTGCCAGGATCCGGCCGGCAGCAGCTGCGCCGGTGATGCCGCAACGACGGCACGGATGCGCCGGACCCTTCAGGGTCTGCTGGGCCAGGTGGCGGCCGGTCTGCCCAACGTGCACGTGTTCGACCCCACGCCGTTCCTGGTGGATGGCAGCGGCCGGGTGGTGTACAGAAGGCCTGACGGCACGCCCCTCTACGCCGACTCCCACCATCTGAGCGTGTCGGGCAGCCGCTCCCTGGCCGGGCCGTTCGAGGCCTTCCTGCGGCAGCAGGGCCTCGCGAGTCCCCGGCCGATCCCATCCCCGCCCCAACCATGACCCTCCAACCCCCCACCGGAGCCTCCCCCCACTGGCGATTCACGGATCCAGCCACGGGCGATGGGCTGACCCTGGTCCCCGAACGCGGTGGCCTTGTCACCGGCTGGCGCTGCGGCGGTCGCGAGATTCTCTATTTCGATGCCGAGCGGTTCGCCGATCCGGCCCGCTCGGTGCGCGGCGGAATTCCTGTGCTGTTCCCCATCTGCGGCAACCTGCCCGGCGACGTGCTCGAGCTGCCCCAGGGCCAGTTTCCGCTGTCCCAGCATGGCTTCGCGCGGGATCTTCCCTGGTCGATCGCACCCCTTGCCGAGGCGGCTGGCGTGCGGCTGCGGTTGGAGGATGGCCCTTTGAGCAGGCCCCATTTCCCCTTCTCCTTCGCCCTGGAGCTGGATCTGCGGCTGGAGCCGGCTGCCCTGGCGATCACCGCCCGGATCAGCAATCGCGGTGCCGGGGGCAGCCCGCCCCTGCCCTTCAGCCTGGGCCTGCACCCCTACATCGCCGTGGCGGACCCTGCCCGGGCGCGGATCGAGGGCCTTCCGGACGCCTGCTTCAACCACCTCACCATGGCGCCGGCCGTCACGGCGGAGTTGTTGCAGCGACTGGGCGATGGGGTCGATGTCCTCTGCCATGGCCAGGGGCCGGTGCGGCTGGTGGACCCGGTGGGGGCGGTGGCCGTGACCCTGCACACCACGGCGCCGATGGATCTGGTGGTGGTCTGGAGCGAGCCCCCCCGGCCGATGGTCTGTCTCGAGCCCTGGACGGGCCCGAGGGGCGCCCTGCGCTCCGGGGAGCGGCGGCTGGACGTGGAACCCGGTGAACAGCTCGAGCTGTTCTGTTGCTACACCGTCGAGAGGCTCTGAGTCACCCCCGGCAGCCGGCCCGGTGCCAGCTGCAGGGTGGGATCGAAGCGGCGCTTGATCGCTTCGAGCAGGGGCCTGGCCGGGGCATCCAGCCAGGCCGGCAGCGACGAGGCCGGGGGCTGGCGCAGCACCGTGAGATGGCCTCCCAGGCGCTGGCAGAGGTGGCGCAGTTCGCTCACCTGGCCCGGCAGGGGCGCAGGTTCCCAGCCCCAGGCCAGGCCGAGCCCGCTGCCGACGGCCATGTCCCCCTGGAAGCCATCCAGCTCCGGTGCTTCCATCAGCTCCCACACCCGGTCCGGGCTGACGCCCAGCCGCAGCAGCCAAGAGGGCGGTGTGGCGGCGGCCAGGGTCCCCCCCCGCGCCAGTGCCAGCCAGCCCGACGTCGTTTCGGCGTCAAGGACCCTGGCCGGCAGGAGGCTGCGCTCCCGCAGGCAGGCCACCTGTTCGTCGAGGGTGGAGGCATCGACGCTGGCCAGGCCGATCAGGAGCAGGGGTTCGCTGGCGAGGCCGGCGGCGGCGGCCAGGGGGGCGTTCCAGCCGTCGATGCGCTCGGGGCTCAGGCTCGAGCCGAGCAGCCAGCGGCTCAGCTGGGCCAGCTCCCGGCCCGCCCCCTGGAAGCAGACGCTGCGCCGCAGAGGGGGCTGGGGCAGGGTGCGCAGGGTCAGTTCGGTGATCAGCCCCAGGGAGCCCCAGCTGCCGCAGAACAGCCGCATCAGGTCGTAGCCGGCCACGTTCTTCACCACCTTGCCGCCGGCCCTGGCGGTCACCCCGTCGGCGCGCATCAGCTGAAGGCCGATCAGCTGGTCACGCAGGCCCAGATAGCGCTGGCGGTAGCCACCCGCCAGGCCCCGGGCCACCAGGCCGCCGATGCTGCCGGCGGCGGCGCCGTCGGCGTCCCCCCAGGGGGCATCCACGGACAACCACTGGCCCTGGTGTCCAAGGGTTTCTTGCACCTCCACCAGTGGTGTACCTGCCGCCACGGTGATGGTGAAATCGCCGGGGTTGAATTCCCTCACCCCCCCCATCCGGGAGCAGCTGAGCACCTCGCACGGCTCTTGCACGGCGGCACCCCAGTCGAGCCGCGTGCCCAGGCCGGCGGGCAGCCAAGGGGTGCCCCGCCGGTGCAGGTCCTGCACCAGCTCCTGCAGCTCGCTGGGCTCAGGACGCATCACGGCACGATGGTGCCATGGCGCAGGCAACCGTCGCTACCAAGATTGTCGTCATCGACGACGACCCCACCGGCTCCCAGACCGTGCACGGCTGTCCGCTGCTGTTGCGCTGGGACGCCGAGACCCTGGCGGCCGGCCTGGCCCACCCGTCGCCGCTGCTGTTTCTGCTCGCCAACACGCGGGCCCTGGTGCCGGTCGAGGCGGCCGATCGGGTGCGGCAGATCTGCCGGGCCCTTCGGCCCGCCCTGGAGCGGGCGGCGGCGGCCGGGTGCTTCACCAGCTGGCTGGTGGTGAGCCGGGGCGATTCCACCCTGCGAGGCCACTTTCCCCTGGAGGTGGACGTGATCGCCGAGGAGCTTGGCCCCTTCGACGCCACCCTCCTGGTGCCGGCGTTCCTCCAGGGAGGCCGCACCACCGTGGATGGGGTGCACCGGCTCCACGGCCGGCCGGTGCACGAGAGCCCGTTCGCCCGGGACGGACTGTTCGCCTACACCACCAGCCATCTGCCGGACTGGGTGGAGGAGAAGAGCGCTGGCCGCATCCCCGCCGCCGCGGTGGACCACATCGGTTGGCAGGAACTGGAGCAGGGCGGGGTGCCCCTGCTCCTGCACCTGGGGCGTCTGGAGGGCAATGTCTGCGTGGCGGTGGACGGGGCCTCCGCCCAGCAGCTGGCCGCCCTTGCCGCCGCGGTGCGCACGCTGGTGGCGGACGCTGGGGGTGGCGACGGACGGCCCCGCCGCTTCCTGTTCCAGAGTGCCGCCAGCCTGATCCAGGCCCTGGCCGGGCTGCCCCACCAGCCGCTCGCCGCGGCGGCCCTGGCGGCCCTGCGTCGCCGCCGCGGCGAGCGGCCCTTACCCGGGCTGGTGCTGGTGGGCTCCCATGTGCCCCTGGCCGATCGCCAGCTGGAGCGGTTGCTGGCGGAACCAGGATGCGTCGGGGTGGAACTGGAGGTGGCCAAGGTCCAGCGGCTGCTGGAGGGTCCGGAGCCCGTGCGGTTGTTGGCCTCCTTGGAGCTGGCCTGGCGACAACGGTTGGCGGACGTGCTGGCCGAGGGCCACACGCCGGTGCTGTTCACCAGCCGCGGCGAGGCCCGCTGCCGCCACGGGCAGGAGCGCCGGGTGCTGGGCCAGGCCCTGGCGGGAGTGATGGCGCGGCTGGCGGCGGCCCTGGCCCCCGCGCTGGGCTACCTGATCAGCAAGGGCGGCATCACCACCCAGACCCTGCTGGCCGATGGGCTGGATCTGGAGCAGGTGGAGCTCCAGGGTCAGCTGCTGCCTGGACTCTCACTGGTGCTGGCCGCTCCGGTGCCTGTCACCGAAACCACCTGTGAGACCCATCAGGGGCCCCTGCCCGTGCTCACCTTCCCCGGCAACCTGGGCGATGACCGCACCCTGCGGGAGGCCTGGCGATGGATGGAGGCTCAGACCGGGCCGCCGTAGCTGCGATCCAGCAGCTCGATCGGATGGACCACCGGCAGCGGCCGCCCCTGCTCCTCCATGGCCTGGCGGATCTGGAGCGTGCAGCCGATGTTTGCGCTCACGGCCAGCGAGGCGCCGGTGCCGCTGAGGTCGGCAGCCTTGATCCGTCCCAGCTCACCGGCTTCCTCCGGCTGAACGAGGTTGTAGATGCCGGCGCTGCCGCAGCAGACACCGGCTTCGGTGGCTTCGCGGATCCGCACATGGGGGATCCGGCCCAGCAGGCGACGGGGCTGGGCCGCCAGACCCTGGCCGTGCAGCTGGTGGCAGGCATCGTGGTAGGCCAGCCCCAGGGGGCGCTCCGCACTGGCGGGAGTGCCGTCGTCGTGCGGGAGCGGCCGCAACCCCGCCTGGAAGCTGTCGCTGAGCCCGACCTCGTCGAGGAATTCCTGGATGTCGGCCACCGTGCCCAGCAGGGGGTGGCAGGTGCCGAGGATCTCCCCGTAGGACTTCAGGGTGTGCCCGCACCCCGAGGCGGCCACCAGCAGGGCATCAAGGGGTTCGGGCCCCGCCGCCCGCCCAGGGCCGATCACCGCCTCGAAGCTGGACACCAGGGCGTTGGCCAGCTCCCGGGTCTGGCCCAGTTCCCCCTGGTGGTGGGTCATGGCGCCGCAGCAGCCCTGGTTGGGGGGGATCACCACCTCGATGCCGTTGGCGGCCAGCACCCGGACGGCGGCGGCGTTGACCCCCGGCTCAAAGACGCGCTGGACGCAGCCGAGCACCAGTCCGACCCGGTGGCGGCGGGGTCCGTGGGCCGGCACCAGCAGGGGCCAGTCGTCGCGGAAGGCCGTCTCCGGCAGGGGCGGCAGGAGCTTTTCCATCGCCGCGACCTGCGGCCCGAACAGGCGGGTGAGGCCGCTGCGGCGTGCCAGGGCCTGCAGGGGCGTGCTGGCGTAGGTCCGCAGGGGGCGCAGCAGGGCCCGCAGCCGCTGGGGGTAGGGGAGCAGGGCGAAGATCAACCGCCGGAAGGCGCGCTGCGCCGGGCTGCGCAGCTCGGGCGCGTTCAGCCGCGGCCGCATGGTCTCGATCAGCTGGTCGTAGCGCACGCCCGCCGGGCAGGCGGTGACGCAGGCGAAGCAGCCCAGGCAGCTGTCGAAATGCTTCGCCACCGTGGCATCCAGCGCCAGCTCCCCGGCGTCGATCGCCTTGAGGGCATGGATCCGCCCCCGGGGCGAGTCCATTTCGGTGGCCAGCACCCGGTAGCTGGCGCAGGTGGGCAGGCAGAAGCCGCAGTGGACGCAGGGGTCGGCGGCGATGAAGCCGGCGCCGGGCGCCTCGGCACCCGGGGACCCGCTGACCGCGATGGACGGAAGGCTCATGCGATCCATTGTGGGCGCTCGCCCCGGCCTCCTACGGTCCCCGCTTCACCCCCCGAAGTGGCGCACGACGGCTTCGGCGAAGCCTGAGCAGCTCACCGGCTCGGTCCGCGGCTCCATCAGCCGGGCCAGGTCGTAGGTGACTTCGCCGTTGGCGATCGCGGCGCTGATCCCGTCGGTGATCAGGTCGGCCGCTTCCTGCCAGCCCATGTACTCCAGCATCATCACGCCGGAGAGGATCACCGATCCCGGGTTGATCCGGTCAAGGCCGGCGTGCTTGGGGGCGGTGCCATGGGTGGCCTCGAAGATCGCCGCGTTGTCACCGATGTTGGCCCCCGGTGCCATGCCCAGGCCGCCCACCACCGCCGCCGCCGCATCGGAGATGTAATCGCCGTTGAGGTTGAGGGTGCAGAGCACTGAATACTCCTGGGGCCGGGTCTGGATCTGCTGGAAGATGCTGTCGGCGATGCGGTCGTCGACCATCACCATCGCCTTCCATTTTCCTTCGCCATGGCTTTCGCCGATGGCCTCGAGAACCCCCTTCACCTCCACGTCGACGGCTTCCTTCTTCTCGGGGGTGAGGCTGTCGTAGCCGGGCTCGATCAGGCGGGCGTTGTCCTCGATGCTCAGCCCCGGCTTCTCCTCAAGGTTCCCCAGGATCCAGCTCTCCCGCTCGGTGATGCACTGGTCACGGAACTCGGTGGTGGCCAGCTCGTAACCCCAGTCGCGGAAGGCCCCTTCGGTGAACTTCATGATGTTGCCCTTGTGCACCAGGGTCACGTGGCGCTTGGCACCCGCCAGGCCCAGGGCGTGGAGGATGGCCTTGCGAACGTGGCGCTGGGTGCCGGCCTTGCTCACCGGCTTGATGCCGATGCCGGCACCCTCGGGGATGCGCCGGTTGCCCAGCTTGCCGTTGGCGGGGATCACCGTGTCGTTGAGGTGGGCAATCAGCTCGATGCAGACGGGATCGCTGGCCTCCCATTCGATCCCCATGTAGATGTCCTCGGTGTTCTCCCGGTACACCACCACGTCCAGGTCCTGGGGCCGCTTGTGGGGGCTCGGGGTGCCGGCGTAGTAGCGGCAGGGCCGCACGCAGCAGTACAGATCGAAGATCTGCCGCAGGGCCACGTTGAGGGAGCGGATGCCGCCGCCGATGGGGGTGGTGAGGGGGCCCTTGATGGCCACGCCGAACTGCTCGATCGCCGTCAGGGTGTCCTGGGGGAGGTACTGGTAAGTGCCGTACAGCTCACAGGCTTCATCGCCGGCATACACCTTGAACCACTCGATCCGCCGTTCGCCCCCGTAGGCCAGGGCCACGGCCGCATCCAGCACCCGCTGGGTGGCGGGCCAGATGTCCACGCCGGTGCCGTCGCCGCGGATGAAGGGAATGATCGGATCGTTGGGAACGATCGGCTGGCCGCCCTCGAACCGGATCGCCGTGCCGCTGGATGGGACGGTGAGCTTCTCGTATGTGGCCATGGAGTCGGCACGGAACGCGCCGTTGAGCCTAGGTTTCGGACAAGTTGGCTTTCTGCTCAGGGGAAACGGCATGAATGCGGCCGACCAGGCCCGATCGGTGGAACTGGCTGCCGCGATCGCCACGGTGGTGGGTCACTTCCGTCTGCATTTCCCCGCCGCCCGGGCCAACCTCACCCCCTGGCGCGACGATCCGCTCACCCGTGCCTTTGATGAGCGGGAAACGGTGGATCTCTCGTTCCACTTCCCCGGTTGGAGCCCCCGCCTGCAGTGCCGCTCGCTGCTGGTGCAGATGCGGCTGGAGCGGGCCCCGGCCGGATCCGGCGAACGGCCCCGGCTGCTGGGCGTGCTGATCCGGGGCCTCACCTATGAATCGGAACGCTGGCGCCTGGCCACGGTGGGGGACTGGCAGCCCTCGGGTTCCCACCTCCCCTCCGTGGAGGTGGTCGGCGCGCTCCAGCAGATCTGCCGTGAGCTGTTCGATCTCTTCGACGACGTGCCGGCCCGTGGGACGCGGGCGGCGTAATCCTTCGCAACCTTGCCGCCTAGTCCGGAAAGCCCCACCTACGTTGGACCATCTGCCCTCGCAGCCTTCCGATCCCATGCCCGTCGCCCTTGCTTCCCAACTCCGTGAGGGAACGAAGAAAGCCCACACGATGGCCGAGAACACCGGTTTCGTGAGCTGTTTCCTCAAGGGAGTCGTCGACAAGGCCAGCTACCGCACCCTGGTGGCCGACCTGTGGTTCGTCTACAGCGCCATGGAAGAGGAGATCGGCAAGCTGGTCGACCATCCTGTCGTCGGTCCGATCGCCTCATCGGCGCTCAACCGCCGGGAGTCCCTTGAGCAGGATCTGACCTTCTATTTCGGTGGCGACTGGCGGCAGCAGATCCGTGCCACCCCAGGGGCCCAGGAGTATGTGGCCCGCCTGCACCAGGTGGCCCGGGAGTGCCCCGAACTGCTCGTCGGCCACCACTACACCCGCTACATCGGTGACCTGTCCGGCGGCCAGATCCTCAAGAACATCGCCCAGAAGGCGATGAATCTGGGCGAGCACGATGGCCTGCGCTTCTACGAATTCGACGCCATCGACGACGAGAAGGCCTTCAAGGCCAACTACCGGCTCAGCCTCGACAGCCTGCCCATCGATCAGGCGATGGCCGACCGGATCGTGGCCGAGGCCAACGAAGCCTTCCACTGCAACATGAAGATGTTCCAGGAGCTGGAAGGCAACCTGGTGGCCGCGATCGGCAAGGTCCTGTTCGGCTTCCTCACCCGCCGCAGCCGCGCCGGCAGCACCGAGGCCGTTCCCGCCTAGGTTTTCCGGGCCTGCGGCGGCCGCCGCCAGCCCGATCCGCGTGCGCCCGATCCGTTTCCTGCTCCCCGGCACCACCGGCCGCTTCCGTTGCGGCGGGCTCCTGGTGGAGTTGCAGACGGCCCGTCTGACGGCCCAGCTGGCGCCCACCGAGGTGGTCACCTACCGGCAGCGGGAGGCCGACCACCCTTTCCTTGACGACCTGCTGGCCAGGGAGCCCGCGCCGGGGGAGGCCCTCTGGATCGTCAGCTGGGGCTTCCAAGTGCCCGGCCAGCTGCGTCGGTTGCGGGGGCGGCCGGTGGCGTACCACGCCCACAGCAGCGGCTATGGATTCTCCCTGCCCCCCGGGGTGCCGGTGCTGGCCGTCAGCCGCAACACCCTCGGCTACTGGGGCGACCGGTCCCCCCGCAACCCCCTGTTCCTGGTGCCCAATGCGTTGCAGCCCAAGTGGCTGGAGCGGGGCAACCGGGCGGCACCGCTGGGCTGCGGCCGGCCCATCGACGTGCTCGTCCAGCAGCGCAAGAGCAGCCGCTATGTCCTGCAGCACCTGGTGCCGGCCCTGCGCCGACGGGGGCTGCGGGTGGAGGTTCAAAGCGGCTGGGTGGACGATCTGGTGGATCTGTTCAACAGCGCGGCCGTGGTGCTCTACGACTCCGCCGACTACTGGCGCGGTCGGGGGGTGAGCGAGGGGTTCGGCTTGCCGCCGCTGGAGGCCCTGGCCTGCGGCTGCGTGGTGTTCAGCAGCCTCAATCACGCCCTGGCCGACAGCCTCGACCCAGGGGTGGTGGGTCACCAGATCGGTTGCGGCAGCCTGGAGCACGACCTGGAGCGGATCCAGGCGGCGGTGGCCGATCCGGTGGCCTGGCTGCCACCGCCGGCGCGGCTCGCCAACCTGCTGGAGGCCTGCAGTGAGCCGGTGCTTCAGGAACGCTGGCACACGGCCCTGGAGGCCATCGACGCCCACTGGACCCACCTGCTGCGGGAGGGGGGCGCGCCATTGCGCTCGCCCCCCCTGTTGGCCCTGCGCATCGACCAGTGGCGGCGACGTTTTTGGACCATGTGGCGATCACTGAATTGACTGGCTGGCGTTGGGCCGACCAGCCGGAGTGCGCCGGTACGATGCCGGCAAAAGTCTGACCAGATGTTTCGTAAAAGCCAAACCTTCAGGAGTTTGGTGCGACTTCTGGCCCAGTTGCCGCGACGCCGTAAGCGCGCGTTGATCCGGCTGATCCCCCTGGCGATCCTCGCTGGGATCGCTGATCTGGTGGTGGTGGCCCTGGTGGCCCGCCTGTTCACGGTCGTTGTCGGCGGGGAGAATCGCCCCTCCATCCCCTGGGAAGGTCTGGTCCCGGATGATCCACGGGTCAAGGTGGTGGTGCTGGTGGTGGCCTTTGTCTCTGCAGCCTGGTTTTCCTCGCTCTCGAAGCTTCTGCTGCGGGCCTTCCAACTGCGGCTCAAGGCTTCGATCTGGCGTGACCTTTCCGACATGGCCCAGCGCAAGTTGATCGCGCAGCCCTACATCTATTTTCTCAGTGAGTCGAAGTCAGATATCTCCGCCAAGGTGCTGATCAATGTCTCGCGTGTCGCGGACATCGTTGTGCTGCCCCTACTGCAGCTGGCCAGCGGTGTGTTCGTGATCGCCCTGCTCTCCGCCGGCATGCTGATCGTCGGCAAGTTGCTGGCCGTTATCTTGATCCTCGGGCTCCTGGCCGGTTATCTGCTGATTTCCACCGCCATCACCCCCTTCCTGCGCTTTGCGGCCCGGCAGAGAATCCTGCTGGAGGTGCGCACCAATTCGATCCTCTCGGAATCGATGCGAACGATTCTCGATGTGCAGCTCACCGGCTCGGAGCCCTATTTCGAGCGTCATTATCAGCAGGCAGGCCGGGACACCATCCCGTTCATGTGGAAGGCCGACGTCCTGCCGGAGACGCCGCGGGCGCTGATCGAACCCCTCGGGATCACGATGATCTTCGCGGCCGGAATGCTGCCCCTGCTGTCCAATCCTGACCCGGGCGCGCTGTTGAAGATCATTCCGTTTCTGGCCACCGTGGCGGTCACCTCCCTGAAGCTCACCCCACCCCTCCAGGACAGCTTCCGGGCCATCACCTCGCTGCGGGCGGGACTGCCCGACCTCGAGGAGACCCTCAAGCTGATCGAACTGCCCGAAAGCCGGCTCACCATCCGCTCCGAGGGCGTCCCCTCCCCCGATGGCGTGATGCCAAAGCGGGTGATCCGCCTGAGCAACGTCAGCTTCCGCTACCCCGGCTCCGATGTGAGTGTGTTGCAAGACGTCTCGATGTCGATTCCGGTGGGTTCCCGTGTGGCTTTCGTCGGTGCCACCGGCAGCGGCAAGACAACAGCGGCCAACCAGCTGCTCTGCCTTCTGAGGCCCACCTCCGGCGCCATGAAGCTGGATGGCATCGAAGTGGTTGAAGCCGACGTGCCGGCCTGGCAGGCGAACTGCGCCTATGTGCCCCAGGCGATCAATCTCCTGAACGGCAACATCATCGAAAACATCGCCTTCGCCGAGGAGGTGGATGAGGTCGATCAGATGAGGGTATGGGAGGCCCTTCAGGCTGCCCAACTGGCCGACATCGTCGCCGAACTTCCCCTCGGCCTGTTCACGCCGATCGGTGACAACGGCATCCGGCTTTCAGGGGGTCAGAGGCAACGGCTGGCCCTGGCGCGTGCCTTTTACCGCAACTCCAAGTTCCTGGTGCTGGATGAGGCCACCAGTGCTCTCGACAACCGTACCGAATCTGAGGTGATGGATGCCATCGAGGTGATCGGACGCCGCTGCACCCTGGTGGTGATCGCCCATCGCCTTTCCACCGTGATGCGCTCCGATTGTATCTTCGAGTTTGAGACCGGCCGTATCAAGGCCTCCGGGACCTTCGACCAACTGCGACAACGGTCCGATTCTTTCAATGACCTGGCCTCCTTTGAGCGGCGTCTTTCCAGTCCCCTTGGTTGATTCTGGGCCTCTCATTGATGGCTTTTCTGAAGAAGTTCTATCGAGTTAATGAGGCTTGTTTTTCTATTGATTGGTCCTGCATCTGATTCGGCCAGCACGCTGAACGGGAGGGGCTGCTAACGTCAAAAAAGAAACGTCTCTGCCGGAGCCTGTGAGTTTTCTGGCCGGTCTGAACGAGGCACAGCGTCGGGCGGTCGATCACCACACCGGTCCGCTGCTGGTGGTGGCCGGGGCCGGCAGCGGCAAGACCAGGGCCCTCACCCACCGCATCGCCCACCTGATCGGCCACCACGGGGTGGATCCGGCCCAGGTGCTGGCGGTCACCTTCACCAACAAGGCCGCCCGGGAGATGAAGGAGCGGCTGGAGGTGCTGCTGGCCCAGCGTCTGGCCCAGAGCCAGTTCGGCCAGCCCTGGGCCACCCTGCCGGCCCGGGAGCAGAAGCAACTGCGAAGCCGCATTTACCGGGAAGTGATCAAGGATCTCTGGATCGGCACCTTTCACGCCCTGTTCGCCAGGCTGCTGCGTTTCGACATCGACAAGTTCCGTGATCCAGAAGGACTCACCTGGACTCGACAGTTCTCCATTTACGACGAGAGCGACGCCCAGAATCTGGTCAAGGAGATCGTCACCCAGGAGATGCAGCTCGATCCCAAGCGTTTCGAGCCCAAGAAGGTGCGCTGGGCCATCAGCAGCGCCAAGAACCAGGGCTGGCTGCCGGAGCGTCTCGAGGAGGAGCATCCCGGCCCCCGCGGCAAGCACGAGGCCGAGGCCTACCGCCGCTACCGCCGTGCCCTGGCGGCCAACAATGCCCTCGATTTCGACGACCTGCTGTTGATGCCGGTGCATCTCCTGCAGCAGAACGAGCAGATCCGCCATTACTGGCACCGGCGCTTCCGCCATGTGCTGGTGGACGAATACCAGGACACCAACCGCACCCAGTACGACCTGATCAAGCTGCTGGTCGCCAACGGCGATGCCCCCGAGAGCTTCGACGACTGGGAGGGCCGCTCCGTGTTCGTGGTGGGCGACGCCGACCAGAGCATCTACAGCTTCCGGGCCGCCGATTTCACGATCCTGATGGGATTCCAGAGGGAGTTCGGCGACGGCTCCGCCGATGGGACCACCGGCACCATGGTGAAGCTGGAGGAGAACTACCGCTCCACGGCAACGATCCTGGAGGCGGCCAACGCCCTGATCGCCCATAACAGCGAGCGCATCGACAAGGTGCTGCGCCCCACCCGCGGCGAGGGCGAGCCCATCAGCCTCACCCGCTGCGACGACGAGATCGCCGAGGCCGAAGCGGTGGTGCACCGAATGCGGATGCTGGAGGCGGCCCATCCCGAGCTGCGCTGGGGAGACATGGCCGTGCTGTATCGGACCAACGCCCAGTCCCGCTCCATGGAGGAGTCGCTGGTGCGCTGGGGCCTCCCCTACATCGTGGTCGGGGGCCTGCGCTTCTATGACCGCCGCGAGATCAAGGATGTGCTCGCCTACCTGCGCCTGCTGGTCAATCCGGCCGACACCGTCAGCCTGCTGCGGGTGCTGAACGTGCCGCGGCGGGGTATCGGCAAGACCACCATCGAGCGGCTGACCGATGCGGCCAACCAGCTCGGGCTGCCCCTGTGGGAAGTGGTGAGCGATCCGGAGGCGGTGCGCTCCCTGGCCGGCCGTTCCGCCCGGGGGGTTCTCCAGTTCCAGGAGCTGATCTCCGACCTGAGCCGCCGCCTGCAGGACGCTCCCCCCTCCGAACTTGTGCAGCGGGTGATGGAGCAGAGCGGCTATCTGGCCGAGCTGCTGGCCGAAGCCACCGACGAATCCGAGGAGCGGCGGCGCAACCTGCAGGAACTGGTGAACGCGGCCCTCCAGTACCAGGAGGAGAACGAAGAGGGCTCCCTGGAGGGATTCCTGGCTTCCGCTGCCCTGGCCAGCGATGCCGACAGCAAGGACACCGAGGCCGATCGGGTCACGTTGATGACTCTGCACGCCAGCAAGGGGCTGGAGTTTCCGGTGGTCTTCCTGGTGGGGCTGGAGCAGGGCCTGTTTCCCAGCTACCGCTCCCTGGAGGACCCCGCCTCCCTCGAAGAGGAACGACGACTCTGCTACGTGGGGATCACCCGGGCCAAGGAACGGCTGTTCCTCTCCCATGCCAGCGAACGGCGGCTCTGGGGAGGAATGCGGGAGCCGGCGGTGCCCTCGGTGTTCCTCTCCGAACTGCCCGAGGCGTTGCTGCAGGGCGACATCCCCCGCAGTGGCGGTGCGGCCCTGCGCCGGGAGCAGCGGCTGGAGCGGCTCACCCGGGTGGATCGTGACGACAGCCAGCGCGTCTCGGCCGGGGGGGAGGGCGGTGTTCCCGCCAATGCAGTGCGCCGCCGCAGCGCCCCCCGGACCTGGGCCGTGGGGGATCGGGTGCGGCACAGCAGCTTCGGCGAAGGCCACGTCACCCATCTCTTCGGCAGCGGTGAGAAGACCTCCATCGCCGTGAAGTTCGAGGGCATGGGGCCGAAGATCCTTGATCCCCGCCTGGCCCCGATCGAACCGGCATGAGCCTGCCGCTGGTCACCGCCGTGGTGCCCACCCGCAACCGCCGCGAACTCACCCTGCGCTTCCTGGAGCGTATGGCCGCCCAGAGCCACAGCGCCCTGCGCATCGTGGTGGTCGATGCCAACTCCAGCGATGGCACCGTGGCGGCGATCCGTCAGCAGCAACCGCAGGTGACAGTGGTGGCGGCCGGGGATCGGGATTTCTGGGCCGGCGCCACCAACCGGGGCGTACGGCAGGCCCTGGCAGCCGGCACTGACTACGTCCTCACCATCAACGACGACGCCGTCGTGGATGACGATTACGTGGCCCGGATGGTGGCCCTGGCCGAGCACCACGGCTGCGCCATCCTGGGCAGCCGCATCGACCTGCTGGCCGAACCCGGGCGGATCTGGGCGCTCGGCACCAGCACCGACTGGGGCACGGAGCGCTTCCTTCGCCTGAACCAACACGATCTTCTGGACAGCCAGTTGGGTCCGGCCGTGGCGCAGGCCGATGTGCTCAATGCCGAGGCGCTGCCGGGCAATGGGGTGCTGATCCGCCAGGACGTCTTTCGCCGTGTCGGCCTCTATGACGCCTTCTGGCTGCCCCACTACCACGCCGATTCCGAGTGGGTGATGCGGGCGGTGCGCCGGGGCATCGCCGCCCGGGTGACCCCAAAGGTCGTGCTCCTCAACGACTTCGGCGAGGCGCAGAAACGCTTGCCCCTTGGCAGCCTGAGGGGTCTGCTGTTCACTTTCTTCCATCCCAAGTCCCACCTCTATCTGCCGGCGGTGGCGGTGATCCTCTGGCGCCACTGCCCCCCCGCCCAGCGCTGGCCCACCCTCAGGGCCCTTGGAGGCCGTTTTCTCAGGATGAAACGGTGAAGGAGGTTCGGGGATGGGACAGACCCGGGCGCCCCAGCAGCCGTCGCCAGCACCAGTGCAGGTAATCCCCCAGCCCCCACCAGCGGCCCTTGGCCCGGGCCGGGTCGGAGAGGCAGAAGCTCAGGGGCCTCAGGGCGTAGTAGAGCAGGTTCAGCCCCAGGGCCAGGGGTGTGGCGTGGCGGTGCAGGAAATAGAGCTTGCTGAAGGTGGCGTGCTGATACTTGGCCCGTGGGGCCCGCTGGGTGATGGCCGACACCTGATGCTCCACGAGCACGGCCTGCGTGACCCGCAACCGATAGCCCAGCCGCTGGTGGCGCTCGGAGATGTCGGCGTCCTCGTAATCGAGAAAGTACTGGGGGTCGAACTGGGGGCAATCCCGGAAGATCCCGAGCCGGAAGAGCATGCTGCAGCCGGAAATCCAACGGGTCGGCCAGGTGCGGACGGGGGAGGGGCGGCAGTCGTCGCTGGGGAAGCGATGGCCCAGTTGGCCGCTCCAGCGGTTGAAGCTGCCGTGGCTGAACCAGACCTCCCCCCGGGGATCCCGTATCCGGGTGCCGAGCATGGCGATCCGATCGTCGTCGCGCAGGCACTGCCTGACGTAGGCGATCGCACCAGCATCAAGGCGGGCATCGGGATTGATCAGCCAGGCCAGGGCCTGCCTGTCCGTCTGCCAAACATGGCTGAGCCCCAGGTTGCAGCCGCTGCCGAAACCGAGATTGGCGCCCGCCTCGATCAGCTGCACCGGCAGGGGGATGGAAGCGGCCTCGATCCATTGGCGCAGACTTTGATCAGTTGGCGAGTTGTTGATGATGATGAATCTTATGGAGCCCAGCTCCTCCCCGCTGGCGATGATGGCCTCGATCAGGCCACGAGTATAATCTCCACAGTGGTAGTTCACTGTGATGAAGTAGATGGGAAGGGGGCTCTCGGATTGGATCCCCATCAATCGATCAGGCTGGCCCCGAATTGTGCAAGGGTGTTATTCATAGGTGGAGGGATAGATGAAGGTGCCTGTGATTCCCTTGATGGCGGCTTCCCGCAGGCGGTTGTCGTAGCTGAGGGGCACGCCGCGGCTGTACATGAGATCTGTGAACTCGTCTACAAGACTCTCGATTTGCGCGCTCTCCCCAGCTCCCAGGGACTGCCGGGCAACCTCCCTGAACAGGCTGATCGCCTGGGCCATGGTGTAGCTGCCCGCGGTGCAGAGATCATGCTTCACGAATGGGCAGTGAAGATAAAATGGGTAAAGAAAGGCGGCGATGTGACTTGGATTTCCGTTTTCAATCAAGTCGGCAACGCTGTAAAGCTGTGCTCCTGTGAGTTTCTCATGCTGATCGCTCTGCTGCATAAGCTGCTGCAGGGAATAGCCGATCTTGCGCCGCTGGGAGGTTCGAGCCGGAGACGGCATGAGCCTGAAGACCTCCTCAGCAGGTACCCCTCCCTCGGCGGCGAAGTGGCTTTCGAGCGCCTCCTGCAGCTTGTCGCTTGTGTAGAGCGTCTCGACGGAGGGAAAGTGCCTGTAAACTGTTTGCGAGAGCGCAATCTCCCCGTTGTAGATGCAATGTCCGCGGTGCGAAAGTGGTCGGTAGTCTTTCCAGAACTGGAGAAACGTTCTGGAGCGGAAGATCTCTGGCTTCAGAACCTGGAAATAGGATTGGTAGTGGGTCTGGATCTGATGGCTGATGTGGCTGAACAGGGCCTGCTTCTGGGAAGTGGCGAAGGCCTTCAAGGCAGATACGAGCGCCTGCGCATTGCGTCCCGGGATGAACTGCATCGAGTCATTGGCTATGCAGAGCAGTTGGCAGCGGTCGAGGTACCCTTCGCCATGGAGCAGCAACACCCCATCTCTGAATCCACCAAAATCCCGGCCGATGTTGCGGCGATCGAAGACACGCCAGCAAAGGTCGTCAAGGGCTGCAGCAGCCTCTGGATTGGTGCGCTCGTTATTGATATAAACAACCGCAAAACCCGCCTGATTGAGAGTTTCAATGTAGGCCCTGCTGGAGTGGGTCAGGCTTTTGGCATAGGCAATGAAGAGGGCGATTCTCTCGGGTGTGCCCTGCGACGCCCCGGAGATGCTGGTGGCGCCAGATCGCTCCAGGTCGGCTCGACGATCGATCGGCTGGAGACGCTTTTCTGGCGTGCTGCGGCGGCCGTCCGGACCAATCCAATAGTCGATCTGGGCCTGAAGATAGTTGCTCAGGATGAAGATCTTGATCTTGATCTTCTTCCACAGGCCCAGGGGGGCCTTGAGGATCTTCTTGAAGCTGTCAGTCATTCCATGCGACCCTTGCGGCGTGGGCCTGATTCCGCAGGCTCCGACTCAGGTGGTGGGGATCAATCATTGAGCGTCAGGGCTGAAACGTCGCCATGATTCCCCTATTGCCATCAGGCGCGATGTCGATCGGCCGAGTGTACCGTGCGCCTTCTGGACACCGCTCCGTGGGCCTGCTGCGATGACGGTCCCCGAGATCGATCCTCAGGATCTCTGCCTGCCTCCCCGTCTGCTGTCCGCGTTCCACCGGTCGAGCGACTGTGCGGTGCTGGCCGTTGTGGGCGGCGCTGTGCGGGATCTGCTGCTGCATCGGGTGCACCTCGATCCCCTGCGGGGCCGGCCTGACCTCGACCTGGTGGTGGCGCTCGCCCCGCAGGCCGATCCGGCCGATCCGCGGCCGGCGGCCCATCGCCTGGCTGAGGCGCTGCTTGAGCAGGATCCGTCGGCGGCGGTGGGCTTCTGCCAGTTCCATCGCGCCTTCGGCACCGTTGAACTGGAGCTCGACGGGATCCTGCTGGATCTGGCCAGCGCCCGCAGCGAGACCTACCCGGCCCCCGGGGAGAATCCCGTCGTCTCCTACGGCTCTCTGGAGGACGATCTCGCCCGCAGGGACTTCAGCATCAACGCGATGGCTCTGGTGTTCGCCATCCCCGGGCCGGGCCTGCGCCTGCTGGATCCCCACGGTGGTGGCGCCGACCTGGCCCACCGGCAGCTCCGCCTTCTGCATGACCGGAGCCTGGAAGATGATCCCACCCGGATCGTGCGGGCCGCCCGCTATGCCGCCCGGCTGGGGTTCAGCCTGTCTCCCGCCAGCCTGGAGCAGCTGCGCTCCACCCTGGCCCGCTGGCCCTGGGGGGAGGGCAGCGGCACAGGTGGCGCCTGCCGGGTGCCCCCCGCCCTGGGCACCCGGCTGCGAATGGAACTGGAGCTGCTGCTGGATCGGGAACCCTGGGAGGAGGCCCTGGCCTGGCTGCAGGCGTGGGGCGCCCTGGTGCTGGTGGACCCTGCCCTCCAGGCCGACGCCAGCTGGCGGCGCCGCCTGCGCTGGGCCCGCCGCTGCGGGTTGCCGCTCCTGGCGGCCCTGCTGGCAGGCAGTGACGCGGCCACAACGGTGGCAACGCGGCTTCAGCTGCCCCACGGGCAGCAGCGGTTGCTGGCGCAGCTGGGCCAGCTGCGCCAGGCCTGGCGGGCCTGCGAGACGATGCCCGGCACGGCCCTGGCCTGGAGCACCTTGCTGGAGCAGCCGGGATGGTCCCCCGAGGCCGTCGCCCTGGCGCTGGTGAGCGGGGCGCTGCCCCGGCGACCCCTGCTGCGCTGGTGGTGCCGCTGGCGCCATCTGACCTCTCCGGTCCCCGCGGCCGATCTGATCGCCGCGGGCCTGCGGCCAGGACCGGCCCTGGGGGAGCGGCTGCGCCAACTGCGGGGAGAGCGGCTATCCCTGGAACGGGCCTGACCGGCGCTTGGGCGAAGGTCCCTTAGGGTCTCGAGCCAGCAGCTTCCCCTGCGCCGAATGCCAGCGCTGACCGATCCCTTTGCTCCGTTGCTGCTGGCGGTCGCTGCACCGCTGCTGTGGGGATGGCGCTGGCGGCGTCCCACATGGCAGGTGCTGGTTCTGGGCGTGGGCTCCTGGGCCGCCATCGGCTGGCTGTCCCTGCTGCCGGGGGGGCCAAGCCTGCGTCAGGCCTACGGGCTGCTGGTCGTGCTCGACCTGCTCCTGGTGGTGGCGGCCCTGGTCGTTCGGCCGCGCCGCTGGCGCGAAAGACTGTTGGATCGGGCCCTGGGTCGGCCGCTGCTGGCGGTGCTGGTACCCGCCCTTCTGTGCGCGGTCGCCCTGGGGTGGCGCGGGGTGATTCTGGAGTTCCCCTCCGATGGGTTCGTTTACTACGCGACCTATTTCGCCAGTGATCTGCTGGACACGGTGCGCCTCGATCCTTTGCGCTATGGCTCACCGGCCAATTGGTTCTTCACCGCGGCCAGCTACCTGTTCGGGTTTCCCGAAGCTCTCGAGCCGTGGCGGGCCAGCCTGCTGGCGGCACTGAACACCTTCCTGGTCCTGCTAGCCAGCTGCCAGCTCAGCCTGCGGCTCAACGGCAGGGTGGCGCTCGGCTGGCTTACGGCCCTGCTGTTCCTGCTGGGCATGGGGCATCAGAACTTTTCCTTCTTCCACCAGATCGCCCTCAACGGCACCCTTGTCGGGCTGGCCCTGGTGCTGGCCGCTGCCACGCCCCTGCTGGAGTTGCTGCAGGCGCCGGCGTGGCCCGGTGCTCGCCGGGTGGGGCGGGCGACAGCCTTATTGCTGGTTGCCGGGTACTTCGCCTATCACGCCCACGGGGTGACGGCCTTCCTCACGCTCAATCTGCTGATCGCGACCGCCTCCGCCAGCCTGGTGCTCTGGCCCTCACGGCCGCGCCTGGTGGTCAGCGCCGCTGGGGCCGGTCTGCTCCTGCTCGCCCTCAACCGGAGGCCCTGGCACCCAAAGCTCGAATCGTTCTACGCCTGGCCGGAGGCGATGCGCTTCGTTCACGACTACCGGTTTGAGGGCCACCGCTTCTTCTATTTCTGGCCCAGCCTGCCGGTGGCCACCTGGGAGCCGGTCTTCCTGGCCGCGCTTGGGTTCTCGGGGGTTTGCCTCTGGCTCTGGCGGAGCTGGCGGCAGCCCCCGGGTCCGGTGCTGGCCCTGGCCCTGCTGGCGCCGCTGGTGCTGCTGGAGTGGTGGGTCCCCTTCGTCAATGATCTGGTCTTCAAGCTGATCGAGCCGGACAGCGCCTACCGGCTGGTCTGGACCAGTCTGTTCTGGATCAGCATCCCCGCGATGGCCTGGGCGCTTGACCAGAGGTGGCGGGTGGGCCGCCGCCCCCGAGCCGTTCTGGTTGCCACCCTCGCCGGTCTGGTCGCCGTGCTGTCGATCCCGCTGGAGCTGCGGGGTCGGCCCAATGTCCTCGTCTCCAAGGTGCCCCATCTGCTGACTCCTCTGGAGGAGGTGCGGCAGGCGGATGGGGCCACCATCGAACCGATCCTCGGGTCGTTGCGGGAGCTGTGTGATCGGGATCCGCTGCTGAAGGGCGGAACGCTGCTGAGTGATCCCTACGTTGGCGCGGTGGTGGGCACGCGCCAGTGCCTGGCTCCCGTGGCGGCCAGGGACATCACCAAGCTGGCGGCGCCCACGGTGGAGTCGGGGCAGTATCCCGGTCTGCGTCGCGCCCTGGGATCGCCCGCGGCCCTGAAGGCCTGGCTCGATGGGCATCGGGTCGACCTGGTGGTGCTGCGCGACGCCTATGTGCCCTACGAGAGCCGGATCGCCCGGGCCAGCAACCACTGGCAGCCGGATCTGGTCAGCAGCTACGCCGGCCTTTCCCTCAACACCCTCACGACGGCCCGGCTGCAACGGGTGGGTTTCCGGCTGGTGCGGCACGAGAAAGGGCTGAGGGTTTACCTCAGGACACCTGCTGCGCCCCGATGAGCGCTCCGGTGGGCTGCCCCTCGTTGCTGCCGTAGCCCTGGGGATTGGCGCTCTGCCAGGCCCAGCCATCGCGGCAGATGTCCGCCAGGGAACGACGGGTCCGCCAGCCCATGCGCCGCTCCGCTTCGCGCGGATCGGCGACACTCACGGCGGAATCTCCCGGCCGACGTTCCACAACGGCGTAGGGCAACGTCAGGCCGTTGGTGGTTTCGAAACTCCGTACCAGCTCGAGCACCGAATAGCCGTGTCCACTGCCCAGATTGAGGGTGAGCATCTGGGGAGGTTCCGCCTGGAGCACGTCGAGGGCCCGGCCATGGCCTTCGGCCAGATCCATCACGTGCAGGTAGTCGCGGACGCCGGTGCCGTCGGGGGTGGGCCAGTCGCCGCCGAACACCTCCAGATGCTGTCGGCGGCCACCCGCCACCTGGCACAGGAAGGGAAACAGATTGTTGGGAAGGCCGTTGGGATCTTCGCCGATGCGCCCGCTGGGGTGGGCTCCAACCGGATTGAAGTAACGCAGCAGGGCGATACGCCAGCCCGGGTCGCTGGTGGCCACGTCGGTGAGCAGCCTCTCGACGGCGGCCTTGGTGTAGCCGTAGGGATTGATGGGTTGCAGGGGGGCCGTTTCGGGGATCGGCACCCTGTCGGTGGTGCCGTAAAGGGTGGCGCTGCTGCTGAAGACGAGCGTCTGGCAGGCGTGGCGGCCCATGGCCTCGAGCAGCTGGACCGTGCCTGTGACGTTCACGTCCCAGTAGCGCAACGGCTGGGTCATCGATTCGCCCACGGCTTTGAGGCCGGCGAAGTGGAGCACGGCACTGATGCCACCGCCTGTGATGGCGAAGGCACGATCGAGGTCCCTGGGGGAGCGCACATCACCCCTCAACAGGGTGAGACTTCCGCCCCCAGGCTCTGCCGCTGTCCAGTGTTCCGCTGAGGCCTGCCGCCAGGGCCCCAGACCCGCCAGTTCGGCCACGCGGCGCAGAGCCTCGGCGCTGCCGTTGCTGAAGTCGTCGATCACGACCAACTGATGGCCGGTTTCCAGCAGCACCAGGCAGGTATGACTGCCGATGAATCCGGCTCCACCCGTGAGCAGCACCTTGGTCAAGGAACAGCCCCCCAGGCGGTCGACCACAATTTACCCGTCCTTAATCTCCGCCAACGCCGGGCTTGTTCCCCACCTCCACACCCAGCCCCGGCCAAAGTCAGGCAATGGCGGTAATGTCCCCGCAGCATTGCCATCACCCATGGATCCGGCCCTTTCGCCGATTCGCACCATCTGTTGCATCGGCGCGGGCTATGTGGGGGGGCCCACGATGGCGGTGATCGCCGATCGTTGTCCCGGGATTCAGGTCACCGTGGTGGATCTCAATGTCGAGCGGATCGCCGCCTGGAACGACCCGGACCTGGGGCGCTTGCCGGTGTACGAACCCGGGCTGGATGCGGTGGTGGGCAGGGCCAGGGGCCGCAACCTCCACTTCACCACCGAAGTGGATGCGGCCATTGCCGGCGCCGACATGGTGTTCCTGTCGGTGAACACCCCCACCAAGACCCGGGGCGTGGGGGCCGGCCAGGCCAGCGACCTGCGCTGGATCGAGGTTTCGGCGCGTCAGGTGGCCGCCTCCGCCCGGGGCCACACGATCGTGGTGGAGAAGAGCACCCTGCCGGTGCGCACCGCCGAAACGGTGAAGGCCATCCTTGGCGCCGCCCAGCAGAACCGCCCGGAGGGCGATCGCAGGCAAGCCAAGACCTTCGCCGTGCTCTCCAATCCAGAGTTCCTGGCCGAGGGCACGGCGATCGGCGACCTCGAGGCCCCCGACCGCGTGCTGATCGGCGGTGAGGACCCCGCGGCGATCGAATCACTGGCAGGGATCTACGCCACCTGGGTGCCCCAGGAGCGGATCCTGCGTACCAATCTCTGGAGCAGTGAGCTCTCCAAGCTCACGGCCAACGCCTTCCTGGCCCAGAGAATTTCCTCCATCAACAGTATTGCCGCCCTGTGCGAAGCCACCGGCGCCGATGTGCGGGAGGTGGGCCGCGCCATCGGCACCGATTCCAGGATCGGCGCGAAGTTCCTGCAGGCCGGCCCGGGGTTCGGTGGCAGTTGCTTCCAGAAGGACATCCTCAATCTGGTCTACCTCTGCCGCCACTACGGCCTCGAGGAGGAGGCTGGCTACTGGGAGCAGGTGGTGACGCTCAACACCTGGCAGCAGGACCGCATCGCCCGGATGGTGGTGCAACGACTGTTCGGCACGGTCACCGGCAAGCGGCTGGCGGTGCTGGGGTTCGCCTTCAAGGCCGATACCAACGACACCCGGGAGGCCCCCGCCATCCGCATCTGCCAGAACCTGATCGAGGAGGGGGCCCGCCTGGTGATCGTGGATCCGAAAGTTCCCCCCACCCAGATCGGCGCCGACCTGGGCCAGCCCGCCTCGGCGGCCGACGGCGGCTGGCAGGCTGCGGCCTCGCCCCTGGAGGCGGCCACCGGGGCCGATGCCGTGCTGATCCTCACCGAATGGCGCGATTACGCCCGGCTCGACTGGAAAGCGATCGCGGCGGTGATGCGCCGCCCGGCCTGGCTGTTCGACGCCAGGGCCATCGCCGATGGCGCCGCCGCCCGGGCAGCGGGTCTTAACGTCTGGCGCGTGGGTGAGGGCTGAGTGACGCAGCGCAATCTGATCACGGGTGGAGCCGGTTTCCTTGGCTCCCATCTGATCGACCGACTGATGGAAGCTGGCGAAGAGGTGATCTGCCTCGACAACTTCTACACCGGCCGCAAGGACAACATCCGCCACTGGCTGGGCCACCCCAACTTCGAACTGATCCGCCACGACGTCACCGAGCCGATTCGGCTGGAGGTCGACCGGATCTGGCACCTCGCCTGTCCGGCCTCGCCGGTGCACTACCAGTCGAATCCGATCAAGACAGCCAAGACCAGCTTCCTCGGCACCTACAACATGCTCGGCCTGGCGCGTCGCGTCGGGGCCCGGCTGCTGCTGGCCAGCACCAGCGAGGTGTACGGCGATCCGGAGGTGCACCCCCAGCCCGAGAGCTACCGGGGTTGCGTCAACACCATCGGCATCCGCTCCTGCTATGACGAAGGAAAGCGGATCGCCGAGACGCTCTGCTTCGATTACCAGCGCATGCACGGCACTGAAATCCGGGTCATGCGCATCTTCAATACCTACGGCCCCCGCATGCTTCCCGATGACGGCCGGGTGGTGAGCAACTTCATCGTCCAGGCCCTCCAGGGGCATCCCCTCACCCTCTATGGCGATGGCAGCCAGACCCGCTCCTTCTGCTACGTGGATGACCTGATCGAGGGCATGATCCGGCTGATGAACGGCGACCACACCGGCCCGATCAACATCGGTAATCCCGGTGAATTCACCATTCGCCAGCTGGCCGAACGGGTCCGGGACAGGATTCAGCCTTCGCTCGAGCTCACCACCCAGCCCCTTCCCCAGGACGATCCCCTGCAGCGCCAGCCCGTGATCGACCTGGCCCGCGAGCTGCTGAGCTGGGAGCCGACAGTGAGTCTGGATGAAGGGCTGGAGCCCACCATCGCCTACTTCCGTGAACGCCTGCGGGAGGGCCATTGACCGGGAAGCCACCGATCCTCGTCACCGGGGTCGCCGGCTTCATCGGGGGGGCTGTGGCCGAACAGCTCCTGTCCCGAGGCGATCGGGTGATCGGGCTCGACAATCTCAACGCCTATTACGACCCGGCCCTCAAGTGGGCCCGGCTGGAGAGGCTTGAAGCTCTGGCCCCGCCTGGGGCGTTCCGCTTCCATCGCCTCGATCTGACGGATGCCGAG
Source organism: uncultured cyanobacterium (assembly GCA_903917565.1). Classification (GTDB taxonomy): domain Bacteria; phylum Cyanobacteriota; class Cyanobacteriia; order PCC-6307; family Cyanobiaceae; genus Cyanobium. Next base: position 11,609 of record CAIXBB010000014.1, on the reverse strand, counting down.
GCGGTGACGGCCCTGTTCGCCGCAGAGCGGCCCGCCCGGGTGCTGCATCTGGCCGCCCAGGCTGGCGTGCGCCATTCGATCGACAACCCCTCACTCTATATCCAGAGCAACGTGGTGGGATTCGGCACGATCCTCGAAGCCTGCCGCCATGGGGCCGTGGAACATCTGGTGTATGCGTCGAGCAGCTCGATCTATGGCGGCAACCGCCACATGCCCTTCTCTGAGCAGGATCCGGTGAACCATCCGGTGAGCCTGTATGCGGCCACCAAGAAGGCCAATGAACTGATGGCACACACCTACAGCCATCTCTATGGCCTGCCGGCCACCGGCCTGCGCTTCTTCACTGTGTATGGCCCCTGGGGACGGCCCGACATGGCGCCGATGCTGTTCGCCCGGGCGATCCTGGCCGGTGAGCCGATCCGGGTGTTCAACCACGGCCGGATGGAGCGGGATTTCACCTACATCGACGACATCGTCGAAGGGGTGATCCGTTGCCTCGACAAGCCCGCCACGGTCGATCCTGGCTTCGATCCGCTGCATCCCGATCCGGCCACCGCCGCCGCCCCTCACCGGCTCTTCAACATCGGCAACGCCCAGCCGGTGCCTCTGCTGCAGTTCATCGCGCTGCTGGAGCAGGCCCTCGGACGTCCGGCGATCCGGGATCTGCAGCCGATGCAGCCCGGCGACGTGCCGGCCACCGCCGCCGACACCACGGCCCTGGCGGCCTGGGTGGGATTCCGACCCTCCACCCCGATCGAAGCGGGGATCGAGCGCTTCGCCGCCTGGTTCCGCGACTTCCACGGCGTCTGAGCCGACCCCTTCGGGCACAATGAGTCGCTGCTGATCCGCACCGTCTTGAAACCGCTCCAGAGCCTGCGGGGCATGGTCGACCTCCTGCCCGGTCAGACCCCCTTCTGGCAGCGGATCGAAGCCACCGCCCGGGACCACTTCCGCCGGGCTGCCGTCGAGGAGATCCGCACGCCGCTGCTGGAGCTCACGGAACTCTTCGCCCGGGGCATCGGTGAGGCCACCGACGTGGTGGGCAAGGAGATGTACAGCTTCGAGGATCGGGGCGACCGCCACTGCACCCTGCGGCCGGAGGGCACGGCCTCGGTGGTGCGGGCCGCCATCCAGCATGGCCTGGTCGCCCAGGGTCCCCAGCGGCTCTGGTACGGCGGCCCGATGTTCCGTTACGAGAGGCCCCAGGCCGGCCGGCAGAGGCAGTTCCATCAGATCGGTCTGGAGTTTCTCGGCCATGCCGATCCGCGCAGCGACGTGGAGGCCATCGCCATCGCCTGGGATCTGCTGGTGGATCTGGGGGTGGACGGCCTGTCCCTGGAGCTCAACTCCCTGGGCAGTTCCGACGACCGCCTGCGGTACCGCGCCGACCTGGTGGCCTGGCTGGAGGCCCATCGCGAGCGTCTGGATCCCGATTCGCAGCAGCGCATCACCACCAACCCCCTGCGGGTGCTCGATTCCAAGAACCCCGAAACCCAGGACCTGCTGGCCGGGGCCCCCACCCTGGCCGAGGCCCTCAGTGGCGAGAGCCACGAGCGCTTCCTGAGGGTGCGCCAGGGCCTCGAGGCCCTCGCCATCCCCTTCACGCTCAATCCCCGCCTGGTGCGCGGCCTCGACTACTACGGCCACACTGCCTTCGAAATCACCAGCAGCCAGCTGGGGGCCCAGGCCACCGTCTGCGGCGGTGGCCGCTACGACGGCCTCGTGGAGCAGCTGGGCGGTCCCCCCACGCCGGCCGTCGGCTGGGCCCTGGGCATGGAGCGGTTGGTGCTGCTGCTCAACCAGGCCCAACAGGCCCAGGGTGCGGAACAACGGCCTGGCGCGGCGCCCGACCTCTACGTGGTGAGCCGGGGGGTGCAGGGTGAGGCCCATGCCATGGTGCTGGCCCGTCGTTGCCGCCATCGGCCAGGGGACCCGCTGGCCGTTCAGGTGGATCTCTCGGGAGCAGGCGTCGACAAGCAGCTGAAGCGGGCCCGCAGAAGCGGTGCCCGCTGGGCGCTCCTGCTGGGGGATGAGGAAGCCGCCAATGGCACGGTGCGCCTGATGCCGCTGCATGGCGAGGGGGGGGCGGGATCGGCCGATCGCCTCCTGAGCCAGGCTGAATTCCTGGCGCTCAGCCTCGATCAGCTCAACGCCTGATGGGAGAAAAGGGACAAAAAAAGGACACCCCAGTGGTCGGGGCGTCCAGGTTTCTGATGGCTAAAGCTGCCGGGCTGGATCAGGCCGAACCGACGCCCACATAGGAGCCGTAGAAGAACAGGCCGACCACGAAGATGACGGCCATGCCACCGGCGGTGGCGACCATCCAGAGGGGCAGAACCCCTTCAGTCCAACGGCTTTTCCAGGCCACGGCCGGACGGCCATCGGGAAGACGGTCGGGAATACGGCCGTCAGGGAGTGAGGATTTCTTGCCGCTCATGGATGGGGTGCCTCCCGATCAGTTGAAGAAGTAGCTGGAGAAGAGGATGCCGATGACGAACACGAACAGCAGGCCCAGATAAAGGCTGGTGCGGTTCAGTTCGACCGGCAGGTTGTTGGGGTTGGAATTGCGCTGCATGGATGTCTCAGCGACGGACGAACTGCATGGCCGCCAGGGCACCCAGGAAAAAAACCGTGGGAATGCCAAGGGCGTGGACGGACAGCCAGCGCACCGTGAAGATCGGATAGTTGCGCGGCGTGGTGGGGGCGGTGGACTGGGTCATGGTTCCTGGAGGCGCAGATCAAGGCTGCTCTTGCCCTCGTAACGCTGACTCACGACGGGAGCCTTTGTTTCCTGGGCCTGGAAGTAGGCATCCGGACGGGGCGTGCCGAAGGCGTCGTAGGCCAGGCCGGTGGACACGAACAGGAAGCCCGCCAGGAAGATGGCCGGCAGTGTCACCGCGTGGATGACCCAGTAGCGGATGCTTGTGATGATCTCGAAGAACGGGCGTTCCCCTGTGGAGCCGGCAGCCATAGCAACAAGCGTTCAGCTAGAAGATCCTAGGCGTCGACCGGGGGCCAACGCCAACGGGGCGGGGGGTTGGTTACAGAGGGACGCAGTTCAGCCCACCCAGCGCAGCAGCACGCCCCGCTCGCCCAGGACGAAGCCCTTGCCGCCGGGGGCAAAGACGATCCGCGAGAAGTTGGTGGGCTGTTCGCTGCCCACCGGATCCCTCTGCCAGCTGGCGCCGGCATCGTTGCTCACCAGCAGGGTGCCGTTGCCGCCGCCGGTCCAGATGGCGCCGCGGGGATCCCAGGCCATGTCGAGATAGCCATAGCCGTTGGTGATCGGGATCACAGGCTTGCTCCAGTCGCCGCTCCCGGTGGTTTCGGCGGTGCTGGGGTCACCGTCGAAGCGCAGCTGGGCCCCCCGGGCCACCATCCAGAGATGGCCGTCGGGCTGGAAGCCCATCGACTGCAGCCGCTGGCTGCTGACCCGCTGGTGCACCTGCCAGGCGGGCAGGCCCGGTTCCCAGGTGGCGAAGAAGTTCCCCAGGCTGCTGACGCTCACGTAGTCGCCGTCGGGGCTGCGGCGCAGGTCGCGGATGGCGCCGGCGGCATCGCCCACCAGGGCCTGCCAGCTGGAGCCGGCATCGGCGGTGCGGTACACGGCCCCGACGTTGGTGGCCAGCTCGGCGCTCTTCGGCCCCTGGGCCGTGACCAGGTAGGGCTCACCCGGGAGCTTGGTGTCGAGCAGCAGCCGGCTCCAGCTCTTGCCGGCATCGTCGCTGTGCAACAGCAGGCCGGGCTGGCCCACGATCCAGCCCTCATCGCCTCTGAAATCGATGCTGATCAGGCGGAAGTTCTCCTCCACCGGCAGATCGAGGGCCCGCTCCTGCCAGCTGGCACCGCCGTCGTCGGTTTCCATGATCAACCTGTTGCTGCCGACCAGGAAGCCGTGGTCGGCGCTGGTGAAGGCGACGTCGAGGGGGTTGGAGCGGGTGTCCAGGGGAACCGCCTGCCAGGGACTGGCGGCCGCCGTGGGCAGGCCCGTGGTGACGCAGCCCGTGAGACCGCAGGCGAGCACGAGTGAGAGCGCCAGGCTGAGCAGGGGGCGCAGCGGGCGGAGGACGGCCATCAGCACTGGCATCAACGCAGGGAGTAGAGGGAGAGGAAGAAGGCGAACGCCAGGGCGAAACCGCCGAAGATCAGCACGTTCTTCTGGCCGGGGGTGAGGCGGTTCACCCCGAGGCCGAAGTTGAGGTTCTCCTCGAAGCCGCTGGGCTTGTTGCGGGGGCCGATGTCCTTGAAGGCGCCCACCCGGCTGCGGCAGACGGGGCAGCGGAACCCCACCGGGTCCAGCTCGAGGAAGGAGGTGCCGGCGGGAATCGCCAGCTTCTTGACGCCCTCGCCCGGGTCGTAGACGAATCCGCAGCTGCGGCACTCGAAGCGGTGGGTGGCGGGGTCGTCCGCGACGGCTTCGGGCGCTTCGCCGGGCGCCTCGGTGGGCATCTCCGTGGGCGGTTCCGTGCTCATCCCGTGCCTGGCCATGCCTGGGAACTCTATCGACGGCGGCTCCAGCACCCGCGACGCCTGAGGACGGGCTGTGCCATCGGTCGTCGCGGCGACCGCCGCCCCAGGAGGCAGGTGGCAGAATGCGCGCCAGGTTGGGTCTGCCGATGTTTGTGCTCTCCGGCTACGACGCCTTTCTGGGCTTTCTGCTGATTTCGGCGGCGGTCCCGGTGCTGGCGCTGGTGGCCAACAAGCTGCTGGCTCCCAAGAGCCGCCAAGGGGAGCGCCAGCTCACCTATGAGTCGGGCATGGAGCCGATCGGCGGTGCCTGGATTCAGTTCAACATCCGCTATTACATGTTTGCCCTGGTTTTCGTCATCTTCGATGTCGAGACTGTCTTTCTCTATCCCTGGGCGGTGGCCTTCCACCGGCTGGGGTTGCTGGCCTTCATCGAGGCCCTGATCTTCATCTCCATCCTGGTGCTGGCCCTGGCGTACGCCTGGCGCAAGGGCGCCCTCGAGTGGAGCTGACCGGACCCCCACCATGACCCTCACCCCCACCCCAGGCTCCCTGTCCGTCGATGCGCTTCGCGATCTGCGTGAAGCCAGTTGCGGCCCCGTTGGACCCCCTGGCATCACAGCCGACCTCTCCGAGAACATCATTCTCACCAGCCTTGACGACCTGCACAACTGGGCCCGTCTCAGTAGCCTCTGGCCGCTGCTCTACGGCACGGCCTGCTGCTTCATCGAGTTCGCCGCCCTGATCGGCTCCCGCTTCGACTTCGACCGCTTCGGCCTGGTGCCTCGCTCCAGCCCGCGTCAGGCCGATCTACTGATCGTGGCCGGCACGGTCACGATGAAAATGGGCCCTGCGCTGGTGCGGCTCTACGAGCAGATGCCGGAGCCCAAGTACGTGATCGCCATGGGGGCCTGCACGATCACCGGGGGTATGTTCTCCGCCGACTCCACCACGGCGGTGCGCGGCGTCGACAAGCTGATTCCGGTGGATCTCTACCTGCCGGGTTGCCCGCCTCGCCCCGAGGCGATCTTCGATGCGGTGATCAAGCTGCGCAAGAAGGTGGGCAACGAAACCTTCGCCGAGCGCGGCAACCTGCGCCCCACCCACCGATACTGCACGATCCCCCACCAGATGAAGCGGATCGAGCCGATCGTCACCGGTGCCTACCTGCGGGCCGAAACCCAGCAGGCGGCTCTGGCCGCCGCCGCCGGCCTGCCGATGGCCGCCACCGTCCCCGCCACCACCTCCGCCCCCACCACCGATGCCTGAGGAGTCTTCGCTCACCCCCCTTGACGCAACGGGGGCCACTGAGGCCGGTGCGATTGAAGTCCCCGCTGCAGGACCTGTCGGCACCTGGCTGAGCGGCCAGGGATTTGATGCCGACGCCCTCGGTTCAGATCATGAGGGTGTGGAGCTGCTGGGTGTGGAGCCGGAGGCCCTGCCGTTAGTGGCTACGGCGCTGAAGGCTGCCGGCTTCGACTACCTCCAGTGCCAGGGCGGCTACGACGAGGGCCCGGGCGGCCAGCTGGTGAGCTTCTATCACCTGGTGAAGATGGCCGCGATGCTGGATCAGTTGGTGGCCTTGGCCGAGGGCAACGGTCCGTTGCCGGCCGATGCCCATCCTGAGGAAGTTCGCCTCAAGGTGTTCTTGCCCCGCGACGGTGCCCTCACGATCCCCAGCCTTTATGGTCTGTTCCGCGGTGCCGACTGGCAGGAGCGGGAGACCTTTGACATGTTCGGCATCACCTACCAGGGCCATCCCCATCCCAAGCGGTTGCTGATGCCGGAGGACTGGAAGGGTTATCCGCTGCGGAAGGACTATGTGCAGCCTGATTTCTATGAGATGCAGGATGCTTATTGATTGGATCAGCTGCTGAGTGCTGAAAGCGTTTCCTCAAGGTAACGATTTCCCCAGCGTTGGTCTGGTTCAAGATGGTTGCCTTCAGCCCATTCATTCCAGGCATTAATAAACACGACCGGCTCGGGCAAACTGCGATTGGGCAGTTGTTCTATCGTTTTCCGAAGCCAATGGCCGTAGCGCTCCGGGGTTGCATCCTGGAGGACGATTCCTCCCCACCGCCGACGGGCAGTGTTATCCCAGGAAGGAGTGACACATGGGAAGCGGGTATAGGGAGGAACTGGCCTGGAAAGAGCGGCATGGCACACCTCCTCGTAGTCAACAACCCGGTGAATCTTCTTCCCAGGCGATTCGTTCTTGATGAATCCCCTGATTCTTTCTCGCAGGCTGGGGGATTGGGAGGAGAGTGCCCCAAGCATTGGCCAGCAGGGCTGGAACTCCCCTGCGGCATCGAATCCGAAGCCTTGAGGGTTGCGGATCTCGCTCTCCTTTGATTCAACCGCGATGAGATAGAGATCATCGATGCCGTTGCTTTGGGCGACGGATCGCCAGACGGCTGCTGTTCGGGCCGGGTCCGGCAAGGCGCTGGTGCGGTAGACAAGAAATAATGGTCTGCCCTCAATACGGATATAGCGGGGGTCCTTAAATGCGGTCAGCAATGATGCCATATGGTCGCGATCGTCCTGTTCGCTGTAGAGCTGCTCCAGCAGGATTTCATGCTCTGACCCGTCCCAGCGTCGGGTCCAGTTTTCATTGGCCCAGCAGAGGCAGAAGGGAAGATCAGGTTCTCCAGAGGCGAGTACGTCTTCAAATGGCCGTTGCAGTACCCTGCGGCCATTGAACCAGTAGTGGTAATAGCAGAAACCGTGGACCCCGAAGGCTTTCGCCAGTTCCGCTTGGGCCTGGCGTGCTTCCGGCAGGCGCAGGTCGTAGAAGCCGAGATCGGCGGGTAGGTGGGGCTGGTAATGATGGGCAAAGAGTGGTCGAGCCTTGGCGACATTCCGCCACTCAGTAAAACCCTTTCCCCACCAGTCGTCGTTTTCCGGGATCGGATGAAATTGGGGGAGATAGAAGGCGATGGCCTTGGGCGAGGGCATGGTGCGGTGACGCTTTCCTTGATGAGCGCATCCTAAGCGTGTCCTCAAAGCATGCTGACTTTCTGATTTTTCGCAGGGCTCTGGTCCTTATGATTTAGCTTTTAGAGTCACCCGTATGTTGACAGGGATGGAAGCGAGCATCATTCCTTTTCTTGATCTCGTGGTCGATCAGGGCCTCCCCACGCTGATGCCACTTTGGCAGAATCTTGAGAACTCCTCGGTGCCCAAGCCTCTGGCTGACGAGCACGATTCCGCGGTTGAAGATTCCACACGAGTGGCAGGCGGCCTGCGTACGCTGGTATTGATTCATGCCTTTGATCCTGAACGGCTGCCCACCTTGCTCAAGCGGATCAAATTCCTTCCGCTCCTTCACGACCTAGTCATCACTACCGACACCAAGTCGAAGGCACTACGAGTTGAGGCCATTCACAAAGAGATTTTGGGGGATGGATTGTGGCTTAGAGTTGAAGTTGTGGCCAATCATGGGCGGGATGTCCTGCCTTTTTGGACCATGCTTCGGAAATACGGTTCTGGATATGACTACTTTTTGAAACTCCATCTGAAACGAACGATCCACTGGGACAATTTCGCGAATTCTTCAGGTGAGAGTTTTGGATCGGACGCGGGGGCAGAGTGGACTAATGACAGTCTACGCTGCTTGATCCCGGCGAGCAATATGGCTTGTCTTTCTCTGCTTCATTGGATGTCAGCTCAACATCTCGGCTGTCTTTATCCGCGTCCGTATGGAGTTGTGGCCCGCTATGGATGGGGAGCTGAACTTAACTTTAGAATTGCTGCAAGTATTCTTCGAGACTTCGGGAGCGATGAGGCAAGTCTTCTTGCCCCTCTAATCTTTCCCGCTGGTAATATGTTCTGGGGAAGTATATGTCACTTCTCGCGGCTGATTGAATACTTCTCTGAGGATGACCGCTATCCTGAAGAGCCTTTGCCGACCGATGGAACTTTCCTTCACGCTACTGAGCGATGCTTATCTTTCCTAATGGCTTCCAAAGGTGTAAATGTTGGAATTCTGTTTCCTCCAGTTAAAGGCAATGACCACTCTAATAGCCTCCGAACCCTTTCACTTGATTTGGTGAGCCTGACATTCGGATCGGGACTATCTTGCCTTAGAGAGGATTCTAGCGCTTATCGTCTTTATAACATATTTATAGGTCTGATTGTCGATGCCAGAGATAGCGAACGGCAGATCAGGATAGAGAGGGACTCGCTTCAGCAGCAAGTCATTTTCCTAAGTCGTTCGAGGCTTCGTCATGTGCTGAACAGAGCCAGAAATGTCTTGCGAGGATTACGGGTGTCATTAACCAGGCTCAAAGAGATTCTAGTTCATTAACTGATGCTCTTTACCTTCTTGTCTCTGTCACGGAGTCTGTGCAATCCGTACATGATTAACATGACGGACTTGTCCTGATCTAAGGAATCTGATATTCGGGGAATGGTGTGACCATTCTAATGTCTTGGGTTGCACATTGGAGAGGTGCAGGGGCACGACTTGCCGCATTGGATCGGCTGATACAAGTCTTCGGCAATTGGCTAAACTTGGTAAATCGTGCTTAATCTATTCTCCCGTTTATCCCATGGTTTCAGGGTTTATACCGAAGAAACGACGAAGGATGGGGCACTTGCTCTTGATGCCTGGTTTCCTATGGGCTTGGGGCCTCCATCTGATCGGATGGGCGACTACGGATTCGTTTTCGATTGGATTTGCCAAGGGTATTTTTACATCCAGCCCGACTGAATCACCTTAGGGTCAGCTTACAGCCTTCTTGACTACATTTCATGATCCTGCAATGCGAATGGCATTGCGATTCCTCGCTTTTGGATCTCCATGCGATTCTGCCACACTTCTTCTAACCTATGAAGCATGAGTAGTCCAGCGGACTTTGCTGAAAATCTAAGTTTATAGCTGTCGACCAATTCAAGGCTAGTGATTGGTCGCATCAATCTTTTTGCTGCTACTTTCACCATTAATTCTGCCGCATGCACGATATCTGGCTCGGCCCACAGCATGCCCTCAGAATCAGGGTATTCACCGGCTTCCACTGGGATCAAATGATAGGAAACTGGATGCGCCAGCGGCCCCGTGCAGAAATCTACGTTGCCCCCATAGTTGGTAGCGATTACATCTAATCCAAGCTGCAGAGCCTCTGCTATGCCTAGCCCAAGGCCCTCGCTTCGGTGGAGGGATATGAAACAGTCAGAACATCCATACAGAGAAAGAATACCACTGCGATCCAAGTCCTCTTCAATAATGGTGATTCTTTTGTCGTTCGCAGCTATTTCTTTCAGTGCTTCCCACAGAGGCTCGTGCCTTCTTGGTGGAAATGACTTGATGACAAGGCCGACAGGTGGGATGCTTTCAGCAGCATGGGGAAAAGCCAGTTGGAAGGATTTAACAACCGCTTGGGGATTCTTCCTCGCGATCCTTGAGCTTAAGTCAAATGAGAACGCAAAAAGTACGGAATCTGGATCAAGACCCCAAGATAGGCGCAACTGCCTGCGCTCCGCTAGGTTTGAGACACTCACGTGTCCTCCCAGATCCACCACCGGCGGCATCGTTAGGATCGGCTTTTCTAGTGGTGAAGAGGTGACTGAATGTGACATCTCATCTCTCGCACCTTGCAAGGCTCTATGAATCAGTTCTGTGCAGGGCCAGTACTCATCAGCAAGTGCCAAGGCGCCAGTCAGGCGCTTGGGCCAACGATCCAGTTCCCAGAACCAAACGGCGATTGAATACGTCTGTAAGCCAGCATCTCCCTGTAAAGCCAAGTTCATTGCCAACTGTAGTTGCGTGTCGGCAGTCATGCAATAGATGGAAAATGCATAAGGTCTTTCCTCGCCTGAAGCAAGAGTCTTGTGCTGCAATGAGTCGTCAGATGTTGGTGCACCATTGTTGGCGGGGATATCAACGACCACGAATGGAATGTCAGCGGCATCCAGAGCCTTGGCAATCATCCGGAGATACTCGCCAAGGCCGAACACACATGAAGCATGCCCAATCAGATTGACACCAAATGGCTTCTCGGTAAAGTGAACAATTGGCTGATACATGGGACTGTCTACAAGTTCATGCAGAACATGATCGGCTTTCTTGAAATGCTCTGGTCCGCATTCGATCCACCACTTGTTGTAGCTCTTGCTTCGGAATGGCAACGGGAAACGCAACTGAAGGCTGGGGGTTTCCATCCAATAGAGGCTTGAAAAGAGAGACAGGCCCAGTTGCTCACGCGTGTAACGGCAGATCGCCAGAAGGGATGGATCCTCTGCGAGGATTCGGGTAGCCGGAATGGCGTAGGCCATTTTCTCCGTGGCGAGCTGCTCTCGAAGGCCTTCCAGTTGACCTGAATGTAGACTTTGAGCCCCCATCGCGTACAGCCTTGCCCCTGTGGAGCCAAGAATTCCAGCATGGGCTTGGCGCAGCTTGTTGAGCGTCTTTCCCGAAACGGGTTTGCTGATCAGTTGAAGCAGGATGGTCTTGATTGAATCTCTTCGTGAGAACATGCTCCCCCAAGGATTCCTTTTTTGCCTATGAACAGATTAGGTCATGAGCCAGAAGCGGGTGGATCCGCTTTGGAGGTTGGTGAAAAGTCCATCCTGCCGCGCGACAATGACTCAACGGCACTGAACGGATGCGTGGCCAGCAGGAGTGGAGCGGCCCCCCTGTTCTCCGACGTGTCTACCGAGGAGCGTATCCTTTTGGACTATCCCCTTCGGCGGGTGAGGCGCCTGGCGGATCAGGCACTGGATCGGCAGGACCCCAGCATCTGCAGGTTCTACCCATAGGGAGGGCGCCCCTTGATCCCGCCGGAGCAACTCTTGCTGGCCCTGTTGCTACAAGCCATCTTTAGAATCCGCTCGGAGCGGATGCTCATCGAGCCGCTGGATTGCGACCTTCTGTTCCGCTGCTTCGTCGGGCTGAACCCTGATGACTCCGCCCGGCATCCGACCACCTTTACCAAAAACTGTGATCGCCTCTTTAACGAGGAACTGATGGCCGAGTTCCTGGACCTGCTGATGGCCGCACTGGATGTGGCGTGGACCCCAAAAGCTGAACCAGCCCTTATGAGAGCTTCCCTACCGGCCAGACTTGGCCAGGAGAAGCCCCATGAAGCGCAAACGCCACAACCCCGAGCAGATCATCCGCAAGCTGCGCAGCGCCGAGCAGCTGC
>CAIXBB010000013.1 GCA_903917565.1 uncultured cyanobacterium | reverse complement strand
CCGGAAAGGGCATCGATCTGACCAGCGTTGAGGAATTCGCCGCGGGCATCAGCCTGAGCAACGACCTTGGTGAAGGCGTCGAACATTGAGTTAGCTCCTGTTCTCGACGTCGAACGTCGGGCTTTGGGTGGGTAAGGGGGGGAAGTCTGGAGCGTCAGCCCGAGGTGGCCTGGCTGACGTCGACTTCGGGTTGCATTCGATGATCGCCTGGCCTCGGCCGGGCATCGCTTCGAAAGACCTACCTATTGTTGTGCCCCGGGTCCATGGGATGGGGGACCCTTAATAAATGGTCACCAGCATCAGCATCCCAGCTGCTGCAAGCGTTCTGCCCCCCTGCCATGGCTCCTGGGTTCAAGCTGAACGGCTGTCCTGGCTGATGGGTGTAAGGCCCCGGCCTGTCTGCGGGAATCCCATGAAAAGGCCCCCTCAAAGGGGGGCCGCAGGTTGGTGGGAGTGGCTGGGGGCGAGCCGAAGCCTGCGCTCAGTCTTCCTGCTTCGGCTTGGCCTTCCCCTTGCGGGGGGCCGGCGGTTCGGGGGTGCCAACGGTGCCGCCGCCGGTCACGGAGACGCTGACGATCCGACCACCCAGGGAGTGGACCAGACGCATGGTCTCGTTCATGCGGGTGAACGGCACGTTCATGACCATGTCCGCCGTGCGGGAATAGTCGTTGTTGCTTACACCGGTGACGGTGAGGGCCACCTGGCGGGAGCTGTTGAGGCCGGTGCCTCGGGTACCTGCGGAAACCTTCATGGATTCGGTGGGGTAGGGGGAAAAGGCTGGAAGGGAGCCCGGTTCAGTTGACCGGTGTGATGCTGGCGATGCGGCCACCTTCCCGGAGGATCTGCTGCTGAGTCTGCAGCAGTTTGCTGAAGGGGATGAAGCGCACCCGGTTGCTGCGCTTGTGCAGGCGGTAGTTGTTGAAGCCGGAGATCTCCACCCGGAAGGTGCGGCCCTCTTCGCCGGCTCCCACCCCCTGGCGGGTGACGCCATCGGTGCTGACCTTGCGGAAGACGCTTCCCCTGGCGTTGGGGCTCACCACTGGCAGGGGGGCTTCCGCATGCACGGAGGGATTGAGGCGGGACTGGTTCTTGAGCAGGTCGCCCCGCACCGAGGCGCCGACACCCCGGGTCAGCTGGAGCATGTAGGAGAACTGCAGGCCCTGCTGACCGGAGGAATAGTCCCAGCCGTGGAGATAGGGGACCACCTCTTCGCCGAAGCGGGTCTGGTACTCCGCGCTGTCGATGTAGGAGTCGATCTCGGCGTCGTAGCCGTGTTTCTGCAGGATCGTGAAATGGTGCAGCATCTCGGCTTTGTTCTGGGGAGCCCGGCCCAGGAGATGCTTGAAGTTCAGCTCGATGAAACGGTATGGGTTGCAGTTCTCGAAGAACTTGGCCTTGTACAGCCCGCTCTTGGCCACCTGCCGAACGAACTCCCGGACGCTGAGGTAGCCGCGCTTGAAAAGGGACTCAGGACCCGTGAGCCGCTCGCTGGCCATCACGTACTGGTTGCCGAGCACCTGCTTGTAGACGGCGCGGATCAGGGCGGCCTTGTCGTTTTCGGTGGCGTTCGTCCAGTTTTCCTTGTTGCGGTCGCTGGAGAAACGCTCGATGCCCAGATAGGCAGCGTTGGCAAGTGTCATGAGCGTGGGGGCCGGGGGAGAATCGTTGGGTAGGAGGTCGGAGAGCAGCGCGATTGGCCACTGCGGATCGGCAGACGCCTTCGAGGACGGCTGCACGAAACGTCCCGATCATGGGCTGCAAGCCGGATCCTATGGGCCTGTCCGCTCGCCACGACAGGGTTTTCAGAATCGTTACAAACCCCCCCGATCGCCGGTGCCCCAGCCCGTCCGACCCGATCCCGGCGTTGTGCCCCCTGGCGGACTGGCCCCACACCGATACCATCCGGCCATCATCCCGGTGTCGTCATGACTGCTGTTGTGCCCCTACCCGAGGACTCCTCCCTGCGGTTGGCCGACCAGCTGCAGGTCCTGTCCCAGGTCGCCGAAGCGCTCACCTACCGCCTGCTGGAGCTCGAGGAACGGCTGGAAGGCCAGGAGGGCCGGATCGACGAACGGCTGCAGGAGGCCGCTGGTCTGGAGTCGGCCCATGGGGTGGCCATGGATCAGCGGCTGGGTGACACAGAAGAGCGTCTGGCCAGGATCGAGGCGGCGCTCCGGGGCCTGGATCGAACCGGGTCCTCCCGCCATCTGCAGGCGGTTCAGCCGCCGGCGCTGCAGCAGGAGCTGCCTGGCTCCCTGATCGAGGAGGAAGGATTCGAGCTCAGAGCGGAGGAGGTGGACCTCTTCCTCGACGAGGGCGAGCAACCCTTCATGGACGAACTGATCGCCGGCTGAGCGGGCCCCGGGAGGTCGCCCTGGCCTGAACGGTCATTTCCCCAGCCAGGAGGGGGGAATGTCGCCCTGATAGTCCTCGGTGCGCTCGAATTCGAACGGACCTGCCAAGGATCCCCACAGTTGTTCATGGGTCGCTGGATCATGGCCCCGGTCGATGGTGCGCATGCCACGGGGGTCGATCTCAAAGCTGCTGACCAGATAGGCAAGGCTGCCCTTGCGCTCCACGAGGCAGCGGCAACCGGGTTCCACCTCGCCGGTGAAGCCTTCGCCCATCTCCCGGACCACGTAGGTGCAGCCTTCAAGCGGAAGCAGGTCGGCGGCCTCGATCTGCTGGCGCCGCCCTTCGTCTTCGATGGCGCCCCAGAACCGCTGCTCCTCGCGCAGGGCCTGGTTGTGGATGATCAGGTCGCCGTCGCGCTGTTCGGCCCGGAGCACCCGGATCCTGTAAGGCGTACCTGGGGAAATGGCATAGGACTGCTCAAGCAGCAGCGAACCCGGGGCCAGCTGGGGCAGCGGACGGAACTTCACCAGGATGTGGGCGTAGAGGGGTGGGTTGTCGAACGCCTGGGCCTGGTTGCTGAAGCCAGCGCTCAGCTGCTGGATGAGGCGGGCAAGGGAGCTGCTCACGGGCACCACCTAGAGGTCCAGCAGGCGGATCCTGAAAGCGCCCACCTGGCGGGCCGTGGCTGGATCGCTCTGGGCAAAGGGGTGGTCGGCCACGCTGCTGAGGATGGCTTCAAGCTTCTCGGCAACCGACAGTCGGTGGGACGGGTCGTGTCGGCTGTGGGCCTGCCAGGCTTCATCGAACACCTGGGCAAAGCTGTCGGCGTTGTTGAAGATCTGGCTGGAGGTCGAAGGCGGCTGGGGCATGGTGATGGGCTGCAGCGCAGTCCGCACGCAATGCCAGGACCCAGATTTGAACTGGGGACACGGCGATTTTCAGTCGCCTGCTCTACCAACTGAGCTATCCCGGCCCGTCGCCGAGGCGACGAGGGGATATTAGATCACGGCCCGCTGCGGGATCGGGCTGGGGGGGTGCTGCCCAGTGGGGTGCGGCTCCGTGGGGTGCGGGCAAGGCACAGTATCCCCACCACCTGCCAGCCGAGCGTTTCCAGGGCCAGAGCGGCGTTGCACCCGGTGGCACCGCTGGTGAGGATGTCGTCGACAATCAGGACAGGCCGGCCCGTGGCTTCGCCGAGGCGGGGACCGCGACGGCAGCCGAAGGCACCCTCCTGGTTGTCCAGGCGCATGGCCCGCTTCAGGTGATGCTGGCCGAGCACCGGACGCGAACGTTCCAGCAGATCGTCGCGGCGGTACCCCAGCTGGCGGACGAGCTGACGGCATACCAGGGCGGGCAGGGGGTTGCCGTGCCGTTTCCAGCTCGGCACCGGCACCAGCAGAGGCCGCCGTCGCCACTGGGGCAGCCCCTCCGCCATCACCTGCACCAGGGCACCCACTCGGGCGTCCTCAGGCCGCTGGCGCAATCCGAGCAGCAACCGCCGGAGCTCACCGTCGTAGGGCCCGGCCGCCCACCACAGCAGGGGCTCGTTGCCCCGCAGGCCCCCGGCCGGCAGGGGGAGTCGGCTGCGGCAGTCGGGGCAGGGAAACCCCGCGCCATGGCTGGGCGGCTGCGGGCTGCGACACAGGGGGCATGGGGTGGCCGCAATCCAGTCGAGCGGGAGCCGACCCAGGCGTGCGAGGAAGTTCAGAGGTGTGGCGCCGCCGGAGACGGCGCAGTCGCTGCTTCAAGCCTTCCCGGGCAGCGACCGCAGCATGGCCACCAGGGTGCGGTGGGCGTCCTCGCTGTCGCTGAGGGCGTGGTCGAACGGTACCTCGACGCGGGCGCCATCCACCTCCAGGCGCATGGCCTGGGGCTCGACGGCGACCATGCGGGCCTCCCTGGCCTCGGTGCAGCCTCCGTAGTGGCGGGCATAGGCCAGGACGGCGGCTGCATGGTCGTCGTTCATATGCTTACAGATGCGGTCGCTCACCGCGGCGGTGAGGGGGTCGGCGGCCATCGGGTTAGGGCGGATGGGGGCATTCTGGGCTCAGGCGCCGGCGAATCGCTGCCAGAGCAGCAGGCAGAGTCGCACGCCGCTGAAGCCCACAAAGCCCGCCAGCACCACGAACAGCGCCATGGAGAGGATCGAGCTGAGGCGTTCGTTCATGGTCGTAGGGGTGGTGTTTCGACCTCCATCCTGAAGCTGGCCCTGGCCAGCAGGGCCATGCCCAGGGCCGCCGTGCGTTTCGGTCGGTTCAGCACCGGGATCCCCAGGGCGCGCGACCGCATCGCCCGCCACTGGCTGTTGCGGGCCCCGCCGCCGACGCTGATCACCCGCCGCAGGTCCGGTGCCCCCAGCTGCCGCAGCCGTTGCCAGCCCGCCGCTTCGATGGCGGTGAGGCCCTCGAGCAGGGCCTGCAGGTAGCGGGCATCGCTGACGGGCCGCGGTTCCAGGATCGGCTCCAGCTCAGGGTCGTCCACCGGAAAGCGTTCGCCTTTCCGGCTCAGGGGGACCAGCGTGAGCCCCGTGGGGCGGCCCGGAGCAATCTGGCGGCTGAGCTCCGCGATCCGTTCGTCGTCGAAGAAGCGGCCCAGCACCCCGGCGCCGGCATTGGAGGCTCCCCCCGCCAGCCAGCGGCCGGCCACCCGATGGTTGCTGAGGCCGGCACCGGCCAGGGGCGCCGCCACGAACTGCTTGAGCACCAGGGTGGTCCCCAGCACGGCGATGCCATCGCCTGTCTGTGGGTCGGCGGCCAGCACGGCCGCATTGGCGTCGGTGCTGCCCGCCACCACCTGGCAGTCCCCGGGCAGGCCCAGGCGGGTCGCCGTCGACCCAGAGAGGGGGCCAAGCAGGCTGCCGCTGGATCGGATCCTGGGCAGGCGCCCCGATCCGAGGCCTTTGGCCACCCCAGCGAGCCAGCCTCCCTGCTGAAGGTCCCAACCCAGGCGTACGTTGTTGCCCTCCTCGCCCCAGCGCCAGTCATCCAGCAGCCAGCCCATCAGCCAGTCGGCCTGGTGGCGCAGCACCAGGCCCGGCCCACACCCCGCTTCCCTGGCCAGGTCCAGCAGTCGCAGGGCCCTCGCCAGACTGCCACTGACGCTGGCGGCCGGATGGTCGGTCCAGCCGCCGGGCGCCGGCTCCAGAAGCGCCGCGATGGCCCCGGCCTGTTCCGCACAGGCCAGGTGGTAGGGGAGGGCCTGCTCCAGGGGGGGCGGCAACAGGCAGCCGTCGGCCCTGCAGCCCAGCAGGGTGCCGGAGGTGCCATCGATGGCAATGGCCCGCACCCGGCGGCGGATCTCCGCGGGAACGGCGGTCAGCAGCTCAATCAGTCCCTGCCTCCAGGCCTCAGGGTCTTCAAAGCGGCCGGGGTAGGGGGCTTGCCGGCTCAGCAGGGGGTCGTCGGGATGGCCGCCCGGCGCACTGGCTTCGGCCAGAACGGTCAGGCGCAGGCCGCTGCTGCCGAGGTCAACCCCCAGATACAGCGCTGACACGGCTCGCCGTGGCCTGCTTCAGGGTGGCGGCGATGGTGGTGACGTCCTCCCAGGGAAGGTCGAGATCCTTGCGGCCGAAGTGGCCGTAGGCCGCGATGTCCTGGTAGAAGCGGCCGCCACGCTGCTGGGGCAGCTCCCGCAGACCGAAGGTCTCGATGATCGCGCCGGGCCGCAGGTCGAAGTGCTCCTGCACCAAGGCGGTGAGGTCGGGGTTGTTCAGGACACCGGTGCCGAAGCTCTCTACCAGGATGCTCACGGGTCTGGCGACGCCGATGGCATAACTGAGCTGCACTTCGACCTTGTGGGCCAGGCCGGCCGCCACCAGGGCCTTGGCCACATAGCGGGCGGCGTAGGCGGCGGAGCGATCCACCTTGGTGGGGTCCTTGCCGGAGAAGGCACCACCGCCGTGGCGGGCATAGCCGCCATAGGTGTCCACGATGATCTTGCGCCCCGTCAGCCCTGCGTCGCCCTGGGGGCCGCCCACCACGAACTTGCCGGTGGGGTTGACGTAGAAGCGGGTGCCTTCCTTGGTGGGCTTCAAGGGCAGATCGTCGGTGGCGGGAAGCACCACGTGGGTCCAGAGGTCGTCCTTGATGCGCTGCTGCACGGCCTTCTCATCGCTGATCCCTTCCACTTCGGCGGTGTGCTGGGTGGAGATCAGGATCGTGTCGATGGCCACGGGGCGATCGTTCTCGTACACCACGCTCACCTGGGTCTTGCCGTCGGGGAGCAGGTAGCCGAGGCTGCCGTCGTGGCGAACCTGGGCCAGCCGCAGGGCCAGCCGGTGGGCCAGGCTGATCGGCAGGGGCATCAGCTCCGGGGTTTCGTCGCAGGCGTAGCCGAACATGATTCCCTGGTCGCCGGCGCCGACCTTGTCGAGGGGATCGCCGTCGTGGTCGTCGGCCTCATCAACGCCCTGGGCGATGTCCGGCGACTGCTGATCGAGGGCGATCAGCACGGCGCAGCTCCTGGCATCGAAGCCACCGGCACGGGCGCCGGTGTAGCCGATCTGTTCAATCACCCCCCGCACCAGGGTGTTGAAGTCGACCCGCGCCGTGGTGGTGACTTCCCCCGTGATCAGGCAGAGCCCGGTGTTCACCACGGTCTCGCAGGCCACCCGGCTGGAGGGATCCTGGGCCAGCAGCGCATCCAGGACGGCATCGCTGACCTGGTCGCAGATCTTGTCGGGGTGGCCTTCCGTCACCGATTCCGAGGTGAAGACGAAACGGCTCATAGGGGGGTGGGCTCAATCAATGGGTGAGCTTATTCCCATAGGTTGGCTGGCCGCGCCAGGGATGGACGGAGCTGCCAGCGGCAATGTGACTCCGGCTACAACGGCGAGCTCCCGCCAGTGATCCAGCTGCAGGAA
Source organism: uncultured cyanobacterium (assembly GCA_903917565.1). GTDB lineage: Bacteria > Cyanobacteriota > Cyanobacteriia > PCC-6307 > Cyanobiaceae > Cyanobium. The sequence continues at coordinate 19,302 of CAIXBB010000013.1, read as the reverse complement.
GGAGCTGTCCAGCTCCACAGGCCGCTGCCAGCCGGCCCGGTAGCCCAGCACCACCGGGACCCCGGCGGCCCGGGCCATGCGCAGGTCGCTGTTGGCGTCACCGATCAGGGCGCAGCTTTCCACGGCCACGTCCAGTTCCTCGCACAGGCCGTGGACGGCGGCGGGATCCGGCTTGCGGGGCTGGTGCTCCGCGCTCCAGATGGCCTGCACGTAGGACGCCAGGTCATGGGCGGCCAGAAACGCTTTGATGCCGTCGACGTGGTCGTTGCTGATCACGGCGCAGCGCACCCCCGCCAGCCGCAGGGCCTCCAGCAGGGGACGAAGGCCGGCGGTGGGGGCCGGACGCTGCTCACTCCCCTGGCCATGCAGGGCGTCGGTGAGGGCGAACACCGCTTCGGCCATGGCCAGGGCTTCGGGCCAGCCCAGGCCCACCTGCACCAGGGTGGTGGCCGTGGCCACCAGGTTCTGGTCGCGGCTGGCCACCGCCATGGTTCCTGCGGGATGGACGCCTTCGGGGGCAAGGCCGTAGGCCCGGTGGAGCAGGACATCCAGATCGCGGTGACGCTGCGGGTCGGCCGCGGCCAGATCGACCAGCTCCAGGCAATGAAAGACCCTGGCCTGGGCCAAGGCGATGAGCATGGGCTCGCTGTGGCTGATGGTGCCGTCCTTGTCGAACAGCACCGCCTCCAGGGGCCGATCCCCGCATGGCAGGGGGGTTCCCCGGAGGGAGAGGTGCACCATCGTCAGAAGGTCCGAGTCAGCGACTTCATTCGAGGGAGACGCCCATCGGCTCGCTGTCCTCGGCCTGCTCGAGCAGCATCTGCTTGTAGCGGGCGGCCATTTCTTCGGCCTTGTCGAAGACCTTCTGGGGATCGCTCAGCATGTCGCCCGGTTCCGGCTCGAGGGCCTTGGTGGACAGGGAGATCCGGCCACGCTCGGCGTCGAGATCGATGATCATCACCTTCATCTGATCGTTGACATTGAGCACGGTGTGGGGGGTCTCGATGTGCTCGTGGCTGATCTCGGAGATGTGCAACAGACCACTGACGCCACCGATGTCGATGAAGGCGCCGTAGGGCTTGATGCCCCGCACGGTACCCAGCACCACCTCGCCCACCTCGAGGCGATTCATCTTGCGCTCCACAAGGGCACGGCGATGGCTCAGCACCAGGCGGTTGCGCTCCTCGTCCACTTCCAGGAACTTGAGGGGGAGGAAGTCGGCCACGAGCTCCTCCTTGGCCTTGCGGGTGCTGATGTGGCTGCCGGGGATGAAGCCCCGCAGGCCCTCCACCCGCACCAAGGCGCCGCCGCGGTTGGTGGCGAACACCTCGCTGTAGATAGTGGCGTCCTCCTTCTGCAGCTGGCGCACCCGCTCCCAGGCGCGCTGGTACTCGATGCGACGCACCGACAGGGTGAGCTGGCCGTCCTCGTTCTCTTCGCTGAGGATGAAGAATTCGCGCACCTCCCCGGGCTCGAGCACGTCGGAGAGATGCTCAACGCGGTTGATCGACACCTCCTGGAGGGGCATGAAGGCGGCGGTCTTGGCGCCGATGTCGATCATGGCGCCCTTCGCTTCAAGGGCGAACACGGTGCCGTTGACGACGTCACCGGGCTTGAAGTTGTAGTCGTACTTGCTGAGCAGGGCCGCGAACTCATCCAGCGTGAAGCCCACCCCGTCGCCGTCCCGTGCGCTGACCCTGCTGCTGGAGTCGTCGGCGCTGGGCACCTCTTCCGGGATCGCCAGATCGAGATCTTCTGTGGCCTCGATGTCGGTGGCCTCCTCGCTGCTGATCGGCGCGAGGGCCTCGAGCGTGTCGGCTTCGGAAGAAGGTGTGAGGGTCATGGAGCTGGGACGGTCTGCCGGAGGCAGTGCGAAGGAACGGGGTGACTGCCCGCCTGCAGCGCACACCCGATCTAGCACTCTATCAATGGGCCGGCGGACCCCAACCTCGAACCGTTCCCTTTGGCCTCAACCGACCACCACCAGCCGGTTCTTGGTCTTGCCCCGGTTCCCCAGGCCTTCCAGGGTGGCCACGAAATCGCTGACGCTCTGGAACTGGCGGTAGACGGAGGCGAAGCGCACGTAGGCCACTTCGCTCATCTCCCGCAGGCGCTGCAGCACCAGTTCACCGATCTCGTTGCTGCTCACCTCGCGGCCGGCCCGCTGCTGCAGGGCCAGTTCGATGTCATCGACGACGGCCTCCAGCCGGGCCGGTTCAAGGCCCGTCTTCTCGCAGGCCCTCAGCAGACCGTGCAGCAGTTTGCTGCGATTGAAGGTTTCCCTGCTGCCATTGCGCTTCACCACGGTGATCGGAACCGTCTCGACCCGTTCGTAGGTGGTGAAGCGAAAATCGCAGTTGAGGCACTCCCTGCGCCGCCGCACGCTGCGCCCGGAATCAGCAGCCCTTGATTCCAGAACACGACTGTCAGTGTGTTGGCAGGAGGGACATTGCATCCCCGGGCACGCTTCCAAGTGTTGGGAGTGTAAACAGCTACGCGCACAAAGAGAAGGGGGTGCCAAGAAAGTGAAGCCCCAGGCAAGAAAAAACCCCTGGTTTCCCAGGGGTCGGATCAATCCGGAAGCGTGGTCACTTGCCGATTTTCGGGGGATCGCGGAAGGCGATGGCGAAAAAGAGCGTGGAAATGGCCAGGGCCAGGATCAGGATGTAGGCGAAGCTCTCCATGGGAATCCTCGGGGGGGCTGGCGGTCAGCTGAGGGTGGAGCCGGCCGGGGGCACGAAGCCCTCGGGCAGCCGTCGAGTGGAACGGTCGCCCAGCTTGGCGAACAGACCGAACTCCACCTGCTCACCGAGATCGGGGTCGATGCCGGCGAAGACATCACGGTAGAGGGTGCGAGCACCATGCCAGATGTGGCCGAAGAAGAAGAGCAGGGCAAAGCAGGCATGGCCGAAGGTGAACCAGCCGCGGGGGGAACTGCGGAAGGTGCCGTCGGAGTGGTAGGTCTCACGGTCGAACTCGAAGGCCTCGCCGAGCTGGGCCTTGCGAGCCAGGCGCTTGACGTCGGCCGGATCGGTGAATGTCTGACCGTTCAGGGCACCGCCGTAAATGGTGGCCGTCACGCCCTGCTGCTCGAAGGAGTACTTCGCCTCGGCCCGACGGAAGGGGATGTCGGCGCGGACGATGCCCTGCTGATCCTGGAGGACCACCGGGAAGTTCTCGAAGAAGTTGGGCAGGCGACGGACCTCAAGGTCATGGCCTTCCTTGTCGGTGAACGAGATGTGCCCGATCCAGGAGGTGGGCAGACCATCACCGTTGATCATCGGTCCGACCCGGAACAGACCTCCCTTGGCGGGGCTGTTGCCCACGTAGTCGTAGAAGGCGAGCTTCTCGGGAATGGCCGCGAAGGCCTCCTGCTTGCTGGCGCCGTTGTCGATGGCGGTCTGGACGCGACGGTTGATCTCCGTCTTGAAGTAGTTCTGGTCCCACTGGTAACGGGTGGGGCCGAACAGCTCCACCGGCGTGGCTGCCGAGCCATACCACATGGTTCCGGCCACGATGAAGGCCGCAAAGAACACCGCCGCGATTGCGCTGGCCAGCACCGTCTCGATGTTGCCCATGCGGAGGGCCTTGTAGAGGCGCTCCGGCGGTCGGGTGGTGATGTGGAAGATGCCGGCGATGATGCCGACGATGCCGGCGGCGATGTGGTGCGCCACGATGCCGCCCGGGTTGAAGGGGTTGAAGCCTTCAGGTCCCCAGGCGGGCTGCACCGCTTCGAGGTGGCCCGTGAGGCTGTAGGGATCTGAGATCCACATCCCCGGTCCGAAGACCCCGGTGAGGTGGAAGGCTCCGAAGCCGAAGCAACCCAGGCCCGCGAGCAGCAGGTGGATGCCGAAGATCTTGGGCAGGTCGAGGGCTGGCTCCCCGGAGCGGGGGTCCTGCCAGATCTCGAGATCCCAGTAGGTCCAGTGCCAGATGGCGGCAAGGAAGAGCAGGCCACTGAAGATGATGTGGGCCGCAGCCACGCCTTCGAAGCTCCAGAAGCCGGGGTCGACGCCGGTTTCACCGGTGACGCTCCAGCCACCCCAGCTGCCTGTCACGCCCAGGCGGGCCATGAAGGGCATGACGAACATGCCCTGTCGCCACATGGGGTTGAGGACCTGGTCGGAGGGGTCGAAGATCGCGAGCTCGTAGAGCGCCATGGAGCCGGCCCAGCCGGCTACCAGGGCGGTGTGCATGAGGTGCACGGCCAGCAGTCGGCCCGGGTCGTTGATGACGACCGTGTGCACCCGGTACCAGGGCAATCCCATTGGGGGGTCAGGTCTGGGTTGACAGTTGCCGAAGCCGATCGCCGGGGCGATGGCGGCTAAGGAGACGCTCGGTGAATACCGATCCGTGCTGGCGATGGTAAGGGTTGCGGGCAACACCACGGGGCCCGAGGTAACGGACCGCAACGGCGCGATTCACAATGGGAGCCAAGCCGTCCCCCGTGAGCCTTCCGCCATGCCCGTGATCCGGTTCGTGCGTGAGCAGCGCGACGTGGACTGCTACCCGGGGGAGAACCTCCGCGAGGTGGCCCTGCGCGAGGGCATCGAGCTCTATGGCCTCAAGGGCCGCCTGGGCAACTGCGGCGGCTGCGGCCAGTGCATCACCTGTTTTGTGGAAGTGGTGGAGGGGGGCGCGGCCAACGCCCTCACGGAGCAGACCTCGGTGGAACTGCAGAAGCTGAAACGGCGCCCCCAGACATGGCGGCTGGCCTGTCAGGCCCTCGTGCAGAAGTCGGTGATGGTGCTCACCAGGCCCCAGGTGGGACTCGGGGATCGGGAGGGGGAACTGACCAGGGCCCGCTCCCTGCCTCTGCCGGAAGGCCCAACCACCTGGCCTGAGCCTCCCGCAGCAGAGGAGGCTGAGGATGCTCAGGAGTCAGAGACGGCTCCTGAAGGGGCCGGGGCTCCATCCGCAACGAGCGATGAAGGGGGCGTCCTTCCCGCCGATGGGCGGTGATACCTTCTCAGAACCTCTCCAGCAGTCATGGAAACCAACGACCTCGGCTTCGTTGCCAGCCTCCTGTTCGTTCTGGTTCCAGCCGTCTTCCTGATCATTCTCTACATCCAGACGAACAGCCGCCAGGGCGGCTGATCCTGGTTCAGCGGGCCCGCCCCTCCGGCTCCCGCACCAGCAGCACCGGGGCCGGAGCGTGCACGCGGATGTAGTCGCTCACCGAGCTGCCCAGAAGTTTGTCGAGATCCACCAGGCCCTTGGCCACGAGCGGCCTGCGGTCCTGGGAGGCGATCACCACCAGATCCGCCTTCACGTCCTCGGCGGTGCCGCAGACGCCTCGTGCGATGTCGCCCGTGCGATGCAGGCCCTTCATCTCCACCCCGAAGCTGCGGGCCCGCTGGATGGCCTTGAGCAGCACGTCGTCACCGAGGGTGCGCCCCCCCCGGGAGGGGGTGATGTCCTGGCGGGACACGTGCACGCCGGTGAGGCTGCCGCCGGGGATCCCCTGCACCAGCTCACAGGCCAGCCGCAGGGCGTCATCGCCGACCCCGGTGCCGTCGATGGCCACCAGGACCCGGTTGATGGCCTTGACGTAGAGGTCGTCACGCACCAGCAGCATGGGCCGGGTGGACAACTGGAAGACGTACTGGCTGGTGCTGTTGCCCAGGATCGACTGCAGCCTCCCCAGGCCCCGCGAGCCCATCACGATCAGATCGGCTTCCAGCTCGTCGGCCACCTTCAGCACGGTCAGCTTGGTGTCGCCCTCCCGCACCAGGGTGTTCACCTCGCCCGGGGTGAGACCGAGGCGCTCGATGGCCTCCTTGATCAGGACTTCCGCCTGCTGGCGATGGCTTTCCAGGTCAAGGCCCCCCTGCTCGGGAATGACGTGCAGCAGGTTGATCCGGGCCTGACGGCAGGGGGGGATGTCGCGCAGGATGCGGACCATCTCCTCGACATGGCCCTTACCGGAATCGGCGATCAGCAGGTTGCGGAACACGGACATCAAAGTGGCTCGGCATCAGCCTATGGCTGATCCCCATTCCGCAATCCCCTGTGGTGAAGACCGTGATGCAGCGTCCGCAGGAGTCGTGGTGGCGCCTGTACCGACGGGTGCTGCCCCAGCACACCGACCATGCCGGGGTGATGTGGCACGGGGCCTATCTGGCCTGGCTGGAGGAGGCCCGGGTCGAGGCCCTGGCCCAGGTCGGCCTGGCCTACAGCGCCCTCTCGGCCAGGGGGCTGGAGCTGCCGGTGGTGGGCCTGCGCATCGATTACCGGCAGGCCCTGCTCCACGGTGACGGCGTCGAGATCCGCAGCCAGGTGCTGCCGCGGGTGGGGTTGAAGCTCCCCTGGCACAGCCACTTCATCAATCCCGATGGGGCCGTGGCGGCTGAAGCCCGCGTTGATCTGGTGCTGGTGGATCTCTCCGGCGGCGCCTCGCGGCGACGGCTGCGGCGGCGGTTGCCGGAGGATCTGGAGCTGGCCCTGGCCACCCTGCGGTCGGGACCACCCGAGGCGACCCTGCAGCCATAGTACACTTGTACTGATTTTCAGGTGCTGGGGCACGGCGATGGGAGATCTGGTGCGGGGTCCCTTCCACCGGCAAGCGGCCACGGCCTGGGATCGCCAGCGGCGCCTGTGGTGGCTGCTGTGGAGCCGCTGTCCCGGTCTCGGTTGGCAGCGGTTGCGGGCTCTCGAGGCCGGCTGTGGCGGGCTGGCCGTCGCCTGGGAGGTCTCCGCCGATGAGCTTGCGGCGTTGCCGGGGCTGGGTCGCGGGCTGGTGGCGGCGGTGGAGCGGTTTCGCCTTGGCTGGGGCCCCCGGCCCCTGGAGGCCTTTGCCCCCCGGTGCCGCTTCGGCCGTGGGGTGCTGGTGCCCGGAGATCGGAGCTGGCCAGCGGGCCTGCGGCAGCTGCACCGGCCGCCCCTGCAGCTCTGCTGGCGAGGGCGGGGCAGCCTCTGGCCCCACCTGGGTCAGCGCCGCTCGGTGGCGGTGGTGGGCACGCGGCGTCCCTCCCTGCATGGTCTCTCGATGGCCCGCGCCATCGGTGCCGCCCTGGCCGAGGCGGGCTGGCCCGTGCTCAGCGGTCTTGCCGAAGGCATCGATGGGGCCGCCCATGGGGGGTGTCTGGCGGCCGGGGGTGCCCCCGTGGGGGTCTTGGGCACCCCGCTGGGGCGCGCCTACCCCCTCCACCACGCGGCGCTGCAGGCTGAGGTGGCCCGGGGGGGGCTGCTGGTGAGCGAGCTGGCCGAGGGTGGCAGCGTGCGGCCCGGCAGCTTCGCCGCCCGCAACCGCCTGCTGGTGGCCATGGCGGCGGCAGTGGTGGTGGTGGAGTGTCCGGTGGCCAGCGGGGCGCTGCATTCGGCCGAACTGGCCTGGCAGCTGGAGCTGCCGCTCTGGGTGGTGCCAGCCGATGCCGGCCGGGCCTCGGCCATGGGCAGCAACCGGCTGTTGGCCAGGGGTGCCACCCCTCTGCTCCTCCCCGCCGACCTGATCGGCCATCTCGGCAGGGGTCCCCTGGCCCCACGGCCCCCCGCAGACAACCCTGCTCCGGCCAGGGGGCTCCAGGGGGCGGAGGCCGAGGGGCTACTGGAGGCGGTGGGGGGTGGCGCCAGCCTCGAGCAGCTGAGCCTGGCGCTGGATCGCCCCATGGCGGAGCTGATGCCCTGGCTGCTGGAGCTGGAGCTGGCCGGGCTGCTGCGTGCCGAGGCCGGTCTCTGCTGGCGCCCCTGCTGAAGCCGTCGCCGCTGATTAGGCTCCCCTCATGGTTTCCCAGGTCGGCAACGCCCCGATGCCTGCGCCACCGGCGGCAGGGCCTGACAGCCTGCTGATCACTGCGGCTGAGCTGCTGGCTTGGCGCCGCCGCCTGCTGGCGTTGGGGGGCGGTGCCGCCGGCTTCGACTGGCTGCTCGATCTGGGCGGTGGTCTGCGCTGGAGTCAGCTGCAGGCGCTCTGGTGCCACCCGGAGGCCGAGGTCCGGCTGGATTGCTCGCTTGAGGCGCTCGAAGCCCTCTGGCGCCGCCATCTCGACACCCATGAGCCCCTGCAATTCCTGGTGGGCCTCTGCCCCTGGCGCGACCTGGTGCTTCCCGTGGCGCCCGGGGTCCTGATCCCCCGGCAGGAAACGGAGCTGCTGGTGGATCTGGCCCTCTCCCTGTGGCCATCAGACCGCGTCGAATGTCGATGGGCCGACCTGGGCACCGGCTCCGCGTGTCTGGCCATCGCCCTGGCCCGCAGCCTTCCGCTGAGCCGTGGATTCGCCGTGGAGGCCAGCCCAGACGCCCTTGCCCAGGCGGGCGCCAACCTGAGCCGCTGGGAGCTGCAGCGCCGCGTCACTCTGCTGGCGGGTGACTGGTGGCAGCCGTTGGAGCCCTGGTGGGGCGAGCTGGATCTGGTGGTGAGCAACCCCCCCTACATCCCCAGCGCCACCCTGGCGGAACTGGAACCGCTGGTGCGGGATCACGAACCGCGCCTGGCCCTCGATGGTGGTCCTGATGGGCTGAGGGCCATCCGTTCGATCGTGGCCGGGAGCCTCACGGGGCTGGCCCCGGGCGGCCTGCTGCTGCTGGAGCACCACCACGACCAGAGCGACGCGGTCGCCGATCTGCTGGATGGGGCCGGCCTGGAACGGCTCGCGGTGCACGCCGACCTGGAGGGCCGGGCCCGATTCGCCAGTGGCTGGAGGCCCGGCGGTTGATGAACGGTCCCGCTCACCTGGCCAGGCGCCTGGCGGAGGGGGAGGCGGCCCTGTTCCCCACCGACACCCTGCCTGCCCTGGCCGCCCGGCCCGAGTCGGCCGCCCTGCTCTGGCGGCTGAAGCAACGTCCCGCCGACAAGCCGCTGATCCTGATGGGGGCCGACCTGCCCCAGCTGATCGAGGCCCTCGGGGTGCCCTGGCAGCAGCCCTGGATCGAGCAGGCCTGGCGCAGCTGGCCAGGGGCCGTCACCCTGGTGCTTCCGATCGCCGGAGCCCTGACCACCCATCTCCATCCAGGCGGCAACAGCCTGGGGCTGCGTGTCCCGGCCTGCGAGCGGGCGCGGGAGCTCCTGCGTCTCAGTGGCCCCCTGGCCACCACCAGTGCCAACCGTTCCGGCGAGCCCCCTGCCACCACGGCGGCCGAAGCGGCGCGCCAGTTCCCCACCCTGTCCCTGCTCGAGCCCCTGCCCTGGCCGGCGGGATCCGGGCAGGCCAGCACGGTTCTGGCCTGGCGGGAGGCCGAGCAAGGAACCACCAACCCATGGGACGTTCTTCGGCCCGGGGCCACCGTGGCGCCGGGGCCGGGAGGCGCCTGATGCTGCCGCTCCTGCTGGTGGTGCTTCTGGAGGTCAGCCTCAGCAACTGGGTTCTGGCGCCGCTGGTGCATCTGGCCACCCCCCTGTTCCAGCTGGGTTGGCTGGGCTGGCTGGTGCTGGCTGGGATCGCCTGGCTGTTTGCCGGGGCATGATGCACCCATGCCGAGGGGCTGGCCCGCCCCCATGACCCTTCCCACCGCCGCTGATCCCGGGCTCGCCTCCTTCGACTCCAGCCTGACGGCCATCACCCTGGCCGAGCTGGGGGACAAGACCTTCTTCATGGCCCTGATCCTGGCGGCCCGTCACCGCCCCCGCTGGGTGTTCGTGGGGGCCTTCGCGGCGCTCAGCCTGGTCAGCCTGTTGTCCCTGGGCATGGGGTACGGCCTCAGGGAGTGGCTGCCCCAGTCGGTCGTTACGTGGTTGGCGGCGGCGCTGTTCCTGGGGTTCGGGGTGAAGCTCCTGTTGGATGCCGCCGGGCTGCCCGCCGATGCGGCCAGGGAGGAGGCCCAGGAGGCCCAGGAGGCGATCGACGCGGCCGAGGGCGATGCCAGCATCCGCGGACCGGGCGCCGTGATCTGGGAGGCCTTCGTGCTGGTGTTCCTCGCCGAACTGGGGGACCGCACCCAGTTCGCCACCATCTTTCTGGCGGCGGCACCGGCCTTCACCTTCGCGGGCCTGCTGGCCGGCACCCTGCTGGGCCATGCCCTGGTGACCTGGCTGGCGGTGGGTGCGGGCCAGTGGATCGGCGGCAGGATCAGCGAGAGGGTCCTCTATCGCCTCAGCGGCGGCCTGTTCCTGGCCTTCGGTTTGCTGTCTCTCTGGCAGGCGATCGGCTGAGGCCCCTCAGCGGGAAGCGGGCTGCTGCAGGTCCCAGCGGAACAGGCCCCGTAGCGTGGGCTCCTGGAACGGGCCTTGCTCCATCGTTGGGGCGAAATCCACGGTTTCATTGACGGGCACGGTCAGGGGGCGCTGCGGCGGGCCGACGGCAGGCAGGCCCTGGCTCCCAGCAGATTGCACCGGGCCGCTGGGATCCACGTAGCGGGTGCGGATTCCGGGACGGCCCAGGATCTCCGCGCCGGAACGGGCTGGCTTCGACTGAGCGGGGATCTCAGGCGGGATCGGTGGTGGCGGCGTTGGGCCCTGGGCCAGGGCCCCACCGAGGGCCGCCAGCCCCCCCACCAGCCAGGCATGGCACGACATGGCCTCCCGTTCGCTGTGCTGGGGAGATGGTAAGGGCGGCGGATCCGCTTCTCCCCAGGCAAGCCGGCTAACGGATTTGAACCGATGGCCTTCGCTTTACAAAAGCGCTGCTCTACCACTGAGCTAAGCCGGCATGGGCCGTTGGCCCGGCCCAGCCTATCCCTGGGCCAGGGCCCAGAGCAGGAGCTGGGTGCGGCTGCGGCAGCCGGTCTTGGCCAGCAGATGGGAGACGTGGCACTCCACCGTGCGGGGACTCAGCACCAGCTGGGCGGCGATATGACGGTTGCTGTTGCCCCGGCTCAGCAGCTCAAGGACCCGTTGCTCGGCCGGGGTGATGGCGACAGGAAACATGTCCAGCAAGGCGTTCCAACCCTTCACTGCCTGAAGGGTTCCCGCTGCCCGTCGCCTGGGCGGTGCCCCCTCAGTCCGGATCGGCGGGGGACTGGTCCTCCGCCGGTTCACTTCCCAGGGGTACGGCCAGCTCCTGGGGAGTTTCGGGGCCCGGTGCCTGAGCCTTGCCCACGGCGGCGGCCACCAGTGCCGGCAGGGGCCGGGCCCGTTTGATCGGCAGGTTGGCCACCAGGGCGGTGACCCGGTCCTCGGTCTCCAGGCTCACATCCCCCTCCTCGATGTCGATCTCCACGTAGCGCTGCACCACCTCGAGGATTTCGCGCCGCATCTGCTCGAGCAGCTCGGGATTGAGATCACTGCGGTCATGGGCAAGCACCAGTTGCAGCCGCTCCTTGGCCATGGTGCCGCTGGGTTTCTGGCGCCCCAGCAACCGTTGGATGAAATCAAACAGGGTCATGGTGCTCAGAAGAGACCGGTGGTTTTGCGGATCTTGTTCATCAGCCGGGCGCGCAGGCCCTTGCGTGCCTTGGAGGGATCCTCCAGGGGGACGTCCTCACCCCGCAGGCGCCGGGCGATGTTCTGGTAGGCCCGGGCGGCGGGGGATCCGTTGCCGTTGAGGGTGAGCGGTTCCCCCCGGTTGGTGGAGACGATCACCTGCTCGTCCTCCACCACCAGGCCCAGCAGGGGCAGCGCCAGAATGTCTGTGACGTCCTCGACGCCCAGCATCTCCTGGCTGGCCATCATCCGAGGCCGCACCCGGTTGAGCACCAGCTGCACCGGTGCAACCCCGCGGGTGTTGAGCAGGCCGATCACCCGGTCGGCATCCCGCACAGCCGAGACTTCCGGGGTGGTGATCACGATCGCCTCGCGGGCGGCCGCCGCAGCATTCTTGAAGCCGTCCTCGATCCCGGCCGGACAGTCGATGAGCACAAAGTCAGCCCGCTCGGCCACCATGGCGACGATGCGCTGCATGTCCTCGGGGGTGAGCCACTCCAGCATGCGTGGATTGCCGGCGGGCAGCAGGGCCAGATTCGGCTCCTGCTTGTGTTTCACCAGGGCCTGCTCCAGCCGGCAGGTTTCGGCCAGCACCTCCTGGGCGGTATAGACGATCCGGTTCTCCAGGCCGAGCAGCAGATCGAGATTGCGCAACCCGAAATCGGCATCGAGCACGACGGTGCGCTCCCCCAGCCGGGCCAATGCGATCCCCAGGTTGGCGGTGAGGGTCGTCTTGCCGACGCCCCCCTTGCCGGAGCAGATGAGGATGATGCGGGCGGGTGCTGACGTCACGGCGTCCACGGGCGTCGCGGCAGGTTAATCCCATCGGGCGGAGCGGCTGGGCCAGGGCCCCGAACTGGCATTAGAAAGGCCCATTGCCTCCGCGCGCCTCGATGACCTCCGCCCCCCACCGGCCCCAGCGGCTGCTGGTGATGCCCGACGACGGTGTGGATGCCGTGGTCGCCCTGATCGAGGAGGCCAGCGAGCAACTGCTGCTGAAGCAGTTCAAGTTGCAGTCGGTGGCGGTGGAGGAGGCCCTCCATCGTGCCCTGGGGCGGGGCGTGCAGGTGCGGGTGATGCTCAATCCCCACACCTCCGGTGGTGATCGCTGGAATGACGAGGCCTTCGCCCGCCTCCAGGCCTGGGGCATCGAAACCGCCTGGACCAGCGAGGCGTTCCCCGTCACCCATGAGAAGTCGATGGTGGTCGACCAGCACACCGCCCTGGTGGCCACCTTCAACCTGGCCGACAAGTACTTCACCGAAACCCGCGACTACGGGGTGCTGACCTACAACCCTGCCGTGGTGGCGCAGGTGATCGCCGGTTTCGAAGCCGACTGGCAGCGCGTCTTCTTCCAGCCCGACCTCGGCGTGGGGCTGGTGTGGAGCAGCGCCCACAGCCGCGGGCAGATGGCCCGCATCGTCGATGCCGCCACCCGCTCCCTCTGGATCCAGCACCCCAAGTTCGTCGATGCGGTGATCCTGGAGCGGATCATCAGCGCCCGGGAGCGGGGGGTGAAGGTGCGGGTGCTGTGCGGCGGCAAGCACGGCATCAGCGACTGGGACATCTACGACACCTTCTCCTCTCTGCGGGTGATGGAGCGCTTCGGCGTCAAGGTGCGACGTCAGCAGCAGCCCAAACTGCACGCCAAGCTGATCCTGGTGGATGGGGGCTTCGCCCAGACCGGCTCGATGAACATCGACCGCAGCGCCTTCGACCTGCGTCGTGAACTGGGCATCGAGAGCGATGCCCCCGAAGTGGTGGCGCGCCTGAAGGAGATGTTCCAGATCGACTGGGAGGCCGCCGCGAAGTACCACGCCCCCGATCCCCTCGATCCCACCTTCCACGAGGAAGGGGAACTTCCGCCGGATCCCCATTTCGTGCATGACTGAATCACCCGCCCTCTCCCCGACGGCCCCTGCACCCGGGCTGCGGCAACTGTTCACCGGCATGCTCATGGTGGCCCTCTCCGCCTTCGGTGGCGGCCTCTCGGCCTGGAGCCAGAGGATCATCGTTGAGCAGCGCCGCTGGATGAGCAACGAGGAGTTCCTCACCGGACTCACCGTGGCCCGGCTGTTCCCCGGCCCCAACCAGATCAACATGGCCGTCTACGTCGGCACCTACTTCCGCGGCCTGGGCGGGGCACTGGCGGCCCTTTCGGGCATGTTGCTGGTGCCGTTCACCCTGCTGATGGGGGTGGGGCTGCTGTACTTCGAGTTCCACCGCCTGCCCGAACTGGACCGGGTGCTGGCGGGCGTGGTGGCGGCGGCGGCCGGGATGGCCCTTTCTATGGGCTTCAAGATCCTCGACCAGTACTGGAAGGATCCGGTGGCCCTGCTGCTGGCGGCCGTCACCTTCCTGCTGATGGCTGTCTTCCATGTGCGCCTGGTGCCGCTGGTGCTGGTGGCCGGCCCCCTGGCGATGGCCTGGTACTGGCCGCGGCCGTCCCATCCCCCTGCCCCCCCGGCGGAGAGCCGCTGATGCCGGCCGTCCTGATCGGGGCCGTTTCCGCCGCGACAACCTGCACCCCCATGCGGCTCAATGACCTGGGCCACCTGCTGCAGGTGATGGGCACCTTCCTGGGCCTGTCGCTGTTTTCCCTGGGGGGCGGCAATACCCTGCTGGCGGAGTACCACCACCTCAGCGTCGAGCAGTACTGCTGGCTGCGGCCCGCCCAGTTCGCCGACATCTACGCCCTGGCCGAAGCGGCTCCGGGTCCCAGTTCGATGATCGTCGGGCTGCTGGGCATGGGGGCCGGGTGGCCAGAGGGCCCCGGCTGGGCGCTGTTGAGTGCCTACGGCGCCGAGATCGCCATCCTGCTGCCCTCCACCCTGCTGATGGTGGTGGCCTGCCTCAGCTGGAACCGGTTGCGGGATTCCCCCTGGCGTGTGGCCTTTGAGCGGGGCCTTGGCCCCATCACCCTCGGCATCCTCTTCGCCGTGGGGGTGAAGATCCTCCAGACCGCCGACACCAACGCCGCCGGGGTCTTCGTGTCCCTGCTGGTGTGCGTGCTGATGCTGCGCACCCGGATCTCCCCGTTGTGGTTCATGGCCGTGGCTGGTGGACTGGGGGCCTTCGGCCTGATCAACCGCTGAACTCCGGGGCCGCCGGATCGATGCGGATCTCGCCCTCCACCAGCAGGGCCTGCTCGGCCAGCCCTTGCGGCGGCAGACCCTCCGGCCCGCGGGCCACCACGTCGGCGATGCGCAGCTGCAGGGGGCGCAGTTGCAGGGCGACGATGCGGGCGTCGCTGTCGCCGGCCACGCCGGCATGGGCGATGCCTCGCAACCGCCCCCAGACCAGAACGTTGCCGGCGGCACTGATGCGGGCGCCGGGGTTCACATCCCCCAGCAGCAGCACCGAACCCTCCGCCTGCAGATGGTCGCCGGAGCGCAGGGTACCGTGATGCACCAGCAGATCGGGCGCCGCCGTTGCCATGGCCGTGGCGGGCAGCGGCGGCGCGCCCGGAGCCGTGTCGAGTCCGAGGGCGGCGGCGGCCACCAGCGTGTCCGGGTGGTCACTGGCAACGCGAATCAGTTCCAGCTGCAGGGGGGCCAGCAGCTCCTGCAACTGCCGCAGCTCCGGCAGCCGCAGGGGCCAGCTCCCCGCCTCCAGCACCACGGTGCCCGCTCGGGGGAGGAGACTGCCGAGGGCATAGCGCACTTCCTCCACGGCGCTGGCGGAAGCCTGGTGCGCCGGCAGACGCAGCAGGTGCGGCTGCCGGACGTCGATGGCCTGGATCAGTGCGGCGGCCAAGACGGTGCCAAGGGGTGCAGCGAACCTAGAGGCCCTGGCGACCCCCGCCCTCCTGCCGCCGCACCGCCAGGGCCGCACGCAGCGCGTCGCTCACCTGGGCCGGGTGGATCAACCAGGCCATGTCGACCGTCTGGCAGAGGCTGGCCACCAGGGGCGAGCGCTGCTCAAGGGCCTGCAGCCGCAGGCCATCCCAGAGCCGCAGGCCACCGGCGTAGGGGTGATACCCCCGGCTCTGGCGCTGCTGCAGGGCGCAGCAACCTTCCGCCACCAGGCCGGCCCGTTCGCACAGCTGCCGTGCCACCGCCAGCAGCTCGATCCGGCCGGCCGGGGAGAGATCGCTCACGTCGGTGGCCTTGGGCAGGCGCCGCTCCAGCAGACGCCCGCAGGGATCGGCCAGCTCCCCGGGGCCCTCCTCCCGCCAGCGCACCAGGTGGTAGCCGGTGCGGATATCGTCGTTGGCCAGGTAACAGCCCAGATCAAGCCGGTCCCGCTCCCAGAGCCAGCGGGCCATGGTGGGATCGGCCCACACCACGGCGGGTCCGAGCCTGCGGGCCACGGCGATCACCTGGTTCAGCAGCCAGTTGCAGACGATATTGAGCCGGTGGTTGTAAACGCTCCTGTACATCAGATGGCGCACCACCAGGTAGTGCTCCACCGCCATCAGGCCGCGGGGATGCAGGGCCAGATCGCCGTCGGGCGCCAGGGTGAGGCTGGCGAGGATTCTCTCCAGATCGAGCTGGCCGTAGCGGGTGCCGGTGCTGTAGCTGTCGCGCAGCAGGTAGTCGAGCCGGTCGCAATCGAGCTGGCTGCTCACCAGCGCCTTGATGGCCCGGCAGGGGTGGTGGCCGTGCTCCAGCAGGTCGGCCACCTGGGCGGCCAGGCCGGGAGCATCCGCGTCGAGCCGGTCGCGCAGGGCGGGATGGTCGCGGATCAGCCGGCCCGACCAGACTTCATGCCGCAGCCCGAACATCTCCTCGCCCGAGTGGCTGAGGGGTCCGTGGCCCACGTCGTGCAGCAGGGCGGCGGCATAGAGGACGCTCCGGTGCTGGGCCAGGGATGGATCGAGCCGCTCCAGCTGCTGCAGGGCGAGTCGCGCCACCGCGAGCACGCCGAGGGAATGGGTGAAGCGGCTGGATTCCGCCCCATGGAAGGTGAGAAAGGCCGGCCCCAGCTGCCGGATGCGCCGCAGCCGCTGGAACGGCGCCGTGTCGATCAAATCGATCGCCAGGGCTTCGGCGTGATCCTGGCGATCGAGGCGGATCGCTCCGTGGAGTGGATCGTGGTAGGTGCGCTGGCTCATGGCGTGGCGGCTGGGGCGGACAGATCGGCGACCAGCAGCGTGGCGGCCGCCTGCCGCCAGGTGTCCCCGTCCCCATCCGGTTCCAGCGGCTCGGGCTGGGGCAGCAGCACATCCGGTTCGATGCCCTGGTTCTGGATATCCCGACCGCTGGGGGTGAGGTAGCGGGCCACGGTCACGGCCAGACCGCTGCCGTCGCTCAGGTTGATCAGCGTCTGGATCAGCCCCTTACCGAAGGTGCGGCTGCCTGCCAGGCGCGAGCGGCCGCTGTCCTGGAGGGCACCGGCCAGGATCTCGCTGGCGCTGGCCGTGCCGGCGTTCACCAGGGTGAGCATGGGGCCGCCGTAGAGACGGCCTGGGCTGGCCTGCTGCCGGGCGGCGATGCCGCCCCGATCCTGGGTTTCCACGATGGGCTCCCCGTCGAGCAGCCCATCGGCCACCGCCAGCCCGGCGGCCACCAGTCCACCCGAGTCGTTGCGCAGGTCGAGGATCAGCCCTTCGATCGGCCCGCTGCCCCCGGGGGCGGTCAGCTCGGCCAAGGCGGAGCGCACCTGCTGGGGCACCGGTTCACTGAACTGGGTGATCCGCAGGTAGCCCAGGGTGTGCCCATCGCTCTGCAGGCGATGGCAGCGCACCGGTTGCAGATCCACCTCGCGGCGGTCGAGCAACACTTCCGAGGCCTGGCCCCCCGGGGTGCGCAGGGCCAGCAGCACGTCGCTGCCGGCGGGACCCCGCAGGCGGGCGGCGGTGCCCTCCAGCCCCAGCTCCTCCGCCGGAAGGCCGTCCACCTTGAGGATCTCGGTGCCGGAAACGATCCCCGCGTCGGCGGCGGGGGAGGCATCGAGGGGAGCGATCACGACGATCCGCTGATCCCCAGCCCGCAGTCCCAGCTGCAGCCCCACTCCGGTCACGCGGCCCTGGGTGTTGGAGCGCAGGGTGGCGAACTCCTCGGGCCGCAGCATCCGGGTGTAAGGGTCGCCGATCGGCGCCAGCATGGCTTCGATCGCTTCGTAGGCCTCCACCGAGCTGGCAATGGACTTCTCCAGGGCCTTCTGGCGCAGCCGCCGCCATTGCACCGCCTCCAGCTGGCCGGGATCGACGTAGCTCTGGCTCACCAGCCGCCAGGCTTCCACCACCAGCTGCTGGGCATCGCTGAGCGCCAGCGCCGGGGCGGGCAGGCACAGCAGTAGGCAGAGCCCTGTTGCAAAGCATTGAGCCGGGATGGACCGGCGGCCCGGGTCTCTCACGGGGGGGTCAGAACGATCGGTAGACTCTCGCAACCCAAGCCCCATGCTGCATGGCGAACTCGTCTCCCGGCGCCAAGTCGTCCCCGATCTATGACTGGTTCGAGGAGCGCCTTGAACTTCAGGCGATTGCTGACGATATCTCCTCCAAATACGTCCCGCCCCACGTCAACATCTTCTATTGCCTCGGCGGCATCACCCTGGTGTGCTTTCTGATTCAGTTCGCCACCGGCTTCGCGATGACCTTCTACTACAAGCCCACGGTGGTGGAGGCCTACAGCTCGGTCCAGTACCTGATGACCGATGTGAGCTTCGGCTGGCTGATCCGCTCGGTGCATCGCTGGAGCGCCAGCATGATGGTGCTCATGCTGATCCTGCACGTGTTCCGCGTCTATCTCACCGGTGGCTTCAAGCGCCCCCGGGAGCTGACCTGGGTCACCGGGGTCGTCATGGCCGTGATCACCGTCTCCTTCGGGGTTACCGGCTACTCCCTGCCCTGGGATCAGGTGGGTTACTGGGCCGTCAAGATCGTCAGCGGCGTCCCTGCTGCCGTTCCCGTGGTGGGCGACTTCATGGTCGAGTTGCTTCGCGGCGGTGAAAGCGTGGGCCAGTCCACCCTGACGCGCTTCTACAGCCTCCACACCTTCGTGCTCCCCTGGCTGCTGGCGGTCTTCATGCTGATCCACTTCCTCATGATCCGGAAGCAGGGAATCTCAGGCCCGCTCTGAAGCTCTTTTCCAATCTAGCCTTCTCCAACCGGTCACCCGCGCTCCTGGATCCTCACCATGCACATCCTCAAGAAGCCTGATCTCACCGATCCCAAGCTGAGGGCCAAGTTGGCCAAGGGCATGGGCCACAACTATTACGGTGAGCCGGCCTGGCCCAACGACCTCCTGTACATCTTCCCGGTGGTGATTCTGGGAACCATCGCCTGCCTGGTGGGCCTGGCCGTCCTCGATCCCGCCATGCTGGGTGATCGGGCCGATCCCTTCGCCACTCCGCTTGAGATCCTCCCGGAGTGGTACCTCTATCCGGTGTTCCAGATCCTCAGGGTGGTTCCCAACAAGCTCCTGGGCATCGTGCTTCAAACGATGGTTCCCCTGGGCCTGATGCTCATCCCTTTCATCGAGAGCTTCAACAAGTTCCAGAACCCGTTCCGCCGCCCCGTGGCCATGGGTGCCTTCCTGTTCGGCACCGCGTTCACCATTTACCTCGGCATCGGCGCCTGCCTACCGATCGACAAGTCCCTCACCCTGGGTCTGTTCTGAACCCTTGAGGGCTGCGGCCCCGAAACTCCTTCCCCCCTGAGCCGCGAGATATCGCGGCTTTTTTTGTGTTCAGGCCACCCTCACCCCAGCCAGCGCCCCTGAGGAACGCCAGTCCCGCTTGATGGTCTGCCTGGGGCTGTTGGGCCTACCGAAGGAAGCAAGCCCTCCGATCGGCTTCCGCAGCCCCTGGGCCGTCATCAAGGCCGATCGGCACCATCCCCGTGCCGTCGTGTCCTGGGCCGCTGGTGGCTTCGGGCTGACGGCGTTCCCGCCGATGCAGCGAATCCCCACTGCAGGTGGTATGATTTCGGACTGCGCCCCAGAGAGCGAGAGCTTGAAAGGGACGCGGACTTACTGGGACTGAGAGGCGCGAGCCGACGGTGCTGTAAGTTTTCTGAGTCGCCGGGAGGCGACGCGCCGCGAGAGCCCCGGAAGGGGTGG
>CAIXBB010000012.1 GCA_903917565.1 uncultured cyanobacterium | reverse complement strand
GGTTCCAGGGGCGGAAGGACTTGGGCTTGACCATGCCCCATTCTCTAGCTCAGAACCATTGCAGTCACAGGGATCTGGGCGGATTGACAGGCGTCTGTGGAGAGGTCCTGCGCGGATCTATGTGCGACACGCTCCTAGTGGCTCATGGCCTTGTGTTTGCTGGCATTGGCCTGAACCTTGGTGCCATCCAGCGCAAAATGGCCCAAGCTCACCATCCCCGCCTTCTGACACAGCCGCAGGATCTGAACAAACCGGTCGCTCAGCGCGTCGAGGTTGCGGCGGAGGAACTCGCTGCAGCCTTAGGGCTTCTGCGAATCAGTTGCGGCTTTGGTCGGGCTGCTGTTTGCCGGTCAGCACCCGGAAGGCCAGATCCTCGCAACAGGCACGCTCAATCCTGCGAGAAGTGACGATGCCCACGCTGTAGGCCCCCGGGTTCAGGAAAGAAGTCCGCTCGGTCCGACGCATCACACCAGGGGCCCAAGCCGACGACCATGAAACTGACCTATGACACCGCCTAGCGTATGAGCCCGCAAAACCGGGAAAGCGTGGCTGACGCCCGCTCGACCGGGATCACCGTCCAGACCCCGTACACCTGGCGCAGCCACTGGCAGAAACAGGGTCAGCTTTTGCCGGTTACAACCAAGCCGCCGGAGCAGTGGAGTGCTCTCGACAGACTGGCCGCTGTGATCCAGGCTGCCGGCCTGATTGGCCCTGATCTCGGTGCCTCTGCCGTGAGCGTGGCCTTTACCCCAGGCAGCTTGCCCACTGGCGGCAGGCCGCCGAGGATGCCAATGGCCCCAGCGCTCCGAGCATGGCTGATCAGCGAGACCTTCAACGCAAGAATCAGGAGCTGATTCGCAAGAATCGCCGCTTACAACGCGAATTGGAGAAGAAGAAGAAGGCTCTCTTGGAGGCGGCAACACTGCTGTAGCGGAACGCTTCCGCGAAGCGGTTGCTCTCAACAGAGGTCAATCAGCTGTGGCCACGCGACGAGGAACATTGATCCCGCCAGAGGATAGAAGCCAGCTGATGAAATTGTTCCGAGAAGGTTTCAATGAAGGAGCTTCTGCCAAGGCGATCGCAGATCTGATCGGGATCTGCTCCCGCAGGCTGCGGCGCGGGGCATTGCGTTCCAGACACAAGGTGACTCTTTCGGATAAGACTGCGTCTACAGCCAGGATCGCAGATAGGGTTCTCCGCGAAAAGTGGTGCACCGTTTCAGCGCAGGGGATCAGCAGCACGTGATTGAGCTCATCAACAATTCGCGTTTCGCGGATCTCACTCCCTCCCAGATCGTGGCCATCCTTGCCGAGGAGGGAATCTATGTGGGTTCATAGTCCACCATCTACCGCATCATGCGGTAGGAGGGTCTGCTGATCCACCGTGGCAGAACCCGCCTGCCGCGGGAGCCCAGGGAGGTTCCGGTGTTGGAAGCAACGGGAATCCATCAAGCTGGCCTGGGATATCACCCTCCTGCCCGGCCCTGTGAAGGGTCAGTTCTTCGACCTCTACATGGTGATGGATGTATTGAGCCGGCGCATCCTCGGTGCAGAGGGGCATGTGAGCATGAATGCAGCGATCTGGCCAGCGATTTCTTTGTTCGTGTCTATCGCGATGAAGGGATCAACAAGAAGACCGCTGCGATCTTGCATTCCGACTGTGGTGCTCCCATACGCTCATTCGCTCTGGCGGCCAAGATGGCGGAGCTGGGGGTGTTGCTCTCATTCTCCAGGCCGCGAGTGAGAAATGTCAACGCCGATGCCGAGTCGTGGTTCCGCACGATGAAAGACCACCAGAGTTATCCGTTCAGGCGATTCCGGGATCTGCTCTCGGTGAAAGGCTGGGTGGATGGTTTTGTTGACTGGTGCAAAGCTGAGCACCAGCACAGCAGTATCAAGTACGTGACGTCCCAATCAGCGACACTACGGCGAAGCCGATTGGATCTGCGCCATCCGCCAGCAGACCTGTGAGAAAGCTCTGCAGAGGCATCCTCAGCAATGGAACCGTCACCCCCGTGACTGGCTACAACCACAGGTTGTGAGCATCAAAGATCCTCGATCGCAGAAACGTGTAGCTGCATGACCCTCAACAATCCAAGCCCCAGTGGCTGACGCAATACCACCGGCCAAGCAATCCAAACGATGGCGAAACACCAGGTTCCCGGTTCCCATGAAGCTAGATCGGCAGTACAATGAATACAAGTGCTGAAGTCAGCACTCCGAGCGGACAAATCTCCGGATAGGTCCCGGCTTCGCATGTGGTCGCTGACACAGAACAGCTTAAACAATGATCCTCTCCTCTCATTCCTTCTAAATTTTTGAAATAGATGAAATCATTTCGAATTGAATCGGGTCGTCCTACATCACTGCAAAGCGGCTTGTCATGTATTCTTCTTCATGCGGGAGGGCCGAAGACAGGGACTGACAGCATTCAAAGATGTTTTGGCTATTACGCAGCCAATAACTTCAAATGGATAGCCGATGATTTTGAACTCTTAAAACCTGTAGACTTTAATACTTCAAATCTTAGCTCAATTACTCATAGAATTGAGCAAGACCATACCCAAGCCATTACCATTTCTCTTGAAGGATTTATTACCAAACAGAAGCTCTCAAAGGGGTTCGCTGAATTGAATGAAAAGCATTATGTTTTTTCTTCGGAGCAAGCTGGCAGGCCATCATTAACTCCTGACCGTGCCAAGAAGCAGTATGAGTATTTACGTTACTATTGCGATCAACCTAGGGTGCTTTATTACATGAGAGATCCTATGAGTCAATGCCTTTCTTTGATAACACAAATTATCAAGGAGGGTTTAGATTATCACAAAGTCTTACCTCAGTTCTTAAAAGGGCAGCCTAACATGCGAAATGTTTTGACTTTTGATGCATTGTATGGCACTTCAAATGTAATGTGCGTTCCGTTTGATCCCTCTAAGTTTAGAAACAATAGCATTCTATATGACTTTTGTGATCGGCTTGGAATGACTGATGATAAAATGAACATCAGTTCTTTTCTGGAAAGATTCAACAATACTAATAATAGTCCACCCCTTAATCTTCTCTGTCTGCTCCGTGATATTTACAAAAGATTGAATATGCCACAAAATACTAGAATGCATTTCCTTAATGCTCTGTCAGATGTATCATTGGCAGGGCCAAAAGCTGTGCTTTCCGACTTTTTATCTTCAGAGCAGATTGCTCGCCTATCTGATTTATACGTAAATGAGCACGATGAACTTGGAGCATATCTTGGATTCGAGCCATATGCGCTAAACCTGCTTTTCAAAGGGGAGCCATGCGAATTAACAATGGCTGAGACTGAGCACGATTACACTTATAATGCAAACGAACTCTTTTCAGCCGCGGAAAGAATTCGGATAAGACTTGAGAAGCATAACCTTTTGAATAATGATGTTATGCAGCGTCCTCCATTGTCAAATCTGGGCCCTGTACGCGGCGCTGGATCTCTATCGGAGTTCCTTGATTCTGTCGACAATATTAGACTAAAGAACTGTCTATCGCCTAAGATTATGTGCGAAGCCTCACTCGACTACCTTGTAAATCTCTCGCATATCTGGGCAGAGTACAAAAGATGTGGTAGCGGCTCAGGTGTGGTGTAACTCTGTAAGTCCCGTGACCCTTGCTGCAGGCTGGACAGGTGAGGTCGGTGCCTTTTATGGGCCAGTCTGGGGCCCTGTCATCGTTAACTCTGGCCAGGAGGAAAAGGGGGACTCTTGCAAAAAGCCAAGTCACCTACGCCGCAACTGGTCTCAACAGCTGGAAGCCGATCAACTGGCAGGGAACGCGGCAATCGCAGATTGCTGCCACTGATTGCTGCCAATGAACAATGGCCGCATTTCTACCGCAGGCAGCAGAACGGTCAGCTTTCAATCAAGGACTTCCACGTGCCTTTTTGCGGCACTCATGACCCTGACAACCCCCGCGGGCTCAGATTGCGCCAACATCAGAAAGCCACTTCCCCACTGGCCCCCCTCACGATTGGCGGCCCCTGACCCTGACACCGTTCGCCGCCTTGCCCTGGGCGGTGATCCCGCCATGGCCCGCAGCTTCTGGCATCAACTGGTGGCGGCAGCGCCGGCTGCAGACCCGGCCCTCACCGTGCTCGGCGCCGAGCTCTTCTGGGCCTTTGGCCGCAGCGGCGCCGCCCTGGCGCAACTGGAAGAATTGCCCACAGCCGAAGAGTCCCCCTTGGAGATGGCCGATCTGTTCCCTCAGGGAACCGATCTCGCCAGGCGCCATGGCGGCGAAGAGTGGCTGCAGGAGCTGTGTCTCCTGCTGCGGAGCCACGGGCAGATCCGGGCCGCCGAACAATTGCGCCACCAGGTGGGCCAAGCCTGGCCGCCCAGTGAGCCACAGGTGGTGCGAACGCTGCACCATGCCGCCTGCAGCGGCGGCACCCTGATCAGCCGCTGCCTGGCCGCCCTGCCGGATGTCGTTGTGCTCAGCGAGCTGAACCCCTTAAACCGGCACGGTGAAGCCTTCAACCCCAGCCATCCCCTTGCGCTGTATGCACTCCAGACAGATCCCCTGCCGCCGGAGGTGCTTCAGGCCGAATTCCTCGGCCAGATCGGGCAGGTGCTGGCCCTCTGCGGCGCCCGTGGATCGGATCTGGTGATCCGCGACCACAGCCATTCCGACTTCTTCCTGGGCGCGGCGGTAGCGCCACTTCAGCCCGTTCGAGCGTGGTTGGCCCCTGGCCATCCCCTGCTCTCGGCGGTGACCCTCCGCCATCCGCTTGACAGCTGGCTCGGGCTGATGGCCGCCAGCTGGCACACCCAGATGGAGCCGGCCACTTTGCGCTCCTACTGCACTCGCTACCAGGCCTTCCTCGATGCCTACGTCGACCTCGACTGGATCCACTACGAAGACTTCTGCCGGCAGCCTGAGCCCGTGTTTCGTGAGCTCTGCGATGCCCTTGGCCTTCCCTGTGACACAACAGCATTGGAGCGATTCCCCTCGGTGAAGCTCAGTGGGGACAGCGGCCGAAGCTCCGATCGAATCGAATTGCCTCCTCGGCGTACCCTGCCCGAGGCGGTGCGCAGAGAACTGGCCGATCCTGCAACGGCACGGGAGCTGCGGCGGCTCTGCGAACGGATGGGCTACCGAGCAGCGCCTGAGTGAATCAAGCCTGGGAGCCGACATACCAGTCGTCCCACTGGGCCTCCTGGCGCTGATAGCCGTGGACACGGTACCGGCTCCTGTCGGGCGACGATGAGGAGTTCGCTGAAAAACCTGTGAAACCTGCAAAAATGGGTCAACTGCCCTGGTTGTAATGCTGAGGTCAGCAGGAGCGCAGCGGCTCTCTGTTCTCCTACGTCTCGATCGAGTATGTCTCGATCGAGGAGCGGATCCCTGCGAACCATCCGCTGCGGCGGATCCGAAAACTAGCCGCTCAGGCCCTCGATCGGCTTAATCCCACCTTCTGTGATCTTTACGCCTCAGTGGGCAGGCCATCAGTGCCGCCAGAGCAGTTGCTGCTGGCCTCACTGCTGCAGGCCTGGGCCTCCCACGCCTCCCTGGAGCGGATGGACGGCGAGGACGATCCACCGCCCCCACCATCGGGTCCTGGTGGTTGACTGCCGCATCACACCGGCCAACGACACGAAAGGATTCGTGGCCGAGATGCGACGGCTGGGCGTAACGCCTCATGTGGCGCAGAACATGGCCCGAGCGGTGGCTCAGCGATCGCTGGGCCTACCACCCGGCACAAGGGGTAGGCCCAATCGACCAATGCCCGCCGTGGGATCGAGAAGGTGTTTGGCTGGATCAAGGCGTTCGACGGTCTGCGCCCGTTCAAACCGCGCGGTCAGGACAGCGTGAGTGCCGTGTTTGGCCTGCACGTGATCGCCTACAACCTGATCCGCCATGGCAACGGCATCGGACAGACGGCTACGAGGCACTTTGTTGCTTTCAGGTGCATCTCGACCTGAGCCAGATCTGACAGAGCTGAACCCCTGGTTCTCAGCAATCCATGGTCAATCGGTGTTGCGGCGCAGCACCGCCGCCGCAGATCCGGCCTCGGCCAACTCCAGGGCCTGCGCCAGGCTCAGCAGCGTCGCTTGCCGCTGGCTCAGGGCCACGGCCTCCTTCGCGGCACCCATCACCTCGGCGTGGGCAAAGGCCAGGCCCGCCTGCTGCTGATGGTGCCGCTCCTGGGCCGAAGGCTCGATCACCTGGGTCAGCGCCACCCCATAGCGCAGCCATTCGGCGGGGTCATGGCTCTCGAGCGGGTGGGCCGCGATCACCGCCTGCCACTCTGCGTCCCTGCCGGCCGGTTCCCCCATCAGTGCGGTCCCTGCGCAGGCTGTCCTTCCAGCCAGCCTGCCAGGGGAGAGGCCAACCCCACCGCCAGCACCCCGAAGCGGCTGGCCATCGCCTGGGCCAGTGGCAGCCGGTAGGCCCCGCCGCCCGCCACCAGCACCGTGAACGGCCGCTCCCGGTACAGCTGCTCCACCGCCGTGATCAACGCCTCCAGGCTGTATTCGAATCCTGCCGCGGGCCGCTGGGGATGGCGGCTCTGGGGCGCCTCCAGGCAGCGCAGGCCGAAGGCGCCGCCGTGAAACAACCGGCCCGCCTGATGGGCCTGTCGGATCGCCTCGGTGCCTTCCCCCACCACCACCACCTCCCCGCCCTCGAGCAGGGCCAGCAGCCCGGCGCCCGCGGGAGGTTGACGCAGCCTGTCGGCCTCAGCGTCGTTCCCCACTCCCTCCAGCCCCCAGGGCAGCCACAAGCCCTGGGTGGCCGGATCGGCGCTCCAAACCTGGGCCTGCAACAGGGCCTGCAGGGCCGGCCGGGCCCACTGCCGCAGGCTTTCCAACGGCGCGTGGGTGGTGGCGTAAAACCCGGCCTCCACCTCGAACCGCCGCAGGGACTCCAGGGCATCCGGCCACGCCGGAAAAGCATCCGCCGCGGCCGCGCCCCAGAAGTCGGCGTCGTGATGGCGGCGGCGCAGCTCGGCCAAGGCCTCGTCCAGCACCTCGCCGGCCTCTCCAGCGTGGCGCAGCACCGCCAGCTCCAGCGGATCCAGCTCCAGCACCAGCCCGCCCGGCCGCCAGTCCACGGGCGGCAGGGGAGCGATCTGCGCCCCCAGCCGCTCCTGCCAGAGCACCGCCGCCCGGCGCAGCACCATCAGCGCCCCATCAGAAAGCGGCAACCCGCGGGACGCCAGGCTCTCCAGCAGGCTGGCGATCGGCGCGCAGGCCGCCCGCTCACTCCCCTGCCAGGGCCGCACAAACGCCTCCAGTGCCACCGCCGCCCCCTCCCCGTCCCCATCCAGAAAGGGCTCCAGCGAGAAGCGCGCGTCCTCGTCCTCAGGCTCCGCCACTGTCGCCACCAGCCGTAACGCCGGCACTTCGCCGTGCTCCAGCCATTCCGCCTCCAGCACCTCCCCTCCCGGCGCCGCGGGCCGCCCCTGCTGCAGCAGTTCCAGGCTGAACCGGGCCCGCAGCAGGGCGGCCTCGAAGGCCTGGCGCTGCTCCACCGCCACCGGCAGGCGGCTCACCCGCTGGATCAGCAGGACCAGATCGTCCTCCGTGAGGGCTGCCGGCGCCGGCAGCCCTTTGATCACCCTGTGCATTGCCCCTCGGCAGGCCACCTCCACCCAGGCCGGCACCGGATCCAGCAAGTGCACCAGCCTCAGAAACAGATCCAGGCAGGGCCCGGCGGCGGCCGGATCCGCCCCGATCCGGTGCTGCCAGGCCAGGGCCCCGTGCTTCACCAGTTGCTCCTCCAGCACCGGCAGCCAGTGGGGCACCTCCCAGGGATACGCCATTCCCTGCTCGAGAATCCTGGCCATCCGCAGGCAGAGCGCCCCGTCGTCGGCCCTTTCGGCCTCGTTGAAATCTGCCATCTCCCCCGCCGTGGGCACCACCCGCCCATGCACCTGACCCGCCAGTTGACCCACCAGATCGCCATAGCGCTGCCACAGAAGCGGAGCCACCTCGGGCCGCACGGCCGTCAGCTCGATCACATGGCCCAGCAGATGGTCGTGGGCGACCAGGGCTTCTTCGATCGCCTGCCGCTCGAGCGCCTCCCGCAGCGCCGTGGCGCTGGATTCCGCCAGTTCCGCCAGCAGCGCATCCTCCGGGGCGGCCTCCAGAGCCCCTGCCCGGAGCGCCGCGATCAGTTGGTGATAGGCCGCAAAGGGCAGCTGGAGCTGCCGAAGGATCTCAAGCGGAACCAGTACAGCAGGCTCACCGCCCGCAGTGTCCATGGCGGAGCGCACCAAAAGGCCAAAGGGCAATAGGGTTTCGCTATTGATTCCAGCATGGCTGAGATGCTCGCCGAGCCGCCAGGCACCCTGGAGCGATCCCCCATCTCCCTGGCAGAGCTGCGCCGGCCCGGCCTGGTGGGCCAGTTGGAGGGCTGGAGCCCGGACGGCGGCCTCAGCGGCTGGGCCTGTCCCTGGCCCCTCCAGCCCCAGGCCCCGCCCCTGCCCCTTCGCCTGGTTCTTGAGGATCTGCTCAATCCCGGCCGGAGCCTGGCCATCGCCGAGCTCATGGCCGCCCAGTCCCGGCCTGATCTTCTGCCCCTGGGCATCGAGCAGCCCTGCGGCTTTCGCTTCTGGTGGGGCCCCTCCCACCCCCTGCCGCCCTTTTCCCAGGGGCTGGTGCTGCACCTCTTCGCTGCCGGTGAGGCCGGCCCCGAGCTGGCCGGCAGCCCCCTGCGTCTGGATGCCGACACCTACGGGCAGATCTCCCATCAGCGCCAGCACGGTCCCGCTCAAGAAGGCGCCCTCACCGGGGTCCAGGTCCCCTTCCTGCAGGGCTGGAGCCGCGGCCCCGATCCCCTGGTGCTCCGCCTCGATGGCAGCACCACCCTGCCGATCGATCCCCCCGAGCCCCTTCCCGAGGGGCCCTGGCCCTTCCAGCAGACCCTCCCCGCCGCCCTAGCCGATGGCGCCATCCACCATCTGCAGCTGGAAACCACCGCCGGCCTGGTGCTGGATCATCGCTTCGAGCTGCTCCCCTTCCACCTCACCCCCTGGGCGGCCCTGCAGCAGCACGCCCGCCCCCCCTTTCCCGACCAGCTCTCCCCCCTCGCCCGCGAGCGCTACCGCAGCCTGCGCACTTGGCTCGCCTGGGCCGACGCCCACGGCACCCCCCTCCCGCCAGACCTCCCCCGCCTCCAGCGCCTGCTCGAGCAGCCCCTGCCCCGCTCCGTGGGCACCCCGGCCCCCGCCGCCGCCACCGAACCCGGTCCCGACGGCAGCCCCGTGCCGCGCCAGCCCCTGCAGCTGCCCGTAGCGGTGGAGCCGGTGGTCTCGATCGTGATCCCGGTGCTCAACCAGGTCGCCGTCACCCTGCGCTGCCTGGTGGCCATCGCCTATGCCCCCACCCGCATCCCCTTCGAGATCCTGGTGGTCGACGACGGCTCCTCCGACGGCACCGCCGAAGCCCTCGCCGTCGAGGCCCCCGGCGTGCGCCTGATCCGCCACGACTTCTCCCGCGGCTTCAACCAGGCCTGCTGCAGCGGCGCCGCTGCCGCCCGCGCCCCGTTCCTGGTGTTGCTCAACAACGACACCGAACCCTGCGCCGCCTGGTTGGAGGAGCTGCTCGATCCCTTCGAGCGCTGGGCCGACACCGGCCTGGTGGGGGCCCAGCTGCTGCTTGCCGATGGCACCCTGCAGGAGGCGGGCGGCATCGTCTGGGGCAACGGCGAACCCTGGAACTACTGCCGTGGCGGCAACCCCCACGACCCCCGTGTCGCCTACGCCCGCCAGGTGGATTACGTCAGCGGAGCCGCCCTCGCCATCCGCCGCGCCCTCTGGAACCGGATCGGCGGCTTCAGCCCCGAATTCTCCCCCGCTTACTACGAAGACACCGACCTGGCCTTCAAGGTGCGCCAGGCCGGCCACAGCGTGCGTTACACCCCCCTGGCCAGGGTGATCCACCACGAGGGGGTCAGCTGCGGCACCGACACTGCGGCAGCCACTGGCCTCAAGCGCTTCCAGGCCATCAACGGCCCGGTGTTCCAGCAGAAGTGGGCCCACGCCTTCGAGGGCTGCACCGAGCCCAGCCTCATCGAGGCCGAAACCATCAAAGACCGGGGCATCCTCGGCCGTGCCCTCTTCCTCGACAATGAAACCCCCCGTCCCGACCGTGACGCCGGCAGCCACGCCGCCCTGGTGGAGATGGAGCTGATCGCTGCCCTGGGCTGGAAGATCACCCTCCTGCCCCTCAACCTCGCCTGGCTCGCCACCTACACCGAAGACCTCCAGCGCCGCGGGATCGAGCTCATCCACGCCCCCTTTGTGCTCTCCCTCGAGCAGTTCCTGCGCAAGCGGGGCCGCGAGTTCAAACTCATCTACCTCACCCGCCACACCGTGGCCGCCCAGGCTCTGCCCCTGATCCAGCGCTACGCCCCCCAGGCCCGCCTGCTCTTCTGCAACGCCGATCTCCACCACCTGCGCCAACTGCGCGCCGCCCGGGCCGAGGGCCTTGAGGGCGAAGCCGCCACCCGCGCCCTGGAGGCCGTGGAGGAGGTGAAGCGCCAGGAGCTGGCGGTGATGCGCCAGGTGGATCTCACCTTCAGCTATTCAGAAGTGGAACGGGCGGTGATCGAGGCCGAAACCCTCGGCGAGGCCGCCACCGCCCCCTGCCCCTGGGTGGTGCAGGGCCCCGAGGCTCCCGCCCCCCTCGAGGGCCGCAGTGGCCTCGCCTTCCTCGGCAGCTACGGCCACCCCCCCAACCGGGACGCCGTGGAGGCCTTCCTGCGCCAGGTGTGGCCCGACCTGCAGCGGCGTCGGCCCGAGCTGCGTCTGCACCTCTATGGGAGCGGCCTCGCCCCTGATCTGGCGGCCCGCTGGGGGGCCGAGCCCGGCGTGATCGCCGAGGGCTGGGTGGCCGATGCGGCCTGCGTCTATGCCCGCCATCGCCTGTTTGTGGCCCCCCTGCGCTCCGGCGCCGGCCTCAAGGGCAAGGTGGTGGCCGCCGCTGCCCACGGCATCCCCCAGGTGCTCAGCCCCCTGGCCGCCGAAGCCACTGGCCTGCGCCACGGCCAGGAGGTGCTGATCGCCCGCACCCCCGCCGACTGGTGCGACGCCGTGCTCCACCTTGAGGCCGACGACGACGCCTGGCGGGCCATGGGCGCCGCCGCCTTCGCCTACGCCCGGGCCACATGGAGCCGCGAGCGCGGCCTGGCCCTGATGGCCGACGCCCTCACCCGCCTTCAACTGCCCCACCAGCGGCCCAACCCATGACCACCACCGCCCGCGACACCCTGCCCGAACCCCTCTCCGGCCTCTATGAGCCGGCCGTGGTGGAGCTGCCCCCCGGCCGCCCCTGGCTGGCCCTCTCCGAGCTCAACCGCCTCATCCGCCAGCAGGGCCAGGCCGGCCCTCTGGCCCGGGCCTGGGTGCTCGACCAGCTCGTGCACGCCATCCCCCTTCCCGCCAACCAGGAGAAGGCCCTGATGTCCGCCTTCCTCGAGCGCCGCGGCATCACCGCCGACGACCAGGTGCCCGCCTGGCTCCAGGAGCACCACCTCGCCTTCGACGACCTGCGCATCCTCGCCACCCAGCAGCAGCGCCTGCAGCGCCTGGTGCGCTGCCGCTGGGCCGACGAGGTGGAGGTGCGCTTCCTGCAGCGCAAGCCCGAGCTCGACCAGGTGGTCTATTCCCTGCTGCGGGTGCCCAACGAAGACCTCGCCGCCGAACTCCACCACCAGATCGCCGAGGGCGAAGCCGATTTCGACAGCCTGGCCCCGCTCCATTCCGCCGGCCCCGAGCGCCTCTGCCGCGGCCAGATCGGCCCGATCTCCCTGGCCAGCGGCCACGACACCCTCGTGAGCCGCCTGCGCCGCGGCCGCCCCGGCCAGCTGTTCGAACCCTTCGAGGCCGGCGACAGCTGGGTGGTGCTGAGGCTCGAACAGTTCCTGCCGGCCGAGTTGAATGAGGCCACCAGGGAGCGCATGATGGGCGAACTGTTCGACGACTGGCTGGAGCAGCGGGTGCGGCTCCTCCTCGAGGGCCAGCCCCTTCCCCCGCTCGACGCGATGCTCGCCCTGCTGCAGGAGGACCCCACCCCATGACCTCCGCCGCCGGGGCCGTCAGCGGCCTGCTCAACGACTTCACCCCCTTCGACCGGCTCCCGGCCGCCCGCCGCGAGGCGATTGATTCCCTGCTGCAGCCCCTCCGCTTCCCCACCGGCCAGACCGTCCTCCGCCCGGACGTGCTGCCCGAAGGCCTGCTCCTGGTCTGCAGCGGCCAGCTGCGCAGCCTCGGCCCCAACCCCAGCGGCCGCGGCCTGCGCACCATCGAACGCCTCGGCCCCGGTGCCATCGCCGGCTGGGCCGGCCTGCTGCGCCGCGACCCCTGCGAGCACCTGCGCGCCACCACCGAGGTGGAGGCCCTCCAGCTCCCGGCTGCCGCCTTCCGCGACCTTCTCGCCGGCCATCCCGAGTTCGCCGCCTGGTTCGCCAACCAGCCCAGCGCCGCCGAACTCCACACCCTGCTGCTCGCCCTGGCCAAGCGGGATCCCCACGGCGAAGCCCTTCTCGACGACTGGCCCCTGCCCCCCGAGCATGTGCGACTGCGCAGCCTGCGGCCCGGCGCCCCCCCCGAGCTGGGCCTGCCCCCCGGCTTCCGCTGGTATGCCAGCAGCGGCCTCCCCCTGGCCGAACCCTGGAGCGATCGCCCCCTGGTGTCCCCCGGCCCCGAGGCCCCCTGGCTGCGCCTGCTGGGCCTGGCCATCCCCCGCGAGGCCGAAGCCACCATCACCCTCGGCGCCGACCCCCTCACCCCCGCCGTGCTCACCGAGGTGGTGGAGGCCGGCACCGCCTACGCCCCCGCCCTGGAGCCGCCCCCACGCCGGGCCGGCGACCGCAGCGGAGAGCTGGCCCTGGGCCGCGCCAGCGGTGCCCGTGCCGTGCCCATCGCCCTCTGCCAGGCCCTGGCCGACTTCTTCGGCCTGCCGCTGAACCGCGACGCCCTCGCCGAACAGGTGGAGGCGATCCTGCAGCGCCAGGACCGGCTCAACCTGGTCAACATCGGCCAGATCATGGACACCCTCGGCCTGCGGGTGGTACTCACCCGGGTGCCCGCCAGCCGCCTGGCCCGGGTGCCCGCCCCCGCCCTGCTCTTCCAGAACGGCCACTTCGGCCTGCTCGACGGCGTCGATCCCGACGGCCGCGCCCGCCTCCTGGAAGCCGAGCTCGGCGCCCTGCTGGTGCCGGCCGAGGAGCTGATCACCCACGAGGGCGGCCTGATCGAGCTGCTCCTCTTCGACCGCAAACCCGATGCCAAGCAGGCCCGCTTCGACTGGGGCTGGTACGGCCCCTTCCTGCGCCAGCACCGCCGCGAGCTGATCGAGGTGCTGGTGGCTTCGTTGGTGATCAACGTGCTGAAGCTCGTCTTCCCCCTCGGCCTGCTGGTGCTGATCCAGAGCGTGCTGGCCAGCCGCAACATCGGCGCCCTGGTGGCCATCGCCAGCGTGATGCTGCTCGCCACCCTTGTGGAGAGCATCTTCAAGACCCTGCGCAGCTTCCTGTTCACCGACCTGGCCAACCGCATCGACCAGGACGCCAAGGCCACCATCCTCGACCAGCTGGTGCGCCTGCCCCAGGGCTTCTTCGACGCCCGCCCCGTGGGCCAGATCACCTTCTACTTCTCCCAGCTCGATCGCCTGCGCGACTTCCTGCTCGGCAAGACCATGCCCACCCTGGTCGACTTCGCCTTCTCCATCCTCTACCTGGCGATCCTCTTCGCCCTCAGCCCCCTGCTCACCCTGGTG
Organism: uncultured cyanobacterium; assembly: GCA_903917565.1. GTDB lineage: Bacteria > Cyanobacteriota > Cyanobacteriia > PCC-6307 > Cyanobiaceae > Cyanobium. The sequence goes on along the minus strand of CAIXBB010000012.1, from coordinate 24,898 downwards.
ACTCTGGCCACCCTGCCCCTGATCGTCGCCGTGGGCCTTGTGAGCAACCCCCTCGTGCGCAGCCAGATCAAACGCACCATGGGCCAGGCGATGCTGGCCTCCAGCTTCCTCAACGAGGCCATCACCGGCATCCAGACGATCAAATCCCAGAACGCCGAACTCAAGACCCGCTGGGAATTCCAGAACCGCTACGCCGCCTACATCGGCGAAGACTTCAAGTTCAAGGTGACCCGCGAAGCGATCGCCAACCTCTCCAATTTCCTCAGCAACCTCGGCCAGCTTGTGACGCTCGCCGTGGGCATCTGGCTGATCATCCAGGGCCAGTTCAACATCGGCGCCCTCTTCACCTTCCGCATCCTCTCCGGCTACATTCAGCAGCCCCTGGTGTCGCTGGTGAGCACCTGGCAGGACTTCCAGTTCAACACCCAGTCCCTGCGCATGGTGGCCGATGTGGTCGACCGCGACACCGAGCAGACCCAGGAGCAGGCCAGCAACATCCCCCTGCCCCCCCTTCAGGGCCGGGTGCAGTTCCTGGACGTGGCCTTCCGCTTCCGCGACCAGGGCCCCCTGGTGCTCGATGGGGTGGATCTAGAGATCCCCGCCGGCAGCTTCATCGGCCTGGTGGGCGGCTCCGGCAGCGGCAAATCCACCCTGCTCAAGCTCCTCCCCCGCTTCTACCCCCCCGAGCGGGGCAGCGTGCTGATCGATGGTCTCGACATCGGCAAGGTGGAGCTCTATTCCCTGCGCCGCCAGATCGGCGTGGTGCCCCAGGATTCGCTCCTCTTCGATGGCACCATCCGCGAGAATCTGCTGATGGTGAAGCCCGATGCCACCGCCGCCGAGATGATCCGCGCCGCCCGCATCGCCTGTGCCCACGATTTCATCATGCAGATGCCCCAGGGCTACAACTCCAGCGTCGGCGAACGGGGCGCCGGCCTCTCCGGCGGCCAGCGCCAGCGCCTCGCCCTGGCCCGCGCCGTGCTCCAGAACCCCCGCATGCTCATCCTCGACGAGGCCACCAGCGCCCTCGACGCCACCACCGAGCGCCAGGTCTGCATCAACCTGTTCGAAGCCTTCCGCGGCCGCACCGTCTTTTTCATCACCCACCGCCTCTCCACAGTCCAACCCGCCGACCTGATTGTGCTGATGGACCGCGGCGCCGTGATGGAGCAGGGCAACCACCGCCAGCTCATGCAGCTGCGCGGCTGGTACTACGCCCTTTACCGCAGCCAGAACCAGGAGGGCCTCAGCTGATGGCCACCCCGCCCCGTTCCGGCGATCCCGCCTCCCGCCTGGTGTCCCTCCTCGACGGCTGTGTTGGCTGGCTGCGCTCCCCCCGCTCCCGCCGCCGCCACCCGGTCATTCCCGTCCGCGTCGACCTGGTGGGCACCGCTTCCCTGCCGGCCGGTGCACCGCCCGATGCCGACCACACCGCGGACGACCCCACCCACCCCTTCGGAGGCGGCCTCACCACCACCGGCTCCAACACCCGTGAGTGGTCGTTCCGGGAAACCGTGGTGCTGCGCAAGAGCCGCCGCAGCGCCAACCTGATGCTCTGGGTCGGCGTGGGCGGCGTGGCCGCCCTCGGCCTCTGGAGCATCACCGCCCCGATCGCCGAAACCATCGCCGTGCCCGGCAAGCTCGAGCCCTCCAGCACCGTCAAGGACGTCGACACCCCCGTGCCCGGCGTGGTGGAGGAGGTGCTCGTCAAGGAAGGCCAGGCCGTGAAGCTGGGCCAGCCCCTGATCCGCTTCGACCTGCGCGAGCCCCGCAGCAAGCTGGCCGCCGCCGAGAGCATCCGCGAGCGGCTGCTCAACGAAAACCGCGTCGCCCGCGCCACCCTCGGCGAGCAGGCCGCCACCGCCGGCCTCACCGCCAACCAGCAGAGCCAGTTGCGCGACCGCGCCCGCGAACTCACCAGCCGCCTGACGGCCGCCCGCGAGGAGCTCGCCAAGAGCACCACCCGCCTGGCCGGCTTCCGCGATTCCCTGCGCATCTACACCGACATCGAACGCCGCTACGACTCCCTCGTCCGCGACGGCGCCGTCAGCGAGGTGCAGCTGCTCGAGGCCCGCAACAAGATGCAGGACCTCCGCTCCAGCGTGGCCGAGGAGGAGAGCGAGATCGCCCGGCTCCGCTCCCAGCTGGTCAACACCGGCTCCACCACCGACGTGGAACTGCGCACCTCCATCGAGACCAACCTGCGCCAGATCAGCGAACTCGATTCCCAGATCCGCCAGGCCAAGCTCCAGATCCAGTACGGCGTGCTCACCGCCCCCAGCGATGGCCTGGTGTTCGACATCGTCCCCGGCGCCGGCAGCGTGGTGACCATCAACGACACCACCCCCCTGCTGAAGGTGGTGCCCCAGGACTCCCTGCGGGCCAAGGTCTACCTGCCCAACAAGGCCATCGGCTTCGTGCAGGTGGGCCAGACCGCCGAAATCTCCATCGAGACCTTCCCCGCCAATGAATTCGGCTACGTGCCCGCCAAGGTGGAGCGCATCGGCTCCGATGCCCTCACCCCCGAGGAGCAGACCAAGGCGCTCGGCACCCAGGCGGAAGGCCTCCACTTCCCGGTGATCCTCCACCTCGGCCGCCAGACCATCCCCCTGCCCAACAAGGGCAGCGTGCCCCTCCAGGCCGGCATGGCCCTCACCGCCGACATCAAGCTGCGCGAACGGCGCGTGATCAGCCTGCTCACCGGCCTTTTCGAAGACCAGCGCCGCAACCTCCAGCGCCTGCGGGCCTTCTGAGCGCCATGCCCCACGAAGACTGGTGGCGTTTCGTGCCCGCTAACGAGCGCCCCCGCCGGCGCTTCAAGGCCTGGCGCCTGCGCTGGAAGGAGCGACTGGGCCAGCGGTCGGTGGGCATCGCCGTCGCCTTCCTCTCCTACGGCCTGATCCTGCTCTGGCTGCTGTTCAACCTGCCGCCGGTGGTGGCCCTGCTGGCCCTGGCCCCCATGGTGCTGCTGCCCCTGCTCGGCTACCTCACCTACTGGCTGATGTGGAAGGAATTCCACGAGTGAAGGACTCCGAGGGCGCTCAGCCCTTCACATACAGGCTGGGCAGGGCCCCCAGCAGCCACGGGGGCATGTACTGCTCGCCGCCGGCGAAGCCGATCTTGCCGGGCGGGAAGAACGGCAGCACCGCCAGCACCACCTGGATGGCCTTCGGCCGGGTCATGTTGCGCACATAGCGGGACAGCAGGGTGCGAATCTGCCGGTCCTCCTCCGACAGCGGCGTGCCCGCGTAGCCGCTGCGCAGAAACTTGCGATAGAGATCCCCGAAGGTGCTCTCGAACAGGGGCTGCAGCTGCTCATCGGGCGTGTCCAGCCAGATCTGCCCCAGCTGGCGCCGGTAGCCTCCCAGCTCATGCAGGATGGCGTCGTCATCGGGGTCGATCTCGAACAGATTCACCAGCCCGTTGAGGCGCGTGAGGAAGTCCTCGTTGGTGGTGAACTGCAGGGCCTGGGCGCCGGTGTACCCGGAAAGCTGCGGCAGCGGCGGCAGGTCCGCGTCCATGCCGGCAGGCACCCCCACCGTCTCCGGCGCCACGATCCGCTCGGCCCGGTGGCCCGCCGGTGCCAGCGCCTTGCGCTCCAGGGGGCTGGGCTGGCGCAGCCTCGGCAGGATCTCCGGCTCGAACAGGCTGGCGTAGTCCTCCAGCAACCAGGCGGGGAGGTTCTGTTCGCAGTTGCGCACCGTCATCTTGCCGCGGCGGAAATAGGGCATCACCGCCAGCAGGATGTTGGCCATTTCCGGCCGCTTGAACCCACTGAACAGTCGCTGGGAGAGATAGTCCTTCCAGGCTTCTTCATCCCGCAGCAACGGCTGGGAGGCCAGTTCGGTGCTGATCATCTGCCGGTAACAGTTGCCGATCATCGAGCCGTAGAGAAGCTCCAGCGCATCGATCGGCGCATTCAGCCAGAACTGCGAAAGGCACTGGCGTGCCAGTCGCGCCTCCGCCAGCCGAGTGGGCGTGGGTTCGTGGGCGAAATCCATGAAGATCGTGCCCAGCCGCGCCGCCGACCAGGGCGTGACCTGGGGCCGGCGCGCCATCTCCATGGCGGGGGCGCCGGGGTCACTCACGAGAATGTCGAGGGAGGCCGCTTCCCTCTCCACCTTCTTCTCACCCCAACTCACCGTATCGCGGCGTCCGAACAGACGGCTCAAGAGCGACATGACGCAGGTGGGGTCCAGGCAGCGGGATTGTAATAGCGTTGCCCCATGGAACTGTTGCTGATCCATCAGAACCATCCCGGCCAGTTTCGTGACCTGACCCCCGCCCTCGAACGCCGCGGCCATCGCCTGCTCGGCCTTGGGGCCACCCCGGGTGGTCAGCGGCTGCACTACGACTGGTGCTCGCCCGACCTTCCCGAGGGTCTGGCCGATCCACTGCTGGAAACCAGCCTGCGCCGGGCCCTTCGCGTCCAGGAGCGCTGCCTGCAACTGCGCGAGCAGGGCTACCTCCCCGACGCCGTGCTCGCCCACAGCGGCTGGGGCGAACTCCTCTACCTGCGCGACATCTGGCCCGAGGCCGTGCTGATCGCCTACCCGGAGCTCTATGCCGCCCCCCAGCTGCTGGGCTATGGCTTCGATGCCGACCTCGGCGATCCCTCCCCCGCTCTGCGGGCCCGCTGGCGCCGCGGCAACCTGATGGGGCTGGCGGCGATCGCCGATGCCGATGCCTGCGTCGTGCCCACCCTCTTCGCCCGCGACACCTTCCCCCCCCACCTCCGCGGCCGCTTCCACGTGCTGCACGAAGGCATCGCCCTGCCGCCCACCACCGCCGCCACCACCATCCAGCTGGAGGGTGGGCCCACCCTCCGCAGGGGCGATCCGGTGATCACCTTCGCCAGCCGCAACCTCGAACCCCTGCGTGGCTTCCGCAGTTTCCTGCGCGCCCTGCCCGCCGTGCTCGCCGCCCGGCCCGACGCCCGGGTGGTGATCGTGGGTGGCACCGCCCCTGGCTACGGCGCCCCCTCCTCCCATCCCGACGGCCACAAGGGCGAACTGCTGGCCCTGCTCGGCCACCGCCTGCCCTTCGACCGCCTCCATTTCCTGCCGCGCCTGCCCCACCGGGACCTGCTGGCCCTGTTCCGCATCAGTGCGGCCCATGTCTACCTCTCCTACCCCTATGCCCTCTCCTGGAGCGTGCTGGAGGCGATGGCCTGCGGCGCCCTGGTGGTGGGCTCAGCCAACCCCCCTGTGGATGAGCTGATCCACCACGGCCACAACGGCCTGCTGGTGCCCTTCAACGACCCCGATCGCCTGTCCGAATGGCTCGTGGCCGTGCTGGCCGACCCGCCGTCGTTCGCGCCGATGGCCGAGGCCGGCCGCGCCACCATCGCCGCCCGCTACGAGGTGAACCGCGCCGCCGAGGCCTTCGAGGCCCTGATCCGCAGCCTGCGCCTGCTGCGCTGAGCTAACCCCGGCGCCGCCAGCGTTCCAGAGCCTGCAGCACGGCCCCCACCACTGCCATCCAGTCCCGCTCCACCCCCTGGCGGAACAGCCGCAGGCTCGGGTACCAGGGGCTGTCGCTCCGCTCCCGCAGCCAGCGGGGATCGGCGCTGAAGGGCAGCAGCACCCAGGCCGGATGGCCCATGGCCCCGGCCAGGTGAGCCATGGCCGTGTCCACCGAGATCACCAGATCGGTGCTGGCCACCACCCGCGCCGTGGCCAGGAAATCCCCCTCCGCCGCAATCGCCCCGCCAAACAGGTGCTCCACGGGCGCCACCAGATCCCGGTCCTCCCCCTGCTGCAGCAGCACCGGCTCACATCCCTGGGCCACCAGCCCCTCCACCAGCCGCACCAGGGCCTCCCCAGGCAGGGTCCGCTTGCGGTATTCCCGCCGTGTGAAACCATCGGCGAGCTTGCGGCCGCTCGCCCAGGTGAGCCCGATCCGCGTCGGCCGCCCGTAACGGTCGTCGCCATCGGCCGGCGCCAGCCCCCGCAGGTAGGCGCCCCGCCCCTCCGGCCCCGGCGGCTGGGGGCAGGGGGCACCCCCCAGAGCCGCCGGCAGCGACAGCAGGCTCACCACCACACCGTCCCCGTTCTGGTCGGACCTGGCCCGCACCTCCGGAGGGTTCACCAGCCAGGCCAGGCCCTCGCGAAGCAGGGCCACCAGGGAGGGCTCCACCTCCAGCACCACCTGCTGGTCCCGCCCGCCGGCCTGTTCCTGCAGGGCAGGAATCCAGCGCAGGTACTGCAGCCCATCGCCCAGGCCCTGCTCGGTCTGCACCCGCAGCCGCCGGGCACCGGCCACGGCCTGCTCCGCCCCGCCTTCGGGGCCGGGATCCCGGCCGGACAGCTCGAACCGGCGCTCGGCCAGGGCGTAGGCCTCGTCGTAGGACTCCAGTCCGATCAGCAGGGAGGCGTGGTTGCAGGCCACTTCAGGACCATCCGCCAGCGCCCGGCAACTCCGGAAGGCGCGATCGGCCGCCTCGAAGCGGTTCAGATCCCGCAGGCTGTTGCCGATCCCCATCAATGGAGCGGGGCTGTCCGGCATCAGCAGCGACGCCCGCCGGTAGAGCTCCAGGGCCTCCTCCGGCTGGTCCGACAGCCAGAGGGCATTGGCGGTGCGCAGCACAAGGCCTGGATTGTCGGGGTGGGCCCCCATCAGATCCTGGTAGATGCAGGCGGCTTCGCACCACTCCTGGAGGGTTTCCGCCTGCTTCGCTTCCTCCAGCACCTGCTCGAAATCCTGATCGTTAGGAGATGCAGACATCACAGAATTCCTGGCCCAGCCATGAGAGTGCCACAGGGATTGCCTCCCCAGACCACGGACATCAGTCCCTGACTTCCCTTTGGGGGAGCGTTCACGGGACGGGGGAAGCAGGTCCGCAGACGGCGGGTGAAAGGATGGTGAAGAAAAGCAACCTGCGATACAAACAGCCCTAGGGATGTCGTGTACCTTTGCTTGACACCAAAAGCGGCAGCTTTACAAAATGGCATCTTCCGATACACTCTCGATCTTTGTGCCCGCCGCTGGCACAACGATCACCCAGACCACCACTTCAGGTGCGAAGGTCACCACCAGCAAATTCGGGGACACCCTCAACACCCGCGTCTTCCCCAACGACGGGAAGATGATCGACGACGTCGGGATCAAGGAACCCACAACCGGTAAGACACGCACCACCTTCGGAGGCCCTTCGAAGGACACTTCCTACATTGGCAACGCCGACAAGAACACCGTCACCTACACGGGCGACGCCTATAGCGCCACCATCAAAACCGGTGGCGGTGATGACAAGGTGGTCGGCAACGACTTCACCAACAGCACCATCTCCCTGGGCGGAGGCGACAACAGCGCCACCACTGGAGGCCTCTTCAAGACCACCCTCACGTCCGGCAGCGGTGCCGACAGCTACACCATCCTCGGCAACTCCAAAGATGTCAAGATCAGCTCTGGCTCCGGAGACGACTCGCTGATCTTCGGAGGCAAAGTCAACGATGGCACCATCCTGCTCGGCAAGGGTGCCGACTACCTCGACTTCTCCGCCAAGGTCACCAACACCTGGATCGACCTCGGCAACGACTCTAACGTCGATGAGGTCGTCTTCAACTCCAAGGCAGACATCGGCAAAGGGACGGCGATCTTCGGCTCCGGCGAGAATGATCTCCTCATCATCGGCGGTGAAGAATACAAGTTCTCGGAAGCCAAGGATGCCTTCATCTCCTCCATCCACCCCAACGATTCGATCCAGTTTGGCTGATGATCCCAGCCCTATGTGGTCACTTTGGATCAGAAGCGTTTCGCCCGTAATTACATCACGTGCATTGAGAGGGGGGATTTTGCTGCCGCAAAGTCTCTCCTTTTTCTTTGGGTCCAGGCCTTTTTCGCCTCCCTGCCGGCGGCGCCCAGCCGCCGGCAGCTCACCAATCCCGATCTATGGGGCTCCCTCGCCCAGTACGCCGCCATCAGCGGTGATCACACCCCGGTCGACGACTTCTGGAACCGGCTCGACACGATCACACCCCAGACGCGCACGCCCGACGCCATTCCCCTGCTGGGAATTCCGATCCTCAACCGGCCCGATCTGCTGGTTCGCCTGCTCGACAGCCTCGACCAGCCCGTCGAGACCCTGGCCATCGTGGACAACAGCATCGGCGCGGACCTCTCGGACTCTGAAGCCCTGTCCAGGCTGCTCGCCCAGCTCGAGCGGCAGCCCCCCGCCGGCATCGGCAAGGTGCGGGTGGCCCGCCCCTTCGCCAACCAGGGGGTCGCCGCCAGCTGGAACGCGATCCTCACCTCCTTTCCCGAGGCGCCCTTTGCGCTGCTCGTCAACAACGACGTGGCCTTCTCCCCGGGGGTGCTGGCCGAGGTGATCGCGCGGATCGACCCCGCCCGGCCCCAGTTCCTGCCCCTGCTGCCGGCGCCCCAGGAGTTCTCCGCCTTCGCCATCACCCCGGCCGTCTGGAATCGGGTGGGCCTCTTCGATGCCAACTTCCACCCGGCCTACTGCGAAGACCTCGACTACGCCGAGCGCCTGCGCGGCTGCGAAGCCATCGAATGGATCGCCCCGGAACCCCTCCAGAGCCAGCAGCAGCAGGCCAATCCCACCACCAGTGCCACCATCGCCAGCGACCCGCGCCTCGCGGCCTGCAACCGCACCACCTACCTGCTCAACTGCCTCTGGCTCCACAGCCGCCGCCGCCTGGAGAATCCCCACCAGGGCACCTGGATGCGGCGCTGGCTCAGCCAGTGGGATCTTGAGCCCGTCCATCCATGAGCCTGCCCCTCCGCCCCAAACCTGCTGCCGATCGCCCCACCCCAGGGCAATCCTCCGGTCTGGGCTGGCCCATCGGCGGCGGCCTGGTGCTGGTGCTGGCGGTCACCCTGGTGGTGGGTCTGCAGCTCGGCGCCATGCCCTGGCGGTTCCGCAAGCAGATGTGGCAACTCCAGGGCGCCCTCGCCGGTGGGGTGGCGGGGCTGGTGGTGGGTTACGTCGTCGGCCGCGGCCGCCCGCGTCCATGACCGCCAGGGCCAGGACAGTCGGGGCCGCCTGATGCGACGCTTCCAGGACGATCCCCTCGGCCCCCGGCCGCAGATCGTGGTGCTCGGGGCCCCCAAGCTGGGCAACTACGTGGTGCTGCAACCGCTGCTGCGGGGTCTGCGCCTGAAGTATCCCGGCGCCCGCCTCACCTATGTGGGCAGCCAGCGCACCCTGGAGTTGGAGCGGCTCAATCCCTGGATCGACGCCAGCCTGCCCCTGGCGGAGCAGGGCCCGGCGGCCCTGTCGGCCCTGGGCGAATGGCGCCGGGCCCTGGCGGGCCGGGACCAGGGCGACGGGGTGGATCTGGTGATCAACGCCGATGGCCACGCCCCCCACACCTCCGCCTGGACGGCGGCCCTGGCGCCCCGCTTTGTGGTGGGGGCAGCGCCGATCCCCCCCGGCGACCATCCCCTCCACGCGCTGGCCATCGATCCCCACTGGGCCAGTTCCACCCTGGTGGAGCGCTACGACGGCTGGATCGCCAGCAACAGCATCCGCGAACTCCACTGCCGCGTGGCCTGGGTGGACACCGACTTCGAGCGGGTGGAGCTCCCCGCGGAGCCCCCACCCTCCGGTCTGCCCCCGGTGCTGATCGCCGTGAATGGCGAACGTCCCGCCAAGCTCTGGCCTCTGGCGAGCTGGCTGGCCCTGCTCGGGCGGCTGCGCCGCGAGATGGGCCTCACGGCCGCCGCCATCGGCCTGATCGGCGGGCCGCCCACCGCCGAGCCCCGCCAGCCAGGCGACCTGCTCGAGCGCGACCTGCTGGCAGGCAGCGGCATCCGCGATCTGCGCGGGCAGCTCAGCCTGCCGGCTCTGGTGGGCGCTCTGGCCCGCAGCCGGCTCTGCATCGCCGTGGATTCCGGTCCCCTGCACCTGGCCGCCGCCGCCGGCTGCCCCACCGTGGCACTCTTCGGCACCGACGCCGAGGGCATCGGTGCCAGTCCCCGCGACCTCTGGGCCCCGCGGGCCGAGCATGTGTGGATCAGCCGCAGCGGCCACAGCTGCAGCAGTTGCCTCCAGGCCCGCTTCGACAACCCCGCCTGCCTTCTGGAGCAGCACGCCTGCATGGACGCCCTGACGCCCGATGCGGTGTGGCCCCTGGTTTGCCAGGCCTGGCAACCGAGGGCCCAGCTCCCCCTGAAGACCACCAGCACGTCCTGACCAGCTCCAGCCTCAGGGGGTGGGGGTCTTGTCCGCCATCAGCTTTTCGATCTTGCGGATCCGCAGCAGGGTGGTCTGCCACACCTCCAGCTGGAAAGCCCGCTCGCGATCGCCGGCCGCCACCGCCAGGCGGCACTCCTCTACCAGCGCTTCGAGATCCTCACGGCGTTCGAAGGCTTCCCAGAGCTGGCGCTCGATCCGGGCCCGCTCGATGAAGTTCCAGCGCTGCAACCAAGACATGAAGGAGGTTCGGTGTCGCCCCAGTTAAGCCAGCGGTGACGGCAGCCGGAGATGGGACACTGGAGCGCCACGAACCCTGCGGGGGGGCAGCCTGTGAAAGCCATCGCCGTGCTGGGCTCCACCGGGTCGATCGGCACCCAGACCCTGGAGATCGCCGAGGAGTTCCCCGATCGCTTCAAGGTGGTGGCCCTCACCGCCGGCCGCAACCTGGATCTGCTGGTGGAGCAGATCATCCGCCACCAGCCGGAGGTGGTGGCCCTGGCCGAGGCCGACCGGATCGCCGAGCTGGCCAGCCGCCTGGCGGCCCTCGAACCGGCGCGGCGGCCGGCCCGTCTGCCCGAGCTGGTGGGAGGCTCCGAGGGCCTTTGCGCGGCGGCCGCCTGGGCGAGCGCCGATCTGGTGGTCACCGGCATCGTGGGGTGCGCCGGACTCCTGCCCACCCTGGCGGCAATCCGGGCCGGCAAGGACCTGGCTCTGGCCAACAAGGAAACCCTGATCGCCGCCGGCCCGGTGGTGCTGCCGGAGCTCAAGCGCAGCGGCAGCCGGCTCCTGCCCGCCGACTCGGAACACTCGGCCCTCTTCCAGTGCCTGCAGGGCACCCCCTGGGTGGACACCGCCCGCCTTTCCACCGGCGTCCCAACGCCGGGTCTGCGGCGGATCCATCTCACTGCCTCCGGCGGTGCCTTCCGCGACTGGCCCGCCGACGATCTGGCCAAGGCCACCGTGGCGGATGCCACCAGCCACCCCAACTGGAGCATGGGGCGCAAGATCACGGTGGACTCGGCCACCTTGATGAACAAGGGGCTGGAGGTGATCGAAGCCCACTACCTGTTCGGGCTCGACTACGACCACATCGAAATCGTCATCCACCCCCAGAGCATCATCCACTCAATGGTGGAACTGGCCGATTCCTCGGTGCTGGCCCAGCTGGGCTGGCCCGACATGAAGCTGCCCCTGCTCTACTGCCTCAGCTGGCCCGAACGCCTGGACACCCCCTGGCGCCGCCTTGATCTCACCGCCGTCGGCCAGCTCACGTTCCGCGCCCCCGACAGCGCCAAGTACCCCTGCATGGCGCTCGCCTATGCCGCCGGCCGCGCCGGCGGCACCATGCCCGCGGTGCTCAACGCCGCCAACGAGCAGGCGGTGGCCCTCTTCCTGGAGGAGGCGATCCCCTTCCTCGCCATCTCCGAGCTGATCGAGCGGGTCTGCGACCGGCACCGCGTCGACCACCACCGCGAACCCTCCCTCGACGAGGTGCTGGCCGTGGATGGCTGGGCGCGCCAGGCCACCCGCGAGGCGGCCATCGCGCTCCACGGCCATGCACCGGCGGCGCTGCCGGCGTGAGCGGCGTTCAGCACCACTTGCTGCTCTGCGCCACGCCCACCAAGGCGCTCTGTGGCGACCCGGCCATCGGAGCGGCCAGCTGGAACCGGCTCAAGCAACTGGTGCGGGAGCTGGGGCTGGAGGAACCCGATAGGCCGCAGGGTGTGGTGCTGCGCACCAAGGCCGACTGCCTGCGCGTCTGTACAGGCGGACCGGTGCTGCTGATCTGGCCGGAGGGGATCACCTACGGCGGCGTCACCCCCGAGCGGATCGAGCGGATCGTGCACCAGCATGTGATCGGCGGGGCGCCCATCGAGGACTGGATCGTGCGGCGCACCCCCTTCAGCCGCGCCCTTGCCCCCGACTGAGCCGTCTCAGCCAGGCCACCACCAGCCGATCGGCCCAGCAGGCCGGCCCGTCGCCGGGGGCATGGAAGCCGTTGTGACCGCCGCGGGGTGTGATCACCACCTCGGGGGCCGATCCGCAGCTGCCGCCGGTCGTGGCCGCCAGCTGCCGCAGCGGCCCCACCGGCACCCACGGATCGTCGCCGGCATGGAGCAGCAGGGTGGGGGGCAGGGGCCGTCCTTCCAGCAGAGGGGCCAGGGGACTGGCGGCGTCGTAGTAGGCGGCCACCGAGGCGAAACCCCAGCGCGGTGCGGTGATGGCCGTATCAAAGACCCGGATCGTGCGGGCCCGCTGCGGCCCCACAAGCGCCTCGCGCTCGGCCTCCAGGAGCCCCCCCGGATCGGCCAGCGTCTGCTCCCGCAGGCGCTCCACCAGCCAGCGCTGGTACACCCGGTTGCGGCGGCGCTCAAACTGGACGGCGCAGACGCTCAGTTCGAGGGGGCTGCTGACGCAGACCAGGCCATCGAACCCCAGGCCGCCCAGGCCAGCGTTGAGCAGCACCGTGCCCCCCAGGGAAATGCCGGCACCGAAGAGTGGCAGGTCGGCGGCCAGCTGCCGGGCCCAGGCCACGGCAGGGCGGAGGTCGTCGTTGCAGAGGGCGCAGTAGGTGCCCCGCGCGAGGGGCCGGCCCCGCCCGGCCCCCCGCAGGTTGAGGCGCAGCGCGGCGAAGCCCTCGGCCACCAGGGCCAGGGCCAGGCGCCGCGGACCGGGGCCGTCACTGGAGCCCCCCAGACCATGCAGCACCAGCACCAGGCCGATCGGCGCTCCGGCCTCGGGACGGTCCAGCAGGCCCACCAGGTGGTCACCATCCGCCAGGGGAATGGTGAGCTCCTCGGCGTGATCGGGGGGGAAACGCAGGGGCCGCAGGGTGTCCCGCAGGGTCTGCAGATCCCCTCCGATCCAGGGAGAACGCTGCCGGAAGGCGGGCAGGCCGAGATGGTGGGGAAGCTGGGACACGACCCGGTCCCCTTCCTCAGGCCGCCACCTTCGCCTTACCCACCCCCATGGAGCGAAGCTCGCTCAGCAGGCCGTTGAGCACCGCCTTGGCATCCCCGAAGACCATGGCGGTCTGGGGCATTTCGAACAGGGCGTTGTTGATGCCGGCATAGCCGGCCCCCAGGCTGCGCTTGACGACGAACACCTGGCGGGCCTGATCCACCTCCAGCACGGGCATGCCGTACAGGGGGCTGGTGGGGTCGTTCTTGGCCTGGGGGTTCACCACATCGTTGGCCCCCAGAACGATCACCACATCGGTGCGGGGGAACTCGGGATTGACCAGGTCCATCTCCAGCAGCTGCTCGTAGGGCACGTCGGCCTCCGCCAGCAGCACATTCATGTGGCCAGGCATGCGGCCCGCCACCGGATGGATGGCGTAGCTCACCTCCACCCCATGGCCCTCCAGCAACTTGGCCAGCTCCCGCAGGGAATGCTGGGCCTGGGCCACCGCCAGGCCGTAGCCCGGCACGAACACCACACGCTCGGCCTGCTCCAGGGCCATGGCGCATTCCTCGGCACTGCAGCTGGTGATGCGGGTGTAACCCGCCTCACTGCCGCCACCGCCCACGGCCCCGGCGCTGGCCCCGAGGGCGCCACCGAAGAGCACCGACACCAGGGAGCGGTTCATGGCGGTGCACATCACCTGGGTGAGGATCAGGCCTGCCGCCCCCACCATGGCGCCGGCCACAATCAGCAGCTGGCTGCCCACCACGAAGCCCGCCGCCGCCGCCGCCACCCCGGAATAGGAGTTGAGCAGGGAGATGACCACCGGCATGTCGGCCCCGCCGATGGGCAGGGTGACGCCGATGCCCAGAAGGGTGGAGCCGCCCATCAGCAGCCACAGGGGCAGGCCACCCGGATCGCCGGGCAGCAGCACGGCCGACACCAGGCAGAGCACCGCCAGGGAGATGTTGACGCCATGGCGCAGGCGGCTCTGGGTCCAGCCGGGGGTGTCCAACCAGCCCTGGAGCTTGGCCATGGCCACGATCGAGCCACTGAAGGTGATCGCCCCGACGAACACCGACACCGCGATCGACACCAGGGCGACGATGTCGGACTCACCCGTATCGAACAAGGCCACACCCATGGCCACCAGCAGGGAGGCCATGCCACCGCAGCCGTTGAAAAGGGCGACGGTCTCCGGCATGGCGGTCATCGGCACCCGGCGGGCGGTGACCAGGCCGGCCAGCCCGCCGGCGGCGCTGCCGGCTGCGATCCAGAGCCAGGCGATCGGATCGGGCCGGATCTCGATCAGCAGCCCCACCACGGCCAGTCCCATGGCCAGGGCGGCCAGGGCGTTGGCCCCGCGGGCGGAGCTCACCTTGGAGAGGCCCTTGATGCCGAGGGCCAGCAGGAGCACGGCCGCCAGATCGATGGCGGCGGCAAAAGCATCCATGGAGAACGTCATCGGCTGTCACCCTTGCGGCGGAACATGGCGAGCATGCGATCGGTGACGAGGAAGCCGCCGATCACGTTGTAGAGGGCGAAGCCCAGGGAGAGAGCTCCGATCACCAGCAGGGCCGTGTTGTCGCCGGCCTGCTGGATGAGGGTGAGGGAGGCCAGAACGGTGATGCCGCTGATGGCGTTGGCCCCCGACATCAGCGGGGTGTGCAGGGTGGGGGGCACCTTGCCGATCAATTCCAGCCCCAGCAGGCTGCCCAGAAGGAGCACCCAGAGGGACTGCGTCAGAAGACTCATGAACGGGCTCCGATGGGGGACAGGCCGGCGGGCTCGACGATGTCGTCGCGGCGACAGACACCGCCATGGGTGAGGAGACAGCCCTCCAGGATCGGATCCTCCGGATCCAGCCGGAAGCCGTCCTCGCCCAGCACGTGCTCGATGAAGGTGGCGATGTTGCGGGCGTAGAGGGCGCTGGCGTGGTTGGGCACGGTGCTCGGCAGGGCATCGGCCCCGATCAGCAGCACGCCCAGGCGCTCCACCGTGGCCCCAGGGATCGTGCCGGAGCAGTTGCCCCCCTGGGCCACGGCCAGATCCACCACCACCGCACCGGGCCGCATGCCGTCGAGCATCTCCTCGCTGATCAGGCGGGGAGCCGGCCGGCCGGGCACCAGGGCGGTGCAGATCACCATGTCGGCCAGGGCCAGCTGGTCGGCCAGCTGCTGGCGTTGGGCCGCCAGGAAGGCCTCGCTGGCCTGGCGGGCGTAGCCACCCACCTCGGCGGGGCCCTCCTCCAGTTGCGGAGGCTCGATGAAGCGGCCGCCGAGGGATTCCACCTGCTCCTTCACCGCCGGCCGCACATCCGAGACATACACCACACCCCCCAGGCGGCGGGCGGTGGCCAGCGCCTGCAGCCCGGCGACGCCGGCCCCCAGGATCAGCACCCGGGAGGGCTGGATCGTGCCCGCCGCGGTCATCAGCATCGGCACGTAGCGATCGAGGGCGGCCGCCGCCAGCAGCACCGCCTTGTAGCCGGCGATGTTGGCCTGGGACGACAGCACGTCCATCGACTGGGCCCGGGTGATCCGTGGCAGCAGTTCGAGGGCGATGGCGGAGACCCGCCGGGCGTTGAGGGCCGCGACCAGGGGTGTGGCGCCATAGGGGGCCAGCAGTCCCACCAGCAGCGATCCATCGCGCAGGCGGCCCAGGTCCTCGCTCCGGGGCGGCTGCACGCAGAGCACCCCGTCGGCCGTCCCCCAGGCCCCGGCCTCCCCGTCCCACAGCTCGGCGCCCACGGCGGCGTAGTCGGCGTCGAGGAAACCGGCCGCCTGGCCCGCCCCACGCTCCACCTTCAGAGTCGCCCCCTTGGCCACCAGCCGTCGCACCGTTTCGGGGGTCGCGGCGACCCTCCGCTCTGCGGGAGCCGTCTCCCTGGGAATCAGCAGTTTGACCAACGCGCGGCCACACACAACTCTTCTGCGATAGACAGACCCGCCGCTGACGGCAAGCCACCAGGCGCCAATGTGCGGACACCCCCACCGGGCCCTGGCCGGCCCAGCAGAATCGGCGGATGGTGGCACCGTCCTTCGATCTGGGTCTGCGCCGCGATGCCGGTCCCCCCGGCGTTGCCGGCGGCCCCCGCGGCCCGGAGCCCCGGGCCTGGCAACGCCGCTTGATTCAGCTGCTGCGGTCCCGGCTGGTCTCGGCGAGCCCCGGGGGCCAGGACGTGCTCCTGCACGCCGGTCCCGGCGCCGGCAAGACCCTGGGGGCCCTGCTCGCCTTCCAGCAGCTGCAGCGGGAAGGACGGCTGGAGCGCTTCGTGGTCTTCTGCCATCGCAGCGCCATCGCCCGCCAGTGGATCAGCGCCGCTGCCCGCCTCGGTCTTGTCCTGCAGGAGTGGGATGTCCCGGGGGGGTCACCCGGATCGGCGACCGGCCAGGGCCTGCTGCTGAGCTACCAGGCAGCCGCCTTGCACCGTCTGCGCCTGGAGCGGGAGCTGGGCCGCCATCTCCACGGCAGGCGCTGGCTGGCGATCGGCGACGAAGTGCATCACCTGGGCCTGGATCCACTGGAACCGGAGGCCACGGCATGGGGGCACGCCTTCAGCAGCCTCAGCGGCGGCGCCCAGCTGCGCCTGGGGCTGACCGGCACCCCCTTCCGCGCCGACAACCTGGGCTTCTGTTCCGCCCGCCGCATCCGGATGCACGACCAGGACGGCCCGGCCGAACGCATCATTCCGGACCTCTGCGTCGAGCCCCGTGCCCTGATCGCCGCCGGCGACGTGCGTCCCCTGGAGTTCCGGTTCCAGGACGGCTGGGTGGAACACGGGCGCCCGGAGGACGGGCGGGACACCGAGACCTCCCCCCTGTCGGCGGAGCAGCGGGAGAGCTGGCGGGCCCGCAACCTGCGTCGGGCCATCCACCCGGGGGATCGGGGCGGGATCGCCCTGCGGCTGCTGCTCCAGGCCCGCCGGCGCCTGGAACGGGTCCGGCTGGAGCATCCGGGGGCCGGCGGTCTGGTGGTGGCCCGCGACATCGGCCATGCCGGCCGCATCGCCGACCTGCTGGCCCAGGAAGGGGACCGGGTGCACCTGGTGCACTCCCAGGATCCGGAGGCGGCCCAGCGCCTGGCGGCGTTCCAGGCCGGGGAGGCCGACTGGCTTGTGAGCATCGACATGTGCGCCGAAGGCTTCGATGCCCCCCGGCTACGGGTGGTGGCCTACCTGACCACCGTGGTCACCCGCAGCCGCTTCGTTCAGGCGATCACCAGGGCCGTGCGCATGGACGGGGATCGCTCCAGTCAGGAAAGCATCCCGCGCCGGCCGTCCTACGTGTTCGCTCCCGCCGATCCCTTGCTCATCGGCTACGCCCGGGGCTGGACCGTGAGTGAGCCCTACGTGATCCGGACGCGCCCGGGGGAGAAGACCCCGGGAACCGCAGGCTCCCCGGGGTCCAACCAGCACCTGCCCCTGCAGGCACTCTCGGACGATGCCGGGCGCCTGCTCAGCATCAGCGGGCCCGTGCTGCCGTCCTTTCGGCGCCGATTGGCTTAAAGTTGGCTGCATTCGGGTTGTTGCAGGCGTTTTTCCTGCAACGTTGTGACTACCAACACCATCGACGCGTCCACCAGCAGCCAACGTGGGCACCACAGGACATCCACCGAGATCACCCCGATGGACAGGCCAAGAGACGACTCCAGCGACAAGGACGGTCCTTCCGATGCCCCCCTCGATGCCGCGGCGCATCGTCGCGTGACCGTGGCGGTCTGCTGGGCCCTCGCCCGCAGGGCCGCCCTCGATGGCCGTGAGCTGTTTGAAGACAGCTACGCCATCAACGAGGAGTTCCGTGAGTGGCTTCTCACATTGGAAGACCACCCTGAGCTGCTTCAGGCCAACGTGCTGATGGTGCCCAGGGATCTCCACCTCGGCCGCCGTCCCGAAACCGACGGCCTGCTGGAGATCTGAGCGGCTCCGTCCAGCCTCAGCGGCGCCTGGGCCCGCCGGGACGGTTGCCCCCGGGGCGGGGGCCGGTGGCTCCGGCATTGCGCTCCCGATAGGTGATGCGTCCCCGGGTCAGGTCGTAGGGGCTGATCTCCACCAGCACCTTGTCGCCGGCCAGCAACTTGATCCGGAACTTGGTGAGCTTGCCCGCCGCCCGGCAGAGGCACTGGTGACCGGCAGGCTGCTCGAGGGTGACGAGGTAGAACCCGTTGCCCTGCTCCTTTTCGATCACACCGGACGTTTCGATCATGCGGGAAGGGTGGACTAAAAACAACAGAGGTTCAGCTTAGGCGCCGGCCGTGCCCGCCCCAAAGCGCGCCACACGGTGGCAAGACCGGAGCGATAGGGTCAGCCGACCGAGTGCCCCTGGCCCCACCCCATGATCCTTCCACCCATCTCGATGGATCTGGGCCTGCTGCTGATCTCCATCGGCGTGGTCAACCTCTGGCGGGCCCGGGAAAGCTCCTGACCGTGCGGGGCCGTTGACCAGCACCCTCCTGCTCCACAAGCCCTATGGGGTGCTCAGTCAGTTCCGTCCGGAAGCGGGCAGCCCCTGGGGCACCTTGGCCGACCTGATCGATCAGCCAGGCGTCTACGCCGCCGGCCGCCTGGACGCGGACAGCGAAGGGCTGCTGGTGCTCACCGACGATGGGCGGCTGCAGGCCAGGCTCACAGACCCGGCACGGGGTCATTGGCGCCGGTATCTGGTGCAGGTGGAGGGTGTCATCGGCCCTGCGGCCCTCGAGCGCCTCCGGCAGGGGGTGCTGGTGCAGGGACGGTTCACCCTGCCGGCCCGGGCCAGAGCCGTGGAAGACCCCGCACTGCCGGAGCGGAATCCGCCGATCCGCCACCGCCTGAGGGTGCCGACCGACTGGCTGGAACTGGAGTTGCGGGAAGGGCGGAACCGACAGGTGCGGCGCATGACCGCCGCCGTGGGCCTGCCGACCCTGCGCCTGCTGCGCACGGCGATCGATCTGATGGATGGCGGCCCGCCCCTGGATCTGGTGGGTCTGGCTCCGGGCGCCTGGCGCGAGGTGAGCCCCCAGGAGCGAAAACGCCTGGAAGCGCTGCTCAGACCAGGGCGTCCTTCAGCTCCCTGACCGTCTGAAGCTGGCCGTAGTAGTAGTTGGCCCGAGCACGGCGATCGGGATCCTCGAGCGTGTCAAAGGCATCGAAGCCCAGCGAGGCCCAGAGCTCGTGGCCGCAGGCCCGGGTGAGCTCGGCGATGGCCTCCTCCTCCAGGTTGGCCAGACGCCGCTGGAGATTCTTGATCTGGGAAATCGCCATGACCGCCGGCAAACCCCAGCAATAGTACACACGAACTGGCGCCTTGGGGCGGTTCAGAAGGGAAGTTTCTTCTTGGCTTCCTTGTCGAGGTCGGACTCCATCTCCCGCAGCCGCCGCAGGATCGTGTCGTAATACTCCTTGAGGTAATCCTCCAGCCGGGTGGTTTCGGCCGGATCGAGGCCGAAGGTGGCGTAGCTCGCCTCCATCGGCGCCGTGAGAGGCTCGCCTCCCCCCACCACCTCGGCGAAGGCGAGGCGCTCGGCCACGTTGAGGCTGGCTTCGAAGAACCCCGTGACCGACTGCATCAACCGCAGCAACACCGGCGGCACCCGGAACACCCGGGCCTCGCGGCCGCTGTAGCGCTCGCAGAGCTGGGTGATCTCTCCGGTGATCCAGGCCCTTGGACCCACCACGGGGAACGCCTGCCGGATCGTTTCGGGCTTCTCCAGGGCCGCCACGGCGAAGCGGGCCACGTCCTGGGTGTTCATGTAGGCGATCGGTGTCGGTGCCCCGCTCACCCAGACGGTCTGGCTCTCCAGCACCGGGATGGCGAACTGGCTGATCAGGCCTTGCATGAAAGCGACACAATGCAGGATCGTGTACTCGAGGTCGGAGGCCTCGAGCCACTCCTCGGTACAGGCCTTGATGTCCATGAGGGGCACGCTGCGGTGCTTGGCCGCGTCCAGCAACGACACGAACACCAGCCGGCTCAGGCCGGCCCGGCGACAGGCCGCGAACAGGTTCTGCTTGCCGTCCCAGTCGATCTCATAGGCACTGCCGCCGTCGGTGGCCCGGGCCGTGGCGGCATCGATCACCGCCTCCTGGCCCTCCAGGGCGTAATCGAGACTGGCGGGCTCCAGCAGGTCGCCGCGGGTGAGATCACAGCCCCATTCCTGCAAGAAGGAGGCCTTGCGCGGTGAGCGCACCACGCAGCGGACGGTGTGGCCGGCGTCGAGTGCACGACGGGCGATCTGGCGACCGAGGGTTCCTGTTCCACCGATGACAAGAACCTTCATGGACCCCTGCAAAGGAAGCGGGCTGAGCCTAAAGGTGCGTCCGGCCCCAGCGCGCCGCTCAGTCGTTCAGAAGCTTGAGCAGCAGCGCGCCGCCCGCCAGTCCGACGGGGATCAGCACCCAGAAGATGGCGGCGGTGCCGAAGATTTCAGAGGCCATGGCCCGGACAAGGGGGAACGGGCTACCTATCTAGCAGCCTTCGGGCCACCAGCCTCTGGGCCGTAGCCACGACCAGGGGCCAGGGGGCCTCGCTGCGCAACTGGCCGGCCATCACCCCGCTGGCCGCCGTCGCGAAACCCTCCGCCGTCAGCGCCGCCACCAGGTGCGCCAGCGGCGGGGGACCCTGACCCAGGCGGCGGGCGATCGCGGCCACGGGCCAGCAGCGGGGTGTGGCGGCCGGATCGTCCCGGAGCCGCTCCAGCAGCCGCCGGCCCGGCCGGTCCAGCTGGGCAACGCCCCCCTCGGCCTCCCGCAGCATCGCCGCGAGCGTAGGGGGATCCTGGAGGGGGCCGATCCAGAGTGGACCGCTCACCGCCAGGGCCGACCCCTCGCCCGCTGGAGCCCCAGGGCAGCCGCAGGGCCGCCAGCGCCCGAGGCTCAGCAGGCTCTGCACCTGCGATCGCCGCAGCCGTGGCAATGGGCCACCAGGCCCAGCTGGCCCTCCTCCGCGCTGGCGGGATGCCGCTCCAGACGCACGGCGGTGCGGAACGCCCGTCCCTCGCTGAAGCTCAGCAGGGGGGTGAGCCCCCGCCCCATCGCCCAGGCGGCCCTGGCCAGCAGCCCCAGCTGGAGGCGCAGGGCGATCTCCCAGCTGGCGGGGTGGGCGCGGGCGGCGGCACCGAAACGGCGCACCGCGGCCCGGCGGTCATGGCCCGTGGCCGAGCGACCATCGGTGCAGGCGAGGTAATGCACCCCGCCGAAGGCCACCGCCTCCAGGGACAGGGTGACAAGGTCGGCGGGACAACCGAAGGCATCCAGGTCCACCAGCTCGAAGCGGCGCCCCTCGACCAGGCAGCCGGCCAGAAGCTGCAGGGCGGTGCAGACGCTCAGCTGGCGTTCCACGGCCTGCGGCAACCGGGCGAGATTGCGCTCCAGCAGGGGCAGGCGGTTGGGGTCGGCGTCGTTGGCCCACACTGCCGTGGCAGCGCCCTCCAGGCCGTAGCGAAGGGCCCGGATGCCACAGCCCGCCATCCCGTCGAGGACCCGCACGGGCCCCTCCGCCCCACCGGCGGCCAGGGTCCGCGCCAGCAGCACACCGAAGTCTCTGGCCGGCCGAGAGACGGGTCGGAAGAACCCGTCACCGGTCTCCACCAGGGCCGCCCCTTCGCAATAGTGAGGGGGTTCGCTCAAGTCCGGTTCCTTGCCGCAACCATCGGTGTCGTCCGCCGACCCCCAGCCTGCCCCCGGGGAGGTCGCGCCGCAGGAGGGAGCCGACTGGGGAGACCACGCCCAGTGGGAATGGCGCGGCCAGAGCTGCCACTGGCGCCGCCTGGGGGCCCCTGACGGGCCCGCGCTGCTGCTGTTGCACGGTTTCGGGGCCGCAAGCGGCCACTGGCGCCGCAACGCCGGCACCCTGGCGGCGGCGGGGTGGTGCGTCTATGGCCTCGATCTGATCGGCTTCGGCGCCTCCAGCCAACCGGGCCTGGATCGCCATCAGGCCCTGGACAACCGCCTGTGGGCCCGCCAGGTGCAGGCCTTCCTGGCGGAGGTGGTCCAGGAGCCGGCCGTGCTGGTGGGCCATTCCCTGGGTGGCCTGGTGGCCCTGACCTGCAGCGTCTACTTCCCAAAGTGGGTGCGGGCCGTGGTGGCGGCGCCCCTTCCCGATCCCAGCCTGCTGATGGCCGGGCGCCGGCCCCCCCGGCGCCCCCCCTGGCGACGGCGGCTGAAACGGGGGGTGATCCACGGCCTGCTGCGGCTCCTTCCCCTGGAGCTGGTGGTTCCCCTGCTGGCCCATTCCCCCCTCCTCGACCTTGGCATCCAGTCGGCGTACCACCACCCGGTGATCGGCGACCAGGAGCTGCGTCGGCTGATCGCCCGGCCCGCCCGACGCCCCGGAGCGGTCCGTGCCCTGCGGGCCATGAGCATCGGCATGGGCCTGCGACCGCACCGGGCCACCGCCGTCTCGCTGTTGCAACGGCTGGGGCGGCCCACACTGTTGGTCTGGGGCGCCCAGGACCGGCTGGTGCCTTTGGAGGTGTCCGGGCAGTGCCTGCGGTTGCGCTCTGACCTCGATCTTCACGTGGTCCCCTCCTGCGGCCACTGTCCCCACGACGAGACACCCGACGCCTTCCATGGCGCGGTGCTCAGCTGGCTGGAGCAGCTGGAGAGGGGCTGACTGGAAGGCCTCCCTGGCGCGTACCTTTGAGGAGACGATTCCGGTTTTTCCCCCGGTTCCCTGCGCACCCCGCCCACGAGCCCGACATGAAGCACACCCTCTCGGTGCTGGTGGAAGACGAATCGGGTGCCCTGAGCCGCATCTCTGGGCTGTTCGCCCGGCGGGGCTTCAACATCGAGAGCCTGGCGGTGGGGCCTGCGGAGCACCGGGGCATGTCGCGCCTGACCATGGTGGTGGAAGGGGACGACCGCACCCTCGAGCAGATGACCAAGCAGCTCAACAAGCTGATCAACGTGCTCGGCGTGATCGACCTCTCCACCATTCCCGCGGTGGAGCGGGAGCTGATGCTCCTCAAGGTGGCGGCGCCGGCGGAGAATCGCGGCGCCATCTTCGATCTGGTGCAGGTCTTCCGGGCCAAGGTGGTGGACGTCGCCGACGACGCCCTCACCCTGGAAGTGGTGGGGGATCCGGGAAAGCTGGTGGCCCTGGAGCGGCTGCTTGAGACCTACGGAATCCTCGAGATCGCCCGCACGGGCAAGGTGGCCCTGGAGCGTGCCTCGGGGGTGAACACCGAGCTGCTCAAGGCCACCGTCTCCGACAAGCGCGTCCCCGCCTGAAAGGCCTTAAGGCTTCCTGTTCTGCACCAGGGTGCCCCCTTGGATCACCCGGGCCTTGATCAGCTTGTCCCCCTGCTGGATCCGGTCGATCACCTCCATCCCCTTGCTCACCCGGCCGAACACTGCATAACGGCCATCCAGCTCAGGTAGCGCCTGCAGGGCCACGTAGAACTGGGCGCTGGCGGAGTTGGGATCGTTGGAGCGGGCCATGGCAATGGCGCCACGCTCGTGGGTGAGGACAAGCTGGCGCGTGGCGGTCGGGGTGGAGATCTCCTCTCCGTAACGGGGTTGCTTGGCGCCGCTGAGCTTGAGCTCCAGGGGAATGAGTCGGGACTCGCCACTGGCAGGGTCCACGAAGCTGCCCGAGCCGTAGTCACCGGCGGGCACCTTGGGGTCGGCGCTGCTGGGATCGCCGCCCTGCACCACGAAGGGCACCGGATCCCGCACCACCCGATGAAAGACCGTGCCGTTGTAGACCCCCCGCCGAACGAGATCGACGAAGTTGCCCGCCGTGAGGGGGGCCGCCGCGCCATCGAGGCGCAGTTCCACTGGTCCCTTGCTGGTGTCCATGGCCACCACCGCCGTGCCCTGCAGGCAGGGGGTGGTGGCCGCTTCACATCCCAGGGGACTGTTGCCGGTGTCGGCGGCGCAGGCCGCCAGGCCGAGGGGCGTCAGGGCGAGAAGCAACAGCAGGAGCAGCCGCCAGCCCAGAGACGCGGGATTGGTTCGCTCTCGCATGTTCAGAGGCCCTCCAGGGGAACACCCAGGAAACGGGCCAGGCGGGCACCGGCCAGCTCCAGGTCGGCCAGGGGCATCGGTTCGCCCACCCGGGTCAGGGGCATGTCCCGGCGACCCTGCACCCGCAGGGCCAGGCGCCGCTGGGGACTGAGACCATCCCGCACCTCCACCTTCACCGCCTGGATCTCCCGCAGGGGGATCACCACCTCGATCAGCTGGCGGAAGCCACGGCGACTGATCCTGGCCTCGCCGACCGCCCGATCGAAGCGGTTGCTGCCCGACCCCACATCGATGCCGATGACCAGCCATAGGTAGGTGGCCAGCAGCAGCGCCGCCACCCCGTAGAGCCCCATCACGAGCCCCTGGGGCACCCAGACCAGGGCGGCGGGGTGGCCGATGGGCAGCAGATCGCGGCCGAAGCGGCTGGAGGCGCTCGTGAGCACGAAACCAAGGCCACCGATGCTGACGGCGGCCGCCACCAGCAGGTTGGAGAGACGCCGGGAGCCGAGCACCGGTTGCTCCAGCACCTGCTCGTCGGCCGGAAGGGAATCGACGGCGGGCGAAGCCATGCGGGAAGAAGGGGCAGTGGGTGGCCATCCTGCCGTGAAGCGTGCCGGAGGCGTCAGTTTCAGCCCGTGTCGCCTGGCGCAGGGGGCGGATCAACGTTGTTACCATCCCCCGGTAACCCACAGCCCTGCGGGTCTTCCGCACCGCTTTCACCCATGACGATCGCCCTAGGGCGCGCACCGGCCACGCGTGGATGGTTCGACGTCCTCGACGACTGGCTCAAGCGCGACCGCTTCGTTTTCGTGGGCTGGTCCGGTCTGCTCCTGTTCCCCACGGCCTATCTGGCCCTGGGCGGCTGGCTCACCGGCACCACCTTCGCC
>CAIXBB010000011.1 GCA_903917565.1 uncultured cyanobacterium | reverse complement strand
GGTTCCAGGGGCGGAAGGACTTGGGCTTGACCATGCCCCATTCTCTAGCTCAGAACCATTGCAGTCACAGGGATCTGGGCGGATTGACAGGCGTCTGTGGAGAGGTCCTGCGCGGATCTATGTGCGACACGCTCCTAGTGGGCTATGGGCTGGGCAAGGGCGTTCCCCGCCTGGTGCAGGGCTCGGGTCGCCTGGCGCGCCGCTCCCGCTTCAGCCAGCTGGCCTTCGGGACCCTGCTGCTGCTGCCCTGGCTGATGGGCATCGTTCTGCTGGTGCAGATCCCCCTGCGGCCTGTGCTGCTGCTGCCGGCGATCGGCTATGCGGCCGGCATGGCCTGGGGCCGCCGCAAGGTGGGGCTGTAGGCGGCCCCAGAGGCTGCTGCGGATCACCGCGGCAGCTGGGATTCCAGCTCCCGCAGCCGGCCCTCCAGCGCCTCGATCCGCTCCAGGTAGGTGAGGGCCAGGGCCATCCCCGGCACGTTGAGGCCGAAGTCGTCCCGCAGGCGGGCGGCGCGGCGGGCCAGGATCACCGTGTGGGTGTGGAAGGTCCACTGCGGTGCATGGCCGGCGCAGCGGAAGACGCCGAACTGCACCAGTTCGCTCACCTCCTCGTGGACCAGCCCCGAGGCGGCCAGCAGCTCTTCGAGCGCCACGGTGCAGGCGTCGGTGTCATCGTCGGGGATCAGCAGGTCGTCAGCCATCGGTGGTGGGTCCTTCGAGGTGGTGGCGGGGGTGGAACGACGAGGCTTCGGCGAGTTCGCGGTACAGCGCCTGCTCCCGTTCACCGATCTGTTCGGGCAGCACGATCTGAACCACACCGTAGAGATCCCCCGCCCCGTCGCGCCGGTGGGGCAGGCCCTTGCCGGCCAGGCGCAGCTTCTGGCCGCTGCGCATCCCCGGCTTCAGGTTCACCGTCACCGGGCCATCGAGGCTGGGCACCCTGATCTCGGCCCCCAGGGCCGCCTCCCAGGGGGCGATCGGCAGCTCCAGGTAGAGGTCGTGCCCCACGGCCCGGAAGCGGGGATGGGGCGCCAGCCGGATCACCAGATAGAGATCCCCGGGGGCGCCCCCGGCGATGCCGTCGCCCCCCTTGCCGGGCACCCGCAGCCGCTCCCCCTCCACCACACCGCGGGGCACCCGGATCCGGCCGCTGCGGGACTGTTTCTCGACGCGGCCATCGGCCCCCCGGACGGGAACGCTGAGCGAGAACGACACCTCGGTGCCGCGGGCGGCCTGCTCCAGGCTGAGTTCGGTGGCCACCTCGACGTCCTGGCCGCGGATCGGGAAGTCCGCCCCCGGCCGCCGGGGGCCACCGGTGCCGCCGCCGAAGCCCATCTGCTCGAACAGGTCGGCCAGATCCACCTCCTGCTGACCGCCACCGCGCCAGAAGCGGCTGTCCCATTCGGGAGTGGGGTTGAAGTCCTCCCCGGGGCGGTGGCGGCCGAGGTCGTCGTAGGCCTGGCGCTTCTCCGGATCGGAGAGGGTCTGGTAGGCCTCGCTGATCTCCTTGAAGCGCTCCTCGGCCCCCTCCTCCTTGGCCACATCGGGGTGGTACTGGCGCGCCAGTTTCCGGTAAGCCTTCTTGACCTCCTCGGCCGTGGCGTCGCGCTCAACGCCAAGGCTGGCGTAGTAGTCCTTGAACTTCATCGTTCTCCTCGCGTCAGCTGTAACCAAATCGACGCACGTACCACGTCTTCACCAGCTGGGTGAGGAGGCAGTAGCAGACTAGGATGGCAGCCAGCCAGGCGTAGTAAGCGAGCGGCAGGTGCACCATCCCCAGCGCCGAGCCGATCGGTGTGTAGGGAATCGCGATACCGGTGGCCATCACCACCAGGGTGCACAGGGCCATCAGGGGCGCCGGGTTGCTCTGCAGGAAGGGGATATGGCGGGTACGGATGATGTGCACGATCAGCGTCTGGGTCATCAGACTTTCAACAAACCAGCCGGTCTGGAACAGGGCCTGATGCTCCACCGAATTGGCGGAAAAGACGAACCACATCAGGGCGAACGTGGCATAGTCGAACAGGGAGCTCACCGGGCCGATGAACACCATGAAACTCCTGATGTCGTTCAACCTCCACTGACGCGGAACCTCCAGATAGTCCCGATCGACATGATCAAAGGGAATGCCGGTCTGGGAGAAGTCGTAGAGCAGGTTGTTCAGCAGGATCTGCACCGGCAGCATCGGCAGGAATGGCAGCACGATGCTGGCTCCCAGCATGCTGAACATGTTGCCGAACGCCGAACTGGTGCCCATCTTGATATACTTGGTGATGTTTCCGAATGTGCGGCGTCCCTCCATCACCCCCGCATTCAGCACCAACAGGCTCTTCTCCAGCAGCACGATGTCGGCCGATTCCTTGGCGATGTCCACCGCCGTGTCCACCGAGAAACCGATGTCGGCTTCGCGCAGGGCGGCGGCGTCATTAATGCCGTCTCCCATGAAGCCCACCACATGGCCGCGGTTCCGCAGCGACTTGATGATCCTTGATTTCTGCAGCGGCGACAGCTTGGCGAAGATCGTCGTCGCCTCCACCCTCTCCCCCAGCGTGGCCTCATCCATGGCCTCGATCTCCTGCCCCAGCAGCACCTCCTCCACGGCCAGGTGCACGTCCTTGCAGGTTTTTCGGGCAATCACCGGGTTGTCCCCGGTGAGCACCTTCACGGCCACCCCACCAAGCTTGAGATCGCGAATCGCCTGCGCAGCCGAATCCTTGGGAGGATCGAGGAAGGCGATCAGCCCCACGAAGATGAGATCAGCCTCGTCCTCCACGGCGTAGGGGAGGTCCTGGAGCGGGACTTCCTTGTAGGCCACGGCGATCACGCGCAGGCCATCGTTGTTCAGTCCCTCCCC
This sequence comes from uncultured cyanobacterium, assembly GCA_903917565.1. Taxonomy (GTDB): domain Bacteria; phylum Cyanobacteriota; class Cyanobacteriia; order PCC-6307; family Cyanobiaceae; genus Cyanobium. Next base: position 53,131 of record CAIXBB010000011.1, on the reverse strand, counting down.
CAGGCTCAGCACTTGCTGGCGGCGGACAGCGTCCAAAGGCGCCATGGCCTCTCCATCCTTCAGGGTGGTGCACACCATCAGGATCTCCTCCAAGGCCCCCTTGCAGATCAGCTCGTGGTGGTGGTTCTCCTCCTCGACCACCACCGACATGCGGCGTCGCTGGAAATCAAAAGGGATTTCATCGATCTTGACGAAGTTCTTCTCCACCTTGAGCGCCGCGTGGAGTTCGGCATGCTCGAGCACCGCCACATCCAGAAGGCTCTTGAGACCCGTCTGGTAAACGCTGTTGAGATAGGCCAGTTGCAGCACCTCCTCGGATTCCCTGCCGTGAAAGTCAAAGTTCTTTTCGAGCACGATGCGGTCCTGGGTGAGGGTGCCGGTCTTGTCGGTGCAGAGGATGTCCATCGCACCGAGGTTCTGGATCGCGTCGATGTTCTTGACGATCACCTTCTGCCTGGCCATCGCGATGGCGCCACGGGACAGATTGGCTGTGATGATCATCGGCAGCATCTCCGGCGTCAATCCCACGGCCACAGACAGGGCGAACAGGAAGGCTTCGCCCCAGTTGCCCTTGCTGATGCCGTTGATCAGGAACACGGCGGGAGCCATCACGGCCATGAAGCGCACCAACAGCAGGCTCACATCGCTGATGCCCCGATCGAAGCTGGTGCGGCTGCGCACACCCGTCACCGTTTTGGCCAGGGTTCCCAGGCAGGTGCGATCCCCGGTCTCCACCACCACCGCCGTGGCGGTCCCGCTGATCACGTTGGTGCCCAGGAAGCAGAGGTTCTCCAGCTCCAGGGGCTCGGTGATCTCCCTCTGATGGGGAGGCAGCAGGCCATGCTTCTCCACCGGCAGGGATTCCCCGGTGAGGGCGCCCTGGCTGACGAACAGGTCCTTGGCGCTCAGCACCCTCACATCAGCCGGGATCATGTCACCGGCGGCGAGCACCACCACATCCCCTGGCACGAGCCGATCGATCGGTTCCTCCTGATGTCCGGGTGCCTCCGCGCTCAGCTGCAGGCCGAGGTCGGCCGCCAGGCCCGGGCTGATGTCCTTGCGGGCATCGTGCCGCTTGACTGTTGCTGTGGTGTGCACCAACCGGCGCAGGGATTCAGCCGCCCGCAGCGATCGGTACTCCAGGGAAAAGCGCAGCAGCACGCTGAACAGGATCATGGCGGTGATGATCACTGCGGCCTTGCTGTCCCCCGTCAGCAGGGAAAGGGCCGCCAGGGAGGCCAGCAGGATCACCAGCGGATTCCTGAACGTCTTGAGCAGTTGCACCACCCAGGAGACGGGTTTCTCATGGGCGATCTGATTGGGCCCGACTTTGGCCAGGCGCAGTTCCGCCTGCAGGGCGCTCAGCCCTTCGGGGCTGGTGTTCAGCCGGACAAGCAATTCATCGGTGCTTTCCCTGGCGGCGCGCAGCAGTTGCTCGTTGGCCGATTCGCCCTGGCCTTCCTGCTGTGGCGACGCCCCTGGAGCCTCCGCCACCCGGTTGCTCTCGACGGGCCAGCGGAGTCGAAGCGCCATGGTCTTCCTGCCCGGTCTTGAACCCTACCCGTGCCTGAGGATCCGCCCCCTACAGTGCGCCTCGCCGGGGAGCGACCAGGATGAAGCCGCTGCCCTTACCGGAACCGTTACGGCGGGGCTCTTTCGGCTGGCCCGATCTGGCCGTCATGCTCGCGGTGCTGACCCTGCTGGGCCTGGTCGCCCATTTGGGGTCCGGGGCCATGGTCAGCTTCCAGCCCCCGGATGTCAGCCCGACCATTTCCCTCGATCCGCGCAACCTCCCCGAGTACGCCGGACGCTCCAGCCTGCGCATGTTCATCGCGCTGGGCTGCTCCACCCTGTTCACACTGATCTACGGCTCGATCGCGGCCCACAACCGCCGCGCCGAACGCCTGCTGGTGCCCCTGCTCGACATCCTCCAGTCGGTGCCGGTGCTGGGCTTTCTCTCGATCACCGTGACCGGCTTCATCGCCCTGTTCCCCGGCAGCCTCCTGGGCCTGGAGGCGGCGTCGATCTTCGCGATCTTCACCAGCCAGGTCTGGAACATGACCTTCTCCTTCTACCAGTCGTTGCGGACGGTGCCGAAGGAGCTGATCGAAGCCACCACCCTCTATCGGCTCTCCCGCTGGCAGCGGTTCACCCGGTTGGAGGTGCCATCAGCGGCGATTCCGTTGCTCTGGAACGCCATGATGAGCTTCGGTGGTGGCTGGTTCTTCGTGGCCGCCAGCGAAGCCATCAGCGTCCTCAACCAGGACTACACCCTGCCCGGCATCGGCTCCTACGTGGCGGCGGCCGTGGCGGCCGAGGATCTCGCGGCCCTGGGCTGGGCCATTGCCACGATGGTGGTGGTGATCCTGCTCGTCGACCAGCTCTTCTGGCGCCCCCTGGTGGCCTGGTCCGATAAGTTCCGCCTCGAGCAGAGCAGCTCCGGCGACGCCCCCCAGTCATGGGTGTACGACCTGCTGACGGCGGCCCGCGTGCCCAGCCTGCTCGCCCAGACCCTGTCGCCGGCCTTCGAAGCCCTCGATCGGCTGATGTCCCATCTGCTGGGGACCGTGGGCGATGACGCGGTCGAGCCGGAGACGCCACGGGACGATCGGCTCTACAACCTGGCCCTGCTGCTGGGTATCGGGGCGCTGCTCACCTGGCTGGTGCACTTCGTGCTCGTCACCGTCGGGATCACGGAGGTGGCCACAGCCTTCCGGCTGGGCGTCCATACCCTTGGGCGCGTCACGATCCTGCTGCTGCTGGCCACCTTGATCTGGACGCCGATCGGGGTGGCGATCGGCTTCAACCCACGCCTGGCCCGCTTGCTCCAGCCGCTGGTGCAGCTCCTGGCCTCCTTCCCGGCCAACTTCATCTTCCCCTTCGCCACCGTCTTCTTCATCCGCACCCACGTGAGCATCGACTGGGGCTCCATCCTGCTGATGGCCCTCGGGGCCCAGTGGTACATCCTGTTCAACTCGATCGCCGGCGCCCAGACCATTCCCTCCGACCTGCGGGAGATGGCCGACGACGTGGGTCTGAGCGGCGTCCAGCGCTGGCGGAAACTGATCATCCCCGGCATCTTCTCGGCCTGGGTCACCGGTGGGGTGACCGCCAGCGGCGGGGCCTGGAACGCCAGCATCGTCTCCGAGGTGGTGAGCTGGGGCGGCACCACCCTCCGCGCCAATGGCCTGGGGGCCTACATCGCCCAGGCCACCAGCGCAGGCGACTGGCCCCGGATCGCCCTCGGGATTGGGATGATGAGTGTGTTCGTCGTCGGCATCAACAGACTGCTCTGGAGGCCCCTTTACGACCTGGCGGAGCGGAAGTACCAGCTATGAGTTCGTCATGTCCCTGATCAGCGTCGACCACGTCTCGAAGCGCTTCCCCCTGCCCGATGGCAAGGGGGAATTCACGGTGCTCGATGGGGTGAGCCTCACGGTGCGCGCTGGTGAGGTGGTGGCCCTGCTGGGGCGCAGCGGCAGCGGCAAGAGCACCCTGCTGCGGATCATGTCGGGCCTGATCCGGCCGAGCCAGGGTGCCGTCAGCAGCAACGGTGTACCTCTGCGGGGCGCGAACCCCAACCTGGCCATGGTGTTCCAGAGCTTCGCCCTGCTGCCCTGGCTCACGGTGCAGGACAACGTGGAACTGGGGCTGGCCGCCCGCCATGTCGACCGCAGCGAGCGCCGCGAGCGCGCCCTCAAGGCCATCGACATCGTCGGCCTCGATGGCTTTGAGAGTGCCTACCCCAAGGAGCTCTCCGGTGGGATGAAGCAGCGGGTGGGGTTTGCCCGCGCCTTCGTGCTGGAGCCCGAAGTGCTGTTCATGGACGAGCCCTTCAGCGCCCTCGATGTGCTCACCGCCGAGAACCTGCGCGGGGAGATCGACGACCTCTGGAACGCGGGCACGTTTCCCTCCAAGAGCATCCTGATCGTCACCCACAACATCGAGGAGGCGGTCTATCTCGCCGATCGGGTGGTCATCCTCGGCTCCAAGCCCGGCCGCATCCGCGGTGAACTGCCGATCAACCTTCCCCGCCCCCATGACCGCAGCCATCCGCGTTTCAAGGTGCTGGTGGATTACATCTATGCGGCCATGACCAATCCCGACATCGAGGTCAGCGCTGAGATCGGTGCGGGCCGGGCCGAACCCTCAGTGGTGCAGGCCACCCTCTCTCCCTTCGCGCGGCCCCTGCCCCATGTGCGGGTCGGGGGAATCAGCGGCCTGCTCGAGCTGATCGTGGAGAAGGGGGAGGACATCGACGACATCCCCGTGCTGGCGGAGCGCCTCCAGCTGGCCGTGGATGATCTCCTGCCCTTGCTGGATGCGGCCGTGATGCTCGGCTTCGCCCAGGTGGCCAATGGCGATGTCCGTCTCACCCCGGTCGGACGGGACTTCGCCACCACCACCATCCTGCGCAGCAAGGACCTGTTCCGCCAGCAGGCCATGGCGCACATCCCGGTGCTGAACGCCATCGTGCTCACCCTCAGGGAGAAGGCCAACGGCGCCATGCGCTCCGACTTCTTCCTGGGGATCTGGGACGATTACTTCCCGATCGAGGAGGCGGAGCGCCAGCTCGCCACGGCGGTGGACTGGGGTCGCTATGGGGAGCTGTTCGAGTACGACGCCGGCGAGGGTCGTCTCTACCTTCCAAGCTGACGCCGCAACCGCCGCAAAAGCCACGCTCCACATGATCGCCACCAGCACAGCCCTTTCGCCGTCCACGGAATGGATCCTGGTCAATGCACCAACACGGATTGATCAGCCAGTGGAGCTTGGCTCCGCCACCCGCTGGAGCCGCTGCACGGCATCGGCGACGGGCAGCAACGAGACGTTCTCCACCGACAGCGCATGGGCGGCCCCGAAAGGGTTGTCGAGATCGGTGATCAGCAGCAGCAACTTGATCAGCAGGAAAGAGATCACACCGATGAAAAAGAGGGATTCGGCGAAGGGCTCGATCCGGCAGAGTACAAGCCCGACGGTGAGCACCCCCGTTCCGATGTAGGCAATCCCGTAGACGGAAGGGACGAATGTGGTGGTGCGAATCACATCGATGCGTTGGACGCCCCGGCGGATATGGGCCAGTTCCAGCAGCAGGCGCGCCTGCAGTGGTGCTGGATTCAGGCAGCCCAGCCGCTCGATCGCCAACTGCAGTTCGTTGAGCTGCTCCAGCAGCGCCAGGCTCGGCCCGGCCTCCTGCATCCAGGCCAGGAGCGCTTCGCTGAAGACCGCCAGCAGCGCCAGGCTCCCCATCACCTCGGCGTCGGGCTGCAGCAGCGGCAGGCCCTGCACCTCCAGGGCGATGCACTCCAGGGCGGCGGCCAGTTCACCCGGAAGCTTCTCGCCTTCCTTGTAATCGGTCAGCACCCCATTCAGCAGGAAGCCCAGCAGGAACACCTCCGAGGCCACCAGGGCCGAGAAGAGGGGATTGGGGGTCAGCACCTCCCAGTGCTGCCGGTGCACCAGAACCCTGCAGCCTTCAATCCCGAGCAGCAGCAGGCCCACCCGGCCGAAAAACCAGAGTCGCCGCAACCGGGGCCGGCCCTCCGGCTCGCTCGACGGATCCATGGCACGGACGTTCATCGTCTCGAGGCGAACCGGTGGCAGTCTCGGCGGTCACAGCGGCGGCTGGATCAGCCCTTGATCTTGGCCACCTCCGCCTTGACCCGCTTCAGCACGTCGCCGCTGAGGGGAACGAAGCCCAGCTTCGCAGCCTGCTGCTGGGGAGCTTCCTCCAGCGACCAGAGCAGGAAGGTGCGCATGGCTTCCGCCTTCTCAGCACCCTGTCCGCTCTCGTAAGCCAGGATCCAGGTGAAGGCCACGATCGGGTAGCTTTCAGCCCCTTTGGGGTTGCAGTCTTCCCCTCCCAGACGCTCATCAAGGACGACGTTGTTCAAGGCTGCCGCACCTGAGCTCGCATCCGGAAGGACGAACTTCCCGTCCTTGTTCTGCAGCGCCGCCGGCTTCACCGCCCCCCGCAGGAAGGCCTGGTTCACATAGCCGAGCGAGCCGGGGGTGTTCTGGATCAGACCGGCCACCCCCTCGTTCCCCCTGGCACCCAGCCCCACGGGCCATTGCACCGCCTTGCCGACGCCCACCCTCTTCTTCCATTCCGGCGAGAAGCAGGCGAGCGAATTGGTGAAGTTGAAGGTGGTGCCGGAACCATCGGAACGGTGCGCCACGGTGAGGGGCCTGGCCGGACAGCCCAGGGCGCTCCAGTTGGTGATCTTGCCAAGGAAGATGTCGGCGAGCTGGGCCTGGGTCAGCTTGAGGCCGGGGCAGTCGGAATTGTTGTAAGCCGGGCTGATCGTGCCGCCCAGCATCGGGATCTGCACGGCGCCCCGTTTGCCGGCCATGCCCTCCTTGAAATTCGCATCGCTGAGATGTTCATCGGTGGCGCCGAAATCCACCGAACCGGCCAGAAACGAGCGCACCCCCTGCCCAGATCCCACCGACTGGTAGTTGACGAGGTAACCCTTGGCGGTCTTGTAGTCGGCAGCCCAGCGCTGGTAGGCCGGGGCGGGGAAGGAGGCCCCGGCACCGTTGAGCGAAGGCAGCCGGCGACCACCGCCGCAGGCGCTGATGCTGAACATCAGCGCCATGAGCCCCATCGGCAGGCAGGAACGACGCAGCTGGGTGATGGTTCGCTGAAGGGGGAGAGTCACTGGCTTCACGACACTGGATGCCTTGCATCTAGGCGACGTTGAGCGGGCCTTTGGTTAAGAGAGGACTCACAGGTGACAAGGGCCACTGAGGGGAAATGAAGCTTTCCTGTCGAGCTATGGCTTTTCCTCCAGTTCCTCCGCCTCCGGTGCGCGCGGCAGCAACGGCAGCGTTGGTGGCGGCAGCACCTCCAGCGCAGCGGGATTCGGTGCGGTTTCCGGGCCGATCAGGTCCACGGCGGTGCGTTGCACCACCAAGCGGAAACGCAGGGGGGCCTGTCTGGCGTTGATGAAGTCCTGCACGGCGGCCACCTGAGTGGCGGTGGGCAGGTCCGGATTGGTCACCCTCACCCGTGCGCGGATCAGGGGAGGGTTCTGCTGCCAGTCGATGCTCAGGCCCACCAGATCGATGGCGGGATCGCCGCCGAGGGTGATCGTGCTGCTGCGCAGCCACTTCTTGATGCCGGCCTCCAGCTGCTGGGCCTTCGTCTCCTGGCGGGAGCGGCTCAACAGGCGGAAGAAACTGCTGCCCAGGGGGATCACCAGCAGGGCGGTAAGGGCCACGCTGGTGAGGCCCAGGCGGCTGTGGAACAGCCGGCGCCGATACACCTTCTCGAGGGTCCCCAGCGACGCCATGGCCCCCACCATGATTCCCAGCAGGTTGGTGGCGAACAGCAGCAGCGCCCCATAGGCCTGCCCCCAGAAGGAGGAGGCCAGCAGGATCCCCACGACGCAGATCGGCGGCACCAGGGCCACGGCGATGGCCAGGCCGGCCAGGGCCGAGATCGCGTCTTTGCGGAGCTTGGCGTACATCGCCACCGCACCAGCCACCAGGGCCACCCCCAGATCCAGCAGGTTGGGACTGGTGCGGTTCATCACCTCGCTGCCGAAGCTGGGGAACGCCACCAGATGGCCCACCGCCATCGCCAGCAGGACGCAGATCACCACCCCCAGCATCAGGGTGCGCAGGGCCCGCAGGAACATCGGCAGCCGCCCCCGCAGGATCTCGAACGCCATCGCCTGCAGGGGCATGATCCAGGGGGCCACCACCATGGCGCCGATCACCACCCCGGGGCTGTTGGCCAGCAGGCCCAGCGAGGCGATCAGGGTGGCGCCGACGGTCAGCACCACGAACACCTGGTTGAAGCTGGCGTCGTGCTCGAACTCCTGCTGCAGCGCAGCCAGCCGACCGTCATCGGGCGGGGCGATGGGGGAGGTCATGGCCGTTGCGCTCGGGCGGGTCGCACCCCATCCTGATGGTCCGGCCCGGTACCTTCGGGACCCATGAGCAGCCCATCGCCTGTTCCATGACGCGGCGCAGGCCCGCACGGCCGAACCTGGGGCTTGCCGCTCTGCTGCTGGCGGCCATGCTGCCACTGGCCGCCCGGGCCGAAAGCTGGTCGTTCCAGCAGGTGGTGGAGGCCTTCGAGCAGCGCGGCTTCACGGTGCTTGGCAGCCACCCCCGCTGCGCGGAGCGCGGCCTGTTCGGCCTCTACCTGCGCGAGAGCCGCCGGATCGTGGTCTGCCCCCGCGGCAACCTCAACGACACGCTGCTGCATGAGGGCTGGCATGCGGTGCAGTCCCGCTGTCTGCGGGGGACGCCGTTTCTGGACGTCGACGCCCTGCGACGGGGCCTGAGCCGACGTGACCAGCATGACCTGGTCCGGCTCTACGGCGACGGCCGCTGGCAGCGGGAAGCGGAGGCCCGGGTCATGGCCCGCCGGGATCCCGGCTCCTACTTCCGCCTCGTGGACGAGCTCTGTGGTTCACCAGCCGCCCCTCCAGCCGCTGCCCCGAACGAGACAAGCCCCTCAGGGCCAGGCGGTGAAGCGCACCGGCTCGTACCTGGCAATCGACACACTCCAGGCCCGGATCGCCAGGGCGCCCAGCTCTGAATGAAAGTCGGCGGTGCTGCCGCCGCCCACCCAGCGGGCCTTGATCCGGGGCAGCTGCTCCTGAAGCACCTCCAGCGGCAGCTGCACCAGCAACAGGCTCGCGTCCCCGGCGGCCCGCCGCAGGGCACCCTCCTCACTGCGCTGCCACTGGCGCAGCAGCAGCTCGAGCACCATGGAGCGGCCGTCGTCCCCGGGATCGGGCGCTTCGGCCGCCGCCACGGCCAACGACTTGCCGTTCAGCGGCAGCGCCCGCTTCCCCTCCTGCTCCAGCAGGGCCAGCGCCACCAGATAGGGAGCCTCCGCCATGTCCATCGCCTGCACAGAGACTCCAGCCTGCAGGATCGGCAGGGGCCGGCACCGGCCCCCGTCGACAACGTCAGAAATGCCGGCGAGCATGTTGGTTCGTGGGCTTGCCCCGCGCCACCCGCCCCGGATCCATGGACAGCTTCGACGGCAAGATCATCGTGGGCAGCGAGGAGTGGTGCAGCTTCCCGGACGCCGGGCTGCCGGCGATCAAGGCCCGGGTGGATTCAGGGGCAGCCACCTCCGCCCTCCATGCCACCAACATCGTGGCCTTCGACCGCGATGGTCAGCCCTGGGTGAGCTTCGAGGTGCACCCGCTCCAGGGCGATCGGGTGCTGGTGGTGCGCCATGAGGCCCCCGTGGTGGCCAAGCGGGACGTGAGGAACACCAGCGGCGTCCCCGAGAGCCGCTATGTGATCCGGGAGCGCCTGGTGCTGGGTGAGCAGAGCTGGGAGGTGGAACTGACGCTGGCCAACCGGGATGCCATGGGCTACCGAATGCTGCTCGGCCGGCAGGCCATGGTGGGCCGGATCCTGGTGGACCCAGAGGGCAGCCATCACCTGCGCAGCCTCAGTGCCGAGGAGAGCCGGGCCCTCTATTCCCATGTCCGCAAGCGCGACGACGGACTGCGGATCGTGCTGCTGGCCAGCAACCCCGATCTCTACAGCAACCGCCGCCTGATCGAGGCCGGCGAGGAACGCGGCCATCACATGCAGTTCCTCAACATCCGGCAGTGCTACATCCGCCTGGATCCCCGCAACCCCGAAGTCCACTACCGCGGCGGCGACGTGCTCGGCACGGTGGATGCCGTCATCCCGCGCATCCGCCCCAGCGTCACCTTCTACGGCTGCGCCGTGACGCGGCAGTTCGAATCGATGGGGGTGCCGTCCCTCAACAGTGCCCACGCGATCACCGTCTCCCGCGACAAGCTCTTCGCCTCCCAGGAGTTCGTCCGCGCCGGGCTCAACACCCCGGTCACGGGATTCGCCGATTCTCCGCTCGACACCGTGGACCTGATCCGCATGGTGGGCGGCGCCCCCCTGATCGTGAAGCTGCTGGAAGGTGCCCAGGGCAAGGGCGTCGTGCTCGCCGAGACCCAGAAGGCGGCGGAAAGTGTCATCAATGCCCTCCAGAGCCTCGACGCCAACCTGCTGGTGCAGGAATTCATCAAGGAGGCCGGGGGCACGGATCTGCGCTGTTTCGTCGTCGGCGGCAAGGTGGTGGCCGCCATCGAGCGCCGGGCCGCCGAAGGGGAGTTCCGGGCGAACCTCCACCAGGGGGGGTCGGCCCGGATGGTGCAGCTCGATGCCCCGGAAAAACAGATGGCCATCAAGGCCTGCAAGGCCCTCGGGCTTGATGTGGCCGGCGTCGACATCCTCCGCTCCCACCGCGGGCCCCTGTTGCTGGAGGTGAACTCCAGCCCGGGGCTCGAAGGGATCGAAGCGGCCACCGGCCTGGATCTGGCCGGGAAGATGATCCAGAAGCTGGAACGCAAGCTCGGCTGGGGTCGTCCCGCCGGCCAGGAGGGCACCAGGGAGGCGGCCCTGGATGGCTCGGCTCAGCTGGGGAACTGATCGAAGCGCTTCCCGCCCCCGTCACCAGGAGGTCGAGGCACTCCCATGCCGTCCCCAGGCGCTGTGCGTTCCAGGCCAGAGGCGCAAGGCTCTGTCGTCATTCAGGCACAGGCAGGGACGGTTGGGTGGCATCGCTCTTAAGATTTTATGACTGACTATTTCCCTTGCTGAGATTGGCGTGATCAGCGCCTTTCCACGACGCCTCTTGTTCCACGGAACGTATCAACTGACCCATTGATTGATTGTCTGATCGTCGTCTAGCCCGTCACCAGAACATTCATCAAGGAGTAGCTGGGATGAGTTGTGCCATCCAGGTTGAAGGATACCAGCGGCTCGGGGATTCCCTGGCCGCAATGAAGGGCGATTCAAGCAACGCCATCCCCTTTGTGGTGCGATTGCTGGAGAATCCCGCCAGCCCGGTGGCCTTGCCGGGGATGATCGATCTCTACCGGCATGATTGCCTGCACTTGTTGCTGGGTAGAGGATTCTCGCTGCACGATGAGGCGTTTGTTGTCGGCTTCACGATGGGCAACGACCTGCGGACGAAAGCTCTGCACCTCGCCATCTTCAAGTTCTGCTCCCTGCGGCTCTACCCCCGGCCCTATCGATTCGACCGCAGCCATCTGCCTTCCTTTGATGAGGGCCTGGCCCTGGGAAGGAAGGCGAGGCTTCGAAACATCAACCGATTTGATTTTCGTTCCTGCGAACATCAGCCCCTGTGCCTGCTGCGGGAGCGGCTTGGGATCGGTTGAAGCTGGTCCTGGGTGGGGAATGGCAAGTGAAAAGCCCTGGGGGGACCTTTCGTTCTTGAAGGCTCCGGATGGCGGCCTCCTCCCTCGCCATGATGGCCGCCATGGCCGATGCGACCCCCTATGTCGAGCTCCAGGCCGTCGAGGCCTGGCTGGGCCCCCGCCGTGTCTTCGAGGATCTCTCCCTGCTGCTGCATCGCGGCGAGCACACCGTGGTGCTGGGCCCCAACGGCTCCGGCAAGAGCGCGCTGGTGAAGCTGCTCAGCCGCGAGCTGTATCCGGTGGTGAGGCCCGGCTCCCACCTGCGGCTCTTCGGCAGCGAAACGGTGAATCTCTGGGAGCTGCGCGGTCGCATCGGGCTGGTGTCCCAGGATCTGCAGGCCACCTACGGGGGCCGGGTGCCGGCCGCCGATGTGGTGCTCTCCGGCTTCTTCGGCTCGGTGGGAATCGGCCGCAGCCAGGTGGCCACCACCACCCAGCACCGGCACGTGGCGGCGCTGATGGAGCAGCTGGGGCTGGCCGATCTGGCCGAGCGCCCCTACGCCCAGCTCTCCGACGGGCAGCGGCGGCGCCTGCTGCTGGCCCGGGCCCTGGTGCATGGCCCCGAGGTGCTGGTGCTGGATGAACCCACCAACGGCCTCGACCTGAAGGCGAAACATCAGCTGCTGGCGATCCTGAGTGAGCTGGCCCGCGCCGGCACCACGCTGCTGCTGGTGACCCACCAGATCGAGGCGATCCTGCCCGAGATCAGCCGTTGCGTGCTGCTGCGCGGGGGCAAGGTGGTGGGCGACGGCCCCGCCGCCCAGTTGCTGCAGGACGCCCCCCTCAGTGCACTGTTCGCCACCCCCCTGCGGGTGTGCGAGGCGAACGGTTACCGCCAGGTGTTGCCGGCGCTCTGAGCCGCCATCATTCGGGACACGTGCCGTGGCGTCCGGGTGCCCCGTCTGATCCGTCTGCTGCTGGCGTTCCTGATCGCCTGGCTGCTTCCACTGATGGGCCTCGCCGGCCAGGGGGCCGCCCCCCCCGCCGTGGCCAGGGAAGCCTTTGTGCCCCTGGAGAGCCAACCGTTCCATGGCCAGCTGCTGGACCTGAAGCAGCAATGGACCGATGCCCCCCTCAACCAGGTGGTGGGGGACAGTCCGCGAGCCACCCTGCTCAATTTCTACGTGGTGATGGCCCAGGTGAGTCGCGACACCGCGCGCCTCGAGGCCATGGCCCCGGAGACCCCTGGACTGTTCTGGTCGAGCGAGGTGAAGCAGAAGCAGGAGTTGATCAACAGCTATTTCAAGGAAGCGGTGAAGGCCCTGGATGTGTCGGAGATCCCCCAGAGCATCCGGGGGGATTTCGCCGAAGAATATGCCCTCAAACTCAAGGTGATTCTCGATTATGTCTTCACCCACAGCCGCAAGCCTTTCGAACTTCCTGATGTGGCTGGGATGAAGGTACTGAACGAGGCACGGGTGCACCCCAGCGCCAGCTGGACCATCCCAGGCACTTCCCTGACCCTGACCGATGAAGGTTCCCACGAGGGCCGTGATCACGGCTACATCTTTTCGGCCGCCACGGTGGCTCAGATCCCCAGCCTCTATGAAGAGATCAAGGATCAGGTGGCGTCCTCCGCCAGCGCCTCCCCGTTGCTGACGCCAGCGATCTATGACGCCTTCAGCCTCAGGCCCGGCTACATCCTGCCGCCCAAGTGGTACCTCAACATTCCCCAGGGTTTGCGCCGCAACGTGCTGGAGTCCCACCTATGGGACCAGACCCTGTTTCAGATTGTGTTGGGGTTGCTGGCGCTGGCGGTCTTCGCCGTCATTCAGTTTCGGTTGGTGCTGGCCCTGCTTGGCACCTATCGGATGACAGAACGGGCTGCCAGTAAGCCACTCACACCCATGCAGATCTGGCAAGTCGACAACATCGCCTGGCACCGGGTGCTGCTGGCGGGGATTGCCCTTCCCTTGATTCGTCTGGTGGAACTGCTGCTCGATCACTACGTCAACGTCACCGGCCTGCCCCTGCAGGTGCTGATGTTTCTGCTCTACACGCTCTACTTCTGCTGGGCGGGGTTGTTCAGCTTCTTCCTGATGGAGGCCCTCGGCCGCAGCCTGGCGGAGTGGATCACGATTCTGCGCGGACGGCGCAACCCCCTGCAGCTGAGCCGCGTCAGCAATCTGGTGATGCCCGTCTGCCGGGTGCTGGGGGCCATCTTCGCAGTTTCCCTGATGTACCGGCTGCTGATCCTGCTGGGCTTGCCGTCCTCCACCGTGCTGGCCTTTTCCGCCGTGCCCGGCCTGGCCATCGGCCTGGGCGCCTCAAAGCTGCTGGGCAATCTGTTCGCCGGCTTGTCCATCCAGACCGACCGCCCACTGCGGGTGGGTGAGTTCTGCCGCATCGGCACGAATCTGGGCTATGTCACCAAGATCGGCCTGCGTTCCCTGGAGCTGCAGACCCACGAGAGCCGCATCACCATTCCCAATTCGATCGTCGATGAGGAGACGATCGTCAACTACTCCCTGCGATCGGATCGGTCGCCGGATCTGGTGTTGCACGTCTTTGAGTTGCATCTCCCCCTTCCTGGGACTCTCACGCCGGATCAGTTACAGGATCTGTTGCATTACAGCCGCACCTTTCTGGCTGATGAGCTGCCTGGATTGACGAACGCCCAGGTGTTCATCGACCAGGTGGCGCACGATGAAGAGTTGCTCCTGCGCTGCTGCGGGCAGATTCAGGCCCCCAACTGGACCGATTACCTCAGCCTCCGGGAATCAGTCCTGCTGCGTTTGCGGCAGCTCCTCGATCAGGTGATCCGTTCCCGCATGGTGATCGGCGTGGCCTACAACACCAGTCCGGAGCAGCTGCAACGCATCCCGGCACTGATCGCCGGTCTGTTCGATCGCGAACCCCTGGCGGCCTTCCGCGCCTGTCGCCTGATGGCCATCAACGACTTCAGTTACGACTTCACCTACGACTACCGCTCCTCCCAGCCCACCTACGCGGCGTTCAAGGATGAGGTGGCCCGCCTCAACCGGGCCTTGCTGGCCCTGTTCGCCGCCGAAGGGATCGAGATCCCCTATCCCACCCAGGCGGAGGTCCAGATCGATGGCTGACGGCGTTCTCCACACCCTGGCGGGCTGCGGCCTGGTGATCGGCGCCTATCCCCGCTTTCGCTACGACGCCCGCGGGGGCGGGGGCCTGGGACGGCTCACCGAGGACGGCAACGGTTCACAGGCGCTCCGGTTCGATCCCGTCGCCTTGCGCATCCCGCCGCTCAACTGGCGCACCACCCGTTTCCTCGGCCTGCCGCTGCCCCCCGGGCTGGCGATCACGATCCAACCCCAGCAGCTCGACGGCAGCATGGATGCTTCCACCGGCGCGATGGCCCTGAGGTTCAACGCTCGCTTCCGCTTCGCCATCGGCGCTCTCTACCGGGCTCCCGATCTGATCGTCGACACCACGCTCAGCACCGGCCCCGTGCAGGGTCGCCGCCACCAGGCCACTGGCCAGCCCCTCGATGGCGATGGCCTGGCGCTGCTGGTGGGGGTGGCCACCATCGCCCCCAGTGGCGATCGGTGGCTGGATCGGTTCCTGGGTCTGCCCGATGAGGCCCTGGCGCTGCTGCGCTGCCGGTTCGGGCCGCTGGCGCCGGCGGGCCGGGACTTACCTTGACCTCCTTAACGTCCGACCCCGCCATGCGTCCCCTGCCGCTGCATCTCGGCCCGGGCAGTGATCTGCGCGCCCGCCTCGAGCAGCTGGGGAACGAAGTCGGCGCCTCCGGGTTCGTGCTGGGGGTGGTGGGCGACCTCTCCCAGGCGGCCTTCCAGTGCCCGGGCCAGGTCGAGCCCACCGTGCTGCAGGGCCATCTGGAGATCATCACCCTGCAGGGCACCGTGGCGCCCCAGGGGGTGCACCTGCACCTGAGCCTCTCCGATGGCGAGTGCCAGGTGTGGGGCGGCCACCTCGAGCACGGCAGCCTGGTGCTCAGGGGCGCCGACCTGCTGGTGGGCTTCCTGCCCACCGGCGCTCATCAGGGGCCTGCGGCCGTCGGGGCCAGGCCCGCGGTCCCTGCCAGCCCCGCCCAGCCGCGGGTGGAGATCGCCGTGCTCAGCGGCTGCCCCTTTTCGGCCCGGGCCCTGCGCATGCTGCGCACCCTCGGCATCCCCCACGTGGTGCAACTGGCTGATGACGAGGCCGTGCGTCAGGAGATCGCCGCCCGCAGCGGCCGCGGCTCCATGCCCCAGGTGTTCATCGATGGCGAGCCGATCGGCGGCTACGACGCCCTGGCCGATCTGCACGGCCGCGGGGCCCTCGACCATCTGCGCTGAGGCCATGCTCCCTACCGGGACAGCCCCGGAAACTGGGCCTTCAACCGGGCCACCTTCGGCTGGTCATGGAACACGACGTAGGGATCGGCCGGATGGCGGGCGACGAAGTCCTGGTGGTAGGTCTCGGCGGGGGTGAAGCCATGCCAGGCCTCCACCGTGGTGGCGATCGGTCGCGGAAACGCGCCGGAGCGATTCAGCTGGGAAATGGTGGCCGCAGCCACCCGGCGCTGCTCCGGGTCGGTGGGGAAGATCGCCGAGCGGTACTGGGAGCCCACGTCCGGGCCCTGGCGGTTCAGCTCGGTGGGATTGTGGGCGACGGTGAAGAACACCTTCAGCAGCTGGCCGTAGCTCACCACGGCTGGGTCGTAGGTGATGCGGATCGCTTCGGCGTGGCCGGTGTCACCGCCGCCCACCCGGTCGTAAGTGGCGGTGGCCGGGCTGCCGCCGGTGTATCCGCTCACCACCTCGGTGACGCCCAACACGTGTTCGAACACCGCTTCCATGCCCCAGAAACAACCCCCGGCCAGCACCGCCGTGGCACGGGGACCGGCCGCCACGGCGCTGGAGGATCCAAGGCTGGGCGGAAGGCCCCTCGCGACCAGTGGCAGCGCCAGCAGGCTGGCGGCCAGGGCCCCGAGGGCGGCGGTTGTGGTGAGGCGTGGCGGCAGTCGCACGGGAGAGGGTGGCGGAACACGCCAGGATTACCGACCAGAGCCCTGGCCGGATTGCAGGGTGCCCCCCCAACGGGGCAGGGGTGACCGGCAGACGGTTTCCCCCGTAAGGTCGATCAGAGAGATGGACCCCCCATGGCAGCCCGCCTCGCCATCGGCCCGGTGGATGTGAGTCCCGAGGTGCGCGAGTGGGTGGATGGCGAAACCCTGCAGCGTCTGGTGGCCCGCCACCGCCGCGGTGACTGGGGTGTGGTGGATGCCCGTGATGCCCGCGCCAACACCATCGCCGCCTACCGCCAGCAGGGTTCCCTGCGCAGCGTCTTTGATCTCGGCCAGGGCCTGCAGGTGTGGATCCTCACCCATGATCTCGGCACCGACCGGCTGCATACCCTGGTGCTGCTGCCCAGCGACGAGTAGGCCCTGGAGTGGGTGTGTGGGCACTCTCCGTCCCTCAGGACCAACGAAGATCGACAGGCTCGATCCTCTTCAGGAGTCCAAACTTGTCAGGGTGTTGTTGATGCCCAGCATCCACGTCCTGGCTCTCGCTTGCGCTGGAACTTCGCCCCAGGATCCGATACGTCCATGGCGGCATTGTTTTTACACTTTCTTTCTGTCAGATTGTGTTGCCTTCCCCCAGACTGGGCAGCGAGATGCCGTACAAGTAGGGTCTCAGAATTAAGGCCAGAAGACTTGGTTGAGCTTCATCAGCCCAGGCGTCAGTCCCAGCCCGGTTCCCACGGCCTTTCGCGCCGGTCCGCCGTGGCGGGCCTGCCGTGGAAGGTTCCGCCGAAGTGGGGTGGTCAACGGCCGACGAGCTGACCGCCCTTGAGACCGTCTGGGAAAGCCTCTTCCAGGACGCGGCGAGCCCCGCTCCCTCCCTCCAGCTGCCCACCCTTGCGAGCAGCAGCCTGAACCGTGCCGGTGTCCAAGGTTCCCCGGCGTCAGCGGAATCGCCTCGGCGACGCCCCGGGCGCCTGACCTCCTGAGCTTTTTCTTGTCTTTTCTCAATCCTTCGTGGTGAAGGAATGTATGGATCTTTCTCCAGGCGCATACCGCTGTAACGATCCTGGTTTCTTCGCTCCGAATCCGGTAAGAATCGCGGCTTGACATCGTCGGTGGGCAGCTCATCCGGGGAACTCTGTTCTGCCGTGCGCCTGCACCGGTTTCTGCCAGAGGCCGCCACCTCCCTTGCCCAAGGCGATGCTCCTCTCTCCGCCCTTTGCATTGTTTCCACCATGGCCCTGGTCCAAGCCCCTTCCCTTGGCATCGAACGCTTCGCGGATGATCGCAACAAGGAGAATTGGTCGAAAGCCTCCCCGCAGGATCGTGATGGCATCATCCGGCTGGTGTATCAGCAGGTATTGGGCCAGCAGTATGTAATGCAGAACGAGCGCCTTGCCGGTGCCGAATCCCTCTTCCGCAACGGCTATCTCACCGTGCAGGAATTCGTGCGCACCCTCGCCAGAAGCGGTCTCTATCGCGCTCGCTTCTTCGAATCCTGCAATCCCTACCGCTTCATTGAGCTCAACCACAAGCATCTCCTGGGCCGGGCTCCCCACAACAAGGCTGAGATGCTGCACCACTTCACGATCCTGCAGGAGCAGGGCTACGACGCCGAGATCGACTCCTACATCGACAGCCCCGAGTATCAGGAGCGCTTCGGCTCCGACGTGGTGCCCTATCTCCACGGCTGGGACTATTCCGCCGGCCACCAGGGTCAGCAGTTTTCCTGGCTGATGCAGCTGGCCGGTGGAGCGGCCGCCTCGGTCAAGGGTGACAGCGCCGGCACCCGCTTCAAGCTCGGCAGGGCCCTGCACCAGGATCGGGCGGTGACGGTGTCGCTCAGGCGTCCCCGTTTCAGCGGTGAATCCTTCTTCCAGGCCAACCTGGGCCAGGGGGGTGCCAGCGTGGATGGCCCTGTCCCCCGGAACGGCCAGCCCAGCGATCCCTCCCGCGGCCACCGGGCGGAGGCCCTGGTGGTCTCGGCCGGCGTGCGCAGCACCAGCGAATCCAGTGGCCGGGTGGCCACCATCACAGCCACCGGGCTGGTGAACAACGCGGTGGTGCGCAGCGGTGCCTACGTGATGCGAGTGCCCTACAACCGCATGAATGAAGCCCTGCAGCGGGTGCAGCGTCTCGGTGGCCGCGTGGTGCGCGTCAGCGTCAACTGAGTCAGTGCCTGGGGGGTCAGGGCCGCAGCTCCACCCCCCTTTGGGCCAGCAGCTGGCGGCAGGCCATCAGGGCCGAGAGGCTCACCCCCGCCGTGCCCTCGCCGGGGTGGATGGCATCCCCGCACAACCACAGGCCCGCCAGGGGGGTGCGGCTGGCCAGGCCGAAGGGCCCGAAGCGTCTGGGGTGCTGGCCCAGGCCGCCCACATAGCCCCAGGGCCGTCCTGTCCAGCCGGCGAAGCCCCGGGGGGTGGCCAGCTCCCCATGCAGCCAGTCGGCGGGCCCCACCCCGAGCAGTTGCTCCAGGCCGGCCTGGATCGCGGCCATCGCCTGCTGCTTGCGGGCCTGATAGGCGGCCTCCTCCCCCCCGAACCAGGGGCGGGCCGGTGTGAACACGCTGGCGATCACCGTGGCCTTACCCGCGGGGGCGCGGCCATCCCCGTCCTGGCTCACCGAGACGAACAATGAGCCCGGTTCCTGGGCCTCCAGTTGCAGATGGCTGGGGCACCCCCTCGGCAGCCTGTTCCGCTCCACCGCCCCGTAGAACACCAGGGCCCCGCTGGGTTCGTGCAGGTTCTCGAGCCGGCGGCGGTAGCCCGTTGGCAGGGAGTCCCCCAGCAGGGCCGGCAGGGTCTGGGGGGGCAGGGTGACCACCACCTCGGCGGCCCTCAGGTTGAAATCCCCCTCCGGCGACCCCGGTTCCCCCGGCCGGGCCGTATGGCTCCGACCCGTGATCCGCCAGAGGTCGTTCGGCTGCGCGGGCGGCTGCAGCCGTTCGACGCGATGCCGCAGCCGCAGACGACCGCCCTGCTGCGCCAGGGCCTGCTCGAGGCCGTCGCTGAGGGTCTGCATCGAGCCCTCCAGGTGCCAGAGGCCCAGCGGCTCCTGCACCATCGCCAGCACCGTGGCCCCGTAGAGCGCGGCCGTGCGATCGGCTGGCTCCTGGGAGTAAAGCTTCAGCTGCAGGTCCAGAAAGAGCCGCAGCCGCCCGTCGGCGGCGCAGCCACTGAGCCGCAGCAGGTCGGCCACCGTGGCGGTGGTGAGCAGAGCGCTGGCCAGCGTCCCTGGACCCACCGCCCCCAGCAGTTGGCCCAGATCCCACCAGGTGCGGGGCGGCAGCACCGGATCCCGCGAGGCGAAGGTCCAGTTGGCCCGGTGCAGGGCGTCGCAGAGGGCCCAGAACCGTTCACTGCCGGGGAACTGCCGCAACCGTTCCTGCCGCCAGCGCTCCGGGTCGCGCCAGATCGACACCGGCGCCGTGCCATCGCCGAGATCCACCACACAGCCGGGATCCAGTGGCACAGCCAACGGCGGCGCCACCCCCAGATGGCGGAACAGCCGCGCGTGGATGCCGGCGGCGGTGCCGTCCCCCTTCTCCAGCCCTGCCACCTGGGTGGCCCCCACGTCGAACACGTAGGGCCCACGCCGGAAGGTGCCGGCACAGCCGCCGCTCTGGCGGTGGGCTTCAAGCAGCTCCACCTGGAGTCCCTGCTTCGCCAGCAGCGCCGCCGCCGTGAGCCCGGCGATGCCGGCGCCCACCACCACCACGTCTGCCCTTGCGGGATCGCTGGGATTCAACGCTGTCGAACAGCTGCAGACTGGATGGTGGCAGGGCCGGCGCTGCAGGCGTGGATGGGGCCTGGCCGGCAGGCACTGGAGGGACTCCACGGGCGCTCTGCGAGGCTCCCTGCCTGCCGCCGACAGAGGCCATGGTCGCCGCCGACAACCTTGCTACCTGGGTGAACGAGCGCCTGGGGGTCGAGCTCGTGGACCGGCATCCCCTGGCAGGCGGCTGCATCCACAGCGCCTGGCGGCTGGATCTGGCCGATGGCAGCCGGCTGTTCGCCAAGACCAGCGAGGCCTCCTCTTTACCGCTCCTGGAAGCCGAAGCCGAGGGTCTGCTGGCCCTGACGGTGGCGGCGGGCAACGAGGGGCCGCTGGTGCCTGTCCCCCTGGCCTGCGGCGTGGCGGGCCCGTCGGCGGTCCTGGTGCTCTCCTGGCTGGAGCTGGAGGGCGGCCGTTCCACTGCAAAGCCGCCGCAGTGGCGTGGCCTGGGGGCTGCCCTGGCCCACCTGCACAGGCACAGCCTCGCCATCAGTGGCGCGGCGGGAGATCGGGTCGGGTCGGCCTTCGGCTGGCCCCGGGACAACGTCATCGGTGCCTTCCCCCAGCGCAACGGCTGGGACGACAACTGGGGCCGCTTCTTCGTGGAGCGGCGCCTGGTTCCCCAGTTGGAGCATCTGGCCGGCAGTGGCGCTCCCCTGGGGCAAGCCCAGTTGCTGTTGGAGCGGGCAGGCGAGTGGCTGGCGGAGCACCGGCCCGAAGCCTGCCTGGTGCACGGCGATCTCTGGAGCGGCAACGCCGCCATCTGTGCCGGTGGCCAGGGGGCGATCTTCGATCCGGCGGTCTACCGGGGCGACCGGGAAGTGGACCTCGCCATGGCAAGGCTGTTCGGTGGCTTCCCTGCCCCATTCTTCGACGGCTACGAAGCGGAATGGCCCCTGCCGTCAGGCCACCGCTTCCGCAGCGATCTCTACAACCTCTATCACCTGCTCAACCACGCCAACCTCTTCGGCGGCTCTTACATGGGCCAGTGCCAGGCCCGCATCGATCACCTCCTGAGCCGTGCAACGGACCAGGAGAGGGGGTGAGGCTGCTGGCGCTTCAGCTCAGGTACTCCTTGCGCAACGTCTGGACCTTCGCCATCACGGCCGAGCGCTTTTCACCCGTGGTGAGGTTGTTCCAGCTCCAGCTGCCCACCACCACCAGCCCCAGCAGCTCCAGCAGACCCGGGACGATCGGCAGCAGGTTGATGGTGTCGAGCACGCCTTTGATCAGGATCTGGGCCACGATCACGGCCAGCAGCACGCCGGAGGCCTTGCCGACCCTGCCCACCTGGCTCCAGTCCACCTTGTCGAGGGTTTCGTTGACCTTGCCGATCACCTCGCTGTAGCGCTCGGTGAAATCCACCTCTGCGGCGCTGCTGGTGGTTTCGTCCTGGCTGGGCTCCTTCACCTCGGTCGTGCTGTCGCTCATGGAAGGAGAGGTCTCCTGACGGACTGATGCATAACGTACCGGTGTGAACCCTGAGACGCCAGTGGAACTGTGCCTCGGTCGGCAGGCGCTGACGGTGCTTGAAGCCGTCCTGCAGGCGGCCGCCCCCGAAGAGGGGTGTGCCCTGCTGCTCGGAAGCCGTGATCCCTGGCGCGTCCGTCGCGTCTGGCCCTGCCTCAACGTCTGGGAGCCTGCGGTCGAGCGCCTTTGCCGCTTCGCCCTCGATCCGCGCGAGCAGTTGCTGGCCCAGAAGTGGGCCCGTGCCCGGGGCCTGACGGTGCTGGGTTCGGCCCACAGCCACCCGCATTCGGAGCCCGTGCCCTCTGCCCTGGACCAGTCCCTGGCCTTTGCTCCCACGCTGATGCTGATCCTGGGGCAGGCCGTCCCCCCGGCGGCGGAGCCCCGTTCGCTGGCCTGCTGGTGGTTGCCGGAGCACGACAGCCCCCGGCGGCTGGCGTGGAGAATGGTGGATTAGTGCGTCGTGGGCCTTCGCCGCCATGCTTCCTCCCGACACCAGCGCCGTTCAGCTCAGTCCCGATGAGGTGGTGCGCTTCTCCCGCCACCTGATCCTGCCGGAGATCGGCATGGAGGGGCAGAAACGGCTCAAGGCGGCGTCGGTGCTGTGCGTCGGCACCGGCGGCCTCGGTTCGCCCCTGCTTCTCTATCTGGCCGCCGCCGGCGTGGGCCGGCTCGGCATCGTCGATTTCGATGTGGTCGACCACAGCAACCTGCAACGCCAGGTGATCCATGGCACCAGCTGGGTGGGCAAGCCCAAGATCGAATCGGCCAAAGCCCGGATCCACGAGATCAATCCCCACTGCCAGGTGGACCTCTACGAGACGGCCCTCACCAGCGAGAACGCCCTCGAGATCATCGCCGGGTACGACATCGTCTGCGACGGCACCGACAACTTCCCCACCCGCTACCTGGTCAACGACGCCTGTGTGCTGCTGGATAAGCCGAACGTCTACGGCTCGATCTTCCGCTTCGAGGGCCAGGCCACGGTCTTCAACTTCGAGGGCGGCCCCAACTACCGGGATCTCTTCCCCGAACCGCCGCCGCCGGGGATGGTGCCCTCCTGCGCCGAAGGGGGTGTGGTGGGGGTGCTCCCCGGGATCATCGGCCTGATCCAGGCCACCGAAACGGTCAAGCTGATCACCGGCATCGGCACCAGCCTCAGCGGCCGGCTGCTTCTCTTCGATGCCCTCAAGATGAGCTTCCGGGAGCTGAAGCTGCGCCCCAATCCGCAGCGTCCCGTGATCGAGACGCTCATCGATTACCAGGCGTTCTGCGGCGTGGGTGGTTCGGCCCCGGGCCAGGAGGAGGCTGGCAGCGTGGCCACCATCAGCGTGACTGAACTCAAGACACTTCTCGACGACCAGCAGGACGATCTGCTCCTGCTCGACGTGCGCAATCCCCAGGAAGCCGACATCGCTGTGATTCCCGGCGCGGTGCTGGTGCCCCTCGATCGGATCGAGAGTGGCGAGGCGATCGAGGACATCCGACGCCTGGCCGTCAACAAGCGGCTTTACGTTCATTGCAAGCTCGGCGGCCGTTCCGCCAAGGCCCTGATCGCCCTCGGCCGTCACGGCATTGACGGGGTGAACGTGCAGGGCGGCATCGACGCCTGGAGCCAGGAGGTGGATCCTGACGTTCCGCGCTACTGAGTCCCTCACCCCGGCCAGGAGGCGGTGGCTGGAGAAGCGCCGTCTGGAAGCCCAGCGCCTGATCGCCCTTGAGAAGCGCTTCCTGCCGCTCCTGATCGCGGCCCTGCTGCCGGTGCTTCTGATGCCGATCACGGCCGTGCGGGGCTGGCCAGCCCATCTCCTGCTGGCCCTGGTCTTCAATCTGCTGATCCTGCAGTCGATCCGTACCCTGCCGGCGATCGGTGGGGGGCCCTACGCCCGGCTGCGCCAGGAGGGCTTCCGGGGGCTCGGGCTGTTGGGTGGCCTCGGGCTCTGGGCGCCGGTGTTCACTGGGGCCTGGCCCGGCGGCCAGTTCCGTGCCGTGGAGATGGTGCTGCTGAGCTTCTTCTTCCTGATCACGTCGGTGCGGCTGGTGAGTCTCCTGGCCAGGGTGCCTCGGGTCAATGTGCAGGTGATGGCCGGCGCGGCGGCAGGGTACCTCCATCTCGGCCTCACCGGCGGCGTGCTCGCCACGGCCACCCAGGTGCTGGTGCCCGGCAGCTTCAACCTCGGCGTGGCCGCCAACAGCCAACTTCTGCTCGATCGGCTCACCTACTTCAGCTTCGTCACCATCGCCGGCCTCGGTTTCGGCGATGTGCTGCCGGCCAATGCGGTGGGGGAGCGTTTCGTGATCCTCCTGAGCGTTTCCAGCACCCTTTATGTGGCCCTGCTGGTGGGGCTGCTGCTGGGGCGCTTCATCGCCTCCGAGGAGGTGGAGATGCTTGAGCTTGACGAACCGGACCTCGACTGAGCCGAGCGGCTGGTAAGCCACCGGTTCAGTAGTCGACGCCGCGTTTGAGGTCCACGCCCCGCTCGGCGTAGTGCTTGTGGCAGACCATCTCGGAGTGGACGCTGGCCAGATCGAAGTAGGCGGGCCGGCTCTTGCAGCGACCCGTGATGATTACCTCGGTTTCGGTGGGCTTGCGCAGCAGGGTCTGGACGATCGGCTCCACCGGCAGCAGTTCCAGATCCACGGTGGGATTGAGCTCATCGAGGATCACGGTCTTGTAGAGGCCACTGGCGATCGCGGCCCGGGCGATCTCCCAGGCCCGTTCCGCCTCCACGTAATCGATCGGTTGCTGCTGGCCGCGCCAGACGATCGCGTCGCGCCCCGAGCGCAGGTGATCCACCAGATGGGGGTAGCTCTCCCGCAGGGCGGCGATCGCGGCGTCTTCGGTGTAGCCCGCCCCGCCTTTGAGCCACTGCAGGATCAGCACCCGGTGGCTCTTGTCCTGGCTGATGCCCCGGCCGATCGCCTGCAGGCCCTTGCCCAGGGCGCTGGTGGATTTGCCCTTGCCCTCTCCGGTGTAGATCTCCAGGCCTTCCAGTCCCTGCTGGGGCCCGCTGTGGGCCCGCATCTCCGAGTGCAGATCGGCCAGCTGCACCAGCTGCCGCGGGGCACCCCTGCCGGTGCAGATCATCTCCATGCCCGCCGGCTTGGTGGCCAGGGTCCGCACCACCTCCTCGGTGTCGAGCAGGCCCAGGTCGAGGACGGGGTTGAGTTCGTCGAGCACCACTACCGAATAGAGGTTGCTGGCGATCGCCCCCTTGGCGATGTCCCAGCCCCGCTGGGCCTCCTGGTGGTCGAAGCGCGTGGCTTCCGCGGCGCTGAAGTGGTCGCCCCGACCGGTACGCACCTGGTCTATCAGGTGGGGGAAGCCCTGCTGCAGGGCCTCGATGGCGCTGTCTTCGTCGTAGGCGCGGCCTGGGCCCTTGAGGAACCGCAGCAGCAGCACCCGGGTGCGCTTCTGCTCGCAGATGCCCAGCCCGATGGTGCGCAGCACCACCCCCAGGGCCGCCTGGCTCTTGCCCTTGCCCTCCCCGTCGTACACATGCAGCTGGCCGTGGGCCCGCTCGTCGCTGCCGGCGGCGGTGCGGATGCCGATGCCCCGCCCGGTGCCGCGCTGCGGGGTCTGGGTGCTGCGGGCGGCGGGGGTCATTGGCGGGTGGTTCCGGTCCGGATGCTACCCAGCCTTGCCAGGATCTACGCCATGCCCTCACCCGGACACCTCCACCTGCTCGAAGCCCTGCCCGCCCCCCTGGAGCGTGGCCTGGAGGCACTCTGCCGGCAGCTCGACGCCTTCTCGCAGGTGGTGGTGGCCTACTCCGGCGGTGTCGACAGCGCCCTGGTGGCCACCCTGGCCGGCGACCGGCTGGGGGAGCGGGCCCTGGCGATCACCGGCGTTTCGCCGGCCCTGGCGCCCCACCTGCGCCGGGAGGCGAGCGACCAGGCCCGCTGGCTGGGCCTGCGCCATCGGGAGGTGACCACCGCGGAGCTTGCCGACCCCGCCTACGCCAGCAACCCGGAGGATCGCTGCTACGCCTGCAAGCGGGAGCTGCATCGGCTGCTGGCCCCGATCGCCGCCGCCGCCCAGGGGGCCCAGGTGCTGGACGGGGTCAACCTCGACGACCTGGGCGATCACCGGCCCGGCCTCCGCGCCGCCCGTGAATTCGGTGTGCGCTCGCCCCTGGCGGATGCCGGCATCGACAAGGCGGGGGTGCGCCAGCTCTCCCGTGCCCTGGGCCTGCCCTGGTGGGACAAACCGGCCCAACCCTGCCTCGCCTCCCGCTTCCCCTACGGCGAACCGATCAACGCACCCCGGCTGGCCCGGGTGGCCGCCGCCGAGGACTGGCTGCGCCAGCGCGGCTTCCCCGAACTGCGCGTCCGCAGCCAGGGGGAAACGGCCCGCATCGAAATTCCCGCCGCCGGCTTGCCGGCGGCGCTGGAGTGTCTGGCCCATGGTGAGCTGCGCCCCCAGCTGGTGGAGGCCTTCAGGGCCCTGGGCTTCACCGCCGTGGCCCTGGATCTGGAGGGGCTGGTGAGCGGCAAGCTGAACCGCTCCCTGCAGGGGGGCCGGGACTGACCGACACTCTGGAGTCCCCCTCCCCTGGGCCCGCCCTCAGGCGACAGCCAGGTGGGGTTCCCTCTGGTTGTCGATCAGGGCCTCGGGCGTCTCGCGGCGGAAGCTGGTGAGCTTGTGCCGGCCGGACCCCAGCTCCTCCCACAGCACCTGGCAGGCCCGCTCGGGCATGGTGTGGTCACCGCAGGTGAACACGTCCACGGCGGCGTAGCCCGATTCGGGCCAGGTGTGGATGGAGATGTGGGATTCCGCCAGAAGAGCCAGGCCGGTGACGCCCTGGGGTTCGAAGCGGTGGGTGATCAGGTTGAGCAGGGTGGCACCAGCACGTTTGGCTGCTGTCGTGATGGTGTCCCTGAGGAAAGCTTCGTCGTCGAGTCTTGCGCAATCGCAGTCGTAGAGCTCGAGGATGCAGTGTTTCCCAACAGCGTCGGTGGTGTCGCCTGGAGCGGAGACGGGGCTTGGGGTGGCGTGGGCGGGAGAGGCTGCTTTCTTCCATCCCGGGTTGGGATGCAGGCTGGAAAGGGTTTGGTTCATCGAATCCGGTCAAACAGATCTCACCATACGCGCAGGGAGCGCTGGGCAGTGGTTCGCCAGGTGGCCTGCGGCAACTGCGAGATCGGGCCTCACGACACCACGGCGCCGCTCTGAAGTTCCACCACCTGGCTGTGGGTCCGCCAGCCGTTGCTGAAGGCCCCCAGATGGGTGGCGCTCACCAGGCACTGGTGGCCGTCACCCACCGCCTCCAGCAGCAGTTGCTGGCGCCCGGGGTCGAGCTCGGCCAGCACGTCGTCGAGCAGCAGCAGCGGCGGCTGACCCACCACCTGCCCCACCAGGTCCAGCTCCCCCAGCTTCAAGGCCAGCACCAGGGTGCGCTGCTGACCGGCGGAGCCGTAGCGCCGCGCGGCCTGGCCGCCGATCAACAGGGCCACCTCGTCCCTGTGGGGACCCACCTGGCACTGGCCGAGGCGCTCCTCCTGGGGCCGCTGCTGGCGCAGTTGCTCCTCCAGGGCCTCCCGCCAGGGTCCCTCCTCGTCGCTGGCGTCGGCCACCAGGGTGCCGCTGATGTAATCGAGCCGGAGGGGTTCGGCGGCCCCGCCGATGCGCTGCTGCCAGGCCGCAGCCAGCGGCTCCAGGCGCCGCAGGGCCCGCTGGCGCCTGCGGTGCAGACGGGCGCCGACCAGGGCCATCTGCTGGTCGAAGGCATCCAGCAGTTCCTGCCGCTGGCCGGCCGCCAGGCCCCTGCGCAGCAGCTGGCTACGCTGCCGCAGCAGCCGTCCAAAGCGGCTCAGCAGGGCGCCGTAGACGGGCTCGAGCTGCAGCACCACCCGGTCCAGCCACTGGCGCCGCAGGGCGGGCTCCCCCCGCACCAGGTCGAGGTCGAGGGCGCTGAAGCCGACACAGCGCAGGGGGCCGATCAGGTCGATCTGCCGCTCCAGCCGTTTGCCGTTGCGGAACGCCTGGCGACCGCCGCTGCGCCGCAGCTCCAACTGCAGGCTGTCGGCCTCGTCGGTGAGGGCGCCGAGGCGGCACCAGGCGTGGCCGTGGCCGATCAGATCCCGGTCGATGCTGCAGCGGTGCGAGCGCAGGCTGGTGAGCAGTTCCACCCCTTCCAGCAGGTTCGACTTGCCTTGGCCATTGCTGCCGATCACGAGCAGGCGGGGCGCCTCGAGCGTCAGCTGCAGGCCGTCGATGTTGCGGAAATGCCGGAGGTCCAGGCGGTGCAGCCGGATGGTTCTGGGGCGGTCAGCCGCTAAGGTACCGCCATCGGAGGAAAAGGTCCTGTGGGATCCCTACCGCCGTGGCAGGGCATGTAGCTCAGTTGGATAGAGCGTCAGATTCCGGTTCTGAATGTCGGGGGTTCGAGTCCCTCCATGCTCGTCAGCCCCGTCTTTCAGTTCCGTCGGTCCGAAGGTTCAGGCCCATGGCCCGGATGCCGCCGGGATCCACCACGAACCCCGCCCGGGCGAGGGCGTTCAGGGCCTCCGGCGGGGCGGAGAGCGAGATGCTGCAGCCGCTCAGCTCCCGCCGCAGGCGGGCCAGGGCGGCCTGCACCAGGGCTCCGATCAGCTCGTCCCGGCAAGGGTCGGCCGGATCGGCCACCAGGTCCCAGAGGTTGGCGTTGAGGGCCAGATCGCTGGTGGCGCGCACGAAGCCCACCATCTGGCCGCCGGGGTTGAGCACCACCAGATGCCAGGCGCTGCGAGCCAGCACCCGCTCCCAGCGTTCCGGGGTGCGGGGGGAATCGCCGCAGGCCTCCAGCAGGCGGTTGAGGCCGGCCGGTTCGGGGTCGTGCTGGTGCAGCAGGGCGTAGCCCTCCCGCAGGCGAGTGGTCGGGGGCTGGCTGCGGAAGGGGATCAACAGAGAGTTCAGGGAATCAGCCCGTGTTGCGCATGCCTGCGGCGATGCCATTGATGGTAAGCAGGGCGCCGCGCAACAGTTCGCTGCGGCTGTAGGTGCGGCCGTCACCGCCGCCGCCGGGCCCTTCACTCGGCCCCTCGCTCATCGGTGGTTGCCGTTTCTGCTCCCGCAACCGCCGCAGCAGCGCCACCTGCAGGTAGCCCAGGGGAATGATCGTGCGGTTGCGCAGGTCGACCGACAGCTGCAGGGCGGGGTCACCGTCGAGGAGCCTGCTGTGGTTGCTGATGCGCAGCACCAGGGCGTGGGTGAGGGCGAACTCGCTGGCGATCGACGCGAAGATCTGCTCAAAGACCTCCTTGTTCTCGGGACGGCCCAGGGAGGTGACGTAGTGGCCGGCCAGCTCCAGGTCGACCTTGGAGAGGGTCATCTCCACCTTGGAGATCAGCATGCGGAAGAACGGCCAGCGCTGGTAGAGCAGTTGCAGCAGTTCCATCTGCTCCCCATCGGCATCGAGTTCGGCCTGCAGGGCCGTGCCAACCCCGTACCAGCTGGGCAGCAGGAAGCGGCTCTGGGTCCAGCCGAACACCCACGGGATGGCCCGCAGGCTGGAGAGGTCCTTGGCGCCGCTCTTGCGCCGGGCCGGCCGGCTGGAGATCTGCAGCTTGCTGATCTCCTCGATCGGCGTCACCTGCTGGAAGAAGGCCACCAGGTCGGGATTGTCGTGCACCAGGGCCCGGTAGTGGTCGCGGGAGCGGGCCGCGAGCCGCTCCATCAGCACATTCCAGGTGGGGGTGTCGTCCACCGGGGTGCTCACCATGCTGTTCTGCAGCACGGCGGTGGTGACCGTCTCGAGGTTGTAGAGGGCCAGTTCGGGCAAGGAGTACTTGGAGGCCAGCACCTCCCCCTGCTCGGTGATCTTGATGCGTCCTTTGAGGGTGCCGCTGGGCTGGGCCAGGATCGCCTGGTAGGCGGGCCCGCCGCCCCGCCCCACCGAGCCGCCGCGGCCGTGGAAGATGCGCAGGGCGACATCGTGGGCATCGGCGAGAGACTGGAGCGCGATCTGGGCCCGGTGGATCTCCCAGTTGCTGGAGAGGAAGCCGGAATCCTTGTTGCTGTCGGAATAGCCCAGCATCACCTCCTGGAGGGGCTGCTCGCCATCGCTGTTGCTGATCAGCAGCTGGCGGTAGAAGGGGTCGGCGAACAGGCGCCCCATCACGGCCGGGGCCCCCTGCAGGTCTTCCACCGTCTCGAACAGGGGGATCACCAGCAGGGCCGATTTCTGGGCCATCGGATCCACCAGCCCCGCCTCCTTGGCCAGCAGCACCACCTCCAGCAGGTCGGACACCGTGTGACTCATGGAGATCACGTAAGTGCGGCAGATGCGCTGGCCGAATTCCTGCTGCAGCCGTTGCAGCATCCGGAACACGGCGAAGGTCTCGGCCGTGGGGGCGCTCCAGCGGGCCGCCGGCGGCAGCAGCGGGCGGCGGGTCTTGAGCTCGTTCAGCAGCCACTCCACCCGTTGCTCCTCGTTCAGCTCCCCGTAGGGCACCGGCAACAGCAGGTAACGGCTGAGTTCGTCGATGGCGTCGCTGTGGCGGGTGCTCTCCTGGCGGATGTCGAGGCTGGCCAGGGAGAAGGCGAAGATGTGCACCTGGCTGAGCAGGTCCTGCAGGGCTTCACAGCTCAGGCCGGTGGCATCGAGGCTCTCCTTGATCAGCTCCAGGTCGGTGCGGAATTCTTCCACAGAGGCGTAATGCAGCTCCTGGGGTGGGGCCGGCTCCATCAGGCTGCTGAGGCCGGCTTCGTGGCCGGAGGAGCCGTCGCAGGGGGATTCCCAGCCTGCTTCAGCCAGCTGCTGGTTGCGCTGCTGGGTGAGCCGCAGCCGCTCGAGGGTGTAGCTCAGCTTGAGCCGGTAGGGCTCGAGCCGGTAGCGGGCGGCCCGTTCCTCGTAGATCTCGGGGAAGCGCAGCCGGTCCATCTCCAGGGATTCGAGCAGGGCGGCGCTCACCTGGCTCCACTGCATCGAGATGCTGAGCTGGTCGCGCAGGATGGACACCGCCTGGATGTAGCGGGCGAGCATCAACTGCCGCTGGAAGCAGGCCGTGCGCCAGGTCACATCCGGCGTCACCGAGGGGTTGCCGTCACGGTCGGAGCCCACCCACGAGCCGAAGGTGCAGAAGGCGTCCCGGGGGGGCTGCACGTCGGGATAGCTGGCCGCCAGGGCGGCGCGGATGCGCTGGCGCAGCTGGGGCAGGGCGTCGAAGAGGACCTGCTGGAAGTAGTGCAGGGCGTAGTCCACCTCGTCGATCACCGACGGCTTGAACTGGTGCAGCTCATCGGTGCGCCACCACAGCCGGATCTCCTCCTCCAGCTGCTGGCGCAGCCGGTCGTTGTCGTCCGGATTGCCCTGGCCGTTCACCTGCAGCTTCTGGATCAGGGCCGCCACACGCCTCTGCTTGTGCCGCACGGTGTGGCGCACGATCTCGGTGGGGTGGGCGGTGAACACCAGCCGGATGTCGAGCTCCCGCAGCAGGTTCTCCAGCTGGCCCGGCGGCACGTTCAGGGCCCGCAGGCGCTCGAACAGCTGGCGAAAGGTGGCCGGGTCGCTCTGGCTGGCCAGGGCAGGCAGGAAGGGGTCGTTGCTGGCGGGGGTGGGGACCCGTTTGATGCTCTCGAGGTAGCTGTCTTCCTCGATGTGCTGCTCGAGGATGTTGACGAGCTGGAAGTACAGGGAAAAGGCCCGGGCCGCGGCGATGCCCTCGGCCAGATCCATCGCCTTGATCAGGGCCACGATGCCGTCAGTGTCGACGGAGGAGGAGGCCTCCGGATCGAGCCCCGGCGCCACCGGACCGCTCAGTTCCTTGAGCCGCAGCAGGCGCTCCACCTGTTCGGGGGGGCATTCGCTGCGCAGGACCGTCTGCCACAGATCCTCCACCAGTTCCAGCCGCTCGGTGAGCAGCCGGATCACCCCGGGCGAGGCCTCGGCGGGAACGACCGAAGGCTCGGTCAGGTGGAGCCGCATGGGGGCCGTGGGCGCGGGGGTGCTGTTCATGATCCTCCAGGAACCTGGGCGGCTTCTGTCGCCAGCCATGCGTCCAGCGCCTTCTCCCGTGTCTCGAGAGCCACGGCGTCGCTGCCGATGATGGCACCGATGCTTTCGCCGCGCTGTTCACGGGCGAGCCAACGCATCGCCTGGTTGCCCGTGGCGAGCAGGTCGTGGAGCGGGGCCAGCCAGCGCTCCAGCCCCAGGTCGGCCGCCAGCGGTGCCATGGTCTCCAGTTCGGCGGCGATCCAGGCGCGGGCCTCGACCGTCTGGCCGGTGCGCCAGTGCACCAGCTGGGCCTCGAGGCTGGAGCGGGCCACCGCCCTGTCATTGGCATCGGCAATGGCTTCGAGCTCGCCGGCGTCGAGTCGGCTCGCCGCAAGGGGATCCTGGCCGTGGGGATCCCGCAGCAACTGCTGCAGACGAAGTTCCGTGAAGGCGGTGACCGCCAGCAGCAGCAGGGGGTCGTCGATCAGGTCGCAGATGCGGATCTCCAGGCGGTTGAGGCCATGGGGACGGTCGTCGCCATTGGGTCGCACCGATGCCCACAGGTGACGCACGTTGCGCATCGCCCCGGTGGCCAGTTGCTGCTCCATCCAGTGGATGTAATGGGCATGGTCGCGAAACAGGGGCACCTGGGGCGGCGTGATCGGAAACTGCAGCCAGCGCTGGGAGTGGGCTCCGGTGGCCACCCCGTCCAGGAAGGGGGAGCTGGCACTCAGGGCCAGCAGCAGCGACGCTTCGCAGCGCAGCAGGCGCAGGCCGGCGAAGAGGGAGTCCATGGCCGTCAGGCCCAGGTTGATGTGGACGCTGGCGGTCACGACCCGGGTGCCGTAGGTGGTCTCGATGTAGTCGTGGTAGGGGTTGCTGGGGTCGGAGCGCTCGAAACGGCTGCTGTCCCCCAGGCTCAGGGTGCTGCCCGGGAGCAGGGTCAGTTGGCGGGGCTGGAGCCAGCGGCGCAGCCGACGGCGCGGTTCGAGCAGCAGCTCCAGCTGGGTGGCGTAGGAGGCCTCGGGCGGGGTGACGTACTCGAGGTTGCGGTGGTCCGGTTCGGTCATGAAGCCCGCCAGGGCGGCGGCCGCTTCGGCCGAGCAGCCCACCACCGTGCCATCGGCCCGGCCGGTGTACATCTCCACTTCGAAGCCCTTGAGCAGCAGGGGGAGGCTCATGGGATGGCGTCGGCGGCATCGGCGATGGCCGGCTCCAGGCAGGCGAGGGCCTTGAGCATCCCGCGTGCCTTGTTGCGGGTTTCCTGGTACTCCGCTTCCGGGCGGGAATCGGCCACGATCCCGGCCCCGGCCTGGACCTGCACCCGCCAGCCGCCGTCAGGGTGGGGCAGCACCACCATGGTGCGGATCGTGATGGCCGTGTTGAGCGCGCCGGAGAGATCCACGGCCCCGTAGACCCCCGAGTACGCCCCGCGGGCATCCGGTTCGAGGCTATGGATCAGCTGCATCGCACGGATCTTGGGGGCTCCGCTGACGGTGCCGGCCGGGAAGGACGCCATCAGCAGGTCCCAGATGTCGTGATCCTCGGTCAGCAGCCCCTCCACCTCGCTGACGATGTGCATCACGTGGGAGTACTTCTCGATCACCATCAGCTCGGTGACCCTCACCGTGCCGGCTCTGCAGACCCGGCCGAGGTCGTTGCGGCCCAGGTCGACCAGCATCACGTGCTCCGCCCGCTCCTTCGGATCGGCCAGCAGCTCCTGGGCCAGGGCCGCATCCCGCCGGGCATCCTCTCCGCGGGGGCGGGTGCCGGCGATGGGTCGCAGGGAGGCCTTCACCCCTTCGGCGCAGGGCTCTGCCTTCACCATCACCTCGGGGCTGGAGCCGATCAGATGCCAGTCGCCGAAGTTGAAGAACGCCATGTAGGGCGAGGGATTCACCATCCGCAGGCTGCGGTAGAGATCGAAGGGATCGTGGGTCACCCTGGCTTCCAGCCGCTGGCTGAGCACCAGCTGGAACACGTCGCCCGCGGCGATGTGCTCGGAGGCCACCGCCACGGCGGCTTCGAAGTCGGCCTGGCTGCGGTTGCTGAGGGTGGTCAGCTCGGCGCCGCTCGCCTCGTGCCAGGCCAGGGGCTTCACATGGCCGGGCAAGGGCGCATGCATGCGGGCTTCGAGGGCCTCGATGCGCGCCGCCGCCCGGTCGTAGGCCTCGCCGGGATCGGCCCCGCCCGAGAGATCCACGTAGGCCACCGCCGTGATCTGGCGCTTCACCTGGTCGAACACCAGCAGGCTGTCGGCCAGCATCCAGCAGCCGTCGGGTGGGGCCCCCTCGGCGGCCCCGTGCACCGGCACGCTGGGCTCGATCCACTGGATCAACTCATAGCCCCAGAAGCCGAACAGCTGGGCCACCTTCGGCAGGCCCTCCACGGGGCCGGGACGCAGCGGTGCCAGGGCGTCCCGCAGCAGGGCGAAGGGGTTGCCCTGGAGGTGTTCGCTGCGGCCATCCCGCCAGCACCTCTCGCCCCGGTCTCCGCGGCAGGTGAGGGTCCAGAGCGGGTCGCTGACGACGAAACTCCAGCGGCCCAGCTGCTCGCCTCCCTCCACCGATTCCAGCAGCACGCCATGGCTGCTGAGCGCCCCCACCTTCAGCCAGGTGGTCAGGGGGGTCTCCAGGTCGGCGGGCCAGCGCTTCCAGAGGGGCAGCAGATTGACGGCCAAGTCAGCACCTGCTTCCCCACCGGCGATCCGGTCGAGGAAGGCGCTGCGATCAGAACCGGGCATCACGGCGACAGGCAGGCAAAAAAAACGGGGCTCTCGGCCCCGCCGTTATAGGTGCTGGCCGGGTGGGGCTCAGGCTTCGTGGGTGGCCTTGCCGCTGAACTTGAGGCTGGCGGGGTTGGGGTTGGCGCCGATGCTGCGGGGGGTGTGCCCCACCATGGCCCGGCCTTCGTTGACCTTCTCGGGGAAGACGCCGTCCTTGGGGTGGAGGAATTCGGTGTCGCCGCCTGGGTAGATCCGGTAGATCTTGTAGTCCTCGATCCGGGGCTTGAACTTGGTGCGCAGCTGGGTGCCCAGGGCCAGGCACTGCTCCTTGCGGGCGAAGTACATGAGGTTGTCGCCCTCGTTCATCTCCGCGGCACCGCCGGTGGGGAGTTCGAACGCCTGGGCCTTGGTGCTGCTCCAGGTGATGGCGTATTTCTCCTCGGTTTCGGCCGAGTTCAGCAAGCCACCGGTGCTGCCGATGGACTTCGGAAGTTGACCGTGGAGGGCCGTATCAGGCATGACTTGCAGACCGTTTCAGGCGGAAACTAGCACCGTGAATTTCGCCTTCCATGGGCCCGCTGCGGACTCTTCACACCCGTCAACAAACCCTGCATCCCGCTTCAGCCGCTGCGCTCGGCAGCCGGGAAGAACACGGTCAGGTTGCTCCCGCCCCGCTCGGTGAGCCGGCCCCCCAGGCGGTGGAAGAGCCTCTGGGTGGCCTGGCGGCTGAGTTGCAGGCTGCCGGTCTCCGGGTTCCAGCTGAGCACCGGCCCCACGGGGGTGGGCACGGCGGCCGCCAGCCCATCGGCCTCGCGGCTCTCGGGGTCATCGCTGCTGAGCTGCAACTTCAACCGCGACCCCGCCGGCAGCAGCCGCAACCGCACCTCGCTGCCGCTGGGCAGGCTGCGGCTGAACCGGTCCATCAGCCCACCGAGCATGGTTTCCAGCCGGCTTGGGTCGCTCATCACCGGCGGCAGGTCGGGGGTGATCTCGAGCACCAGCTTGAGGTCCCGCCGCTCCAGCTGGCGTTGCCAGAGCGGCTCCAGCTGATGGAGGAGCCGGCTCAGGTCCGTCCGGGCCAGTTCGCTCTCGCTCAGGGGCTGGCCACTGCCGGGCTGACGCTGCAGTTCCGCCGCCAGGAAGATGAGCCCGAAGCGGTCGATCTGCTCGCTGCACTCCCCGTCGATCTGTTCCAGCCGCTGGCGCACCACTGCCGGCAGGTCGGTGCGGCGCAGCAGGGAGCGGATCAGGGTGCGGATCGTGGCCAGCGGGGTGCGCACCTCATGGGTGAGGGCCTCGAGCAGGGCCAGTTCACTGCTCACCGCGTCGGTGCCCTCGGTTCGTTTCTCCCCGTGGACGAGCGGTTGCAGGGTGACGCTGGGGGCCATGGAGGCCAGCCGCTGGGCCAGCAGGGGCCAGAAGCGGCTGCCTGGATCGGGCGCGTTGCTGAGCGGGCCAAGCAGCAGCAGCCTGCGGCGCAGCCCGAGGCCCGCAGCGGGATCGTCCTGGGCCAGGCGGCGATCGAGCAGTTCCAGGGCGGCCGACAGGATGGAGGCCTCGAAGCGCACCACCAGCCGGCGTGCCTGCGGGGGGCCATCGAGGGCCAGGGCCACCTGCAGCACCGGAGTGATCAGCACCAGCAGCGGATCGGTGCCGTCGTCCTCTCGCAGGCTGAGGCGCCGGAAGCCCCCCGGCCGTCCGGCCGTTCCCCGGGGGGCGGTTCCCTGGGGGGGCGCCAGTCCGGGCAGCAGCGGCAGCCCCGATGGCATCAGGTTGCCCACCTCCACCGGTGTCCAGACCCAGCCGTCGAGCCACTCCAGCAGAGAGGGCTCGTAGAGGGCCGGCAAGGGGGCCGCCAGCCAGACGCCGGGTTGGGGAGGGGCGGCCCCGAGCAGATCCGCCTGCACGGTGGCCAAGGCGGCCCACCACTGGCGCCTGACGCTGTCCTCATCCCCCCGCCCCGGCGGCACGCCATCGGCCAGAAGCGCACGCAGTTCCCCCAGGCTCACCACCATCGCCGCAGGCTGCGGCTGCGCCTGGCCACGGAGGCGCACATGCCGATGCTGATGCAGTTCACGAGCATGGCTGAACGGCCGTAACTCATCCAGGGCAGGGGAATGCCCGTCACGGGGCCCAGGCCGATGGTCATGAAGATGTTGACCACCACGGCGAACATCAGCATGGCGCCGATGCCCACCACCAGCAACGATTCCACATCGGTGACCGCATGGCTGGCAATCTGCAGCAGCCGCCACACCAGCAGGGCGAAGCCCACCACCACAAGCACCGAGCCCAGGTAGCCGGTCTCCTCGCCAAGGGCGCTGAAGATGAAATCGGTGTGCTGTTCCGGGATGAATCGCAGACGGGTGAAGGAGCCGTGCATCAGGCCGGTGCCCCAGAGTCCGCCGGAGCCGATGCCCACCTTGCTCTGCAGCAGGTGATAACCACCGCCCAGGGGGTCCTTGGAGGGATCCAGGAACAGCACCAGCCGGTCTCGCTGGTAGTCCTTCAGCCCGTGAAGCCACAGCTGGGGGGTGATCAGGGCGAAGGCGCCCTGGATCGCCACGACCGCACCCAGGGCGATGCGCTTCCAGGGCAGCGACGACCAGGCCAGCCAGCCCATCAAGGGGATCCACAGAAGCAGCCCCCACGGCAGCACACCGGCCACGATGGCTGTGATCACCGGTGACAGGAGCAGCACCACCCAGGCCAGGGGCATGCCCGCCCAGAAGAGCATCACCAGCAGCACGGCGCCGAACACCAGGGAGGTGCCCAGATCCGGTTGGATGAACACCAGCCCCCAGGGCGGCGCGATCAGAAGAAAGGGCCGCAACAGATCCACCGGCCGCTCCACCGGATAGCGGGAAAGAATCCCTGCCAGGATCACCACCGCCGCAAGCTTGGCGAATTCCGACGGCTGAACATGGAAGCCGGCGATGTTGATCCAGCGCTGAGCCCCCAGGGCTGAGGTGCCCACCAGTCGCACCGCGATCAGGCTGATCAGGGTGAGGCCGTAAACGGGCCACTGCACCAGCCTCAGCCGATCCATCGGCAGCCGTGCCAGCAGCAGTCCAAGGCCGAAGCCCACGCCGCCCGAGATCCAGTGCTGATACCAGTCGGCATAGTCGGCCTGGCGCTGGGTGCTGGCGATCAGGATCCCCGCCAGCAGGGTGAGGGCGATGGGGATGCCCCACAGAATCGGATCGAAGCTGAGGCCACGCCGCTTCGCTCCCTTGGCGGCGAACCCACCGCGCCGGGGACTGAGAACCGCCATCGCTTCAGGCGAGGGCCGGGCTGAGGGCGCAGCTGGCGCTCAGCCGCTCGGCAAGCTCGGTGAAGGCGCGGCCGCTGGCGGAGGTGGGCGCCGACAGCACCACCGGCCGGCCCCGCTCCCCGCCCTCCAGCACGGGCATCTCCATCGGCAGCTGGGCCAGAAGGGGAACTCCCGCCTCGTCGGCCAGCAGCCGGCCACCACCGCTGCCAAAGAGGGCGTAGCGGCGATCGGGCAGGTCGGGGGGGATGAAGGCGGTCATGTTCTCCACCACCCCCAGCACCCTCACCCCCATCTGCAGGAACATCGCCAGGCCGCGGCGGGCGTCCTGCAGTGACACCTGCTGGGGGGTGGTGACGATCACCACACCGGCCATGGGCACGGCCTGGGCGAGAGTGAGTTGGGCGTCGCCGGTGCCGGGGGGCAGGTCCACCACCAGCACGTCACGCTCGCCCCAGTTCACCTGATAAAGGAACTGGCGGATGATTCCGTTCAGCATCGGTCCCCGCCAGACCACCGGCTGGTTCTCCTGGATGAGCAGGCCCATCGACACCATGACGAGGCCGCAGCTCTCGATCGGCTCCAGCACCTGCGCGTTGCCGCTGCCCGTCACCTGGGGGCTGCGGTCGGCCACGCCGAGCATGGTGGGGGCATTGGGCCCGTAGATGTCGGCATCGAGCAGGCCCACCCGCAGGCCAGAGGCAGCCAGGGCACAGGCCAGGTTCACCGCCACCGTGCTCTTGCCCACGCCGCCTTTGCCGCTGCTGACGGCGATCACCTGGCGCACGCCTGGAATGCCCTGCCTTTCCGGCAGCTGGCCTCCGCCGGGGCCGTGGCCGGCGGCGCCGATCGGCCCCGACGACGGGGAAGCGGCGGGCTGGGCCAGCTCGATCTGCACGTCGTTGATCCCCTCCACGGCCAGCAGGGCCCCACGGGCCTCGGCGGCGATGCGCTCCCGCTGACTGGAGGCGAACCCGGGCAGGGCCAGCCGGAAGACCGCCCTGCTGCCCTGGTGACGCAGGTCGGTGATCCAGCCCAGCTCCACCAGACTGCGGCCACTGCCGGCATCGCGGAGTGGCTGCAGGGCCTGAAGGAGGGTGTCGGCGCTGGCCATTCGTCGACGTCACGGGGGTTCTGAAACGGGATCCTAGGGGCCGTGCCCCGGGGCGGTCGGGCCGGGCGAGGCGCCCCCCAGGTGCGCCTGAGGAACTTCCGCAGCCCGTGACATAGGCTCTCGAACCCTTGTGAGACCCCCCGGCTGGCTGAAAAGATGGATGACTGTTCCGCGCCCGCCGCGCTGCCGTTCCATGGAGATGCCACCTGCCGATTCCCGCAGCCGCGCCAAGGCCCTGCTGATGGGCCTGCAGGACTCGATCTGCGACGGCCTGGCAAGCCTCGACGGTGCAGGTGGCTTCGAGGAGCAGAGCTGGGAGCGGCCGGAGGGCGGCGGTGGCCGCTCCCGGGTGATGAAGGAGGGCCGGGTGTTCGAGCAGGGCGGAGTCAATTTCTCCGAAGTGGAGGGCGAGCGCCTGCCTCCGTCCATCCTTTCCCAGCGCCCCGAAGAGGAGGGCCACCGCTGGTTCGCCACCGGCACCTCGATGGTCCTGCACCCCCGCAGTCCCTACCTGCCAACGGTGCATCTCAACTACCGCTATTTCGAGGCCGGGCCGGTGTGGTGGTTCGGCGGTGGCGCCGATCTCACCCCCTACTACCCCTTCCTGGAGGATGCACGCCACTTCCATCGCACCCTCAAGGGGGCCTGCGATGGGGTGGATCCGGCGTACTACAAGGTGTTCAAGCCCTGGTGTGATGAGTACTTCTTCCTGAAGCACCGGGGCGAGACCCGGGGCGTGGGCGGCATCTTCTACGACTACCAGGACCCCGGCGGGGTGCTCTACAAGGGCGGCGAT
This sequence comes from uncultured cyanobacterium, assembly GCA_903917565.1. Taxonomy (GTDB): domain Bacteria; phylum Cyanobacteriota; class Cyanobacteriia; order PCC-6307; family Cyanobiaceae; genus Cyanobium. The sequence continues at coordinate 13,897 of CAIXBB010000011.1, read as the reverse complement.
CCCGAGGGCCCGGCGGCGGCGGCCAGCAGGGCCGTCGGGCCTCTGCACCAGGACTGGGAGCAGCTGTTCGCCCTGGCTTCGGCCTGCGGCCATGCCTTCCTGCCGAGCTACGTGCCGATCGTGGAGCACCGCCACGGACTGCCCTGGGGAGACGTGGAACGCCAGTTCCAGCTCTACCGCCGGGGACGCTACGTGGAGTTCAACCTGGTGTTCGACCGGGGCACGATCTTCGGCCTGCAGACCAACGGCCGCACCGAGTCGATCCTGATGTCGCTGCCGCCCCTGGTGCGCTGGGAGTACGGCTACACGGCGGAGGCCGGCAGCCGGGAGGCCCTGCTCACCGACCTGTTCACTCGCCCCCAGAACTGGCTTGAAGACCCTTCCCTGGAGGAGCGTTGCCGACCCCATCACGCGGTGGGCTGAGCGGCAGGGCGGTGGTGGGGCCGCGGCCCAGGCCGGCCTCGAGGGCCGCCACGATCCGGTTGGCGATGGCAATCACCGTGTCCCCGCGGGTGGCGGGGTTGCGCAAGGAGCGCTCCAGAGGACCCTCCAGCTTGCCCACCTCCAGCAGGGCGATGCCGCGTCTGGGTCCCCCCAGGCCGCCCCGGAAGGCCATCGGATAGCCGCCGAAGGCCTCGGCCAGGCTCTCGTCGAGGCGACCGAAGGGCCGGTGCAGCGGTGGGATCAACCCCGACCCGATGCCGCTGGGGCCCCAGGCGTCGAAGTGGATCTCCAGGGCGTAGCCGCCGCTGGCGGCGTGCTGCCGGCCCACGCTCCAGTTGGTGCTGGGGTCGTCGCCGTCGCTGATCGAGCGGAAAGGAGGGCGGTAGTAGCTGATGCGCAACCCCCGCTGCTGGCCCAGGGCCACCACCGTTTCAGCGACGACCATGTTCCAGTAGAGCTCGTCGCTGATGCCTTCGAACATCGGTGCCGCCCCGGCGGCCACTGCGGCGCCACTGGTGCCGGAACCGGCCATGCCCTGGGAATCGGCATGGCCAGCCATCACCAGGATGGCGGTGTCCGGCTCGATGGGGCGGGCGCCGATCCAGTCCCGGCCCAGGCGGCTGCGGGGTCCGGTGATCGGGTCGATGGCGGCCAGGGCCGGAGCCGGCGCCTGGCCCTGGCCGCCCATCAGGGTGGCTTCGGCGCTGCGGCCGGGTGCCGCCAGGGGGCCGAGGCTGCCGATCAGGAGGGCTGGTCCCACAAGCCAGGCCACAGGACGGGGATGCATGGGCCTCAGATCGGGGAGGAGAGCAGGGAGCCGTCGCTGGCCAGCTGAAGTCCGGGCCCCAGCTCCCGTTCAATGGCGATCAGTTCGTCGCGGTGGGCCCGCAGGCGCAGGGTGCTGCCGCTGCCGGCGCCCTCGTTCATCAGGCGCAGCTCCAGGCTCTCGGTCCGGGCCGCCCGCCGGCGGTAGAGAACGCCCGCCATCGGACCCACCAGGGCCAGCAGCAGGGGCCACCAGCCGAGGGAGGGCAGCACCTGGCGCAGCACCAGGCCCAGGCAGGCGGCCCCCACGCTGCCCAGCAACGAGAGCAGCAGGGCAAGGGGCAGACTGGAGCGCACCTGGCCGCGGAAACGCAGCAGCTGGCGCTCGGGGTCGCCGGTTTCGGTCTGCCAACCCCTGGCCGTGAGCCAGCTGGAGAGGCCCTCGAGCACCTGCACCGGCGGCTGGGGGGAATGCACCTCCACCACCGTGGTGCGGTCCTTGCTGGCGGCCCTCAGGAAGAAGACCAGGCCGATGGCCATCAGCAGGGTGAGCAGGAGGGTGGAACCCAGGGTGGGCATGGCAGAGGGAGCCTTGGCGGCCCGCATTCTGGCCCGACCGGCCAGGCCGGCGTCCGTGCTGGGCCACGATGGCGGCAGATTCCCTGCCCCACGATGGCCCAGACCCCTTCCAGCGTCAGTGCCAGCCCCGGTCCGCCGGCCCGATTCGCCGTCTTCGACCATGACCTCGACGCCGCCTGGCAGGACCTCTACGGACAGGCCCGGGCCCTGGCCATCGACACCGAGGCCATGGGACTGATCCATGGTCGCGATCGCCTCTGCCTGGTGCAGATCTGCGATGACGACGACAACGTCTGCTGCATTCGGCTGGCCCGGGGGCAGACGGAGGCGCCGCGGCTGAAGGCCCTCTGCGAGAACCCGGCCATCGAGAAGGTGTTCCACTTCGCCCGTTTTGATGTGGCGGCGCTGGCGGAGAATCTCCACATCGCCGTGGAACCCATCTTCTGCACCAAAGTCGCCAGCCGTCTGGCCCGCACCTACGCCCCGCGCCACGGCCTCAAGGACGTGGTCAATGAGCTGGTGGGGGTGGAGCTCGACAAGCAGGCCCAGAGTTCCGACTGGGGCCGGGTGGAGGAACTCAGCGACACTCAGCTGGCCTACGCCGCCGGGGACGTGCGCTGGTTGCTGGCCGCCCGGGACCGGCTGGAGGTGATGCTGCGCCGGGAGGAGCGCTGGGAGCTGGCCCGCCGCTGCTTCGACTGTGTGCCGGTGTTCTCCGCCCTCGACCGGCAGCGGTTCAACCAGGTCTTCGAGCACTGAGTCGGGGAGCAGCTAGGCGGCCGGGGCGCTGCGGTGGCGCTCAGTCCTCGATCATAAACAAGTCTTCCTCGCCCACCGAGCGCAGCTGGCCATCGAACAGCTGGCCCCGGTCGAGGCCGCTGGCCCTGGTTTCCTCCAGCAGGCGTTCCGCCAGGGCCACCTTGGCGGGGGTGTCCCGGAGGCCCTCCTTGGCGGCCAGGATCTCCACCCGCCGGCGGGCCGCCGCCAGGCTGATGCCCAGCTGGGTGGCCAGATGACCGCAGGCGGCGTTGAAGCTGCGGTCGGGGATGCCGGGCATCGGTGCGGGGGACAAGGGGACGGTCGAGCCCATCATCCCCCTACCCCGGCAACAGGCGTTCCCGGATCAGGGCCGCCAGCCGCACGCTGCCCCCGGCCGGTCCCATGCGGCGCCGGCCGATGCGGCCAAGCCGGGAGCGCTCGCCGTCGTCGTCGAGCAGGGCGAGCAGCCGCCGCTGCAGCTCCCCGCTGCCATGGCACGGCTGCACCGCTCCCCCCAGGAGCCGGCTCTGGCGGCGGGCGAAGCAGGCCTTGAACTGGGGGCCTGGTCCAGGCAGCGACAGGGCCGGCACCCCCAGCCCCACCAGCTGCTCGGTCGCGGTGCCGGCGGTGGCGAGCCCCAGCTCGCCCAGTGGCGCCCAGGCCGAGAACCGGCCCGGCCCCACCAGCAGCTCGAGCGGGCCGCGCCGCCAGAGGGCCGTCGCCCCGGAGCCATCTGGTGGCGCCGCGGGTGCGAATCCGGCCGCGCTGAGGGGGGCGGCCAGGTCGAGATCGCTGGGACGGGCGCCGGTGGCCAGCAGCACGGAGATCGGCCGGGTGTCGCTGGCGGATGGCAGGGCGGCGAGCAGGCCGCGCAGGTTGCCCAGGGCCTCGGGCAGGCGGCTGCCGGGCAGCAGCAGCAGACGCCGCCGTCCCTGCAGCCACCGGGGGAGCGTGGCAGGGGCGGCGAAGCCGTCCATCATCGGATTGCCTGGGGCGAAGGCCTGCACCCCATGGCGACGCAGCCCCCTGGCGGTGAGGCGATCGCGCACCGCCACGAGTTGGCAGCGGCGATGACCCATCAGGGCCCACTCCCAGGGATCCCATTCGCTTCCTTTGGCCCGGTGGTAGCCATCGGCCAGGGGGGAGCGCCCCCAGCCGGCGGGAGGCGGCGAGGCCCAGGTGTGGTCGCTCTTCGGGGTGCCCAGGAAGCCGTAGGGACCACCGCCCGACCAGGCCAGCAGCAGGGGCAGAAGGTCGCCCACCGCCAGGATCGGCAGGCCCTGCCGGCCCCAGCGCCGCACGATCCGCCACTGGCGCCAGCTGAGCAGCGGCAGCCCTGCCGCCAGATCGTTAAGCAGTCCCCTCAGGCTCTGGTTGCTGAAGCCGCCACTGGGCAGCGGCAGTCGCGGGCCGACCCGCCTGAGCTCCCCGGCCGCCTCGGCGCCGGCGTAGGCCCGGCCGACCCCCACCAGGGGCAGCACCTGCACCTGCAGGCCGGGGACCTGTTGCCGAAGGGCCTCGATCAGCCGCAGGGCGATCAGATCCTCCCCATGGCCGTTGCTCAGAACCAGCAGACGGGGGGTGGACATGCCATGGCTGATACGATCCGCTGCGGGGAGTTTGCTCCCCGGCAGGCGGCATGGCCAAGTGGTAAGGCAGAGGATTGCAAATCCTTTATCCCCAGTTCGAATCTGGGTGCCGCCTCTGCAACAACCGACATTCTCCTGCCCGCCCCCCTTCGCAGGAGGTGCGGCAAAATGACTACCCATCGGTGGCAGACTGCCATGGACATGCCGATGAGGACTGAGGTGGGAGCCAATTCCACGGAAGAGCCGGATCCGTTCGTGGCGCTGCTCAGCGAAGACTGCCTGGAGATGATTGAAAAGATCCAGGCCTATCGCGAGAGGATCCAGCTTCCTTCCACCCCCACGGCGATTCTGGAAGATGCGATCATTGAGTATTACACCGCCCTCAAAAGGGTTGGCAACTGGTGATGATCTGGCCACCTGCTGAAGCCCTTCTTCGGTCTCACTGCTCCTGACTCATTGCTCCTGACTCACTGCTCCTGAGCAACAGACTTTCGGTGGGGACTGCGTGGTCCGGCTCCGAGGATCAGTTCAGCCCGTTTCCTGTGCAGGTTCATCGAGGATTCCGTCAGCACCACCCATTGGGCCAGGGTGGAGCAATGCTCCTCGAAGGGAGGCAGGTCCAGCCGCAGTGGCCGCCAGCCCCCCGCCACAATCTCCTGGTTGAGCTCCGAGTGGGGCAGATCATCGTTGGTGATGATCAGCCAGTGGTAATGGGCCTTGAAATGATCGAGATACTCGCGCACCAGCTGGTTGGGAAGGTGCTGCAGCACATCCTTCACCAGGATCAGATCGGCGGCCGGCAGGCTGGCCAGATCGTCGAAGAGCTGGAAGCGAACCGTGTCACTGGCATGGAGGTCGCTGTTGGCGGCCACTACGGAATCGACGATGTCGATCCCGGTGTAGGTGATGTCGCCCCAGTGGATCAACCGGGAAAACTGCCAGTCACCACAGCCGAAATCGACGACGCTTCGGATGTCATTGAGTTGCAGGAAGCGTTGCAGGGTGGCGATGTATTCGCCGTTGAACTCAGGTCTGGATCCCTGGCCCGAGCCTCCCCCCCATGTGTCGGTTTGGTAGATGCGTGTGAAGGCGTCCTTGGTCGACATGCCGGATGGTGGGTGAGGACGGCCCGGTGCTTGTGCACCCGCAGCCCCGCTGGGTCCCGGCACCCTAGCGGCGAGGTCCCTCAGCACCGGCGTGTCGGCTCAGGGAAGCACGCCCAGGAGCAGGGAGATCAGGGCGAAGCCCACGATGCCCACCAGGGCCAGCAGCGATGTGGACTGGGGCATGACCATCACCCGAACGAACCAATCATAAAGAGAACCTGAAGAGGTGCCAGTGTGTCTGTGGCGTTCGTTGCCGATCGTCATTTCCATCCCGCCCAGGCCGCGGCCTCTCTCAGGGGGAGGCTTCCGCTTGCCACTGCCGTCCTTCCGGACCGACGGCCTCACAGCGGAAGGAGCGTGCGTCCAGCTGGCAATGCCCGCTGGCGAGCTGGGCCCTGGTCAGCCCCATGGCCGCCGTGGCCTCGCCGAAGCCCGCCTGGCCCACGGCACTCACCCGCAGCCGCAGGGGCCAGCGCGGCTCGCAGCGGCTTCCTTGACACCGCATGCCCCTGGATCCTTCCGCCAGCACCCCAGCGAAGACCAGCTGGCGATCCAGAAATGCGCCGCTGCCGCCAGGCTGCAGAAACCGGACGGTGAGCAGACCCTCCATCTGCTGATCCAGCCGCAGCAGCTGGCAGGTGGTCGGCGGCTGTGGCGGGACCAGGCTGGAGGTGCTGACGATGCGGCAGCGGCGCAGGCTCCCTTCCCACCGGCCGAAATCCTCGCCGGGCAGGTCCTGGGCCTCCAGGGCCGCCAACGGACCAGCCAGGGCCAGCAGCAGCGCCAGGCCCGCCCGACGTCCTCGGCAGGGCTGAAGCTTCAATAGCCCGAATCGGCAACGCAGTGGCCTTGGCAGCTGATCCCGTTGCTGGCGGTTCGGCCGCAGTGGGAGCAGAGCAGCGGCTCGGGGCCAGGCCCGGGGGGGGCGCTCGCGCCAGCAGGCGTCACGTTGGCGTCGGCTCCGGCGGGAGAAAGCGGCGGCCGGACGCCCGGATGGCTGGTCATCGCGTGTCCCTTCGGGACGGTTCGGATCGATCATGGCAACACAGCGAGAGCGTCGCGAACGTCTTGGCCGATCCTGCCAACCCCTTGTCCGTGCCTGCGCCGTCGGGCGTCACCGGGGTCGGGGTCGGCACCTGGGCCTGGGGAAATCAGTTCCTCTGGGGCTACGACCCTGCCCAGGACGAGGCCCTGGCCGCCTGCTTCCTCCGGGCGGTGGATCTGGGACTGACCGTCTTCGATACGGCCGATTCCTACGGCACGGGTCGCTTCGGGGGACGCAGCGAGTCGCTCCTGGGCGGCTTCGTCGAGGCCTTGCCGCCGGCCCGGCGTCAGGGGCTCACCGTGGCCACCAAGCTGGCCCCCTTCCCCTGGCGCCTGGGCCGCCGGGGGTTCGAGAGGGCCTTCGAGGAGTCCCGGCGGCGGTTGAGGGGCCATCTTGATCGGGTCCAGCTGCACTGGAGCACGGCCCGCTACGCCCCCTGGCAGGAGGGGGCCCTGCTGGAGGGACTCGCGGATCTGGTCGAGCAGGGCCGGGTGGGCAGCCTGGGGGTCTCCAACCTGGGCCCTCGCCGGTTGCGCCTGGTGCACGAACGGTTGGCCCGACGGGGGCTGCGGCTGTCCAGCCTGCAGGTGCAGTTGTCGCTGCTGGCGCCCGATGCGCTCGCGGCCGATGGGGTGGCGACGGTCTGCAGGGAGCTGGGCATCGAGCTGCTGGCCTACAGCCCCCTGGCCCTTGGTCTGCTGAGCCGGCCACCGGGGGAGGGCCAGGGCCTGCCCCCCGGGCCGCGGGGCCTGCTGTTCCGTCGGTTGCGGCCCCGCATCCAGCCCCTGCTGCAGACCATGGAGCGGATCGCCCGCGCCCACGACGCCCCGATGGCGGCCGTGGCAATCAACTGGTGCCGGGCCCATGGCGCCCTGCCCCTGGTGGGGTTGCGCCGCGTCGAACAGGCCGAAGCGGCGGCCGCGGCCGCCACCTGGTGCCTTGATGACGAGGAACGACGGGATCTGGACCGAATGGCGCAGCGGTGTGAAGGGCGCATGCCGGCCAACCCGTTTCAGAGCGGCTGAAGGCCTCAGGCGCTGAGGGCGTCGGCCGGATCGGGACTCAGCACCACCGGCAGGGCCGCCGGCCGTGGCTGGGGGGCCTCGGCCCGCTGCAGCAGCCGGACGACCTGGGGGTCGGCCGGTTCCCCGCCCAGGGCACCGTCTTCGCCGGGGCCGCAGGCGCTGAGTGCTTCCTGAAGCAGGGAGTCGAAGGTGGAGCCTGGCAGCCGGTGGCGGGCCAGTTCCAGGAAGGCGCGGGCAAGGGATTCGCCCGCGGCCGCCCGCAGCACCGGGTTGGAGCGCCGCAGTTCCTGCTCCTGGGCGATCGAGTTGAGAAACCGCTGGGTGATGTCCCGCTTGGTGGTGGCCCTGATTCGGGTGTCCTGGTCGGCTTCACTCAGGAAGGTCTGGGTCTCGAGTTCCTGCAGGCGGCGGTTGAGGCTGTCGAGGACGTCCTGGGCTTCCTTATTGATATGGGTGAGCTGGCCGTCCGAGAGGCGGGGCAGGTCGGCCACGTAGACCTTGCCGTGGTCTCGCAGGGTCAGGAAGGTCGGCCGCTGGCCACCGGTGCCCTCACGTGGCTGAACCAAGGCGGCGCCATCCCGCAGGCGGGGACGCGGCTGCTGGGGGCGCTGGGGCGGGATCGGGCCCGCCGAACTGCGGCGGCGGGTGATGCGTCTGGAGGTATCGAACATCGGGCAACGAAATCTTCGGAGCGTCTTGGGAGCGAAAGGGGGCCTGGTCGTGGCGGAAATGACGCTGACGACCCTAGGGAAAGCGGGTGGATCAGGGCCGGAGTCGCTTCAGTGCGGCTCAGTGCGGCAATCCGGCCAGGGGGTGCTCCCCCGGGTCGCCTGCCGCGACCCTGCCGAGTTCCCAGGCCTGATGGCCCGAGGAGCGGCAGAGATCGATGATGCCAGGTGAGGCCGCCCGCGGCACCACCAGGCAGAAACCGACCCCCAGATTGAAGGTGTTCCACAGATCGGCCTCCGGCACCTGCCCCCGCTCCTGCAGCCAGCGGAACAGGGGCGGGCGCTCCCAGCTGTCGGGGTCGATCACCGCATGGACCCCCAGAGGCAGGCAGCGGGGCAGGTTCTCCGGCAGCCCGCCACCGGTGATGTGGGCCATGGCATGGAGCGGCAGCCCCGATCGGCGCAGGTCCTTCACCAGGGCTGCATAGAGAAATGTGGGGGTGAGCAGGGCCTCGATCAGCCCCTGGCCGGTTTCCGGCAACGGCGTGCCGGCGTCGACGGCTTCGGCCTCCAGGATGCGCCGCACCAGGCTGAAGCCGTTGCTGTGGACCCCGCTGCTGGCCACGGCCACGATCCGGTCATCCGCGCTCACCCGCGCACCGTCGATCCTTTCCTCTTCTTCCACCACAGCCACGCAGAACCCGGCCAGGTCGTAGCGGCCGGTGCCGTAGAAGCCCGGCATCTCGGCGGTTTCGCCCCCCAGCAGGGCGCAGCCGCTCTGGCGGCAACCGTCGGCGATGCCTTCCACCACCTCGGTCATGGCCTCGGGGCCAAGCTTGCCGGTGGCGATGTAATCCAGGAAGAACAGCGGGTCCGCGCCGCTGGTGATCACGTCGTTGACGCACATGGCCACCAGGTCGATGCCCACCCCGTGGTGGCCGCCATGGGCCTGGGCGAGCTCAAGCTTGGTGCCCACCCCGTCGGTGCCGGCCACCAGCAGGGGACGTTTCATCCCCGCCGGCAGTCGGCAGAGCCCGCCGAAGCCCCCCAGTCCGCCGACCACCTCCGGCCGTCGGGTCGTCTCGACACTGGTTCTGATGCGTTCCACGAAGGCGCGGCCGGCGGCGACGTCCACGCCGGCAGAGCGGTAGTCCATGGGGCAAGGGTCAGCGCTGCATCGATCCTGCATCGGCACGGGGCCGCCGGGACCGCCTGGAGCGCCCCCAGGCATGGACGATTCTGGCATTGGCCCATGCTCCCATCGCCTGGACTTATGCCATTGATCAAATCCACTGATGTTTCGCTAGCGCCGGTGGGCCAGTCAGGCCAGTGGACGCCTGGAAGGGTGGCAAAGATGAAGAAAACTGATCGGTCCAGAGCCCGGTTTGCAGCGTCTTAGAGCCCCGCGTGCTTCGGATAGTTTTCCGGGGTCGTCAATTTCTGTAAGGAATTCGCCAGGCCAATTCGGCCACGTTCGACTCAGTCACCACCGCTTCAGGTTTGGTTGTCGTCAACGCCCGAATGCAGTCATCGGAAGTCTTCATTTCTTGATGTCGTGCTCAGCCGGAGTCTTCCGATTGTCATGCGAGTCACTCAACTCCTGGGCGCCGCCGCCCTCCTCTTCACCAGCAGCATCGCCCCGGCCCAGGCCGGCTCCCTTACTGCCCAGCAGGCCCCTGGGAGTTCCGTTGCCATCCGCCCCGCCGACTTCCCCTCCAGCTGGGACCGCTTCGTCGACGAGATCCGCACCGTGCCCACGGCGAGCAATCTGATCGCCTCCGCCGGTGAGGTCACCACAGGCAAGGCCAGCTGGTACGGACCCGGTTTCTTCGGCAACCGCACCGCCAGTGGAGAGGTCCTTCGCCCCGGCACCCTCACCGCCGCCCACCGCACCCTGCCTTTCGGCACCAAGGTGCTCGTCACCAACCTCTGGAACGGTCGTTCCGTCGTGGTGCGCATCAATGACCGTGGTCCTTTCCATACCAGCCGCTTGATCGATCTGGCCCATGGAGCCGCCCATGAACTGGGCCTCACCGCCAGTGGCGTCGCTCAGGTGAAGCTCGAAGTGCTGCCCTGAGCTCCACCCCCGGTGGCGTCCGGCTTCCTTCCTTTCGGCCCATCAGCCAATCTGGCGGATGGGCTTTTGTTTTGTGCCGGTGCAACTGCTTCAGACCAGGGCCGACCTGAGCGACTGGCGCCGCGAGCAGGCCGGCCGGCCGCTCCACTTCGTCCCCACCATGGGCAGCCTGCACGCAGGCCACCGGCAGTTGCTGCGGCGGGCTTCCGAAGCCGTGCCGGCCGGCCGGCCCGTGGTGCTGCTCAGCGTGTTCGTCAATCCGCTCCAGTTCGGACCGTCCGAGGATTTCGCCCGCTACCCCAGGGATCTGGCCGCGGATGCCGCCCTGGCAGAGGCGGCCGGTGCCGAGGCCCTCTTTGCCCCCTCGGTGGCGGAGTTGTTCCCCGGCGGCGACGCCCAGCTCACCGGCGTGGTTCCCCCGGCCGCCCTGCTCCAGTCGCTCTGCGGTCCCGGTCGGCCCGGCCATTTCGAGGGTGTGGCCACCGTGGTCTGCCGGCTGCTGGCTCTGGTGCGGCCCGATCGCCTTCTGCTCGGGGAGAAGGACTGGCAGCAGCTCATGATCCTGCGCCGCGTGGTGGCCGACCTGGCCCTGCCGGTGACGGTGCAGGGCTGCGCCACCGTGCGGGAGGCCGATGGGCTGGCCTGCAGTTCCCGCCATCGCTACCTGAGCGCCACCGAGCGCGATCGGGCGGCGGCCCTTCCGATCGCCCTCAGGGCGGCTCTCACGCTCTGGGGCGGGGGCGCAGCCAGCCCGTCGAGGCTGACCGCCTCGGTTCGCCGGGACCTGGAGAAGGCGGGCCTGGCCGTGGAGTACGTGCAGCTCGTGCAGCCCTCTACCCTGAGCCCCGTGACCGGCGCCGATGGGATCTCCCTGTTGGCCGCGACCGCCCGTTGCGGCAGCACCCGGCTCATCGACCACGTCTTTCTGATGAACCGTCCGCCGATCGTCGCCATCGATGGCCCCGCCGGGGCGGGCAAGAGCACCGTCACCCGGGCCTTCGCCCGCCGCCTGGGCCTCCTCTATCTCGACACCGGCGCCATGTACCGGGCCCTCACCTGGTGGGTGCTGCACCAGGGGGTGGACCCGGCCGATCCCGCCGCCATCGCCCCCCTGCTCGACGACCTCGATCTGCAGCTCGAGAGCGATGCCGCTGGGGAGCAGCGGGTGCGGGTGAATGGCCACGAGGTGAGCGAGGCCATCCGCGGCCCTGAGGTCACCGCCCTGGTGTCCACCGTGGCGGCCCATGCCTGCGTGCGTGCGGCCCTCACCCGCCAGCAGCAGGCCATGGGCCAGCGGGGCGCCCTGGTGGCGGAAGGACGCGACATCGGCACCGCCGTCTTCCCGGAGGCGGAGTGCAAGGTGTTCCTCACGGCCACGGTCGCGGAGCGGGCCCGCCGCCGGGCGGCGGATCTGGCCCAGCGCGGCTTCGTCGTGCCGCCCCTGGTGGAACTGGAAGCCCAGATCGCCGAGCGGGATCACCGTGATTCCAGTCGTGCCGAGGCCCCCCTGCGGCAAGCGGATGATGCGGTGGAGCTGGTCACCGACGGCCTGGGCATCGACGCTGTGATCCAGCGCCTGGTGGATCTGTTCCGCGAGCGGGTGCCCGAGGATGCCTGGCCGGGTCCGGGAGCCTCCGGGGCCCCCTAGGAGGCCCGGTCGGCCCGCAGGGTCTCGAGCAGGCCGCCGCAGGCGTCCTCCAGCAGATCGAGCACCCGATCGAAGCCCTCCTCACCGCCGTAGTAGGGATCCGGCACCTCTTCAATGCTGTATCGACGGCAGTACCGGGTGAGGGGGCCGATCTGCGCCGTGGCCTCCCCCTGCACGGCCAGGCCTCTGACCGCCTTCAGGTTCTGTCGGTCCATCGTCAGCACGTGATCGAAGCGGCTCAGGTCGGCGGTGCTGATCTGGCGGGCCCGGCTGGGCAGGTCGATGCCCCGCCGGGAGGCGGCGCTGCGCATGCGGGCGTCGGCGGACCGTCCCACGTGCCAGTCGCCGGTGCCGGCGGAATCCACCGTGAAGGCATCCTCCAGGCCCTGGAGCCCGATCAGATGCAGGAAGACCCCCTCGGCGGCCGGGGAGCGGCAGATGTTGCCGAGGCAGACGAACAGGATGCCGGTGGGGCGTGCCATGGCGAGGCTGGAGGGGGCGGGTGGCTCAGGGGGGGTGGTGGTCATCGGGCGTTCAGGCGCTTCAGGGCCACACCGGCGCGCAGCCGCACCACCAGCGTGGCCTCCCGCTCGGGATCCAGCAGGTGAGCCAGGTTCGCCTCGGCCCTATCGCTGTGGGGATGGGCCGGAAGCAGGGGCAGGGCCAGGCCCTCGAAGCCCACGGCCACGGCATAGCGCACCACCCACTCACCGTCTGTGCGGCCGCTCTCAAGGGCTCCCAGGCAGCGTTCACGCAGCAGTTCCCGCTCCTCCTCTGGAAGGGTCTCCAGCCGCAGGGCCCCCAGCCCCCTGGCGGCGGCCCGACGCACGCTGGGTCCGACGTCGGTGGCCAGGGCATCTTCAAGCACGTCCAGCCCGCGGGTGTCGCCGATGCCTGCCAGCGCCCGCACGGCCCAGGCCCTGGCGCCATAGTTGTGGGCATCCAGATTGGCCAGCAAGGGCCCGACGGCTGCCGGGCCCAGGGCGATCAGCCCATCCACGGCGGCCACGGCGGCACCCGGATTGTTGAACCCCAGCACACGCACCAGGTGGGGCACGGTGGCCAGGGGGTCGTCGCAGGCGATGAGCCGGCGGGTGGCCACCACGAGCTCCTCGGCACTGCCGGCCTGCTCAAAGGCCCGGATCCGATCGGCCGCGCGCTGGGAATCTCCGCTTCCGGCCGTCATCACAGCAGGGCGTCCATCGCCATCAGGACGGCCTCATCATCGCTGTCCGCCTCGCTGCCGGCGCCATGCTCCACCAGGCCCCGCAGGGCGATCAGCTTGAGACTGTTCTCGGCAAACGTGCGCCGGATGGGATCGAGGGCGGGTCGCCATCCCAAGGCCCCCAGATCCATCAGGGCCGCACGGCGCACCTGCAGCTGCGGGTGCTGGAGCAGCAGAAGCAGCTCGTCGGCCCAGGCCGTCTCCCCGGTGAGCTGCAGCAGGGCCCGGCAGGCGGCACTGCGGACCAGGGGCCGCCCATGGCTGGTGAAAAGCTTGATCACCGTCAGGACATCCGGTTCGGCCACCCCGATCGTCCCCAGGGCTTCCAGCATCGCCTCACAGGGTTCCTGCAGCCGGGGGCTATCGCTGCGGTTGGCGCCGGCGACGTCGGGCCCGCTGGCCAGACGCCGGGTCAGGATCGGCACTGCTGCCGTCGCCCCAAGCTCGCCGAGGGCTCGGGCTGCGGCTTCCCGCAGGCCGTCGTCGGCATCGTCGAGAACCGCCAGTAACTCGGGCACCGCCCGCTCATCGGCGATCTTTCCCAGGGCCCTGGCGGCATTGCGGGCCACGGCATTGTGTTCCACTCCGGCGCCGGCATCCCGTGGCTGGCGCTGGCTGAGGGCCTCCAGCAGCAGGGGCACGGCCTCCGGATGCCGGCTGCGCATGCGACCCAGCCACCAGGCCGCGTAGTACTGGCGGGATTGGTCATCCTTCTGGCGAAGCTGCTCCAGGGCTTCGGCTTCACTGATCGGTTCACCGTCGCCGGCCATGGGCTTGAACGTTCGATGGAGGGAATCAAAGGAATGCTGCCACCCCCTGGGCCAGAGGGGATCCGGCAAAAAAAAGGGTCCCCGGAGGGGACCCTGAGCAATCGATGGCCGAGGCGGCTCAGACGAGGGCGCTGATGGCGTAATCGATGTAGTTGTTGGCGATGACGCCGGCGTCGCCGGAGACACCGTGGTTGGCC
>CAIXBB010000010.1 GCA_903917565.1 uncultured cyanobacterium | reverse complement strand
GCTGCCGGCCGATCTGGTGGATGGGGAGTGCCTGAAGGGGGACCTGCGGGCCCTGCTGGAGCAGCTGCCGGACCTGCAGGGTCGGGTGCTGAAGATGCGCTACGGCATCGACGGCGAGGAGCCGATGAGCCTCACCGGCATCGGCCGCATCCTGGGCATCAGCCGCGACCGGGTGCGCAACCTGGAGCGCGACGGCCTGGCTGGTCTGCGTCGCCTCAGCGACGCCGTCGAGGCCTACGTGGCCGTCTGATCCCGCCGTTTGCGAGGCTTGAGGCCCGCACGCACCCCCCGCTTCCATGGCCGGCACGCCTTCCGCAGCCTCGGAAGAACCCACGATGGAGGTGGTCAGTCTCTTTCCCCGCTATCTGCTGCAGGGCCAGTTGCCCCCGGCCCAGCTAGCCGACCTACAGGCGATGGCCCGCGAGGTGCTCGCCCAGCCCGAACGCAGTCCGGATGCTTCGGTGAAGCTGGCGGGTCAGCTGTCCCAGCAGCGGGAGCTTGGCCCCGACCATCCCGCCGCCGCCGAGCTCTGCCGTTCGGTGATCCTGCCGGCCTGTGAGCACTGGATCCGCCACGTGATCGACCGCCAGCCCCCCCAGGGTCGGGGTCCCTGGACACCGGGCCGCTACGGCCTGCAGATGATCGACCTCTGGCTGAATGCCCAGCGCGCCGGCGACTACAACCCGACCCACACCCACGGTGGCAGTTTCTCCGGGGTGCTGTTCCTGCAGGTGCCTCCCCAGATCAGCGCCGAACGCTTCGACGGCCAGCTCTGCTTCCACGGTCCGGAGGAATGGCACATCCAGAGCTTCCGCACCGGCATGGCCCACTACGTGCTGCCGGTGCCAGGGGATTTCTATGTGTTTCCGGCCTGGCAACCCCATTCGGTGCCGCCCTTCCGCGGTGAGGGGGAGCGCTGGTCGATCGCCTTCAACGTGGTGGCGGTGCCCCAGCCATCGCCACGGCCTGCTGCTTCGCCAGTGGCTGTCCAGGGGGCCGTGCAGGGCAACGTCTCTCTGTCCAGCACCCGGCCCCGGCCGGGGGGATTCGTGTAGGAAACGCCGTGCTGGCTCCGGGCTCGCTTGAGCCGCTTCGGGAGGCCCTGCTCGCTTGGTGGGAGTCCAACGGCCGCCACGACATCCCTTGGAAGCTCCGCCCCGACGGATCCCGCCCCGGGCCCGATGAGCCCCTGGATCCCTTCGGCGTGTGGGTCGCCGAGGTGATGCTGCAGCAGACCCAGCTGGCCGTGGTGCTGCCCTACTGGCGCCGCTGGATGGCGGCCTTTCCCGATCTCGGGGCGCTCGCCGCCGCCAGCGAGCATGACGTTCTGATGCTTTGGCAGGGCCTGGGCTACTACGCCCGGGCCCGCCGCCTGCACGGTGGGGCGCAGCGGCTGGTCGCGGCTGGTGGCGATCCCTGGCCGCGAACGCTGGAGGGCTGGGTCGCCCTGCCGGGCATCGGCCGCAGCACCGCCGCCAGCATCCTCTCTTCCGCCTTCGATCTCCCCTATCCGATCCTTGATGGCAATGTCCAGCGGGTCCTGGCCCGGCTGATCGCCCATCCGGGGCCACCGAAGCGGGAATGGGCCCACTTCTGGCGGCTGAGCGAAACCGTTCTCGACCCCCAACGGCCCCGCGCCTTCAACCAGGCCCTGATGGACCTGGGCGCCGGCGTCTGCACCCCCCGCCAGCCCTCCTGCGGCGCCTGCCCCTGGCGCCAGCGCTGCGCTGCCTACGCTGCCGGCGATCCCGGCCGTTTCCCCGTGAAGGACACCACCCCGCCCATCCCGTTCCAGGTGATCGGGGTGGGGGTGGTGCGGGACGGCGAGGGAAGGGTGCTGATCGATCAGCGGCTCCAGGAGGGCCTGCTGGGCGGCCTGTGGGAGTTTCCCGGGGGCAAGCAGGAGCCCGGTGAAGCGATCGAAGCGACGATCCAGCGCGAGCTGCGGGAGGAGCTGGCCATCGAGGTGACGGTGGGGGAGGAGCTGATCACCCTCGAGCACGCCTACAGCCACAAGCGGCTGCGCTTCGTGGTGCATCTGTGCCGCTGGCTGGCGGGGGAGCCGCAGCCGCTGGCCTCCCAGCAGGTGCGCTGGGTGGCCCCCCAGGAGCTCTCCAGCTATCCCTTCCCGGCCGCCAATGCCCGCATCATCGCGGCGCTCCAGGTAAGGATCGCGGCGGGGTGAAGCCCGGCGGCGTGATCCGTGCCAGCCGGCCCTCCCCGGACTCCGGGTGGGTCAAGTCCACTTCCCAGGCACCCTGCGGCCGGAAGCTGAGCCGCTCGGGCCACTCCACCGCGATCACGGCGCCGAGACTGCGGGCCTCCTCTTCCTCCTGGGCGAACAGTTCATCGGCCGAGGCGCCCTGCTCCAGCCGGTAAAGATCCAGGTGCACGAGGGCTGCGGAACCTGCGTCGGGTCCGGCGTCGGTGTCGTAGTGCTGGGCCAGGGCGAACGTGGGGCTGCTGATCGGTTCGGCGATGCCCAGGGCGGCGGCCAGTCCCTGCACCAGCGACGTCTTGCCCGTGCCCAGCTCCCCCCGCAGCAGCAGCAGGGCGCCACCGGGACCTGCCGCGAGCAGCCGCGACGCCAGCCTCCGCCCCAAGGCGTCGGTGGCGGCGGGGTCCGCCAGATGGCACACCTCGATCGCGTCATTTGGTTCCACCCTTGTAGATTGCCTTCCAGCGAGCCCGAAGCCTCGGCGTCTCTGCAGATATTTCCACTTCTTCGTCCTCCCGTCCGGGAGCTTTTCCTTCATGGTGGCAACACCTTCCAGCCCTGAGGCTGCATTTGCTGGCGTTCAGGCCACCAGTTCCTATGTGATCGCCGACCTCGGCCTGGCCGACTGGGGCCGCAAGGAACTGGCGATCGCCGAAACCGAGATGCCCGGCCTGATGGCCCTGCGCGAGACGTTCGGCGCCGAGCAGCCCCTCAAGGGGGCCCGGATCGCCGGCAGCCTCCACATGACGATCCAGACCGCCGTTCTGATCGAGACCCTGGTGGCCCTCGGCGCCGAGGTGCGCTGGGCGTCCTGCAACATCTTCTCCACCCAGGACCACGCCGCCGCCGCCATCGCCGCCGCCGGCATCCCTGTGTTCGCCTACAAGGGCGAAACGCTGGATGAGTACTGGGCCTTCACCCACCGCATCCTCGAGTGGGGCGATGGCGGCACCCCCAACATGATCCTCGACGACGGTGGCGATGCCACCGGCCTGGTGGTGCTCGGCACCAAGGCTGAGAAGGATCTCTCGGTGCTCGACAACCCTTCCAGCGAGGAGGAGGTGGCGCTGTTCAACTCCATTCGCCAGCGGCTGGCGGTGCAGCCCGGCTTCTACTCCCGCATCTACGCCAACATCCGGGGCGTCACCGAGGAGACCACCACTGGCGTGGCCCGGCTGTACCAGATGCAGAAGAGCGGCGAACTGCCGTTCCCGGCCATCAACGTCAATGACTCGGTCACCAAGAGCAAGTTCGACAACCTTTACGGCTGCCGCGAGTCGCTGGTCGACAGCATCAAGCGCGCCACCGATGTGATGGTGGCCGGCAAGGTGGCCCTGGTGCTGGGCTACGGCGATGTGGGCAAGGGTTCGGCCCAGTCCCTGCGCGGGCTCGGCGCCACGGTGATGATCGCCGAGATCGATCCGATCTGCGCCCTGCAGGCCGCCATGGAGGGCTACCGCGTCGTGCGTCTCGAGGACGTGGTGGCGGATGTGGACATCTTCGTGACCGCCACCGGTAACTACCAGGTCATCCGCCACGAGCACCTGCTCGCCATGAAGAATCAGGCGATCGTGTGCAACATCGGCCACTTCGACAATGAGATCGATGTGGCGTCGCTCAAGCAGTACGCCTGGGACAACATCAAGCCCCAGGTGGATCACGTGATCCTGCCCAGTGGCAACCGGATCATCCTGCTGGCCGAGGGCCGGCTGGTGAACCTGGGCTGCGGCACCGGCCACCCCAGCTTCGTGATGAGCAACTCCTTCACCAATCAGGTGTTGGCCCAGATCGAGTTGTTCACCAAGGGCGACGCCTACGGCAAGGAGGTCTACGTGCTGCCCAAGCACCTCGACGAGATGGTGGCCCGTCTGCACCTCGACCGGATCGGCGCCCGGCTCACCGAACTCACCGCCGAGCAGGCGGCCTACATCGCCGTGCCCGTGGAAGGCCCCTACAAACTGGATCACTACCGCTACTGATCCCGGTCTGGGCTTGCCCGCCTAGCCTCTTTCGCCCGGCCGGAAGGTCGGGCCTTTTCGTGGCCTTTGCAGCTGCGGAGGCCGTTAACTGGAAGACTGCTGCATCCGCTTCGTCGCCCATGTCGCTGCTCGTTTCTCTCAATGGTTTGGTGGAACGGCTGGTGGAGCAGTGGGGCTATGGGGGGATCTTCGCGGCGATGGTGCTGGAGAACGTGATCCCGCCGATTCCTTCGGAGCTGATCATGCCCCTGGCCGGCTTCTACGTGGGCCAGGGCAAGCTCAACTTCGTGCTCGTGGTGCTGGCCGGCCTGCTGGGCACCGTGGTGGGAGCCTTGCCCTGGTACGGGGTGGGCAGGCTCGTGAACGAACAGCGACTGGAGCGCTGGCTGAGCCGCCACGGCCGCTGGCTTGGCGTGTCCAGCGGTGAACTCGCCCATTCCCGGGCCTGGTTCCAACGCCATGGCGCCGCCGTGGTGTTCTGGGGGCGGCTTCTCCCGGCCATCCGTACGCTCATCTCGGTGCCTGCCGGCATCGAGATGATGCCCTTCGGTCCCTTCCTGTTCTGGACCACCGCCGGCAGCCTGATCTGGAATCTGGCCCTCACCACCGCGGGATGGGCTCTGGGCAGCAACTGGAATCGGGTGCTCGGCTTCATCAAGCCGGTGGAGGGGCTCGTCAACAAGTTGCTCCTGCTCGCGATCCTGGCGGTGGTCGTCTGGCTGGGGCTGCGGGTGTGGCGCCGACGTCGCGACGCCTCCTGAACGCGACCTTCTGAATGCGTCCTTCAAGCAAAAAGGCGCCCCGGGGGGCGCCTCCTCTGGCTTCAGGACGCTTGATAACCCGGCTGGGTCACTGGCACAAGCCCCCAGGGTGATCGTTGGCCCGAAATCCTCAGAACGGCACTTCCTCCTCGCTGGGTTCGCCGCCACCGAAGCTGCCACCACCGCTGAAGCCGCCGCCGCCGTCGGCGTCGCGCTTGCTGCCGAGCAGCTCCAACCGGTCGACCCGGATCACGGGCTTGCTGCGCTCCTCACCACTGGCCCTGTCCGTCCAGCGATCGAGCTTGAAGGAGCCGATGATGCCGATCAGGGCACCCTTGCGGACGTAGTCGGCGGCCACCTGGGCCTGCTTGCCCCAGATCTCCAGGTTGAACCAGTCCGGCTCGTCGTCCCGACTGCGGCGGTTCACCGCCAGGGTGAGGTTGGCGACCATGCTGCCGGATTCGAAGTAGCGGACCTCCGGGTCGCGGCCGGCTCTGCCGACGAGGGTGATGGAATTGACGCCCATGGCGTGCTCCTGAAACGAGTGGATCAATGATGGGGCACCCCGATCGGGGGCCTCTCCCTTACCGTTCTACCCTTCGTCCCGGTTGTCACACCCACCGGGGGTTGGCCGGTCCCCGGGATGGCCCCACCTATGATTCACCGCTGCCAGAGGCCCTGCCCGTGTTTTTCCGCCGTTTCCAGTTCTCCCGCGACATCGGCATCGATCTGGGGACGGCCAACACACTGATGTACGTCTCGGGAAAGGGGATCGTGCTGCAGGAGCCATCGGTGGTGGCGATCGATCTGGAGCGCGGCACCCCCCTGGCGGTGGGTGAGGAGGCCAAGCTGATGCTCGGCCGCACCCCCGGCAACATCAGGGCGATCCGGCCCCTGCGGGACGGGGTCATCGCCGACTTCGACGCCGCCGAGCAGATGATCAAGAGCTTCATCCAGAAGGGCAACGAGGGCCGGGGGGTGATCGCCCCCCGCCTGGTGATCGGCATCCCCAGCGGTGTCACCGGTGTCGAGCGCCGCGCCGTGCATCAGGCCGGCCTGGCGGGAGCCCGACAGGTGCACCTGATCGATGAGCCGGTGGCGGCCGCCATCGGGGCCGGTCTGCCGGTGACCGATCCGGTGGGCACGATGATCGTCGACATCGGCGGGGGCACCACCGAGGTGGCCGTGCTCAGCCTGGGCGGCACCGTGCTGAGCGAGTCGGTGCGGGTGGCGGGTGACGAGCTCAGCGACGCCATCGGCGTGTACCTCAAGAAGGTGCACAACCTGGTGGTGGGGGAGCGCACCGCCGAGGACATCAAGATCCGCATCGGCTCCGCCTTCCCCGACAACGGCCACGACGAGACCTCCATGGACGTGCGGGGACTGCACCTGCTCTCCGGCCTGCCGCGCACGATCAACATCCGGGCCGGAGACATCCGCGAAGCCATGGCTGAGCCGCTCAACGTGATCGTGGAGGCGGTCAAGCGCACGCTGGAGCGCACCCCACCGGAGCTGGCGGCCGACATCGTCGACCGGGGGATCATGCTCGCCGGTGGCGGTGCCCTGGTGCGCGGCATCTGTGATCTGATCAGCCACGAAACCGGGATCCTCACCCACGTGGCCGAAGACCCCCTGCTCTGCGTGGTCAACGGCTGTGGCATGGTCCTGGAGGACTACAGCCGGCTTGAGCGGGTGCTCGACACCCCCGAATTCGCCCGCCAGACGGCCTGATCCCCATGCCGGCATGGCGCTGGCTTCGCTTCGTCCAAGGCCCTTCCCTGCGACGGATCACCCCCTGGCTGCTGGTGCTGCTGGCCCTCGTGGCCGTGCGCCTCAGCAAGGGGGCGCTGATCGCCGATCTCTACGCGGTCGTCAGCCGACCCTTCTGGCCCGGGACGGCCCAGGCCGAATGGCTGCGGTCGGCCCGGCGGGTGGAGGACGGGGCCCGACTGGCCCAGCTGGAGCAGGACAACCAGCGGCTGCGGACTCTCCTGGAGCTGCAGAAGCAGAATCCCAACCGGGTCACCGCTCCTGTGATCTCCCGGGATGCCTCGGGCTGGTGGCGCCAGTTGCTGCTCGGCCAGGGGGCCCTCAGCGGCCTCCGCGCCGGACAGGCGGTGCTGGGTCCTGGTGGTCTGGTGGGCCTGGTGGGCAGCGTCACCCCCAGCACCGCCAGCGTCACCCTGCTCACCGATCCCCGCAGCAGGGTCGGGGTCTGGGTGGGGCGCACCCAGCACCACGGCCTGCTCACCGGCATCGGCACCGGCCGACCCGTGCTGCGGTTCCTGGAGAAGGATCCCCAGGCCCGTCCCGGTGATGTGGTGGTGACATCGCCCGCCAGCACCCTGGTGCCGCCGAACCTGCCGGTGGGTGTGATCCAGACCATGGACGCCAATGCCGATCCGGCGCCGGAGGCGGTGGTGCAGCTCATCGCGCCGGTGTCCGCCCTCGACTGGGTGCAGGTGCAGGTGCGCTGATGGATCTGCTCACCCGGCAGCCCCTGCTTGCCGCCACGGCCCTGCTGGTGCCGCTGCTTGTCCTGGTCTCCCCGGGCTGGCTCAGCCTCGATGGCGTGGGCCCCTGCTGGGCGGTGCTGTGGTTGCTGCCCTGGGCGCTGAGCGACGGTCCGTTCTCGGGGGCCTGCGCCGGGCTCGCCCTGGGACTGCTGCTGGATGCCCTCCACCCCGGCGGCGTCACCCAGGTGCCCGCCCTGCTGCTTCTGGGTTGGTGGTGGGGGCGGATGGGCCGGCGGGCCCCGCCGATCCAGCGCAGTTTCAGCCTCGGCCTGCTCGCCCTGCTGGGCACGGCCCTGCTGGGCCTGACGCTGATGCTGCAGTGGGGTCTCCTGGACTGGATGGGCACCCGGGAGGCGATCCAGCTGGCGGGACCACAGGTCGGCCGCCGCCTGGCCGACCAGGGGGTGAATCCCGCCCTGCTGGCCCTGCCGGGGTGGCGCTGGGATGATCTGGCGGGATCCGGCCTGCGGGTCCTGCTCACCCAGACGCTGATCACGGCCCTGCTCGCCCCGATGCTCTGTTCCCTTCAGCTGTTGCTCTGGCGCCAGGTGGGCTCCGGCTGGCGGCGCTGAGTGATGCCCGGATCCCTGCCAAGACGCCAGGCCCTGCGCCTGCTTGCCGCCCCCGTCGCCCTCGCCTTGGGAGCCGGTGCCTGCGGGCGGGCGCCCCAGCCCGGCCCGGGCCGGGTGCTCAACGTCTGGACCCTGGATCTGGCGCCCCGCTTCAACACCTACATGCGGCGGGTGATCGCGGCCTGGGAACAACGCCATCCCGGTGTGACGGTGCGCTGGACCGACGTGCCCTGGGGATCGGTCGAACGCAAGCTGCTGGCGGCGGTGTTCGCCCGCACCGCCCCCGACCTGGTCAATCTCAACCCCAACTTCGCCGCCAACCTGGCCAGCAAGGGGGGGCTGCGGGGTCTCACCCCCCTGCTTCCCCCCGACGCCGCGGATCGGTATCTGGCCGGTATCTGGGCCTCGGGCCAGCAGCAGGGGGAGCAGTTCGGCATTCCCTGGTACCTGACTGCCCGGGTGACGATCGCCAACCGCCGGCTGCTGGGCCGGGCCGGCCTCAGTGCCCCGCCCCGCCGCTGGGAGGAGGTGCCGGCCTATGCCGAGGCGGTCAGGCGCCGCACCGGCCGCTATGCCCTGTTCGTGACCGTCGTCCCCGATGACTCCGGCGAACTGATGGAGGCGCTGGTGCAGATGGGGGTGAGGCTGCTCGACGACCGCCAGCGAGCGGCGTTCAACAGTTCGGCCGGTCGCCGGGCCTTCGCCTTCTGGAGCGACCTCTACCGCCGCGGGCTGCTGCCGCGGGAGGTGGTGAGTCAGGGGTACCGGCGGGCCATCGAGCTCTTCCAGGCCGGGGATCTGGCCCAGGTGGCCAGTGGTCCCGATTTCCTGCGTAACCTGCAGACCAACGCCCCCGGCATCGCTGCCACCTCGGCCCCCTTCCCGCCCCTGACCGGGGCGAACGGCGAAGCCAATGTGGCTGTGATGAACCTGGTGGTG
The DNA here is from genome assembly GCA_903917565.1 of uncultured cyanobacterium. Lineage (GTDB taxonomy): Bacteria > Cyanobacteriota > Cyanobacteriia > PCC-6307 > Cyanobiaceae > Cyanobium. The sequence goes on along the minus strand of CAIXBB010000010.1, from coordinate 41,604 downwards.
CCCCGCCAGAGCACCATGGCCAAGGAGGCGGTGAGCTTCGCCCTGTTCCTCAGCGATGCGGCCAACCAGCTGGCCTTCGCCGAGGAGGCCCGGGTGTTGCCCTCCTCCAGGCGAGCCCTGGAGAGCCTGGAGCGGAAGCTGCGGGGGGCGGTCCCCAGCGATGGCCAGGAGCGCCTGGTCCACAACGCCCGGCTGCTCTCGATCGAGACCCTGGCCCAGGCCAGGGTGCTGGTGCCGGCGACTCCTGGGGTGAAGCGGCTGCAGGCGATCCTCTACACCCAGTTGCAGCGCGCCATGTTGGAACAGCTCGGCAGCGACGAGGCCCTGGCCGAGGCCGAGCTGCAGTGGAACCGCTATGCCGAGGCCCGCTGGCCCTGAGGGGAGCAGCCGGCGGGGCAGGGATTCTGAAGAAATGTTGCCTTCAGCTCAGACACCCACTGCTGGAGCCGATTCCGAGCTCGCGACTGCAAACGGCGTCGCGTTATGGTTGCGATTCTTCATCCGACCGGACCGGAGTGATGCCCATGGCCACGGTTGCATCCTCCTTCACCGACGGTGCTGATCAGGACGCTTCCAATGGCGGCGGTTCGCCCTCCCAGCCGATCGCCACCCTGCTCGTCGTCGACGACGAGGTCGCGGTGCGAAGGGTGCTGATGATGCGTCTGCAGCTGGCCGGCTACAGGGTGCTGTGTGCCGAGGACGGTGAGGAGGCCCTGGCGCTCTTCCACCAGGAACAGCCCGACCTGGTCGTGCTCGACGTGATGCTGCCCAAGCTCGACGGCTTCGCCGTCTGCCGCCGCCTGCGGGCCGAATCCTGTGTGCCGATCATCTTTCTCTCCGCCCTCGATGCCATCGCCGAGCGGGTGGCGGGCCTCGACCTGGGGGCCGACGACTACCTGCCCAAGCCCTTCAGCCCGAAGGAACTCGAGGCCCGCATCTCCACGATCCTGCGGCGCATGGGTCGGGGGGCGGCCACCAGCGAGCCACGGGAACTTCCCATCGGCTCCGGGGTGCTGCGGGTGGGTGATCTGGTGGTCGACACCAACCGCCGTCAGGTGACCCGCGAGGGCCAGCGCATCCCCCTCACCTACACCGAATTCAGCCTGCTGGAGCTGCTGTTCCGGGAGCCGGGGCGGGTGGTGCCCCGGGCCGAGATCCTCGAGCAGCTCTGGGGCTATCCGCCCCGTCGTGCCGCTGATCTGCGCGTGGTGGATGTCTACGTGGCCCGGCTGCGGGGCAAGCTCGAGCCCGATCCCCGCAACCCCGAGCTCATCCTCACGGTGCGGGGCACGGGCTACGCCTCCCAGAGGATGGGTGAGGCCACCCTCGCTGCTGCCGCGGGCTGAAGCCAAAGTCGGCCGGTCCTGCAGGATGGGCTGCGACCCTTCTCCACTGCCCTGCCTGCCTTGTCGGATCTGCGTGAGACCCGTCTGGAGAAAGCCCGCACCCTGGAGTCCCTCGGCCGGGCTCCCTATGCCCTTGGCTTTGCCCCCAGCCACCGCACCGCCGAGCTGCAGCAGGCCCATGCCGACCTGGCCAACGGCGAGGAGAGGGCGGATTTGGTGGCGGTCGCTGGTCGGGTGATGACCCGTCGGGTGATGGGCAAACTGGCCTTCTTCACCATCGCCGACGAATCCGGCCCGATCCAGCTGTTCATCGAGAAGGCCACCCTCCTGGCGGCCCACCCGGACGAGCCCGAAGCCTTCGCCCAGATCACCTCCCTGGTGGATGGCGGCGACTGGATCGGCGTCCACGGCAGCCTGCGCCGCACCGACCGGGGGGAACTCTCGGTGAAGGTGACCGACTGGGTGATGCTCTCCAAGGCGCTCCAGCCCCTGCCCGACAAGTGGCATGGCCTGGCCGACGTCGAGACGCGCTACCGCCAGCGTTACCTCGATCTGATCGTGTCTCCCCACACCCGCGAGACCTTCCGGCGCCGGGCTCGGCTGGTGAGCGCCATGCGCCGCTGGCTCGACGAGCGCGGCTTTCTCGAGATCGAAACGCCCGTCCTGCAGACCGAAGCCGGCGGTGCCGATGCCCGCCCCTTCGCCACCCATCACAACGCCCTCGATCTGCCCCTCACCCTGCGCATCGCCACCGAGCTGCACCTCAAGCGGCTGGTGGTGGGGGGCTTCGAGCGGGTGTACGAGCTCGGCCGCATCTTCCGCAACGAGGGGATCAGCACCCGCCACAACCCCGAATTCACGTCGGTGGAGATCTACCAGGCCTTCGCCGATTACCACACGATGATGGAGCTCACCGAGCAGATGCTGGCCGCGGTCTGCCTGGAGGTCTGTGGTGACACCCGCCTCACCTACCAGGGCACTGCCATCGATCTGACCCCCCCCTGGCAGCGGGTCACCATGCATGAGCTGGTGGAGCAGGCGACCGGCCTGGATTTCAGCCGCTTCGCCGATCGCGACCAGGCGGCCGCGGCGATGGAGGCCGCCGGCCTGGCGGCCCCCGAGGCGGCCGACAGTGTGGGCCGGCTGCTGGTGGAAGCCTTCGAGCAGGCGGTGGAGACCACCCTCGAGCAGCCCACCTTCGTGATGGATTACCCGGTGGAGAATTCGCCCCTGGCCCGGGCCCATCGCAGCAAGCCGGGGCTGGTGGAGCGCTTCGAGCTGTTCATCGTCGGGCGGGAGACGGCCAACGCCTTCAGCGAGCTGATCGATCCGCTGGATCAGCGGGCCAGGCTCGAACTGCAGCAGCTGCGCCGCCAGGCGGGGGACCCCGAAGCCCAGACGGTGGATGAGGACTTCCTGCAGGCCCTGGAGGTGGGCATGCCCCCCACCGGCGGCCTTGGCATCGGCATCGACCGCCTGGCCATGCTGCTCACCGACAGCCCCTCCATCCGAGACGTGATCGCCTTCCCCCTGCTGCGTCCGGAGGCGCGGGAGAGGGTGGGAACCGACGCAGTGGGATAATTGTCTCCAGTAGGCCTTCTCCCCCTCGGGGCTCTGGTATGAGTGGTGAGCGCGTCGGTTTTCGCTTTCAACACGCCGATGCGGTGGTGAAGCGCAATCCCCAGGGGCGATCACGCCGTGGCTGGGTCATGGAACCCGTGGAGCAGACCACCAGCAGGGGCACCAAGATGCCCGCCTATCGCATCCGCTGGCGGGACAGTGAACGTCCGGAGATCGTGCTGCAGCACATGCTGATCGCCGATCCCGATCCCACCCCCCCACCGGAGGGCGTGAGCCTGGTGCCCCCGGCCCCTAAGAAGTAGACCTCCAGCGGGCCTCGGGGGCGGCGTGTCAGATCCAACCGCGCCAGCGGTAGGCCAGCAGGCCCAGATGCTCCCGCAGGGCGGTGGTGGTCAGCACCAGGGCCTCGGCGCTGGGCAGCAGCCCCATCACGCTGCCGACCAGGGTGGGGGTGCCGAAGGATCTCCGGTCGGGGAGCTGGAAGTCGCAGGCCACCGGGATGATCCGGAGCTCGGGTGCTGCCCGGCGCAGGGTGGCCAGCGAGCGGGGCAGGTGGGTGGCGCTGGTGACCAGCAGCAGGGAGCTCCAGCCCCGCTGCCGGGCCACCCGCACAAGGGCCGTGGTCTCCTCCGCCGTGTTGCGCCCCCCTTCGCTGGTCACGATCCGATCGGCCGCCACCCCCAGGCTGGTGGCCAGGGCCTTGGCCAGCCGGGCCTCACCGGCCGCCGGATCGTTGGCCATGAAGGTGACCCTGCCGCCGGTCACCAGCAGCCAGGGGGCCTTGCCCTCCCTCATCAGGGCCACGGCGCGCAGCAGCCGGTCGCCGGCCTCGTTCACTTCCACCCCCTGGCGGGGCGGCAGGGCAGGCCGCAGTCCTCCCCCCAGCACCAGCACCGCATCGGCCCGGGGAATCGGGGAGGGCGTCAGCCGGGCGGCCCGTTCCTCCAGGCCCCACACCAGCTGCCGGCTCAGCAGGGGCGTGGCCGCCAGCCAGAGCAACACGAGGCCCGTGCTGGAGAGGATCGGGCCGATGCGGCGTTGCCGGCTGAGCAGGCCGGCGATCTGAAGCAGCAGGGCCAGGCCGAGGGGGTAGAGGCCGATCGGCAGCAGTTTCGAGAGCAGAAAACCCATGGTGCGGCGCGGCTCAGCGCTGGCTGCGGCGCTTCAGCTCCTGCAGCTCCTGCTGGGCCTCGAACCGGGCCCAGTCGGCCTCCAGGTCGGGTGTGGGGGCGGGGTCGGAGCTGCGCTGGCTGCTCAGCTCGGCCAGCTCCTGCTCGACGCTGGCGAAGCGCTGGCCCAGGTCGGTGAGGGCCCGCCAGCGTTGGCGTCCCTGGTCCATCAGGCCCGCCACATGGCCTTCGGCGCGGCCGGCCAGCTCCTCGGCCCCGGCCGTCCGGGCCCGGCCGATCCGCTCCTGCCACTGTCGGATCTCCTCGGCCAGCTTCAGCAACTGGCGCCGCTGCTCCTCGGCCTGCTGCCGCAGGCGGACCCGTTCGGCCAGCAGCTGCCGCTGTCGGTCGCGGGCGGCCTGTCCCCGCAGCAGCTCCTCCTGCTGGGGATTGGTGCGCAGGAAGCCTTCCAGCTGCTGATCCAGCCGTGCCTCCAGTTCCTCCAGCCAGCTGCTCATGGCACGGGTTCGCCGGGGGCGCGGGTGATCAGGGGCGCTTCGATCTCCTCCTGCAGGGGCGTGATGGCCGCCTCGCGGGAGCGCAGCAGCAGCTGGGTGAGCCGGGCAATGGCCCCTTCACCCAGGTCCTGTTCGCCGATGCGGTCGAAGGCCCTGCGGTAAAGATCCTCGAGTTCCCCGATCAGCCCTTCGCGCACCCCGCGCATGGACTGACGCTGCTCCTCCCTGCTCATGGATCGCTCCGGTGCTGTTCCGAGTCTGCCTGCACCAGCAGATGCAGAGCGAAATCGCCGGCCGGATCGCTCCAGCGGCCCGCCCCCCGCCAGCCGGCCGTGGCGGCCAGGGCGAGGAAGGCTTCGGGGTCGTACTTGTAGCTGTATTCCGTGATCAACGGCTCACCGGCCGCGAACGGCCAGCACCGGCCCGCCAGCCGCACCTCCAGGTCCCGCTGGCTCACCAGGGCCATGGCGATGCGGCCCTGCTCGGCGTCCCACCAGGCCCGGTACTCGAAGTCAGCCGCCTGGAAGTCGCCGCCGAGATCACGATTGAGCCGGGTGAGCAGGTTGCGGGCGAAGGCCTCCGACCAGCCCGCCCCGTCGTTGTAGGCCGCCTCCAGCCGCTCCACCGCCTTGGGCTGGTCGAGGCCGATCAGCAGGCGGCTGCCGGCACCCAGTAACCGGTGGAACTGCCGCAGCAGCGCCTGGGCGCCGGCGGGGTCGAAGTTGCCGATCGAACTGCCCGGGTAGAAGCCCAGCCGCCCGTGGCCCTCCAGGGCGGGGTGGCCCGGGAGCTGCTCCAGGTGGCTGTAGTCGCAGCAGATGCCCAGCACCGGCAGGTCGGGGTGGCGGCGCTGCAGGGCCCGGCAGCCGGGCGCCAGGTGGTCAGCGCTGATGTCGAGGGCCACGTAGGCGGCTGGCTTCAGGGCGCTGATCAGGGGGCTGACCTTGCGGGCGCTGCCGGCCCCGAACTCCACCACCACGCCGGGGCCGAGGGCGGCGGCCATCTCGGGCGCCCGCGCCTCCAGCAGGGCTGTTTCGGTGCGGGTGAGGCCGTACTCAGGTTGCTCGCAGATCGCCTCGAACAGCCGAGACCCCTCGGCGTCGTAAAGAAGCCAGGCTGGCAGTTGCTTCGGGCGGCGGCCCATGCCCTCGATCACCAGACGGGCCATGTCGGCCGGCTCGGGATGGAGGTCGATCAGCATGGGCCCGTGGCGCCATCGCGGGCCAGGCGCAGGCCGGCGGCCATCCAGCGGCAGTGGGGCGGAAAGAAGTTGCGGTAGGTGGGGCGGGCGTGGCCCGCCGGGGTGAGGAAGCTGCTGCCCCGGAGCACGAACTGGGAGGTCATGAACTTGCCGTTGTATTCGCCCACGGCTCCGGCGGCGGGCCGGAAGCCGGGGTAGGGGCGGTAGGGGCTGGCGGTCCACTGCCAAAGGGCCGCGAAGGCCTGGGGCAGGGGGCGGCCGCCGGGCTGTGCCGCCTCCCTCACCACCAGCTCCCATTCGGCTTCGCTGGGCAGCCGGTTTCCGCTCCAACGGGCGAAGGCATCGGCCTCGAACCAGCTCAGGTGCCGCACCGGCGCCTGGGGGTGGCGCGGCCTCCGGCCCGCCAGGCTGAATTCCCAGTCCCCACGCCAGTAGCGCGGGGCGCACCAGCCGCGCTCCTGCAGCACCGCCCAGCCCTCGCTCATCCAGAGTTCCGGCCGCCGGTAGCCGTCATCGGCGATGAAGGCGGCGTAGTCCCCATCGCTGACCAGCGTTTCGGCCAGCAGGAACGGCTCCAGCCACTGCCGGTGGCGGGGGGCTTCGTTGTCGAAATGGAAGCCGCTGCCACCATGGCCGACCTCCACCAGGCCGCCGGGGTGGGTGCGCCAGCCGCCGGGGGTTTCAGAAGCCTCTGCCCCGGGTGGCTCCTGGCCGTAGGCGGGCTCCAGCGGGTTGCGGCTGAAGCCGTCGAGCAGGTCCATCAGCAGCAGCTCCTGGTGCTGCTGTTCGTGCTGCAGCCCCAGCTCCACCAGCTCGAGCAGGGGGGCGGCCGCCTCGGCGGGACGGCGATCCAGTTCCAGCAGCAGCGCTTCCAGCCCGGCGTCGACGCGGCGGCGCCAGGCCAGCACCTCGCCGATGGCCGGGCGGGTGAGCAGACCCCGCTGGGGGCGGGGGTGGCGGCTGCCGATCGCCTCGTAATAGGAATTGAACAGATGGCCCCAGCGGCGATCGGGCGGTTCATGGCCCGGCAGGTGGGGCTCCAGCAGGAAGGTTTCGAAGAACCAGGTGGTGTGCCCGAGGTGCCACTTGGCGGGGCTGGCCTCGACCATGCCCTGCAGGCAGAGGTCCTCCGGTTCCAGGCCGTCGATCAGGCGCTCGCTGTGCTGTCGTACCGCCAGGAGCCGTTGCAGGAGCCTGGTGCTGTCCGCCGGGGAGTGTGCCCTGGAGCCCATGGACCTGCCATTCTCTGGGGCCGACCTTAGGGATGTTCCCTACGATCCGGCCACGCAGCCATGGAGAAGGCCAGCCGGATGGGAGCCCACAGCGATGGCATGACCACAGGGATCACCGAGGGCTTCAGCGGCGCGGTGGGCCGAACGCCGCTGATCCGGCTCCACGCCCTCAGTGCCCTCAGCGGGTGCGAGATCCTCGGCAAGGCGGAGTTCATGAACCCCGGTGGGTCGGTGAAGGACCGGGCCGCCCTCGGCATCCTCCAGGACGCGGAGGCGAGCGGCCTGCTGCAGCCGGGGGGCACCGTGGTGGAAGGGACCGCTGGCAACACCGGTATCGGGCTGACCCACCTCTGCAATGCCCGCGGCTATCGCTGCCTGATCGTGATCCCCGAAACCCAGTCGGCGGAGAAGATCGGCCTGCTGCGCAGCCTCGGCGCCGAGGTGCGCACGGTGCCGGCGGTGCCCTACAGCGACCCGGATAACTACGTGCGCCTCTCCGGCCGCATCGCCGAGGAGATCCCCGGCGCCCTCTGGGCCAACCAGTTCGACAACCTCGCCAACCGGCGCGCCCACTACGGCAGCACCGGCCCGGAGATCTGGGAGCAGACCGGCGGCCGGCTGGATGCCTGGGTGGCCGCCACCGGCACCGGGGGCACCTATGCGGGGGTGGCGCTGTATCTCAAGGAGCAGGATCCCTCGATCCGATGCGTCCTGGCCGATCCCTGCGGCAGCGCCCTCTACAGCTGGGCCACCGACGGCTCCCTGAAAAGCGAAGGTGGTTCGATCACCGAAGGCATCGGCAACAGCCGCGTCACCGCCAACCTCCAGGGGGCCCCGATCGATGATGCCGTCCGCATCGACGACCCCATGGCGCTGCGTACGATCTATGGCCTGCTCTGGCAGGAGGGCCTGTTCATGGGGGGCTCGGTGGGCATCAACGTGGCGGCGGCGGTGGAAACGGCCAGGCGCCTCGGGCCGGGCCATCGCATCGTCACCGTGCTCTGTGACAGCGGCGATCGCTACCGCTCCCGCCTCTACGACCATGATTGGCTGGCAGGCCGCGGCCTGGAGCAACCCCAGCGCACCGAAGGGGTCCTGATTCGATGACATCGGCAGCTGCAGCCCAGGGTCAGGTGATCGGCGGCCGTTACCGGCTGGAGCGCTGTCTCGGCTCGGAGATCGTCGGGCCCCAGGGGGTGTTGTGGCTGGCGAGCGACCAGCTGGCCGCCGATGCGCCCGTGGCCCTGCGCTGCATCGGACCCGACCAGGACCAGGACCAGGACCAGGCCCGGGAGCTCTGGTCGCGGCTCCAGGGGGTGCTCCATCCCCAGGTGCCCCGCATCGGCGCCGTGATCATGGCCGACGAGCAGCTCTGGCTGGTGCGGGAGTGGCAGGCGGGTCGCACCTACCAGCAGCTGCTGGAGCTGCGCTCGGAACGCCAGCTGGTCTTCGGGGCCGGGGAGGTGCTGCTGCTGCTGCGCCAGCTGCTGCCGGTGCTCGCCGCCCTGCACAGCCAGGATCTGCTGCACGGGGACCTCAGTCCCGCCAACCTGCTGCGCCGCGACAGCGACGGCTTGCCGGTGCCCCTCGATTTCGGCCTGGTGCGGGGGACCGCCAGCGGCACCAACGGAGAACGGCTGCTGGGCGCCACTCCGGGCTATGCCCCGCCGGAACTGGCCCGGGGCGAGCCGGCCCAGCCGTGGATGGACCTGCATGCCCTCGGGGTGGTGTGCCTGGTGCTGCTGAGTGGCGATACCCCGGGACGCCTGCTCGATCCCACCACCATGCAGTGGCGCTGGCCGGCGGCCCTCGAGGCCGAGCCGGACCTGCGGCTCCAGCTGCAGCGCTTGCTCAGCCGCCATCCCGAGGAACGGTTTGCTTCGGCTGGCCAGGCCCTGGTGGCCTTCCAGACCCTGGCGATGCCCGACAGCACGGGACCCGTGCCCCGGGCCGATCGCACCGTGATCCTGGTGCCCCCTGCCGCCCCGGCTCCGCTGGAGGCCGTTGCCAGCGTGGTGGCGTCCACCGAGGCCCCCCGCCCGCCGGAAATGCCCCGGGTGGAGCCCCAGCTGCCCCTGCGCACGGCGGCGGTTCCGCCACCACCGGCGGCCGCCGCTGGCCCCGAGAGCCTGCGGCGCCGCCATGAGGAACGGGAGGAAGCGGCCGAGGGGGGCTTCTGGCCCGTGCTGATCGCCCTGGTGTTGTCGGCCGTCGTCGGCACGGCAGTGGGCTGGTGGTGGCTGAGCCGCGGCAAGGTGGCCACAGCGCCCCCCGGCGGGGTGCCCGAACTGCCCAGCAGCCTGCCTCCGTCGGAGGTGGACCAGCGGCAGCAACTGCTCAACCGCCTGCGGGCCATGCAGGTGGACCGCGCCTGGTTCCTCAGCCTGGTGGATGCGGCCCTGCTGGCCCAGTACCCCGAACGCAACGGCCGGCTCCCCTCCGACACCCTCGATGATGCACCCCTGCGGCGCGTCTGGAACGAGCTGGCCGAGGAATGGTTGGCCCGGGTGGAGCAGTTGCCCCTGCCCCTGCGCCGGCGGCTGGGCAACTTCAAGGCCAGCGACTGGGAGTCGCGCCAGGGCAGTTTCGTGCGCCAGGGCCTGAGCCCGGCGGTGCTGCGGGAGCTGGTGTCGGCCAGTGTGCAGAACCTGCTGCCGAGCCGCGCCTCCCAGGCGATGCCGCCGGAGCCGTTCCGCCAGATCTGGTATGCCGCCGCCGAACTGACGCTGGAGAACCTCAGGATCGAGCTGATCGAGGTTCCCTCCGGTGCCACCCAGGTGCTCACGGCCGAGGTGCCCGCCAGCGGGGCCCGGATCTTCCCGATCCGGCTCCCCGCCGGCCATGGCCTGGCCCTCGGGGTCAACGGCTCCCCCCTGCTGCAGATGAGCGTCTTCTCTGCTGAGGGCACCCCGCTGGAGTCCAGGGGGCCCCTGCGGGTGGTCACCCTCGGCTCCCAGAAGAGCTCGCCGGTCCAGTTGCTGCTCACCAACGACGGCGTCGCTCCGGCCCTGATCCGGTTGTCGCTGCGAGCCGACCCTCCGGCTCCCACCCCCCCACCGGCCCCGGACGCCCCACCCACCCCCGTGGAGAGGCCGGAAACGCCCGCTGTGCCTTCACCAACCACCCCCGGCGCCGGCACCAAGCCCGCCACGCCAGCGGCTCCCGCGCCGCCGCCACCGGTGGAACCCACCAACCCCTGAGGTCGCTGCTCAGAGTCGGGCGACGGCGGCCCGGGTTTCCTTGGCGATCTGCTTGTTCTTTTCGTCCTGGCGCTTGTCGTGCAGCTTGCGGCCCTTGCCCAGGCCGATGGTGATCTTGATCCAGGAGCCCTTCAGGTGCAGGTTGAGTGGCACCAGGGTGAGGCCCTTCTGATCGAGGGAGCCCCGCAACTTGTCGATCTCGCGCCGATGGGCCAGCAGCTTCCGCACCCGCAGCGGCTCGTGGTTGAAGAACCGGCCGGCGTGGCTGTGGGGGGAGATGTGGACGTTGTGGAGCTGCATCTCCCCGTTGCGGATCAGGCAGAAACCGTCGCGCAGGTTCACCTGGCCGGCCCGGATCGATTTCACCTCGGTGCCGAGCAGTTCGATGCCGGTCTCGAGGGTTTCGAGAATCTCGTACTGGTGTCTGGCCAGGCGGTTGTCGGCCAGCAGCCGGTTGGCCGGGTCGGCGCTCTTGGCGCCACCGCCCTTCCTGCCGGGCCCCTTCGCCATCGCTTCGTACCGGATCACCTGGGTGCTCCCCGACCCTAGGCAGCAGCCGGTACCCTCCAACCATGGCGATCATCTCTTCGGGAGGGCCGGCCGGGCGTGTCCCGGGGGCGGGCGGGGTCCAGGCCACCGGTGTCCCATCGGCGCGCCTCGTCGATCCCGCCGCCCGGCCCGAGGAAGAGCCACTGGTCCGGGAGGATGGCCTGCGGCCCCGCCGCCTGGCGGACTACATCGGCCAGAGCGAACTCAAGCAGGTGCTGCGCATCGCCGTGGAGGCCACCCGCCGCCGCCAGGAGGCCCTTGACCACGTGCTGCTCTACGGCCCCCCCGGCCTCGGCAAGACCACCATGGCCCTGGTGCTGGCCGAGGAGCTGGGGGTGCGCTGCCGGATCACCAGTGCCCCCGCCCTGGAGCGTCCCCGGGACATCGTCGGACTGCTGGTGAATCTGCAGCCCCGCGAGGTGCTCTTCATCGATGAGATCCACCGGCTCAACCGGGTGGCCGAGGAGATCCTCTATCCGGCCATGGAGGACTTCCGCCTCGACCTCACCGTGGGCAAGGGCACCACCGCCCGCACCCGCAGCCTGGACGTGGCCCCCTTCACCCTGGTGGGGGCCACCACCCGCGCCGGTTCGCTCAGTTCGCCGCTGCGGGATCGCTTCGGCCTGATCCAGCGGCTGGAGTTCTATGGCCTCGACGACCTCGAGGCGATCGTGGTGCGGGCCGCCGGCCTGCTGCAGCTGGCCCTGCGGCCCTGCGCCGCCCAGGAGGTGGCCCGCCGTTGCCGGGGCACGCCCCGCATCGCCAACCGGTTGCTGCGACGGGTGCGCGATGTGGCGGCGGTGGGCGGACACGGCCAGATCGATGCGGCGCTGGTGGATGAGGCCCTCGCCCTGCACCGGGTGGACGGGCGTGGCCTGGATGCCAGCGACCGCCGCCTGCTGAGCCTGATGCTGGAGGCCTACGGCGGTGGCCCGGTGGGACTCGACACCCTGGCGGCGGGGCTGGGGGAGGATCCCGCCACCTTGGAGGCCGTGGTGGAGCCCTATCTGCTGCAGCTGGGGTTCCTGCAGCGCACGCCCCGGGGACGGATCGTCACTGCCGCCGGCCGTGCCCATCTCGATGGACCTGCCGCGGTGGCGGCGTGAGGACTCGGATGGCGGCGGTCTTGCCAGTGCTGGCGGTGCTGCTGTCCGTGCTGATGGCCTGGGCGCCGGCGGCATTGGCCGAGGCCGGCCACGGGGCGCCGTCGCTGCCGGCGCTGTTCGAGCAGGCCCTCGTCGCCAGCCGTGAGGGCCGTTTTGGAGAGGCCCTGCCCCTGTGGGATCAGGTGCTGGAGCTGGCGCCGCAGGACGCCTCGGCCTGGAGTAACCGGGGCAACGTGCAGCTGGCCCTGGGGGACCCGGAGGCAGCGATCGCCGACCAGGACCAGGCCATTCGCCTGGAGCCCGGCAGCGCCGACCCCCATCTCAACCGCGGCACCGCGGAGGAGGCCCTGGGCCTCTGGCCGGCGGCGGCGGCCGACTACCGCTGGATCCTGGACCGGGATCCCCTCGAGGCCTCCGCCCTTTTCAACCTGGGCAATGTGGAGGGTTCCCAGGGAGAGTGGCGGTCGGCCCGCCAATGCTTCGCTGCTGCCGCCGCCGCCCGGCCCGGCTTCGCCATGGCCCGCTCCAGCGCCGCCCTGGCCGCCTTCCAGCTGGGGGACACCACGGCGGCGGAGAAGCAGCTGCGCGACCTGATCCGCCGCTATCCCCTGTTCGCCGATGCCCGGGCCGGACTCACGGCACTGCTCTGGCAACGGGGCGCCCGGGGGGAAGCGGAGAGCCACTGGGCCGCGGCCTCCGGCCTGGATCCCCGCTACCGGCAGGAAGAATGGCTGCTGCAGATACGGCGCTGGCCGCCCGTTCCCGTGCAGGCTCTGGCCCAGTTCCTGGCCCTGGCCCCCTGAACAGGTTTCGCCCCGTCGGCCCCGTCCTCCGTCCATGACCCCACTCTCCTTTTCCCCCATCGCCACCAGTGGAGGCCCCACCGAAGGGAGGGATGGGGCCTGGGAAGCGCTCGGGATGGAGGCGACCCTGCAGGGGGCGTTGCCGGAACTGATTCAGGTGCGTCGCCACATCCACCGCCATCCCGAGTTGAGTGGCCACGAGCAGCAGACCGCCGCCCTGGTGGCCGGAGAACTGCGGCGCTGGGGCTGGGAGGTGCGCGAAGGGGTGGGCCGCACCGGGGTGGTGGCCGAACTGGGTCCGCTGGCGGGCCCCCTGGTGGCCCTGCGGGCGGACATGGACGCCCTGCCGATCGAGGAGCGCACCCAGCTCGCCTATGCCTCAATCCACCAGGGCCTGATGCATGCCTGCGGCCATGACATCCACACCACCGTGGGCCTGGGGGTGGCCCGGCTGCTGGCCAGCGTGGCCGACCGGCTCACGGCCCGGGTGCGGCTTCTGTTCCAGCCGGCGGAGGAGACGGCCGAAGGGGCGGCCTGGATGCGTGAGGATGGCGCCATGGACGGCGTCCATGCCCTCTTCGGGGTGCACGTGTTCCCGAGCCTGGAGGTGGGCACCGTGGGGGTGCGCAGCGGCAGCCTCACGGCCGCGGCCGGAGAGCTGGAGGTGGAGGTGCTGGGGGAAGGCGGCCATGGCGCCCGCCCGCACCAGAGCACCGATGCGATCTGGATCGCTGCCCGGGTGGTGAGTGGCCTGCAGGAGGCGATCAGCCGGCGGCTCGACCCGCTCCATCCTGTGGTGGTCAGCTTCGGGCTGATCGAAGGGGGCAAGGCCTTCAACGTCATCGCAGACCACGTGCGGCTGCTCGGCACGGTGCGTTGTCTGGATCTGGAGGTGCATGCCCAGCTGCCCGGCTGGATTGAGGACACCGTCCATGCCCTCTGCCGCGGCCACGGGGGCGAGGCTCGGGTGCATTACCGCTGCATCTCCCCGCCAGTACACAACGATCCGGCCCTCACCCAACTGGTGGCCGACGCGGCCGTGGCCCTGCTGGGTCGCTCCCGGGTGCAGTGGCTGGAGCAGCCTTCTCTGGGGGCTGAGGATTTCGCCCAGCTGCTGGCCGACACCCGCGGCACCATGTTTCGCCTGGGGGTGGCCGGACCCGGTGGCTGCTCCCCCTTGCACAGCAACAGCTTCGATCCGGATGAGGGCTGCCTGGAGGTGGGCATCAAGGTGCTCGCCCTCAGCCTGCTGCGCTGGATGGAGCGGCCGGTTTGAGCGCCCGTCGGCTTCCCCGGTTCCGGGCCGCGCTGCTGGCGCTCTCCTCGCCGCTGCTGATCCTGCTGGCCCTGCTGGTGCTGCTCCTGCGCCAGGGAGCGGATCGGTTGCCGGCCGTGCCTGCCCTCGTGATCGGCTGCGGCCTGCTGACCACCAGCGTGGTCCGCCGCCGCCGTCGCCGGGCCGAACTGCTGCGGGCGCTGCGCCAAGGTGATGGATCACCGTCGTGATCCCCGTGAGTGCACCCACCCCCGATCTCGAAGCCGCCCGGCAGGCGATCGCCTCCGGCGACCCCAGCCGGGCCATGCCGGCTCTGGCGGGGCTGCGGGGGATGGAGGCGGAGGCGGCCATCCCGCTGCTGCTGCTCGGCCTGGAGCAGACCACCTTCGTGATCCGTTCGCTGGCCTGCGCCGGGCTGGGGGTGAAGCGCAGCGAGGCCGGTTGGCAGGCCCTGGAGACGGCCGTTCGTCACGACGAGGACGCCAACGTGCGGGCCGAAGCCGCCAATGCCCTGGCCAACTATGGGGTGGAGCGGGCCTGGCCGCCGCTGCGGGAGGCCTTTGTGGCCGACGACCAGTGGCTCGTGCGCTGCAGCATCCTCTCGGCGCTGGCGGAGCAGGCGGAGATGCCGGCGGCCTGGTTGCTGGATCTGGCGCGGCTGGCCAGCGCGGATGGCGATGGCAGCGTGCGGGCCGGTGGGGCCGAGATCCTGGGCCGCCTGGTGCGCGACGGCCGGGAGCCGGAGGCGGCCGAGGCGCGCGCGGCCCTGGGGGCCCTCCAGGGCGACGCCGATCACCGGGTGGCGGCCGTGGCGCTGGACGGTCTGCAGGCCTGAGATCTTGCTAGCGTCGGAGGGTCACTAGGGGTGCCCGGCGCAGGATCCACCGATCGCTCCGCCCAGGGCTGAGATCACACCCTCCGAACCTGATCCGGGTCATGCCGGCGCAGGGAAGTGGAACAGGAATGTGAAACCAGTCTCAGGCCGCGCCCCCGCCCTTTGCCGTAGCCCGTCATGCGCAGCGCCTGGATCCAGAAGCGTCGTGGTCAAGCCAACGTCACCCAGCTGCATTTCGCCCGCCAGGGGGTGGTGACCGAGGAGATGGCCTTTGTGGCCAAGCGGGAAAACCTGCCGGAATCGCTGGTGATGGAGGAGGTGGCCCGGGGCCGCATGATCATCCCGGCCAATATCGAGCACCCGAATCTGGAGCCGATGGCGATCGGCATCGCCTCGAAGTGCAAGGTGAACGCCAACATCGGCGCCTCCCCCAATGCCTCCGATCTCGACGAGGAGGTGGCAAAGCTGCACCTGGCGGTGAAATACGGCGCCGACACGGTGATGGACCTCTCCACCGGGGGCGTGAATCTGGATGAGGTGCGCACGGCGATCATCAACGCCTCCACCGTGCCGATCGGCACCGTGCCCGTGTACCAGGCGCTGGAGAGCGTGCACGGCTCGATCGAGAAGCTCGACGCCGACGATTTCCTGCACATCATCGAGAAGCACTGCCAGCAGGGGGTCGACTACCAGACCATCCATGCGGGCCTGCTGATCGAGCACCTGCCGCTGGTGAAGGGCCGCCTCACCGGCATCGTGAGCCGCGGCGGCGGCATCCTGGCCCAGTGGATGCTGTACCACCACAAGCAAAACCCACTCTTCACCCGCTTCGACGACATCTGCGAGATCTTCAAGCGTTACGACTGCAGCTTCTCCCTGGGGGATTCGCTGCGGCCGGGCTGCCAGCACGATGCCTCCGATGCGGCCCAGCTGGCGGAACTGAAGACGCTGGGTGAACTCACCCGCCGCGCCTGGACGCACGACGTGCAGGTGATGGTGGAGGGTCCGGGCCATGTGCCGATGGATCAGATCGAGTTCAACGTCAAGAAGCAGATGGAGGAGTGCAGCGAGGCGCCCTTCTACGTGCTCGGTCCGCTGGTGACGGATATCGCCCCCGGCTACGACCACATCACCAGCGCCATCGGCGCGGCCCTGGCCGGCTGGCACGGCACGGCGATGCTCTGCTACGTGACGCCGAAGGAACACCTGGGCCTGCCCAATGCGGAGGATGTGCGCGAGGGGCTGATCGCCTACAAGATCGCCGCCCACGCCGCCGACATCGCCCGCCACCGCCCCGGCGCCCGCGACCGCGACGATGAGCTGAGCCGGGCCCGCTATGCCTTCGACTGGAACAAGCAATTCGATCTGAGCCTGGATCCGGAGCGGGCTCGCGAGTACCACGACGAAACCCTGCCGGCCGACATCTACAAGCAGGCGGAGTTCTGCTCGATGTGCGGTCCCAAGCACTGCCCGATGCAGACCAAGATCACCGACGAAGACATCGAGGGTCTGGAGCAGGTGCTGGCGGAGCAGAAGCAGGCCCAGAGCAGCGAGCCGGCGGCGGTCTGAGTTGGGGGTGAGGCCCACGGCCCAACAGGTGATCGCCGCCCTGGGCCTGGAGCCCCACCGCACCTGCGGCCTGGTGGCCCAGAGCTATGTGGCCGCGGCGATCCCAGGCGGTGCCCTCTACTTCCTGGCCAGCCCCGAGCGGGGCATCCAGCTGCATCGCATCGCCCAGGATCAGGTGTACCACCACTACCTGGGGGATCCGCTGGAGGTGCTGCTGGTGTCCGCCGAAGGCGTGGCTTCGCGGCACCGGGTGGGGAGTGATCTGGCGGCGGGGGAGCGGCCCCAGTTGGTGATTGCGGGTGGCACGTTTCATGCGGGACGGGTGGCTCCGGCTGGCGCCTTCGGCTATGCGCTGCTGGGCACCAGTGTGTGGGGAAGGGTGGAGTCTGAGCGGGTGGAGCGGATGGAGTTGGGCGCTCTGGGTGAGGTGTTTCCTGGTGCGCTGCCAGTGATCAAGTCGTTTGACTCCGTCTGACCGGGAAGTCTGGTCGGCTTGTCAGCCAGGGCAGAGGGCAGAAGCAAAGCCGCTAGAATGAATAAGGATGTGTCTTCAATGTCTAGACAATACGATGTCGTCGTCGAAAGAGATTCAGAAGGTTTCTTCGTGGCGACTGTTCCGGCATTGCCCGGTTGCCATACATAAGCCCAATCCCTGGATCAATTAATGGAGCGGGTCAAGGAGGCCATCGAGCTTTGCCTTGAAGTTGCCGGTACCGCCCCGGAGTCGCTTGACTTCGTAGGAGTGCAGCGCGTTAGCGTAGAGGTGTGACGAGATTTGCTTCGATTTCAGGAAAGGCTCTCATCGCGGCCTTGAAAGAGATTGGCTTTGAAGAAATCAAGGTGAAAGGTAGTCACCATTTCCCCAGGCACCCAGACGGAAGAGCGACAGTTGTGCCCGTTCCTTCCAATGAAACTTTGGGGCCCGGCCTTCTGGCAAGCATCCTTCGTGATGTCAAGCTCTCAAGAGCCAGCTTGCAAGACCTTCTATGACACGTGCACGGCCTGGAGTTGCCCGCCGGCACCGGTGTATTTATGGTCCAAGCATCTTCGATGACCGCATCGATTGGGCTTCCCTTTCCCCCATGGCGTCACGTCCTATCTGTACGGGGGGTTGTTCCTCGGACTGGGACTGATGGTCATGTACCTCACCCTCGGCGTCAAAGCCGGAGCGAGTTCCTTCCTGAGCGCCACGCTCACCTACGTCACGCCGCTCAAGGCTGAGCGCAGCTCGCGCCAATGGCGGCTGCTGTTCGCCCTGGCCATGGTGCTGGGCGCCTGGCTCTACGCCGCGACCCACCAGGCCTTCTTCGTCACGGCCGTGGGCTGGTGGCGGTTGGCGCTGGGGGGTCTGCTGGTGGGTTTCGGCACCCGGCTCTCCTCGGGCTGCACATCCGGCCACGGCATCTGTGGCGTCGCCTCGTTCTCGAGGGCCTCGCTGCTGGCGGTCGCCGTGTTCATGGCGGTGGCCATCGTCACCGCCCGGGTCGTGCTGCTGCTGGGGGTGACCCCATGAAGCGCCTGTTCGCGATTCTCCTGGGTGGTGGTCTGTTCGGCTATGGGCTGGCCTGGAGCGGCATGGCCCGGCCTGAGGTGGTGCTGAGCTTCCTGCAGCTGCGCGACCTCGGCCTGCTGCTGGTGATGGCGGCGGCCCTGGCGGTCACGACCATCGGCTTCCGGCTGGCCCCGCGGCTGCGCCAGACCACGCTGCTGGGGCTGCCCTTCTCCCACGAGGTGAAGCCGATGCTGGCCGGCACTGTGCCGGGGGCGGTGATCTTCGGCGTGGGCTGGGGCCTGAGCGGCCTGTGCCCCGGGGCGGCGGTGGCCAGCGTCGGCATCGGCAACGGGCCGGTGCTGATCGGCCTGGCCGGGATGTTCCTGGGCGCCTATCTCCAGGGTCTGCTTGCTGAAGGCCGCCCGAAGCTGCAGGCTGGACCGGAGCAGGGTCCGGGCTGATTCCCCATTGGTGATGGCTTCCTCCGCTCCTTTTGCCCTGGCGGCCGCCGCCGGCGGTGCTCCCCTGCTGTTGCGGCAGCTGTTCGACGCTGAGACCAGCACCTTCACCTATCTGCTCGCGGATGTGGCCTCCAGGCAGGGGGTGCTGATTGATTCGGTGTACGAGCAGCACCCCCGCGATCTCTCCCTGATCCGCGAACTGGGAATCCAGCTGGTCGCCAGTCTCGACACCCACGTCCACGCCGACCACGTGACCGGCAGCTGGCGACTGCACCGGGCCACCGGCTGCGCCATCGCCCTGGCCGCCGTCGCTGGGGCCGAGAACGTGACCCTGCCCCTGCGCCACGGTGATCAGGTGAACTTCGGTGGCCGCCATCTGGAGGTGCGCGCCACCCCCGGCCACACCGACGGCTGCCTGAGCGTCGTGCTCGACGACCGATCGATGGCCTTCACCGGTGATGCCCTGCTGGTGCGCGGCTGCGGCCGCTGCGACTTTCAGCAGGGGGATGCCTCCACCCTCTACCACTCAATCACCGAGCAGATCCTCTCCCTGCCCGACCACTGTCTGCTCTACCCGGCACACGACTACAGCGGCCGCGCGGTGAGTTCGGTGGCCGAAGAGAAGGCCTACAACGCCCGGCTCGGGGGCGAGGCCGACGAGCGCGACTTCGTGGGCTTCATGGAGAACCTGCATCTCCCCCACCCCAACCGGATCTCCGTGGCCCTGCCGGCCAACCTGCGCTCCGGCAGGCCCGCTGACGGTGGCTTGGAGGAAGCGGACGACTGGGCACCGATCGAGCGCAGCTATGCCGGCCTGCCGGAACTGACGGCCGACTGGGTGGCCGACCACCGCGACGCCCTGACGCTGGTGGATGTGCGCTCCGAAGCGGAAGTGCAGGGCCCGGACGGCCGCATCCCTGGCAGCCTGCTGATTCCCCTGCCCGAGTTGCCGAAGCGGGCCGGCGAGATCCCCACGGATCGGCCCACAGTGGTGCTTTGCCACTCCGGCAGCCGCTCCGCCCTGGCCACCCAACAGCTGCAGAAGAAAGGGCTCACACGCGTGGCCAACCTGCGCGGCGGATTGCGGGCCTGGAAGGCGCAGGGACTGCCGTTGGAGCATCCCGAATGAGTCACAGCATTGCGCTCTGTTGTAGCCGAGGACACAAGTGGTTCACGGACCCGTTAACCACGGCTGGAGTTGGGGTTCCTGATTAGAGTTTCGTTGCGGTCCAAGGGTTTCAGAGACTGTTTGCAGTTGACTAAAGGGTCTTATCGGGAATGGACTGCTAGTTGGAAGTGGTTCGCGGAACCGCCTAAGAATAAGTTAGGCTACGAAGAATTAACTTGCCAATCAATCTATGAAAATTGAAAATTCATACAATACAGAGCCTTTTCGCAGCTTATTCGATGAAATATGGGTTCTTAGCTTGAAATCATCTATAGAACGACGACAACATATTCACGATCATCTTCCTCGGTTTGGAATCACTAAATATCGATTTTTTGATGCTATAGGCGCCGATCATCCTGAGATTAAAGCGGTAGAGCAATGTGGAGGCGTCGTAAGATACCCCTCATGCTTTCGGTGCGGAAAACTAGATTGCGGGAATGATGATTGCAACAATTTTCTTGTTCCTGAGCAAATAGCATGCTTTCTAAGCTACAGGCGTCTATGGCGAACTATTGCGGAGGGTACTGCAGAAAAAGTATTAGTAATGGAGGATGACGTTTGGCTGCACCCTCAAACCTACCGAGTGCTGTCTTGGGTGCAAAAAGAAGTTGAAGAGGGTCGCATTCCCTTTAGTGCGGGAAAAAACTGCTTGTGGCGCTTTGGGTGGGCAAAATGTGGCGAACACTTAGACAGTGACGCACCCGTCAAAATTGCTGAAACCGTTAAAATGGCAAATCCATGTCATGCTATTACTAGGAGTTATGCAGCGGCTCTTATTGAAAGGGATGGAATAATTGGACACACTGCAGATGTTTATCAACATCAATTGGCACTAAAACCTGGAGAGTCGTTCAGTATATTTCCCCCGATAGCATCTGAATTGTCATGGACAGAAGGACAGTTCCAATCAACTATACACCCCAAAAAGGTGCATGTTGATTATCTTCACAAGAATAACGATATTTCGGGTGCGAACGCAGCCAGCGAACTTTTAAAATCTCATATAAAAAAGAAATTTTTTAGAACATTACTTATCACGGGTCACCCACGATGTGGCACTGGTTATTCGTCAGCACTGTGCCGTCAGATGGGTTTGGACGTGGGACACGAAAAGGCTGGAAGAGATGGGATTAGTTCTTGGATGTTCGCCGTAGAGGACAAAAATAATCCTTGGGCTTTAGACTTGATTTCAAGTTCTCGCCTTCGGTTAGCTTGGAAATACCTTATAATGCCTGTGCGTGATTTAGGGAAAGCAGCTGAATCCGTGGTTCGCGAGAATACATATGCGCCTGCTTCATACCATTTTCGGCAAAAGCATATATTAGCAAGGCTTAATATAAATCTAGATGGTCTTTCCACGGATCTCGAGAAATCGGTGTGTTCGATTGTTGGTTGGGCACGCATCGTCCTAAATCAAACAGATTTTGTCTTCCGAATAGAAGATGAACAAGAAAGATTACGAGAGTATCTTATTAATCAAAATTTAATAGATAAAGAGCATCAATGCATTAGTTTGAATACTGCGCCCGTGAATGCAGAAAAGCTTTACAAAGGAAAACATTACAATAAGCCAACATTTTCTATTGAAGATTGGCAAGCCCTCCCTCATGCGGTGCTTACTCAAGCAGAGTGGTATTGTGAGCAATTCGGCTACTTTTATCCGTGGGAGCATGGGCAATAAACTTATGATGATTCAATTCTGTAGCTAATATGTTGAGCCCAACAAAACCATCCACCGGACGCGCCAAAGACGCGCGCCGGTGATGGTTAGCGTTGGGCCAACGAGATCTCCCTTGGCCGATGATGCTGGGGCAGATCGAACCGCGAAAGGCTGGGGACGCACCGTCGCGGACGGTCTGAACAAGGATTGCCTTACTGGCTCCCGTAGAGAACACCCTCAAGCAGGAATTGACCGATGACTTCCCGCCACTTTGAAGAGAAGATCGCCTTCGTCACCGGTGCGACCTCCGGCATCGGACGGGGAGTGGCACTCGCCTTCGCACGGGAGGGCGCCACGGTTATCGGCTGCGGTCGGAACTCCGCCCGAGGGGTTGAGACGCAGCGCCTAGTCGAGGCGGAAGGCGGCGACTTCCTGTTCCTGCCGGTGGACCTGGGCGTCGAGGCCCAGGTCACCGGCGCGGTGCGGACGGCGCTGGATCGCTACGGCCGGGTCGACTGCGCGGCGAACTGCGCGGGAGTTGATATGAGCGCCGGCTTCCTTGACTACACAGCCGCTCCCCCGTTCACCGTCTGCGCGAAGGCCAGCAGATCGGCCTCCGCAAGTTCCGGCTTGCCCAGGAGCACCTGGATCAACGCGCTCACCTCAGCCAGCGTCAGCTTCTTGCTTCGGGCGGCCACAGACCCGTGGTGGAAAGGGGTTGCATGCTGGCCAGCGCCTTCCGGCGTTGCCTGGAGCCTTAGGAAACTGTCGTGTTTCGTTGGTCTGCCTTCGTCGTCGTGAGCCACCAGAGCCCCTGGCCTGTCTGGGACTGGAGCCGCAGAGCGCCTTTGCTAGGTTGCCGCCGCCTGCCTGGCCCGTTGCTGCCTGATGAACGCCGTCATCCTGGCCGGTGGACTGGGCCCCGACTGGCGGAGGAAACCCACCTGTGGCACATCCTCAAGATCTACAGCCACCACGGCATCAACGACTTCATCATCTGCTGCGGCTACATGGGTTATGTGATCAAGGAGTACTTCGCCAACTATTTCCTGCACACCAGTGATGTGACCTTCCATATGGACCTCAACCACATGGAAGTGCACCGCCAGAAGGCCGAACCCTGGAAGATCACCCTGGTCGACACCGGCGATGCCACCCTCACCGCCTTGCAGCCCCCCGGCCGCTCCGGCGCCCTGCACCTGGAGGGCGATGCGGTGGCCGATTTCCAGGAGAAGCCCGAGGGCGACGACGGCATCTTGGAACAGGCGCCCCTCAAGGCCCTGGCCACCAGCGGCCAGCTGAACTCCTTCAAGCACCGCGGCTTCTGTCAGCCCATGGACACCCTGTTGCTCGGCACCTATCCGGGCCTGATGGCGCCGATGCTGGCCAAGGGGATCCAGGTGATCTGGAACTTCTCCCAGGCATGATGCGGTTGTTCCTCACCGGCGGCACCGGCTTCATCGGCTCCCACGTGCTGGCGGCGGCTCTGGCGGCGGGGCACCAGGTGGTGGCCCTGCGGCGCACCTCTCAGTCCGCTGCGGTGATTCCCCTGCCTTGCCAGCCCGAATGGTGCGAGGGCAGCCTGGCTTCGATCGGGCCGTCCCAGCTGGTGGGGGTGGAGGCGGTGCTGCATCTGGCCGCCGCCGGGGTGAGCCCGAAGCGGGTGAGCTGGGCGGAGCTGGTGGAAGCCAACGTGGACGGCAGCCTGCGGCTTCTGGAGCTGGCCGAGGCAGCTGGGGTGCGCCGCTGCGTCGTCGCCGGCAGCAGCCACGAATACGGCAACGCCGCCCGGCGCTATGCCGCCATTCCCCCCGACGCACCCCTGGAGCCCTTGAATGCCTATGGGGCCAGCAAGGCGGCGGGCTTCCAGCTGCTGCGGGCCTTCGCCATCGAGCAGGGGCTGGAGCTCTTCTACGGCCGCATCTTCACGGCCTATGGCGAAGGCCAGTTCGCGGGCAACTTCTGGCCGTCCCTGCGGCGGGCCGCCCTGGCCGGGGAGGATTTCCCCATGACATCGGGCCGGCAGATCAGCGATTTCATCCCCGTCGCGGCCGTGGCGGCCCATCTGCTGCAGGCCTGTCGCCGGGACGACATCGGCGCCGGTGTCCCCCTGGTGACCAACGTCGGTTCGGGGGTCGCCACCAGCCTGCTGGCCTTCGCCGAAGCGGAATGGGAGCGCCTGCGGGCGACCGGTAGATTGCTGCCCGCCAGCCTTCCGGACCGCCCAGACCAGATCGAACGCTACGTGCCCGATCTGCGCAGGCTGCGGATTCCGGCCTCTCCCCGCTCCTGAATCCGATGAAGGTCCTGATCACCGGCGGCTGCGGTTTTCTCGGCTCCAATCTGGGCGCCTCCTACCTGCAGGAAGGGGCCGAGGTGGTGGTGGTCGATGCCCTGTTCCGGCGCGGTTCGGCGGCGAATCTGTCCTGGCTGGAGCAGCAGGTCGCGCCCGGCCGCTTCCACTTCATCCAGGCCGATCTGGCCGACGCGGCGGCCGTGCTGGCCGTGTTTCGCCGCCATGCGCCGTTCGACTACATCTGCCATGTGGGCGGCCAGGTGGCCATGACCACCTCCCTGCAGGATCCGGCCCGCGACCTGCAGACCAACGTGCTCGGCACCTTCGCTGTGCTCGAGGCGGCCCGGGCCCTGTCCCCGGAGGCCCTGATCGCCTACAGCAGCACCAACAAGGTCTACGGCGATCTGGAGGGTCTGCGCTACGAGGAGACGGCCACGCGCTACCGCCTGAGCGACCATCCCGAGGGGCTGGATGAATCGCTGGGGCTCGATTTCTCCACCCCTTACGGATGCTCCAAAGGGGCGGCTGATCAGTACGTGCGCGACTGGGCCCGGGTGTACGGGTTGAAGACGGTGGTGTTCCGCCACTCGTCCATCTTCGGCGGCCGCCAGTTCGCCTACTTCGACCAGGGCTGGGTGGGCTGGTTCTGCCAGAAGGCGATCGAGCAGAAGCGAGCCCATCAGGTCGGTCATGCCCCCGAACCCTTCACAATTGCCGGCACCGGCAAGCAGGTGCGCGACGTGCTCCACGCCGACGACCTGATCCGCCTCTACCGGGCGGCCTACGAGCATCGCCAGCAGATGGGTGGGGAGATCTTCAACATCGGCGGCGGCGCGGCCAATTCCCTCAGCCTGCTGGAGTTGTTCGCCCTGCTCTCGGAGCTGCTCGCCATCCCGCCGCTGGTCTACACGCCGACCCCCCGGAGGGCGAGCGATCAGGACTGCTTCATCGCCGCCATCGGCAAGGCCGAACGGCTGCTCGGCTGGACCCCCGCGGTGTCCTGCCGCGACGGCGTCAGCCGCATGCTCGCGTGGACCGAAACGCAGCTGATGGCGGGCTGAGCGAAGCCGTTGCACGGAACCACGACCAACGTCCTCCAGCGCATCCGGCAGTCAGCGGGGCAGCGGCTACCTCCCCGGCTTCACGGCTTCCTGGTTTCCGCCGCCCTGATCGGCCTCTGCGCCCTTGGCTACCACCTGCGGCGGCCTTCCATTTCACTGCAACCTGGTCTGTATGCGGAGGATGGTTCGATCTTCCTGCAGCAGGCCATCGACCAGGGCACCGGATCGCTGCTGCAGCTTTATGCGGGATACAGCCATCTGCTGCAGCGGATCACGGCGCTAACGGCGGTGAACCTGCTCTCGCCGTACGACTACCCGCGCTTCTTTCTGCTGGTGGCCTGGATCTCCTACCTGCTGCCCCTGGTCAGCGTCGAGGCCCTGATCAGGGCGGGAGTGTTCAGCCGGCTGATTCGGGTGGCCTACATCCCCTACGTCTACTACCCCTATGGGTCGGAAACCTACCTCAACCTGCCCAATGCCTACATCTTCTTTCCGCTCGGTTTCATCCTGATCGCCTATGGCGTGGTGGCCCGGCAGGGGAGCGGGCGAGCGGAAGCCCTCAGGGTTCCGCTCCTCAAGGGTGTGCTGCTGCTGTACGGGCTCGTGGCGGCCTTCACCGGCCCCTTCATGGCCATCTACACGATTCCGCTGTTGATCTTCAATGGCCTGCGTCGTCGCCGTCTGCCGATCAGGCCCCTGTGGCTGAGCCTGCCGGTGCTGCTCTCGTCCCTGCAGATCTATTTTTCCCAGCTCCAGACCGACTACCCCCTCTCGACGGCCCAGGCGCTCGCCAAGCTGCTGAGGCGGCCCGCCCTGCTGCTCGACTGGTTCACGGTTCACCTGATCAGCCCGCTGCTGGGGGGCTACAAGCCCTGGTGGTACCTGCGGGAACTGCCTGATCCCCTGCAGCTGCTGGCCGTTCTGGTGGTTCTGTTCCTCGTGGTTCTGGCGGTGCGGGTGGTGACGCGGAACATGGGTCAACCGGCCCTGCTCTACCTGGCCATCTTCTCCACCCTGGTGCTCTCCATCTCCAGTCTGCTGGTGGCCACCCGACGCGGGGTGGACCTGGACGCGATGGTGGTTGAAGATGCCGGCGGGCGCTTCTTCTACTGGAACACCGTGCTGTTCCTGTCTGTGCTGCTGGTGGCGTTCGTCCTTCTGGCCCGTGACCAGCGAACGCGAAACACGGCCACCTGCCGTGCTCTGGCGATCTGGCTGGTGCTGACCCTCGTTTTCTATCACAACAACGTTGTCGCCAGAGCGATCACCGAGGAGAGCCCCACCGGAGAGATCAAGACTCTGGTGTATGCGGAGCAGCTTCGGGAGCAATGCAAGATGGCCCATCCGAACCTGATCCAGATTTATGGCGGTCGCCTGTGGAGTTTCATCCTCGACCAGAGACAGTTCAACCGGCTCTGCGCCGGCCCCAGTTAGCGCCCGAACATGCCCACGGCAACGATCGCA
Organism: uncultured cyanobacterium; assembly: GCA_903917565.1. GTDB lineage: Bacteria > Cyanobacteriota > Cyanobacteriia > PCC-6307 > Cyanobiaceae > Cyanobium. Next base: position 15,674 of record CAIXBB010000010.1, on the reverse strand, counting down.
TAGCCGAGGCTGATCGCCACCAGGCTGGCCGGTGGCAGAGCGGCTGAATCCTTGATGGCGAAGAGAACATACAGGAGTGGATACTGCAGACTGAGCATCAACACCGCCAGTTTGCGGTCGGCGGCAGGTAGCACTAGGGCCGTGATTCCAAAGGAGGCGCCATAGCAAAGCAGCGAGGCCACCAGAAAAAGCATTGTGGTGCGGATGCCCTCAGCAGGAGGCCGGATCCGCAAGATGAATTGGCCCAGGCATGCCGCTAGAACGGCCGCCAAAAGATACACTGCCTGTAGCAGGCTTTTTGTCAACATTGTCTTATGGCGACATCGACCCATCATATCGCAATTTGCATACCATGTTACAACGAGTCTTCCAACATCGAAGCCCTCTATGTGAGGCTTGCCAAGGTTCTCGAGCAGTTCCCTGACGATGCCTTCTCGATCGTGTTCGCCGATAATTGCTCCACCGACCTTACGGTTGCTCTGATCGAGGCTTTGACAGCAAGGGATTCGCGGGTTGGCCTGATTCGCAATGTCTCGAACTTCGGGTTTGTGCGCTCCTCTGCCAATGCCCTTCTGGTCCCAGATGCCGATGCGAATGTCTTTCTGATGGCGGATCTGCAGGATCCGCCCGAGTTGGTGGCGGATCTGATCACGGCCTGGAAGCAGGGCGAGAATCAAGTGATCTTTGCCGTGCGGCGTTCGAGCCACGAGAGCCCGATCCTGTTTCTCTGCAAGAAGATCTACTATGCCACGTTGTCATGGCTCTCCGACTATCCGATGGTGCGGGATACCACCGGCTTCGGTATCTATGATCGCTCGGTGATTCTGGCGCTGCGGGAGTCGATCGATTCCTATCCCTTCATCAAGGGGTTGGTGTGCGCCATCGGCTTCAAGTGGTCCACGATTCCCTACGTGAGTGCCGATCGCAAAGGAGGCAGCAGTTCCGCCTCGCTCTCGTTCCTGGTGGATTTCGGCGTGCTCGGCATCGTCACCTCCTCCCGCAAGCCCATGCGTCTGATCACCACCGCCGGCCTGTCGCTCGGGGCCCTCTCGATCCTGCTGTCGTTCGTGGTGATGCTCAGCAAGCTGCTCTTCTGGGAGAGCTTCCAGTTCGGCCTGGCCATGCTCTCGATCTCGGCGTTGTTCTTCGCCGGAGCCATGATGTTCGCCCTCGGCATCCTGGGCGAATACATCGGCTTCATCAACCAGCGCACCCTGCGGCTGCCCCTGGTAGTGGAGCGCAGCCGTCACAACGTGCCATCCCGCAACGGCTGAGCCCGCTGAGGGGCCCATGCCGGGCCCGGCGCTCGCTCAGCCCAGGGCCTTCGCGGTGGCCACCACGTTGTCGACGGTGAAGCCGAACTTCTCCAGGCAGACGCCGCCGGGGGCGGAGGCACCGAAGCTGTCGATCGACACGCTGGCGCCGTCGAAGCCGGTGTACTTATGCCAGCCGAAGGAGCTGGAGGCTTCCACCACCACCCGCTTGCGCACGGCGGCGGGCAGCACCGATTCGCGGTAGGCGGCGTCCTGCTCTTCGAACAGTTCGACGCAGGGCATCGACACCACCCGCACGGCCTTGCCTTCGGCGCCCAGCTGGGCGGCAGCCTTGACGCAGAGGTCGAGCTCGGTGCCGGTGCCGATCAGGATCAGATCCGGCGTGCCATCGCAGTCCTGGAGGACATAGCCGCCCAGGGCGACTTTGTCGGCGGCGGAGTTGGCCTGGTTGACCATGGCCTGGCGGCTGAGGGCCAGCACCGTGGGGCGCTTGCGGTTGGTGACGGCCACCTTGTAGGCACCCACCGTCTCGTTGCCGTCGCCGGGGCGCATCACCAGCAGGTTGGGGATGGCGCGCAGGTTGGCGAGGGTTTCCACCGGCTGGTGGGTGGGGCCGTCTTCGCCCAGGCCGATCGAATCGTGGGTGAGCACGTAGATCACGCCCAGCTCGGAGAGGGCCGACAGCCGCATGGCGCCGATCATGTACCCGGCGAACACCAGGAAGGTGCCGCCGTAGGGGATCAGGCCGCTGTTGTGGTAAGCGATGCCGTTGAGGATCGCCGCCATGGCGTGCTCGCGCACACCGAAGTGCAGGTAGCGGTTGGCCTCATGACCCTTCTGGAAGCTGGCCTCGCCCTTGATGTCGGTGAGGTTGGAGTGGGTGAGGTCGGCGGAGCCGCCGATCAGTTCGGGCAGGCTGGGGCCGAAGGCGTTGAGGGCGTTGTAGGAATGCTGGCGGGTGGCCAGGCCTTTGTCGGCGGGAGTGAAGACGGGCAGTGCCGCATCCCAGCCATCGGGCAGCTCACCGCGCAGCAGGCGCTCGAACTCGGCGGCTTCGGCCGGGTAGCGGCTGCGGTAGGCGGCCAGGCTGTCGTTCCAGGAGGCTTCGGCGGCGGCCCCGCGCTGGATCGCTGTGCGCCAGTGCTCGTAGGCGGGCTCGGGCACCTCGAAGGCGCCATAGGTCCACTCCAGCTGCTGGCGGGTGAGTTCCGCTTCCTCGGCCCCCAGAGCCGCTCCGTGCACCCCGGCGGTGTTGGCCTTGTTGGGGGAGCCGTAGCCAATGGTGGTGGTGACCTTGATCAGGCTGGGGCGATCGGTGACCGCCTTGGCCGCCTCGATCGCCCGGGTGATGGCGGCCACGTCGGTGTTGCCGTCGGCCACGTGCTGCACGTGCCAGCCGTAGGCCTCGTAGCGCTTGAGCACATCCTCGGTGAAGGACACGCCGGTGTTGCCGTCGATGGTGATGTGGTTGTCGTCGTAGAGGGCGATCAGCTTGCCCAGCCCCAGGTGGCCGGCCAGGGAGGCCGCCTCGCTGGAGACGCCCTCCTGGTTGCAGCCATCACCCATCAGCACATAGGTGTAGTGGTCGACGACCGTGGCGTCGGGCCTGTTGAACCTTGCCGCCAGGTGGGCTTCGGCGATCGCCAGGCCCACGGCGTTGGAGATGCCCTGGCCCAGGGGGCCGGTGGTGACCTCCACGCCGGGGGTTTCGAAGGTTTCCGGGTGGCCGGGGGTGCGGGAGCCCCACTGGCGGAACTGCTTGAGGTCCTCCAGGGACACGCTGTCGTAACCGGTGAGATGCAGGAGCGCGTACAGAAGCATGCAGCCGTGGCCGGCCGAGAGCACGAAGCGGTCGCGGTTGAACCACTGCGGATTCTTCGGGTTGTGGCGCAGCACCTTGTCCCACAGGGAGAAGGCCATCGGAGCGCAGCCCATCGGCAGGCCTGGGTGGCCCGAGTTGGACTTGTTGATCGCATCGACCGCCAGGAAGCGGATGCTGTTGATGCAGAGCGTCTCTACGTGGCTCTCGACCTGGGTGGTGGGGGCGGCGACCATGACTTGACGGGGGAGTGCAGGGAGAAGGGAGGTGTTCCTGGGATGGGGCGCCGGATGTTCAGGTCATCCGGCGGAAGGCGAGGCAGACGTTGTGGCCGCCGAATCCGAAGGAGTTGGAAAGCACGACGTTGACGTTGTGTTCCCTGGCCTGGTTGGGCACCACATCCAGATCGCAGGCGGGATCGGGCGTGCTGTAGTTGATCGTAGGCGGTACGAGGTTGTGGGCCACCGCCAGCACGGCGGCGATCGCCTCGATGCCGCCGCTGCCGCCCAGCAGGTGGCCGGTCATCGACTTGGTGGAACTGACCGGGATGGTCATGGCGTGGGCTCCGAGGGCCGACTTGATGGCGGCGGTCTCGTTGCTGTCGTTGGCCTGGGTGCTGGTGCCGTGGGCATTGACGTAATCCACCTCCTCCGGCTCCAGCCGGGCATCGGCCAGGGCCAGCCGGATGGCCTCCGCCGCCCCCACACCGCCGGGGGAGGGAAGGGTGTAGTGGTAGGCGTCACAGGTCATGCCGTAGCCGACGATCTCTCCGAGCACCCGGGCGCCCCTGGCCGTGGCGTGCTCCAGGCTCTCCAGCACCAGTACCCCTGCCCCCTCGCCGATCACGAAACCGTTGCGCTCGGCGTCGAAGGGACGGCTGGCCGTGGCGGGGTCATCGTTGCGGAACGAAAGCGCCCGGGCGCTGGCGAAGCCGGCCACCCCCAGAGGAGTGATCGCCGACTCCGCACCACCGCAGACCATGGCATCCGCCAGGCCCAGCTGGATCAGCCGGAAGGCGTCGCCGATGGCATTGGAGCCGGCGGCGCAGGCGGTGGCCACGGCGCTGCTGGGCCCCCTGGCGCCGATGGCGATGGCCGCCAGCCCGGTGGCCATGTTGGGGATCATCATCGGCACGCAGAACGGACTGACCCGGTCGGGACCGCGGTCGGCCAGCACATGGGCCTGGGTTTCCATCATCAGCAGCCCGCCAACGCCGGAGCCGATGGCCACCCCGACCCGCTGGGAATTGCTGTCGTCGATGGTCAGGCAGGCATCGGCCACCGCCTGCTTGGCCGCGACCACGCCGAACTTGCAGAAGCGATCCCATCGTTTCGCTTCCTTCGGCTCCAGCCAGCCGACCGGGTCGAAGTCCTTGACTTCGGCGGCGAAGCGGCAGGCATGGCGGGAGGCATCGAAGAGGGTGATGGGCGCCACCCCATTGCGGCCGTTGATCAGCCCCTCCCAATAATCCGGGACGTTGTTGCCGATCGGTGTGACCGCCCCAAGGCCGGTGACGACGACGCGGCGGAGACCCTCCACCATGGACGCCTCAGGCCTGCTTCTCTTGGATGTATTTGACGGCATCGCCCACCGTGAGGATCCCTTCGGCCGATTCATCGGGGATCTCGATGTCGAAGGCTTCCTCCAGGGCCATCACCAGCTCGACGGTGTCGAGGGAATCGGCTCCCAGATCGTTCTGGAAGTTGGATTCCGGCTTGACCTCGTCAGCCTCCACGCTGAGTTGTTCGGCAACGATCGACCGGACTTTCTCGAAGATCGCTTCCTGGGACATGGCTGCTGTGAGGGAGGCAGCATCCTACGGGTCGTCCCGAACGGGCCCTTTCGCCGTATGAACAAGGGTGACGGCCGGCGCCGGGTCCGCCCCTGCGCCGGAACGGTGTGGGTACTTTGGGCACCTCGCCGTTCGTTCCCGGCCCTGGCATGTCCCACGCCGTCAAGATCTACGACACCTGCATCGGCTGCACCCAGTGCGTCCGTGCCTGCCCCCTCGACGTTCTCGAGATGGTGCCCTGGGATGGCTGCAAGGCCGCCCAGATCGCTTCCTCACCCCGCACCGAAGATTGCGTCGGCTGCAAGCGGTGCGAAACCGCCTGCCCCACTGACTTCCTGAGTATCCGCGTCTACCTCGGCGACGAGACCAGCCGCTCCATGGGCCTGGCCTACTGAAAACCGCAGCTCCGCTGCCCTCCCATAAGCTCTTGCCCGGCGCCAGCGCCGGGCTTTTTTTTGGCCCACCATCCCCGTTCTCCGCCGGATTGCTTCTCCTATGTGCGGCATCGTTGCCCTGATCGGCTCGCGGGAGGCGGCCCCCCTGCTGCTGGAAGGTCTGCGCCAGCTGGAGTACCGCGGCTACGACTCGGCCGGCATCGCCACCGTCGATGGGGCCGGCCTGCATTGCCTCAAGGCCGAGGGCAAGCTGGTCAACCTCACCGCCCGCTACGAGGAACGGGGTGCTCCGGGCCAGTGCGGCATCGGCCACACCCGTTGGGCCACCCACGGCAAGCCTGAGGAGCGCAACGCCCACCCGCACCTCGATGGCAGCGGCCAGCTGGCCGTCGTTCAGAACGGCATCATCGAGAACCACCGCACCCTCAGGGAGCAACTCCAGGCCGACGGGGTGGCGTTCCGCTCCGACACCGACACCGAGGTGATCCCGCACCTGATCGCCCGCCGGCTGCAGGAGCGGCAGGCCGAAGGGGCCACGGCCTCGCCGGCGCTGCTGCTGGAGGCGCTGCAGCAGGTGCTGCCCCTGCTCCAGGGGGCCTACGCCCTGGCGGTGGTATGGGCGGCGGTGCCCGGGGCCGTGGTGGTGGCCCGGCGGCAGGCCCCCCTGCTGATCGGGCTGGGGGAGGGGGAGTTCCTCTGTGCCAGCGACACGCCGGCCCTGGCGGGCTTCACGCGCACGATCCTGCCGCTGGAGGACGGCGAGGTGGCCCTGCTGACGCCCCTGGGCATCGAGCTGTACGACGGGGTCGGGTCGCGGGTGCAGCGCAACCCCACGCTGCTGGTCGGCACCGAGCACGTGGCGGACAAGCGCAGCTTCCGCCACTTCATGCACAAGGAGATCCACGAGCAGCCGGAGACGATGGCCCTGTGGGTGGCCCGCCATCTGCCCGAGGGGGCCCTGGTGGCGCTCCCCCTCGACGAGTCCGTCTACGAGGGGGTGGAGCGGATCCAGATCCTGGCCTGCGGCACCAGCCGCCATGCGGCCCAGGTGGGGGCCCACCTGCTGGAGCAGCTGGCGGGACTGCCCACGTCGGTGTTCTATGCCAGTGAATTCCGCTATGCCCCGCCGCCGCTTGAGCCCCATACGCTCACCATCGGCGTCACCCAGTCAGGGGAGACCGCTGACACCCTCGCCGCCCTGGCGATGGAGCAGGAGCGTCGGTTCCTGGTGGCGGATCCGGCCTACACGCCGCGGTTGCTGGGCATCACCAACCGCCCGGAGAGTTCCCTCGGCCGCCTGGTGCCCCATCTGCTCGACATCGGCGCCGGCATCGAGGTGGGGGTGGCCGCCACCAAGACCTTCCTTGGCCAGCTGCTTGCCTTCTATGGCCTGGCGCTGGCCTTCGCCGAACGCCGTGGCGGCACGGCCCATCCCCTCGGCGGCGGCCGGACCCCCGCCGAGCTGCGGGCCCTGGCCGAGCAGCTGCGGGCGCTCCCGGCGGTGCTGCAGCAACTCGTTCATGACCATGACCGCTGCTGCGCCGAGCTGGCCCATCTGTTCGCCGACACCCAGGACGTCATCTTCCTGGGACGGGGGATCAACTACCCGATCGCCATGGAGGGGGCCCTCAAGCTCAAGGAGATCAGCTACATCCACGCCGAGGGCTACCCGGCCGGGGAGATGAAGCATGGGCCGATCGCCCTGCTCGATGCCCGGGTGCCGGTGGTGTCGATCGCCGTGCCGGGCAGCGTGTTCGAGAAGGTGCTCTCCAATGCCCAGGAGGCCAAGGCCCGCGATGCCCAGCTGATCGGGGTGGCGCCCGCCTGCCCGGACACCGAACTGTTCGATGTGCTGCTGCCCCTGCCGGAGGTGGACGAGCTGCTCAGCCCGCTGCTCACGGTGATTCCGATGCAGCTACTCAGTTATCACATCGCCGCCCACAGGGGGCTGGATGTGGATCAACCCCGCAATCTGGCCAAGAGCGTCACCGTCGAGTGAGGGTGCCGGTCCTCGGACTGCCTGCGGCGGCGAGCCCGCGCAGCGGGCAACGCCACCTTCGGCGGTCCGAGGACCGGCACCCTCCTAGGGGGGAGCGGGCTCGAGAGCCTTGCACGAACTACTTTCCCCTGGCCGCGTTGAGGGCGCCGACCGAAGGCGGCGTTGCCCGCGCAGCGGGCTCGCCGCCGCAGGCCGGCGCCCTCAACGCGTCACGGCGGCTGGGGTGTCACTGCGGCCGTACTGGTCGTCGAAGCGCACGATGTCGTCTTCGCCCAGGTACGGGCCGCTCTGGACCTCGATCAGTTCCATGGCGATCTTGCCGGGATTGGTGAGACGGTGCCGGGCGCCGAGGGGGATGTAGGTGCTCTGGTTCTCGCCCACCAGCTCCTCCACCCCGTCCTTTTCCACCACGGCGGTGCCCCGCACCACCACCCAGTGCTCGGCCCGGTGGTGGTGCATCTGAAGGGAGAGGCTGGCGCCGGGCTTCACCGAGATCTTCTTGACCTGCCAGCGCTCCCCTTCCACCACCCCGTCGTAGTGGCCCCAGGGCCGGTAGATGCGACGGTGGGCCCGGCTCTCTGGGGCGCCGTCCCGTTCCAGCCGGCCGACGATGCCCTTCACCTCCTGGGCCCGGTCGCGATGGGCCACCAGCACCACGTCGTCGGTTTCGACCACCACCAGATCCTCCACGCCCAGCCCCACCACCAGGCGGTGTTCGCTGCGCAGGTAGCAGTTGCGGCTGTCCTGGCTGATCACACGACCCCGAAGCACGTTGCCTTCGGGGTCCTGTTCGGAGGTTTCCCAGAGGGCCGCCCAGCTGCCCACATCGCTCCAGTCGGCATCGAGGGGCAGTACCACGCCCCGGTCGGTCTTCTCCATCACCGCCACGTCGATGGCGATGCTGGGGCCGTTGGCGAAGGCCTCCCGCTCCAGCCGCAGGAACTCCAGGTCGGCGCTGTCCTGCTCCAAAGCGGTGCGGCAGGCGGCCACCACCGCCGGGGCGAACCTTTCGAGCTCCGCGAGGATGGTGGTGGCGCGGAACAGGAACATGCCGCTGTTCCAGGTGAATCGGCCTGTGGCGAGGAAGGCTTCGGCGGTGGCCTTGTCCGGCTTCTCCACGAAGCGGGCGATCGGCGCGGGCGTCGCGGCGGCCATGGGTCCGGCGGCTTCGATGTAGCCGTAGCCCGTTTCGGCGCTGGTGGGCACGATGCCGAAGCTGACGAGCTGGCCGGCGGTCGCCGCCGCCATGCCGGCGGCCACGGTGGCGCGAAAATCGGCGGGGCGGCGGATGACGTGATCGGCGGCCAGGATCAGCAGCAGGGGGTCGTCACCGCGGGCGGTGGCCTGCAGGGCCGCCACCGCCACCGCCGGCGCGGTGTTGCGCCTCACCGGCTCCAGCAGGATCGCCGCAGGGTCCACGCCGATCTGTCGCATCTGTTCGGCCACGATGAAGCGATGGTCCTCGTTGCAGATCAGCAACGGCGGCGCCAGCTCCGGCAGGCCCTGCAGGCGCTGGTGGGTCTGCTGCAGGAGCGTTTCCTCGGTGGTGCCGCCCAGGGGCCAGTACTGCTTGGGGTAGCTGGCCCGGGACAGGGGCCAGAGGCGGGTGCCGGTGCCGCCGCAGAGGATCACCGGAACCAGGGAGGGGGAAGCCATGGTGGCGGAAGTTGTCCCGCAGGACCATCAGACAGGTCCATTCAACCGGAGGCGGCCCCGGCCGTCAGCGTTCCTGCACACCCCTGGCCCATTTAGATGTCAAGAAGGCCGGGGGGCGGTGTCAGGCCGATCCAGCCTTCGGCCAGGTTCACCTCCGGCACGATCGCTTCCACGAAGGGGATCAACAGCCGCCGGCCCCCCGCCGTGAGCTCCACTTCCAGCAGATCGTTGCCGGCATGGATCAGGTTTGTCACGGTGCCAAGGGGGGTTGGCGGCTCCTCCAGCAGCCGCACCTGGAGCCCCACCAGATCGAGGAGGTGGAATTCCCCCGGCTCCAGGGTGGGGCGGTCGCCGGCGGGCACCAGCAGGTGCTGGCCCACCAGGGCTTCGGCGGCGTTGCGGTCGCTGACGCCCTCGAGACGCAGCACGAACAGGTTCTTGCCCGGCAGGGGCCGGCCGGCCAGCAGCCGCACGGGCCGGGGCTCCCCCTTGGGGGCCTGCAGCCAGCGCTGGCCTGGCCTGGTGAAGCGTTCGGGGAAGTCGCTGAGGGGCAGCAGCCGCGCCTCACCGACCATGCCCTGGGCCGCCACGAACCGGCCCACGGCCATCAACTCCCCCGGGTCGGCCCCTGGCACTGCGTTGCTGGTGTCGGCCACGGCCTGAGCGCTCCCGTCGCGGAGCATCATCGCGCCCCAGGCAGAAGCGGTGCCCGCAGGCACCTCAGCAGGGCTGGTGGGGATTGATAATGGCCCCACTTGATGGTCCGATTTTCGGGCCTCCGCCATGGCCAGCAGCCCGATCCTGCCCGGTTCCACCGTGGCGGTGCGCGATCCCCGCTCCATCTACAACGGCTACCAGGGCTTCGTGCAGCGCATCAGCGGGACGAGGGCGGCGGTGCTGTTCGAGGGCGGCAACTGGGACAAACTGGTGAATGTGCCCCTCAGCACCCTGGAGCAGGCCTGAGTTCAAGCGCCTCCAAGGCTGCCCTGGCGGCCTGCTGCTCCGCCTGCCGGCGGGAGCCCCCCCGCCCTTCACCGCTCAGGCGCGCCACCTCCACGCGGCACTCGAAGCGTTCCGAATCCCCGTGCACCCGGCTGCGCTCGTGGCAGCGGTAGGCGGGCAGGCCCTGGCCCTGACCCTGACTCCATTCCTGCAGCACCGACTTCCAGTTGTGCCGCAGGGGGTCGGCCAGCAGCTCGGCGGCGCTGGCCTGCCAGTGGGGGGCCAGCCACTGCTGCACGGCCGCCAGCCCGCCCTGGGGCCCACCGCCCACCTTGTAGATGGCACCCACCAGGGCTTCGCAGCATTCGGCCAGCACGGTGGCGCGGCCGGCCCGATCGCCTGTGGCCATCGCCCCCAGGAGCAGCACCGGCTCGAGGGCGATGGCGCGGGCCAGATCACTCAGCCAGCGGTCGCTCACCAGCTGTGCCCGCAGGGCGGAGGTGTCGCCCACGCTCAGGGACGGGTGTGCTGAGCGCAGGAACTCCGCGGCCGCCAGGCGCAGCACCGCATCACCGAGGAACTCCAGACGGTCGTGGTGGCGGGGCTGGCCGGTGGAGCTGTGGGTGAGGGCCTCATCCAGCGTGGCCAGGGCGGCGCCGGCGGCGGCCGGATCCAGGGGCAGCAGGCCGGAGGCGGCGCCGAAGCCGAGACTCTCTAGAAAGGCCAGGAGTTGCTGGCGGCGCTGGGGAGTCATCGCGGGGCAAAGGGGGAAAGCAGGACGTAAGCCGGGTTCTGTTCTCCCCTGCCAGCGGCACGCCGGCGGCAGGGGGGGTGATCATCTGTCTGGGACCGCCGTCACCGGCGGCCTCGAGCGGCGCATGGGAATCGGGACGGGAAAAATGGCCAACCGCTGTCCCTGGGCCTTGCTCCCAGCCGGGGTTTACCAAGCCGGCACCTCTCGATGCCGCTGGTGCGCTCTTACCGCACCTTTGCACCCTTACCTGTGCACCCGGCGAGGCGAACCTCCCCAGGGGGCCATCGGCGGTATGTTTCTGTGGCACTGTCCTCACGGTCACCCGCACTGGGCGTTACCCAGCAGGCCTGGCCATTGGGGAGCCCGGACTTTCCTCAACCGGCCGCGGCCATGGCCCGAAGGCCGCACCGCACCGATCGCGATCACCTCGCCTGCTTTCCACAGCCACTGTAGGGAGCACCCCCGCAGGCTTTCACTCTTGTAGGCAGGAGGGGGCTCGATCGTGCCGACGGGGTCGCTCGGGTAGACAGTCATGAACCTGGGAACCGGATCGCTGCAGTTCTATGCTTGCAAAGGCCTGAGGAAGTTGCCTACTCCCCATGCCAGCCAAGGGGCTGTAGCTCAGCCGGATAGAGCGACGGTTTCCTAAACCGTAGGTCGTGGGTTCGAGTCCCGCCAGCCCCGTGCCTTACTTGACTCTGCTTCAGGAAACAGCGTTGCTAATCCCTGTACCGAAAGAGGCCGAGGCGCATGAACAGCCCGAAGAGCGGACCTGAATGCTCAGCGAGGCCGGCGAAGCCTATGGCAAGGAGAAAAGCATGCACCGCGTTACGGGACGCTTCGGCGATGAACCTTTCCAAGCGTTTTATGTTTAGAATCCCAGACTGATAAGTGGCGGCATTGAATTGATCGCTGTAGAAGGTCAGGAGTCGCTGCTTGATCACTGGAAATGGGGCTTCAAACCTTGCCGGCACAGGGGGCGGCGTTGGAAGACTGGCAAAAAAGCTTCTTAATTCAGCTTCATCGTCCGATGCCGTCACACCATGAATGATTTTGTTGATTTGTTGAATGCTCTGATTGTCATTTTCCTGAGCAATGCCGTTTACACGATATCCAGCATAGAACTGGAACGGAATGATGAGCAGCAACAGCACAGTGAACCAGCCGGCGCCAATCCGAACAATATGTAATCGTTTCTGAAGGAGATTGCTTCTTGGGTTTAACAGTTGGGCTACGTATGCCAGCAGTGAGCCGACCAGCAGAAAGCCCCCGGTGGAGAGGATCGCACTGATCACACCCAGTTGCCAGGCGGGATCAATCAATTTGACTGGCAGGGATGCGAAGAGGACTCCGTTCAAGGCAATGCCGACCAAAACCCAGCCCACAAGCTCAACCCATCGGGAGGCGGAGGCCGAGGCGTTACTGATAGTGTCGTTTGTCTGTTGAAGTTTGTCCATTAAAATGACTCTTTCGCAGTTCATTAAATCATAGAATTAGTCCCAAGGCAATAGGCCAATGCTATGGTTCATGAACGTTTTAGATCGTTTTGTAGGAGCATTAATAGAAAAAAGCCTCCCCGAGAAGGGAAGGCTTAAGGAGATAACTGGGTCTGAGTCCTGAAGAACAATTCGGGTTGAGGTTCAGGCGACTGTTCTGATGCGACGACGCAGCTTGCGGGAGAAACCGAAAGCTGCACCGGCACCGAGAATCGGCAGAGGCGAAGGAACTGGTGCGGGGGCGTGGTACTGTTGGATAAGCTGAATACCGAACTTGGTGATCGTGTCGGTTTGACCACCCGTTACGGTGAAAGCCTGTGAAAATTTGGGATTAGTAATAATTGGATTATAGGAACCGACAACGCTAGGATTGATATTGGGGGAAGATCCAGCAACCAGAGGAGTGGGAAGCAGTAAACCAGTAGAGGAGAGGCTGGTGGTGAATGATCCGCCACTAAGGTTTCCGCCAGTGATATTAGCTTGAACAGCGGAGATACCGTATCCAGCGGCTACAAAAGATGGTTCAACATCTACATCGTAGTTGAGAACTCCGTTTGTATCAGGTGCGTTGCCTTGAAGTCCTGGAGAGAAACTGTAATCCAGCGCATAGGCTGTACCCAAGGGGGCATTTAGAACTTGAAAAAGAATTTTATCGCCGGCTCTTGCGGTGAAGCCTGAAAGGCTGATGTTGTGGAAAATCTTGTCGCCGATAGACGCTGTGCAAGTCCCTGCGTTGATGGCAGCAGCAAAGCATTCCTGGGGAGCAATCGGAAACGGCAAATCAAGAGCCTTGGACTCGCCGGCTTGGACGGTCAGAGCGACGGCGGCGGCCAAGACTCCGGATTTGGCGATGAACGCCGGTGTGAAGCGGGATCGAGTAGTCGTCATGGTTTTTATGGTAGTTGGGTGCATGGGTGGCAATGTGGCCCAAGCACCTTTAAGGCGAACTTGGCCAACTTGCCAACCATACCACGAATCTGAGGAATCCCTAAGGCGTGCTGTCACCCGATCTTCAGCTTTGTCAGGGCTCCATCACCCTGGGGCCTGATCCGGGGCCCTGGTGGTGAGAAATCCCTGCCCGCATCAGGGGATTTGGCTGACGCCATGGTGGACGGCGATCCTAAGGGTTCCGGTTCTGCCTTCTGATCTCCACACCATCGGTGCTGGTTTCGTTCGCTCTCACCCCACCGCTGACCGGAAGCGCCTGCGACAGGAGAGCAACATCTGGGGGGCCTTTGCCGGAGCCTCTTGATTGTTGTTCCATCACTCCCCCTGATGGCCATCGCTCCCGGTGCCCGGTGCTGCCCCTGGGTCGCCGTCACCCAGCAGCCCAGCATGCAGAGCGCCCTGGATTCCCTGCTGAGCGCCCAGGTGCTGAGGGGTTGTCCCAGCCGTAACGTGCGCTACCACTGGTGGCCTTTCCCAAAACGGACACTCCCGCTAGCGTGGGGCCAGTCGTCAGCAGTGGATGACCCAGCTTCACGACCTGCGCCTGCGGTTGCTGGTGCAACAGGAGAGCGAAGCCATCGCCCACGCCCATCCCGATGAACTGGATCTTTCGGTGGTGCAGGCCCGCTGCCTCTGCTGGCTGGCCCTCCTGGCCGACGCCCATGAGGAGCAGGCCAGCGATGCCGAACGCCGCGGCGACGTGGAGCAGGCCATGGGCTGGTTCGCCGATTCCATGCGCCTGCGCGATGTGATCCAGGTGGTCAGTTCGATCGAAATTCCCCTGCCCTTGCTCAGTGAGGCGGGGGATCGGCCCGATCAGGGCCCCCTGGCGGCCTGACGGTGCCATGATGTCTGTTGAATGAAAGAAGGGACGCGGTGCCAGAAGAGCCCTGCCAATGTCCTGATTGCCAGCGGTTCTATCGGGAACACGACCGGCTGATCCGAGAAAACCCCAGCCTCCGTCAGCAGCAGGAGCTCAACTGGGCCGCCCTGCAATCGTTCCGAACCCTGGCCGGCCGGGTGCTCGAGGAGCTCCAGAAGCAGCACGGTGACAGCGACGCGGCCCCCACCCCGGCGGCCCCCGAGGCCGACCTGCAGGAGGTCAGTGAGGACGCCGCCCCCGAAAGCGATGCCATCCAGCAGGCCATGGCCGATCTGGAGAACATCAACGCCCACCTGTTCTCGATCGAGGCCCTGATGGAGCGCATCTTCGATGTGAGGGTGCCCGATCCCGTCGAGCAGACCTTCCGGGAGGTGGCCGGTGAGCTCGCTCCCGACCCTCTCAATGCCGACAGGCTGCGGCTCAACCGCCTGCTGCACCAGACACCCGACCTGCCCGATCACCGGGGCGGCTGAGCCACCCCGGCCCGGGTCACTGGGCTGCCGGCAGCTTGCGCCCCTTGGCCGGTGCCTCGTCGATTTCGCAGGCGATCGTCACCGGGAACTCCTCCGTCTGCCAGATCCGTTCGCTGTACTCCCGGATGGAGCGATCCGAGGAGAACAGGCCACTGCGGGCGGTGTTCAGCAGTGACATCCGGTTCCAGCGAGGGCGGTCGCTCCAGGCATCGCTGACCGCCTGCTGGGCCCGCAGGTAGGCCTCGAAGTCGGCCAGCACGAAGAAGGGGTCGCGGCCGGTGAGATTGTCCAGCAGGGGACGGAACAGCTCCTTGTCGCCATTGCTGAAGTGCCCCTGCCCCACCAGGTGCAGCACCTCCGGCAGCTCCGGAGTGCCGGCGATCTGTTCCCAGGGCTGGTAGCCCTGCTCCTTGAGGGAGGCGATGCCTTCGGTGGTGCGCCCGAAGAGGAAGAAGTTGTCCTCGCCCACCTGCTCACGGATCTCGACGTTGGCGCCGTCGAGGGTGCCGATGGTGAGGGCGCCGTTCATCATGAATTTCATGTTGCCGGTGCCGGAGGCTTCCAGGCCGGCGGTGGAGATCTGCTCGGAGAGGTCGGCGCCGGGGTAGACGCGCTCACCGAGTTTGACGTTGTAATCGGCCAGGAAGATGACGCGCAGGCGGCCGTCCATGTCGGGGTCGGCGTTGACGACGTCGGCGATGCCGTTGATGAAGCGGATGATCAGCTTGGCCATGGCGTAGCCCGGGGCGGCCTTGCCGCCGAAGATCACGGTGCGGGGGGCCATGCCATCGGCGAGGCCGTTCTTGATGCGCAGGTACTGGGCGATGACCTGGAGGGCATTGAGGTGCTGGCGCTTGTACTCGTGGATGCGCTTCACCTGCACATCGAACATCGAGGCCGGATCCACCAGCACGCCCGTGTGGCGGTGGATGTAGTTGGTCAGGTGGCGCTTCACCGACAGCTTGGTGGCCCCCCAGTGCTCCAGGAAGCCGCTGTCGTCGGCATAGCGCTCCAGCTGGCGCAGCTCATCGAGGTTGCGCACCCAGCCGTCGCCGATCGAGGCGTCGAGCAGGGCCGAGAGCTGGGGATTGGCCAGGGCCACCCAGCGTCTCGGGGTCACGCCGTTGGTGACGTTGGTGAACTTCCCGGGCCAGAGGGCGGCGAATTCCGGGAACAGGTCCTTCTGCACCAGCTCGCTGTGCAGGGCCGCCACGCCGTTGACGTGGTGGGAGGCGACGGTGGC
>CAIXBB010000009.1 GCA_903917565.1 uncultured cyanobacterium | reverse complement strand
GGGTTCCAGGGGCGGAAGGACTTGGGCTTGACCATGCCCCATTCTCTAGCTCAGAACCATTGCAGTCACAGGGATCTGGGCGGATTGACAGGCGTCTGTGGAGAGGTCCTGCGCGGATCTATGTGCGACACGCTCCTAGGACACCATCGGTTTCACCCAGCCGCGCCAGGCTGGGGGCGAATCCTTGCTGCCGGAGACGGCTTCCACGCCGATGTGTTTCTCCAGCAGCGCCAGCTTCGTGGTGGCGGCCTTGCTGTTGCCCCTGGGGGTGGGCAGCGTGCGCTATTGCCAGGATCAGCAACGCAGCGATCTGCTGCCCCTGGCCCTCACGCCCCTGCTCTTCTCGCTGCAGCAGGCCCTGGAGGGTCTGGTGTGGCTCGGCCTTGAGCAGGGCGGCTCCGTCTGGCTCGTGCACCCCGCCGCGCTCGGTTATCTGTTCTTCGCCTATGCCTTCTGGCTGGTCTGGTTTCCCTGGTGCGTGCTGCAGCTGAACCTCCACGCGCCGCCTCCGCTGAGGCGTCGGATCCTGGTGGGGCTGATGGTGCTGGGCCTGCTCATGGGCGGGGTGCTCTGGTTGCCGCTGGTGGTCGACCCTTCCCTGTTCCAGCCGGCCGTGGTGAATGGCTCCCTCGACTACCACACCACCTTGCTGACGGATCGCTGGATCCATCTGGGCTTCGGCAGCACGATCTATGCGGTGATCATCCTCGGACCGTTGATGCTCAGCGCCTCGGGGCGGCTGCGCTGGTTTGCTGGAGGGATCCTCGCCGCCTTCCTGATCTCGCACCTGGCCTACGGCTATGCCTTCGCCTCGGTGTGGTGCTTCTTCAGTGCGGTGTTGTCCGCTTCCCTCTACTGGATCCTCAGGGATCCGGAACCTGTGGTGCTGCCGGGCTTAGGTTGATGGCTGATGCGTGCACATCAGATGCGCACCACCCTGCAGCTCGATGACGACGTGCTGGCGGCAGCCCGGGTGCTGGCTCGCCAGAAGCGCACCAGCCTGGGGGCCGTGATCAGCGCGCTGGCCCGCCAGGGGCTGGTGGCGCCACCCACCGGAGCCGACAACAACGGTCCCAGCCACCGCAACGGCTTGCCCCTGCTGCCCTGGAAGCCGGAGGGCGCTCCGGTGGACCTGGAGCTCGTCAACAGCCTGCGCGACGAGCTGGCGTGAGCGAAGCCCTGCTGGATGTGAACGTGCTGATCGCCCTGCTGGACGGGCGTCATGTGCACCATGAGCAGGCCCACCACTGGTTCGCCGCATCCCAAGCCAGGGGCTGGGCCACCTGCCCGCTCACCCAGAACGCGGTGCTGCGGATCCTTGGCCAGCCCCGCTACCCCAACAGCCCGGGGTCGCCAGCCGTGGTGGCGCGCCTGATGCGGGAGCTCATCCGCCATCCACGGCACCACTTCTGGCCTGATGCCATCAGCCTGCTCGCCGCGCCTGGGGGCGACGCTCCGCTGGTCGACGCCAGGCAGCTGCTGGAGGCGGGTCAACTCACCGACACCTATCTGCTGGCGCTGGCGGTGCACCACGGCGGCACGTTGGTGAGCTTCGACCGTCGCCTGGGCTGCGCGGCCGTGGCCGGTGGCAGCGACGCCCTGCACCTGCTCCCCACCTGATGGCCCCCGCCCCCAGCGATCCCGCCCAGCTGCGCCGCGACTACCGGCGCCAGGCCCTGCGGCGGGATGATCTGGCCGACGATCCGGTGGCGCAGTTCCGCCGCTGGTTCGATCAGGCGGTGGCCGCCGGGCTGGACGAACCCAACGCCATGGTGCTGGGCACCAGCGATGGCCTCCGCCCCAGCGCCCGCACCGTGCTGCTCAAGGCCTTCGACGCGCGGGGCTTCGTGTTCTTCACCCACTACGAAAGCCGCAAGGCCACCGAGATCGGCGCCCATCCTGAGGTGAGCCTGCTGTTTCCCTGGTACGGGCTGGAGCGGCAGGTGGCGATTCTGGGCCGGGCCGAGCGGATCAGCGCCGCCGAATCGCTGGCCTACTTCCTCTCACGGCCGATCGGCAGCCGGCTGGGGGCTTGGGTGTCGCAGCAGAGCGCCGTGATCAGCTCCCGCTCGATCCTGGAGATGCAGTGGCAGGCGATGCAGCGCCGCTTCGCCGATGGCCAGGTGCCGCTGCCGCCCTCCTGGGGCGGCCTGCGGGTGGTGCCGTTCGAGTTCGAGTTCTGGCAGGGCCGCGAGAACCGCCTGCACGATCGCTTCCGCTACCGGCCCGGCGAGACGGCCTGGACCATCGAGCGGCTGGCGCCCTGAGGCGCCGCAGGTTGGCGCCACAGGCCCAGCCATTCGTCCTGGCGCTGGTCCACCGAACCGGCGGCCGGCTCCCAGAGCTGCGGCTCCAGCCCGGCCCGGGCCAGCTGGGCGGCCACCACCTCCGGCTCACTGCCCCAGGGCGGACCACCCGGCTTGCGGTGGCACTAGAACAGCCCCAGCAGCCAACCGCCCGGTGCCAGCAAGCGGCAGGCGGTGGCGATGTAGTCGTCGCGGCGGGCCGGATCGATGGCGCAGAAGCAGGTGTGCTCCACGATCCCGCTGAGGCTGGCGGGGGCGAGCCCAGCCGCCTCCAGGGCCTGCCGGTCGAACAGGTCGGCCTGCAGCCAGCGCAGGCTGGCCCGGTCCGCCCCATGCAGCCCACGGGCCTCGGCCAGGGCCTCACCACTGAAATCCAGGCCGATGGCGGCGAACCCGAGTTCTTCCAGCAGGGCCACCTCATGGCCGCGGCCGCAGCCCGGCACCAGCACCTGGCCCGGCGGGTGGGGTGCCAGCGAGTGAGTGCGCAGAAACCGCTCCAGCGGGGGGGCGGGCCGGCCCAGCTCCCAGCTGTCGGTGCCCTGCCGGTAACGCTGGTCCCAGTGGCTGGCCGCAGCGAGGCTGACCGGTTCGGAGGAGTTCATCGCTTCAGCTTGGCCCGGCCCCGCCGTGTTCCTCCGTAGCTTGTCCCCATGCGCCTGCTGCACACCTCCGACTGGCATCTGGGCCGCAGTTTCCACGGCGCCTCGCTGCTGGAGGAGCAGGCAGCGGCCATCGCGCGCATCGCCGAACTGGCGCGGGAGCACGCCGTTGATGCGGTGCTGATCGCCGGCGACCTCTACGACCGGGCCATCCCGCCGGCCGAGGCCGTGGACCTGTTCAACAAGTCCCTGGCCCGGCTCAGCGCCGGCGGCACCGCCGTGGTGGCCATCGCCGGTAACCACGATTCCCACGTGCGGGTGTCGGTGTACGACCCGCTGCTCTCGGCCTTCGGGGTCACGATCCGCGGCGACGTGGGCCGGGCCCAGGAGCCGGTGCTGGTGACGCCCCGCGACGGCGGCCCGCCGGTGGCCATCTACCCCCTGCCCTACCTGGAGCCGGCGGTGGATGGGCCGGCCCTTGCCGGGGCGCCGGTGCGCCTGCGCCATGAGGAGGTGACCCGGCTGGCCATCGGGCGGATTCGCGCCGACCTGGAGGGGCGGCCGTCGCACCGCTCGGTGCTGGTGGCCCACACCTTCGTGGCCGGCGGGGAAGCCTCGGAGTCGGAGCGGGAGCTCACCATCGGCAACGTCGACCGGGTGAGCGTGGCGGCTTTCGAGGGCTTCGATTACGTGGCCCTGGGCCACCTGCACGCCTCCCAGCAGCTGGACGGCCCCCGGGTGGCCTATTCGGGCACCCCCCTGGCCTATTCCTTCTCCGAAGCGCACCACGTCAAGTCGGTGCGGATCGTGGAGCTGGCTGCCGACGGCACCGCTTCGGTGCAGGTGGTGCCCCTGGGGGTAGGCCGGCGCCTGTGCACCCTGCGGGGCCCGATCGAAGAACTCTGCACAGCGCCTGCCCACGCCGCCGCCAGCGAGGCACGGGTGCGGGCGATCCTCACCGACGACACTCTGCCGTTGCAGGCGATGGCCCGGCTGCGGGCCCGCTTCCCCCACATCGCCGAGCTGCGCCACGAACCCCCGGAGCTGGCCCGATCGGGGAGCGAGGAGCGCCACCGCCAGGTGCGCCATGCCCGTTCGCCCTTGCAGTTGGCCACCGCCTTCTTCGCCGACCAGCAGGGCCAGCCGCCCAGCGAGCCGGAGGCCGACCTGCTCGAAGCGGCCCTGACGGCGGCGGAACGGGGTGGGGAACGGTGAAGCCGCATCGGCTGGAGATCGAGGCCTTCGGGCCCTATGCCGATCCGGTGGCGATCGACTTCGACGCCCTGGCCGCCGAGGGGCTGTTCCTGATCCATGGCACCACCGGCGCCGGCAAGACCTTTCTGCTCGATGCCCTCTGCTTCGCCCTCTACGGCGAGGTGTCGGGCGAGCGCAGCGTCAAGGGGCTGCGCTCCGACCACGCCGCCCCCGGCGCCGTGCCCCGCGTGAGCCTGGAGTTCTCCTGCGGTGCCGCCCGCTACCGGGTGGAGCGCACCCCCGCCCACACCGCACCCAAGGCCCGCGGCCAGGGCACCGTCGAGAAAGCGCCCCAGGCCTTCCTGTTCCGCCTGGGCACAGGCGCTCCGGAGCAGGCCATTGCCGCGAAAACCACCGAAGTGACGCGGGAGGTGGAACGCCTGGTGGGGCTCAGTGCCGCCCAGTTCCGCCAGGTGATCCTGCTGCCCCAGGGGCGCTTCGCGGAGGTGCTGCGGGCGAAGGCCGAGGAACGCGAAGCCCTGCTCAAAACGCTCTTCGACACGGTGATCTACGAGCGGGCCGGTTGGTGGCTCGAAGACCAGGCCCGCACGGCGCGGAACCTGGCGCTGGAGCAGGCCCGGGAGCAGGAGGTGTTGCGGCGCCGAGCGGCCGACGCCTGGGCCCCCCACGCGCCCGAGCCGCCGGAAGGGGCCGAAGCGCCGGCGCCGCCCGCCGATCAGGTCGGCCTCGAGGCGCTGGTGGGGCAGATCGGCGTGGTGGTGCAGGGCACCGAGGCTGCCCTGCTGGAGGCCTCCGCCAGCCTGGCAACGGCCCAGGCCGCCCAGGCGGCCCTCGACGCCCAGGCCGACCGCTGGGACCGGCGCGCCGCCGCCACCGCCCGGCTGGGCGAACTGGACGCCAAACGGGAGACGGTGGCGGAGTTCCGCCAGAAGCTGGAGCTGGCGGAGCGAGCCGAAGTGTTGCGTCCCAGCCTGGTGGCCGAAGCGGGGGCCGGCCGCGCCCTCGCCCTGGTGGAGCGGGGACTGGCGGAACAGCTGGGCGCGGCGGTACGGGCCCGCGATGGGGCAAGGGCCCTCCCGGTCTCCATGCAGTTGCTCGATCTGACGGCCCTGCCCTCCGCCGAGGCCCTCGCCACGGCCGGCGCCGACCTGGCCGCCCGGGGCGCCGAGGTGCGGGAGCTGGCCCGCAAGGCCGAAGAAGCCGCCCAGGCCAGGGGGGCCGCGGCCGCCGCCAGCCAGCGGGCCGGCGACGCCGAGGCCGGGCGGGCCACCGCCGCCACCCAGCAGGAGCGGCTGGCGGCGGAGCAGGAGCGGGAGCTGGCCCTGCTCGCCCAGGCCCGCAGCGCCCGCGACCAGCTCGAGGGCCTGCAGCGGGCTGCCCGGGAGGCCGATGGGCGCGCCGTTGCCGCCGAAGCCATCGCCCCGGCCCGGGAGCTGCTGAATGCGGCCGAGGCCGCCAGAAATGGCGCCGATCGCCAGGTCAACGGGGCGGGCGCCAACCTCAACGACCTGCGGCGGCGCCAGATCGAGGGCATGGCCGCCCGGCTGGCCGGGGGTCTGGACGCCGGAGCCCCCTGCCCGGTGTGCGGCGCCACGGAGCATCCGGCGCCGGCCCGGCCCTCGGCCGACGCGGTCGATGACGGGGCGATCGCCGCCGCGGAACGGGCGCTGCAGAAAGCCACCCAGGCGGCGCAGGCGGCCGCGGTGGCCGTGGCCAACGCCCAGGCCGCCGCCTGCGCCGTTCTGGAGAAGGCCGGCGACGGCCCCGATCCGCTCGCCGCCCGCCAGGCCGCAGGCACGGCCGCCGCGGCCCTCAAGGCGGCCCAGACCCTGGCCGCCGGCCTGCGGTCCCTGGAGCAGCGAACCGCCGATCGGGAGCAGCAACGCCAGCAGCTGGGCAAGCACATCGAGGCCGCCACCACGGCGATCGCCCTGGAGAGCCGGGCCGCCGCCGAGGCCAGCCAGCGGCAGCGGACCCTGGCGGCGCAGGTGGCGCAGGAGCTGGGGGAGGGGCTGGAGCCCGGCGCGGTACTGCGGGCCTTCGGCCCCCTGGAGGCCGCCCTCAAAGCCCTGGTGGCCGGGGCCGGCGCCCACACCCGCGCCACCAGCGAACTGGAGCAGGCGGCCCGGCGGCTGGGCCAGGAACTGGCGGCCTCCCCCTTCGCCACGGCGGCGGACGCCACGGCGGCCCTGCAGGAGGAGAGCTGGCGCCAGAAACTGGTCGAGCGAATCGCGGCCTACGAGGCGGAGGTGATCCAGCAGCGGGGCCTGCTGGCCGCCCCCGATCTGGCCGATCTGCCCGAGACCCGGCCCGACACCGCCGCCGCCCGCGACGCCGTGGCCCGCACCGATGCCGCCCGCACACGGGCAGTGGAACGCCACAGCGAAGCCCGGGGCGCCCAGCGGGAGATCACCCGACTGGCCGCCGAACACCGCCGGGGCGCCGATGGTCTGGCTTTGAGGCAGGAACGGGCCGAGCGGCTCACCGCCGTGGCCAACCGTTGCCAGGGCAAGGCGGCGCCCTACATCTCCCTGCAGCGCTGGGTACTTTCGGCCTACCTCGCCGACATCTGCGGCTACGCCAACCAGCGGCTCGCCCTGATGACCTCCGGCCGCTACCAGCTGCGGCTCACTGACGAGGGGGGCCACGGCGGCCGCAACGCCGGCCTGGGTCTGCGGGTGCTGGATGCCTACACCGGCGAGGAGCGGGAGGTGAGCAGCCTCTCGGGCGGCGAAACCTTCCAGGCCTCCCTGGCCTTGGCCCTGGGCGTGGCCGACACGGTCCAGGCCCACGCCGGCGGGGTGCCCCTGGAGGCCCTGTTCATCGACGAGGGCTTCGGCAGCCTCGATCCCGACAACCTGCAACTGGCCATGGACGAGCTCGACCGCCTGCGGGAAGGCGGCCGCATGATCGGTCTGATCAGCCATGTGGGTGCTCTGAGGGAGCGCATCCGCGGCGGCATCGAGGTGATCGCCGGCGATCGCGGCTCCAGCCTGCGGATGGGCGTCAGCGCCTGATCACAACTCGGGGTGGCCCCTGGCCGGGCTTCAGGCGGACGGGTGGAACTGTGCCGCCAGCAGGCGGCGCTGATACTCCACCGACAGGGCCTCCAGGTGGGAGCGGGCCTGCTCCTGCAGGCCTGGATCCAGCTGGTCGAGCACCAGACCCCGGGGCACCCCCATCCGCAGCACCAGCGCCAGGGCATCGAAGAGACGCACCTGGTCGGCCTGCCAGCCCTGGTACTCGGCGGCGAGCGCCATCAGGGCCTCGCCCGAGGCCTGGCCTTCGATGACGCGGGGCCGCAGCTCCTGCACCTGGGCCAGCCGGGCGGAACTGATCAGGGCATGGGCGGCGCCCAGGGCCGCCAGGGAGTCGGCAGCTTCGCGCTTGAGCACGGTCATATCCCGGCCGAGCACGGCGGCCTCCACCGACAGGGGCTCCCGCACGCCGGGGCAGAGCGCGGCGACCCGATCGACCGCAGGAGCCGTCGGCCGTACCGGCGCCGGCGACAGGGCCGGGCGGCCCGAGGCCACTGGAGGCGGCGGTGGCTCCTGCCACAGGGCGGCAGCAGCCGCCCGCAGGCGCCGTGCCAGCCATTGCCTGATGGTCCCTACGAGGCGTGCCATGAACCTGAGCAAAGAGATGACTTCAATGTGCCCCCTCTGCCAAGGGGGGTGTGACGGCTACCTCCCCCGCGGGGCGGCGGATAGCCGGCCAGAGAGGGGTTCACCGCGGCAGGACCTGGGCCTTGACGATCAATCTCACCCTCTCACTGGCACGACACGCGGGATCTCCCTGGCAGGAGCGGGCCATCACCTGGGCGTCGGCATAGGTGAAGCGGGCGCGCTTCCCAACCAGATCCTGCTCACACAGTTGGAACTCCGCCATCTGGATGGAGGTGTGTCCACCGGCATCCACCAGGGTCAGGTAACAGGCCCGATCGCCCGGCTGCATCGCCCGAACGGTGCCGGTGCTGGGCGGGCCTCCGGCCCAGCCGGGCTGTAGCAGCAGGGCGGGCAGGAGCCCAACGAGAGCCCGCGCAGACAAACGGGACACCCGGCGCGAGAACGTCATGGATTGATTGATCGACAGAATCCATCGGCAGAAATCGACGCTACCGCTTGCCAAAGTCAGGGGGGATTGCAGTCGACCCACCCCGATGACCCGAGCCCTGCAACCCGTGCGCTCCTCTCGCCAAGGCCTGTCTTCGGCGATAGGTGGCCTGAGCCGGCGGGCCCTGGCCCTGCTGATGACCCTGACGCTGGGCCTGGCTCTGAGCATCGGCGTGGCGGTGATCCAGCCCCACCCCACCGTTGCGGCGACAGCCGCCGCTGAGCCCCCCGCATCGGTCGACACCGCCAACACCGGCAGCTTTCGCCTCGGCACGGTGCGCATCCTGAGGGTGCCGGCGATCACGGTGGCCTCGCCGGCGGTGGCCTCGCTCAGCGACTCCGGACCGGAGGCCGCCGAGCGGGCCCGGGAGATCGAGGGCAACCTGAGCCAGCTGTACGAGCCCCGCAATCCCTGCACGCCAGGGGAACGGCTGGGGGAGGCGCTGCTGGATCGCAGGAGCTTCGAGGCCGCGAAGGCCGCCTGTGATCCCAACCATCTGGGCCTGCAGGGGGCGCCGGAAGCGCTGCGGGTGGTGGTGGTGCGGCAACCGGACGGCGGCCAGCAGCTGGCGGCCCTGGTGCCGGGCCGGGCCAGTCCCTTCCCCCTGCTCACGGTCACCGATCAGGACGCCCAGTACAACGGCCTGCCCCCCGACAAGCTGGCGGAACAGTGGCGCGTCCTGCTGGAACGGCGCCTGCGCAACGCCCGAAGGGTGTTCGGGGAGGCCCAGCTCAACGACCGCCTGCGGACTGCCCTGGTGTCCGTGGCCGTCCTGGCCCTGCTGATGGCCCTGGTGGTGGGGCTATGGCACCTCAGCCAACGGCTGTTGCCCCGGTTGCAACGCCGCAGCGCGGAGCGATCGGGGCGCTTCGATCCGCTGCTGGTCCGGCTCACCCAGTCCCTCAGCCGGTTGCTGACGGCCCTGGTGCTGCTGCTGGGGGTGGCGATGGGCGCCGTGCTGCTGCTGGCCTGGCCTGGCCAGATCCCGGCGGCGATCGATGTGCTGCTGCAGCCGCTGACGGTGCTGATGAAGGCCCTGCTGCTGCTGGCCCTGGCCGTGGTGCTGCGGGGCCTGGTGGCGCTGCTGCTGGCCCAGTGGGCCAGCAATCTGGCGGTCACCTCCGACCATCGCGCCCGCCGCGAGCAGCGTTATCACAGCCTCCTGCGGGTGCTGCGCCGGCTGGTGAACCTGGTCTGTCTGCTGCTGTTCCTGATCTGGACCGTGCTCGGCATCCCTGTGCTGCGGGAGCTCTCCAGCAATGCACTCCTGGCCAGCGGGGCCGTGATCGGCGCCCTGGCTCTGGTGTTCCAGGGCTTGCTGCGGGACTTCGTCGCCGGGCTGGTGCTGCTGCTCGACGACCGCTACGCCATCGGTGATGTGGTCGAGATCGGTGGTCGCTCCGGCGAGGTGGTGGATGTGGGGGTGCTGAGCACGGAACTGCGCTGCGCCGATCAGCGGGTGGTGGTGGTGCCCAACAGCCACTGCGAGCAGGTGGTGAACCACACCAAGCTGCGCTCGGGGGCGGAAGTGACGGTGCTGCTGCCGCGGGCCGGCACCGACCTGGCCGCGGCCCTGGCCACGATCCGCAGCGAGCTGGCCGCCTTCGGCGCCGATCCCCACTGGGCCCCGAAGCTGCTGGAGCCGCCGCGGCTGCTGGGCGTTGAGGCGATGACGGTGGACGACCTCCAGGTGAAGGCCCTGCTGATCACCGAGGCGGGGCAGCAGGGCGAAGCCCGTCGGGCACTGCTGGGGCGGCTGGTGCAGCGGCTGCAGGGCTGGCAGAAACACCAGGGCCAGCCCTGAAGAAGACGGTTTCTAGGATTGCGTTCCTGTACCAGCCCGATCGGGCCCTCTCCCATGGACCCGTTCTCTTCCCCTCCCGGCACGGATCTTCGGATCGGCCGCCGGGAGCTGTTGCTCGGCAGCGTGGCCACCGGCTTCGCCCTGGCGGTGAGGCCGGTGGCGGCTTCCACCGTCACCACCCCGACCCAGGGACTGACGGCCGGCTGGGTGTCGGTGCCGGCGGCCGATGGCGCCGTGCGGGCCTACCGGGCCCGCCCCGCCAAGGGCTCGGGCTTCCCGGTGGTGCTGGTGGTGCAGGAGATCTTCGGCGTGCATGCCCACATCCAGGATGTCTGCCGGCGCCTGGCCCGGCTCGGCTACCTGGCGATCGCCCCGAGTCTGTTCGACCGCCAGGGCGACGTGAGCCGGCTGCCCGACATCGCCGCGATCCTGCCGTTGGTGGCGACGGTGCCGGATGCCCAGGTGATGGCCGACCTGGATGCCACCGCCGCCTGGGTGGCCGCCAGCGGCGGCGGGGACGTGTCACGGCTCGGCATCACCGGCTTCTGCTGGGGCGGGCGCATCACCTGGCTCTACGCCGCCCACAACCCGAAGCTGAAGGCCGGGGTGGCCTGGTACGGGCGCCTGGAGGGCACGGCCAGCGAGCTGCAGCCCCTGTACCCGATCGATGTGGTGACCAAGCTGCAGGCGCCGGTGCTGGGGCTCTATGCCGGGCAGGACGACGGCATCCCGATGGAGTCGGTGCAGCGGATGCAGGCGGCCCTGAAGGCGGTCGGCAGCCCCAGCCGGATCGAGGTGTTCCCCGGTGTCCCCCACGGCTTCCACGCCGACTACCGGCCCACCTACCGCGCCGCTGCCGCCGCCGCCGGCTGGAAGCAGCTGCAGGCCTGGTTCCGCGCCAACGGCGTGGTGTAGGCGACCCCGCCGCGCAGATCCATATCGCTCAGGTTCCCGGCGCGGGCTCCTCGGGAGGGAGGTAGCGGGCGAAGACTTCCGCTTCGGTCAGGTCGTGGGTCGGGTTGGCGAAGGCGTAGAAGTCGGGCTTGCGGTCGATGAAGATCTGCTCCTTGAACGCGAACGGCTCGCCGTCCTGGAACAGGCCGACCGGCACGAAGTACTCCCCAGTGGGCAGGAGTTTGTAATACAGGTGCGTGCCGCAGGTGCCGCAGAAGGCCCGTTCGGCCCACTCCGAGGAGCGGTACATCCGCATCGCCTCGGCCCCGTCGATCCCGACGTCGGTACCACCGCTCACCCCCAGGGCGGGGCCCCCACCCCAGCGCCGGCACATGCCGCAGTGGCAGGCATCCACCGAGGTGCTGTCGGGGGTGTGCACGGTGACGGCACCGCAAAGACAGGATCCCTCCATTCCCCAGGCGCCCCGTCCGGGGCCTTGACGACCCTACGAAGGTAAAACCGGAACGCCGGGGCCGGGGTGCTCAGGCCCGGTTGAGGTGCCGCTCCGCCTCGGCCGCCAGGCGGTCGGTCCAGTGGTCCACCTGGCTCTGCTCGGCGGCTTCCACCATCACCCGCAGCAGGGGTTCGGTGCCGCTGGCCCGCACCAGCACCCGGCCGTGGCCCGCCATGGCCGCCTCTGCCTCGGCCACCGCCAGCCGCAAGGCTTCGCACTGCTGCCACTGCTGGCGCCGCTGCCGGTCGGGCACGGTCACGTTCACCAGCCGCTGGGGGTAGGGGCGGAAGCTGCCGTCCATCCACTCGGCCAGCTTCAGGCCGCCGCCATGGATCAGGGTGGCCACCTGCAGGGCGGTGAGCAGGCCGTCGCCGCTCATGCCGTGGCGGGCCGAGAGGATGTGGCCCGATTGCTCGCCCCCCAGGCCGGCCCCCAGGGCCTCCATGGCGGCGTGCACGTGCTGGTCGCCCACGTCGGTGCGCTCCAGCACCCCGCCGCTGGCCTGCCAGGCCCGCTCGAAGCCCAGGTTCGACATCACGGTGGCCACCAGGCGGTCGTCCGGCAGCTGGCCCTCGCGGCGCAGGGCCGAACCCCATAGGTACAGGGTGTGGTCCCCGTCCACCACCCGGCCGCGGCCATCCACCGCCAGCATCCGGTCGGCGTCGCCATCGAAGGCGAAGCCCATGTCGGCGCCGCTCTCCAGCACCGCCCGCTTCAGGGGCTCCAGGTGGGTGCTGCCGCAGCCCTGGTTGATGCGCTCGCCATCCGGCTCGCCGTGCAGCACCAGGACCTCCGCCCCCAGGGAACGGAACAGCGCCTCGCCGCAGGCGGTGGCCGATCCCCAGCAGAGGTCGAGCACCACACGAGCGCCATCGAGGCGCTGGCCGGCGGCGCTGGCCCGCAGGGAATCGGCATAGGCCGCCAGCAGATCGGGCCGCAGCACCAGCCGGCCGCTGCCCGCCAGCGGCGGCGGTGCGGTGCGGCCCTGGAGTCCCGCCTCGATCGCCTGCTGGCGCGCGGCCACAAGCTTGGCGCCGCTGGCGCCGAACACCTTGAGGCCGTTGTCGTGGGGCGGGTTGTGGCTGGCCGACACCATCAGCCCGCCGGCCGCTCCCTGGCGCCGGATC
Source organism: uncultured cyanobacterium (assembly GCA_903917565.1). Lineage (GTDB taxonomy): Bacteria > Cyanobacteriota > Cyanobacteriia > PCC-6307 > Cyanobiaceae > Cyanobium. The sequence continues at coordinate 14,322 of CAIXBB010000009.1, read as the reverse complement.
GTGCCCGGCACCGCCGGCGTGGGGCACAGCCCCAGCTGCCACACCTCCCGCCCCGCGGCCATCAGGCCGGCACTGAGGGCCGCCACCAACATCGGCCCGCTGCGGCGTGAATCGGTACCGATCACCACCGGCCCATCGGCCTGCAGCACCACGCCGGTCCAGTAACCCACCTGCAGGGCCAGGGCCGGGGTGACGCTGGTGCCGACGCGGCCGCGGATGCCGTCGGTGCCGAAGCGGGCCAAGCCCTCCTCCAGGGGCGCCCCGAGGGGGGAAACCAGCGGATGCGAAGCCGCTTCGGCCATGCCGTTGCCATCACTGGCCAGCAGGTTACGCGCCGCTCCCGGCGGGCCTCAGCGCCAGCGGGGCGGCCACCAGCGCCAGCGCAGCAATTCGAGGCTGGCCCACAGCAGCAGCAGGCCCACGCACCAGCCCGGCAGCAGCCGCAGGGGCCAGAGCGGCCGCAGCAGCAGGGTGAGCAACGCCGCCGCACTCACCACCACGGCGCGGCGGCGCTGGGCCGCGCCGGGCAGGCGGTCGAACAGGGGCGGCAGGGAGGGCAATCGCACCGGGTGCGGCGCAGGTGGATGCCCAGAATGCCCCGGACGCCGTCCCCCGGCCATTGGCCCGACTCCCCCAACTTCTGTCCCTCTCCTGCCTGGGCACCGCCCTGGCCCTGGTGGGGGGTCGGGCGTTGCTGGCGCGCCAGCCGGCGCTCACCCCGGCCACCCCCACGGACCGGCTGGAGTGGCTGCAGCAGTGGGATGCCGATCCCTGGCGGCGCCGGGAGGCCAGCCTGCTGCTGGCGGCCCGCAGCAACGATCACCACGAGCAGCGCCAGTGGCTGCGGGGCCAGGGCTGGGGTCCCGATCCCCTGGCCGCCCTGGTGCTCAAGCAGGACGCCCTGGCCGCGGCGGCCATTGGACGCCCGGAGAAGGCCCAGGTCCTGTGGCGCCAGCTGGAGCATCGCTTCCCGGACGATCCGGCCAGTGCCGATGCCCTCTACGCCCTCGGCGGAGAGGATCCAGAAAGGCGCAGGCTGTTGCTGCAGCGCTTCCCGGCCCACCCCGCTGCCCTGGCCGCCGCCCTGGCGGCCGGCCCCGAGGCCGCCGAACGCCGCCGCGGCGCCCTGCACCTGGCCCGCTGGGGCGCCCGCTGGCCCGGCGCCGAAGCCCGCCTGCGGCAGGTCTGCAAGGAAGATGGCTCGGTGCTGGAAGCCCTCCAGCGGGCCCAGCTGGCCGAGGGGCTGGCCGAACTCGGCGATGCCCAGGGGGCCCTGCGCTGCCTGGGGCCGACGCTCACGGGCCTGGGCGCCAGCGGCCGCCTGAGCCTGGGCCGGGCCCTGCTGGCGGGGGACGCCCAGCAGCAACACCAGGCGGAAGGGTTGCTGCTGGATCTGGTGCGCAGCGCCCCCACCGCCCCGGAGGCGGAGGCGGCCGTGCGCCTGCTGGCCCAGCAGGGCAGCCCCGCTGCCGCCGCGGCCCTGGCCCGGTTGCCGCCCCGCTGGCGCGACAGTGCCCCGGTGCTGGCGCGGCGGATCCTGGAGGCCGAGCCCAAGGGGGACGGCCCCCATCCCGCCACCGACGCCGCCGCCCTCGACCTGCTGCGCCGCTGGCCCCTCGACCCCGCCAGCCGCACGCTGCAATGGGATCTCGTCCGGGAGCGGCTGCTGGCCGGCCGCTGGCGGGCGGCCATGGGCCTGCTGGAGGCCATCCCCACCAACCAGTTGCCGCCGCCGCTGGCCGCCCGCCAGAGCTTCTGGATCGGCTTCTTGCAGCTGCAGCTCGGCCAGGACGCCGCCGCCAGGGACACCTGGCAGGGTCTGCTGCGGCGCCATCCGGGCGGCTACTACGGCTGGCGCGCGGCGGTGCGCCTGGGCCAGGGGGATCTGCAGCTGGGCGCCGGCCCCCACCTGCCCGCCGGTGCCAAAAGCCCAGGGGACGGCACCGACTGGCGGCCCCTGGCCAGCGGCGACGGGACGCTCGATCGGCTCTGGCGCCTGGATCAGCGCACCGAAGCCTGGGAAACCTGGCGCCACCGCCGCGGGCGCCGCGCGCCGGAAGGCAGCCGTGAGCTGCTGCTGGAGGGGCGACTGCGCCAGGGCGTCGGCGACGACTGGACCGCCTTCGGCCTGCTGGAGCAGGCCAGCCTGAAGCTCGACGGCAGCCAGTGTGCCCTGGAGCAGGAGCTGGAGCGCAGCCTGCATCCGCTGCGCTTCGAGGCGGCCTTCAGGGCCGCCGCCACCCAGGCCAGGCTGCCGATGGAGCTGCTGCTGGGCGTGGCCAAGCAGGAGTCGCGCTTCACCCCGGCGGTGCGCTCGCCGGTGGGGGCCACGGGCCTGATGCAGCTGATGCCGGCCACCGCCGCCGAGCTGGCCGGTGGGCCGGTGCCGGAGCAGGTGCTGGAGGACCCGGCCGGGAACACCAGCCTCGGCGCCCGCTACATGGGGCAACTGCTGCGCCACTGGCACGGCGACCCGCTGCTGGCGGTGGCCAGCTACAACGCCGGGCCCGGCGCCGTGGGCGGCTGGCTGGGTCCCCGCCTGCGCAGCGACCCGGAGCTTTGGGTGGAGGCGATTCCCTACCCCGAAACGCGCCTGTACGTGAAGAAGGTGCTGGGCAACGTCTGGAGCTATCAGCAGGGCAGGGAACCGGGCTGTTGATTCATCGCACCAGCATGCGGCCGAAGTTGGCTCCGCCGAGCACCAGCAGGGTGAGCACCCCGGCCAGCACCAGCGGCGGCGGCACCACCCGCACCCGCAGCAGATCGAGCCTGGCCAGCAGCACCGCCGAGCCGAGGATCAGGACATTGGCCAGCACGTTGAGGTGCAGCAGATAGAGGCCGCCGACAGTGACCGCCAGCAGGGTGACCACCAGGCTCACGACCCGGCTGGCGGCCATCAGCATCGACACCTGGCGAATCACCAGATCGGGCATCGTGCAGACAAACACGATCAGCAGGGCCTGCAGGCATTCGGCCGACCAGAAGAGGGTGGTGAGTTCCTGCATATGGGAGGTGCCGTTCTCCAGGGCATGGCTCCAATGCATGCCCTGATAGGTGCTCACCCCCATCAGCAGCAACAGCATGGGGGCCTGGATCGGCAGCAGCATGAGCCGGAAGACGTCCTTCATGGCTCCAGGACCAGGGTGATGGCCTCCAGCGGGCAGCTGGGAATGCACTGCTCGCACACCAGGCAGCGGGAGGCCTCGAACTGCAACCGCTGGGTGGCCGGCGTGTAGTGGAGGGCGCCGCTGGGGCAGACGCTGGAGCAGATGCCGCAGTCAACGCAGAGCACAGGATCGATGCGGATCTCACCGGGGGCGCGGTTGAGACCCAGCCCCTGGCCCTCCAGCCAGTCCTCCGCCGCATCGAGCTCGTCGATGTCACCGGAGAGCTCCACCACCATGGTGCCGCTCTGGTTGGGGGCGATCTGGGCCCGCAGGATCTTGGCGGCGATGTCGAAGTCGACGGCCAGGCGGTAGGTGATCGGCTGGTGCACCGCCTCGGAGGGGAAATGGAGAGTGAGGCGCCGTTTCACCGCTCCTGCCCGGGAACGCTGACGCTAGCAACGATGTCCCGGGCCAGCCCCCGCTGCCAGAGTGGGCGCCGTTCCGTGTCATTGGCGTCCATGGCCCCGTCGGGCAGTTCCCCCCCCTCCAGCCTCGGCCGCAGCGAGCGCATGGTTCTGGCGGCCGTGGCAGCCGTGCTGGTGCTGCTGATGCTGTGGCTGCGGGGCGGGTTGCATCCGGAAGCTCCCCTGGAACGGCTGGCCCGCCAGTCGCCCGAGCTCACGGTGGCCCTGGCCGATGGCAGGCCCACCGTGGTGGAGTTCTACGCCGACTGGTGCGAGGCCTGCCGCTCGATGGCGCCGGCGATGGAGCGGATCGAGCGCCAGCAACGCGGCCGGATGGATGTGGTGCTGCTCAACGTCGACAACCCCCGCTGGCAGCCGGAACTGGAGCGCTACGACGTCAACGGCATCCCCCAGCTGGAGTTCTTCGATGCCACCGGCGGCTCCGTGGGCCGCTCCATCGGCGCCCGCAGTGGCGCCGAACTCGACGCCCTTGCCACAGCCCTGGTCGACGGCACCCCCCTGCCCCAGCTGGCGGGCGTGGGCGCCGTGAGTGCCCTGGTCGAAACCACGGCCCTAGAGAGCGCCACCCCCCAGTCCCAGGCCGCGCCCCAGGCCGGCCCCCGCAGCCACGGCTGATCCCGCCCCCTCCCCCCGAACCCCCTGCCCATGGATCCCCGCTTCCGGGTCGAGCTGATCGCCGCCACCCCGAACCCGCAGCAGTGCGTCTATGCCGGGATGCACCAGGACTACAGCGAGGGCTTCGTGGCCGCCGACCGGGCCGAGTGGCCCGAGGAGACCAAGGCCGGGGAGATCTGTGTCAAGCGGCTGCTGGCCGGCGAACGCGGCCACTACGGCCCCCTGGAGCACGCCCAGATCGTGCTCAACGTGGGTTGGTTCCCCCACTCGGTGATGCAGCAGGCCCGCACCCATCGCGTCGGGGTGAGCTTCGATGTGCAGTCGATGCGGTACACGGGCGACCGCATCCGCCGGGCCGCCAACGGCGAACTCGACTTGGAGGAGGTGTTCTACCTGCGGCCGGTGGGGCCCTACAGCGACCGCCAGGGCAAGAAGTACCTCTACGACGAGGGGCAGCGGGCCATCGATCTGAAGCTCTGCCGGACAGCGGCCGAGCGCTACCGCGACCTGCTCGATGCGGGCTTCGCCGAGGAGCACGCCCGCGGCATCCTGCCGTTCGACTACCGGCAGCACTTCGTTGTGAGCTTCACCCTGCGGGCCTTCCTGCACTTCCTCGACCTGCGGGCCAAGCTCGACGCCCAGCAGGAGATCCGTGAACTCTGCGATCTGATGTGGCCCCACCTGCAGCAGTGGGTGCCGGAGTTCGCCGACTGGTATGAGAAGAGCCGGCTGCACCGAGCGCGGCTGGCGCCCTGATGAAACGCCTCAGCTGGGGCCTCGCCCTCTGCCTGGCCCTGGGCCTGCCGGGGGCGGCGGCGGCGGCACCGGTGCTGCGGGTGGGGGTGGTGGATGGCTCGCCACCCTGCAGCTACCAGGTTGCGGGGGTCTGGCGGGGCCTGGCGGTCGATCTCTGGAACCGGGTGGCCACGCTCGAGCACCTGCCCTACGTCGTCACGGAGTGGCCGTCGGTGGCGCTGATGCTGGAGGCCAGCCGCGAGGGGCGGATGGATGTGGCGGTGGGCTGCCTCAACGTCTCGCCGGACCGCCTGCAGCGCTACCGCTTCAGCCTCCCCTTCCAGGAGGACGGACTGGCGGTGATGGTGGTGAAGAGCCGGCTCGATCTGGGGCGCTCCTTCCTGGTGGCCCTGCTGACGCCGACGCTCTTGCAGCTGCTGGGCGGCTACCTGCTGGCGATCGCGCTGCTCACATGGCTCACCCTGGGGCTGGAGGCCCGCACCCACCCACCCCGGGACAGCGACGGGAAGCCCCTGCGTCACATCAGCAAGGTGTTCCAGGTGCTGGCCACCGGGCCAGGCAGCAACACGATCGTGACCACCACCCGCGGCAACGGGATCGTGATCCTGGCCTATCTGGTGCGGATCGTCTCGGCGTCGCTGCTGGTGGGGTATCTGACCGTGAACGTGGCCGGGGAAGTCCAAGGCAAAGCCACCGGCGCGATCCGATCGCCAGCGGACCTGCGCGGCCTGCGGGTGGGGGTACGCAGGGGCACCGTGAGCGAGGCGTTGCTGAAGGAACTCAATACCGGAGGGATGGGGGAGAAGGTCACGATCGTGCCCCTGGACAGCATCGGGGCCGGGGGCGAGCAGCTGGCCTCCCGCCGGATCGACGCCCTGGTGGGTGACAACCTGCAGCTGAGCCATCTGATGCTTCAGAAAGAGACGAAAGGCTTCCGCCCCAGCCTGGCGCTGGAGGGGATCCGGCCCGAATCCCAGGCGTTCGCCTTGTCTCCGGCGTTGCCGAAGGCCACCACCGACCGGATCGACCTGGCGATCAGCGCCCTCAAGCGCAGCGGTGTGGTCAGTGAGCTGCGCCAGCAGGCCACGACCCAGGTGGCCCCCCAGCCCCGCTGAAACCAGCGGTCCACCAGCGCTCCACCACCTCGGGGCTGCCGTACCAGCTGGGGCCGAAGGCGCCGCCATGGGCCACCCCCGGCAGCACCAGGGTGGTGGAGCCCGCCAGCAGGGCCGAGGCCACCGGCACCAGGCCGTCCCCCCGGTCGTGGGCATTGCCGCTGCTGTTGCGGTAGGCGGTGGGGGCCAGGCGCTGGGCCATGGGGGAAGCCGCCTGGAGATCCAGGTCCCCGGCCACCGAGATGTACTGCACCCGATCGGCGAAGGGCGATCCCGGCAGACGCTCCGCCACCATCCGGCGTAACACCGTGGCCTTGAGGGCCGTGTGGGGACTGCCCAGCATCACCAGGGTGTCGGCCAGGGCCTTGCCGTCGTAGCGGCGCCCCTGGAACGGGGCGTCGTCCAGGAACAGCCGCAGCATGATGCCGCCGGAGCTGTGGCCGATCAGCGTCACCTTTCCGGTGGGGGACAGGCGGGCCAGCTCGCTGGCGCTGGCCTGCACCCGATCGAGGATCCGCGCCCAGGCGAAGGCGAAGACGGTGAGCAGCCACTCGGCCTTGCCCACCGCCACCAGCCGCACCGGCTGGCCGCTCAGATGCTCCAACCGCGACAGCATCGGCCCGTAGGCCTCCGGGCTGATCAGGAAGCCCCCGAGGATCGCGATCGGCTGGCTGGTCATGGATGGGGGCTGGGGTTGCTCTGCCGCTGGGGGACGGCGGCACCGAGGACCTATCCGCGGCGGGCCACCTCGATGGCCGCGATGTCGATCCTCGTCATCTCCATCATCGCCTCGAACGCACGCTGGGCCGCGGCGCGATCGGGGTCGGCGATGGCGGCAGTGAGGGCGCGCGGTGTGATCTGCCATGACAGACCCCACTTGTCCTTGCACCATCCGCAGGCACTTTCTTCACCCCCGTTGCCGACAATCGCGTTCCACAGACGGTCGGTTTCGGCCTGATCATCGGTGGCGATCTGGAACGAAAATGCTTCGCTGTGCTTGAACGCCGGGCCCCCATTGAGACCCAGGCAGGGGATACCGGCCACGGTGAACAGGACCGTCAGGACATCACCCTGGCGGCCAGAAGGATAATCAGCCGGTGCACGAAAGATCTCTCCCACCGCAGAGTCCGGAAAGGTTTCGGCGTAGAAGGTGGCCGCCTCCAGAGCGGTGCCGTCGTACCAGAGACAGAGTGTGTTTCTGGGAACCATCCGCGCTCACCAATCTTCGGCTTGAGGAGCCTAGGCGGCGATTGTGATGGTCCAGAATCACAGGATTCTGCTTGAAACCATTGTTGGTCTCTTCCACTCTGGGGGCCAGCAGGAACACCTGGAGCTCCCACCCTTCAGCAGCGGAGCGATAACGCCTGGCGATGAAGTCCTGTCCTGGAGGAGGAACACCCTGGCCAGGGGCCCTGCCGCCATCACGCTGAGCCCGGGAGCCCGATGGGAGCCGTGACGGAGTCTGTACAGATCTCTTTTTTGGCTGGTGAACTCCTGGACGCCGGCAGCTCATCAGCAGAAGACGGTCCCGCCGTCTCGGCCAGAGAACATCAGCGGGAATGGCCAGCGGCAGGCTCGAGCACGGTGATCGGCTGGCCCTTCACCCGCTTTCAGCTGGACCGTGGCGCCCGATGAGCTGGTCACCAGCAACTGGCCGCGTGTCTTCAGCCCAGCGTTGATCACCGGGTGCTGGTGCAAGGGCAGCTTTTCCCCCGGCGGGATGGTGATGTGCAGCACGGTGACTTCCGGCTGGCCGCTGGGATAGGCGGGCAGGGGGGGGGGGCCGTTCCACGCCTGGCTGGATTGCACCAGCGTCCGCACCGTGACGCGGGCCGGTTCCCCATCGGCCTGGGCCGGCGGCACGGCCAGCAGCAGGCCGCCGGCACATCCTTCTCCGTCAGCCGCTACAGGGTCTTGCCGTCGTTCTGGGCAGGGAACATGCTGGACTACAGCGCCGCGCTCGGCGGATTGCCGCCCCATCCTGCCGCCGATCCGATCAGGAAGCTGACCGGATCCACCTGCTCCCTGCGGCCGAACATGACCCCCGTGCCACCGAGGGAGGCGAGGGAAAGCAGGACGTTGCGGGCCTTCGTCTGCGACACGGAATCCCACTGCGGCACCTCGGACCTGCCCGCCTGTGTGTACTGGTCCTGCAAGAGCACCTGCAGCGACAGGAAACGCCTGCCGGAGTCCGGCAGCGTGACCGTGATCGGCCCCGCCGCGAGGTCGAACACACCCATGGAACACAAGGTGTCGTGGTTCATCCGCACCACGTCCTGCCCGGCGATGGCCGCCGGCTCCAGACGATGGCGCAGCTGGCCGAAGGCCCCCTCCTTGACAGCCTTGCCCATGTAGAGGTCGGTCTCGGCCCGGGCGAAGTTGCTGACATTCACCGGCGGCGGCGCCGCCTCGCCCGCCCCCGTGAAGGACGTGAAGGCGGCGAGCAGGATCACGCCCATGGCGGCCATCAGGTGCTTCATGGCGACTCCCCTCGATGACAAGTCAACGTCCTCCTGTCGTACTCCGCTCAAGCAGCGTCCATCCATGGCCTTGCTACACATTGATGGAGACGTTCAGGAACCGGGCAGCGATCGTCGTTCGATCCGCACTGGCGCTGATGTTCTCTCCTGCAAACAGAGCTTCCAGCTCCCGGCGGAGATCTTCACCACTTCCGAGCCGTTCTGCGGACTCAAACGCATTCATCGTGGGTCCGTAGAAAGTGCGGAAGACATCAACGAACGCTGCCGGCGTTCCGTTGAACTCAAAGGTATAGATGTCGGTGGCGAAGGTGATCGCGTCCCTGCCCCGTCCTGCGGCCTCAAATCTCTCAATCACGTTGTCTTCCATACCCCAGGTCATCGGGCTGATGAAACCCTCCGGTGGCGGTGGTGCGTGGGCGGCGCTGATCTTCAGGATCTGGGCAACCAGCGTTGGGTCACCGGGAATCCAGTTCCCCATGACGATGCGACCACCCGGCCTGGTGACGCGCACCATCTCACGGGCCACATCCAGGGGCCGGGGCGCGAACATGGCGCCGAAGATGCTGACCACCAGGTCGAAGGACTGGTCCGCCAGGCCCTCCAGTTGGGCGGCATCGCCCTCCTGGAAGGAGAGATTGGCCAGGCCCTCCGCCCGCGCCCGCCGGTTGCCGGCCGCCACCAGCGGCGTAGCGATGTCCACGCCGAGCACCTGGGCGTCGCTCCTGGCTGCGGGGATGGCCGTGGTGCCATCCCCGCAGCCGAGATCCAGCACCTTCAGCCCCCGGAGCGGGCCGAAGGAGGCCACGAGGGCCTCCCCGCTGGTGCGCATCGTGGCGGCGATCTTCGTGAAGTCGCCCTTTTCCCAGAGCGCTTTGTTCGGGTTCATGGTTGGTCTCCTTTGATTGAGAAAAAAACGGTGGGGGTGCCCCCTGGCAGCCGCGGCCGGCCTGGGGCGCTGACAATCAGGCCGATGCCGCCCAGGGCCACGGCCCCGGCGATCACCGAGGGGAAACTGAGCCGTTCCCCGAGCCAGCAGGAGGCCCCCACGGCGGTGACGACCGGAACACTGAGCTGGACGGAGGCCGCCTCGATCGCGGCCAGCTGGGGAAGAAGGTGGTACCAGAGGGCATAGCCCAGGGCGGATGTCACCGCTCCGCTGAAGATGGCGATCCCGATCGCCTCGCTGCCCCCAGAAGCCCCATGGGGGAGGAGAAGCACCGCCAGCAGCCCCATCGGGGCGGCGCGAAGGAAGTTGGCGCCGGTGGCCGCCACCGGAGCGCTCACCGATCGGCCGATGACGGTGTAGGCGGCCCAGGCCATCCCCGCCGTGAGCATCAGCAGGGCACCGGTGGCCGGTGGGGCGGCCACCCCCGGCCGCAGCAACGCCATCAGCCCGGACAGGGCCGCCATCAGGCCGGCGACCTGCCGGCAACTCAGGCGTTCCCCCTGCCACAGCCCGTGGCCGATCAGGCTGATCTGCACGGCCCCGAACAGGAGCAGGGCACCGGAGGCCGCCGGCGTGCTGACGTAGCCGGCTGAGAAACAGATCGCGTAGGTGAACAGGGCCAGGGCCGCCGCCCAGCTGCCAGTCCGGGGGGCGTCGGAAGAGGGTCGGAACCCCAGCCGCCCCGCCAGCAGAGCCAGCATAAGGCTGCCGGAAAGAAGCCGGATCAGCGTGAAGGTGGCCGGATCCATCCCCAGCCGCTGAAGGGCCAGCCGGCAGAGGAGGGAGTTGCCGGCGAAGGCGACCATGGCCAGGCCGGTCAACAGGGATCGCAGCGGGAAGGCCATGGGCAGCACCGAAGCGGCGGATCAGGCCGCGCCGCCGTAGCGGGCCGAGGCTTCGCGCAGGCGGGGGAGGTGATCCGGGCACACCTGGGCGAAGGTCTCCTGGAAACGGGGATGGCTGAGGCCCGATCCGAGGAAGGTCCACAGGTAGGAGTCCCGCTGGCAGGACGTCACCGCTTCGATCTCCGCCGCGTCGAGGACGCGCACGGTGGCCCGGGTGAAGCTGGTGAGATCCAGGCCCACCTGCTCGCGCAGCCCGCCTTCCAATAGATCGACGATGCGGAAGAAGTCGTCCGCCCCAGTGCGGATGGCGTCGCTGTCGAGCTCCCCGGCCATGCGCTGCAGCACCAGGGTGTCGAGGTCGGCATGCTGGGCCTCCTCGAGCCAGTGGTGACGCAGCAGGCTGCAGAACTGGGGATCAAGATCCTCCGCGTCGTTGCCCTGAACGCTGGCCAGGTAGTGGTGCTGGGTCGCCCATTCCAGCAGCAGCGTCGCGAACATCACGCCCAAGGGGCTGTGCTGCAGCACAGCCGCGGCGATCTGGGGCACGGGGCCGATGACGTCACAGGGGCTGCCGAAACCGGCCTCAAAGGCCTCGGCGAAGCGGCGGAACAGGCGGATGTGCTTGCTCTCCTCCTCGGCGAAGTGCAGCAGGGCCTGGGTGGCGGTGATGTCCGCCGTGCCGCCCTCACTCACCTGGCCCAGCACCGCGGGAAGGATGAATTCCTCGGCCAGGGCGAACAGGTGCAGATAGCTGTTGCCGCGGATCTGGTTGAGGATCCGCTTCTCCCGCCCATCGAGGCAGCCGATGCGATCGACCCGGGCGAGAAGATCGGGCAGGAAACGCTTGTTGAAGTCGAGACGCCGGTCAGCGCCGATGATGTCTTCGAGGCGCCAGTTCACCCTGGCGGCACGCTGAAGACTGTCGACATAGGGATTGGTGGCGCTCGTTGGGGGCGCAACAACGGTGGTGGTCATGATTTGTTGGTGGGGAGATGAATCACACGGGTCTGCCCCTGCCGCCTTGCCATCGAAATGGGCAACAACACTCACCTGGCCGATGAGGTTGCCGCAGCCCGGAGGCGGCGGTTTTGACGGCGTGGTGCCTGAGTCCATGGGATGGGGGGGAACGGAAACAGGGGCGTGTGGTGAACCCGCCCCAGCAGAATCTCCGTGGCTGGCGCAGACATCCATGGCCCGTTGATCGGAGTTCTTGCCCGTTCGTCCGCCGCCTGCGCATCCCTGTTCCCGGCGTCCGCTTCGCTTGCTCCAGCGTCCGGGGCATCAACTTGCCGGCGTGAGCCGAACCGCCGAGCATGGAGAAATGGATCCGCTCTCCGATGTGCTCCGGGCCGTCCGTCTCGACGGAGCCTTTTTCTATTACGTCGAGGCCAGGCACCCATGGGCGGTGCAGGCGGTGTCGGCGGTGCAGCTGGTGCCGCGGGTGCTGCCGGAGGCCGAGCACCTGATCTCGTACCACATCCTGATCGAAGGCCTGTGCTGGGCGGGGCTGGCCGATGAGCCGCCGGTGGCCCTGCGGCCCGGCGACGCCATCGTGTTTCCCCATGGCGATGCCCACGGGCTCTCCAGTTCGGAAGGCCAGCGACTGGATCCGGAGCTGATCGAGGCGGCCCCCGAGCGCTATCTGGAAACAGTGCGAATCGGGGGGGAATCAGGGGCGCGGGCCGCCTTCGTCTGTGGGTTCCTGGGCTGCGACCTGCGTCCCTTCAACCCTGTGCTGGCGGGCCTGCCGCGGCTGCTGCACGTGGCGGGGGTGACCCAGGGCTGGCTCTCGGAGTTCCCGCGGCAGCTGGTGACCGAATCGCGGCAGCCCAGCGCGGGCGGGGTGTCGGTGCTGACGCGCATGGCGGAACTGATGTTCCTGGAGGTGCTGCGCCGCCACCTCGACGCCGCCGCGCCGCTGCCGAGCGGCTGGCTGGCCGGCCTGCGTGATCCCGTGGTGGCACCGGTGCTGACCCTGCTGCACGAGCGTCCGGCCCACCCCTGGACCCTGTCGGAACTGGCCCAGAAGGCCGCCACCTCGCGCACGGTGCTGGCGGAGCGCTTCTCCCAGACGGTCGGCGTGCCCCCGATGCACTACCTGGCCCAGTGGCGTCTGCAGCTGGCTGCCGAGCAACTCGCCACCGGCGCCGAGAACGTGGGCACGATCGGCCTGCGCGTGGGCTACGAATCGGAGGCCGCCTTCAGCCGCGCCTTCAAGCGGGCCACCGGCCAGTCACCGGCCACCTGGCGGCGCAGCAAGCGGGACCGGTAGGGCTTAGCCGCTGCTGCTGGGCCAAGCTGCGGCAGCCATGCGATCCAGCAAACGCAGGTCCTGAACACTGAAGCGCTCGGAGCCCAGCAGCCACCACAGCCAGAAATGGGTGTCCAGCAGAACCTTCACCGCAGGGCATCGAAGGCCTGGGCCTCCAGCATGGATTCCTCGGGTTCAGCGTGCAGCACACCGGAACCGCGGAAGGCCGCCCAGGGATTCGGGTCTGTGGCGGCCCTGATGGAAGGCGGCGTCAGGCGTGCCACGGGTTTGCCATGCCGGGTGATCAACACGATCTCACCGCCGCTCTCCACCTGCCGGATCAACTCCAGGCACTGGGCACGGAACTGGGTGACGGAAATATCTACTGATCCATCGTAATGGGCATATTGAGTTCGGATCCCTGAAACATTGCCGGCCCGCCATTCCGTCAGGGGTTGCGCTGTCTGGGCACCACGATCAAGCCGGTCTGCGGCTCCCCGTAGGGCAAGCATTCACCACCGGCGGCAGCGTGGTGAGCGGTGAAGGCGCAAAGGGCCGCATCGATCAGGTCGATGCTGGTGATCGCTGACAGGTCGATCCCCGCCTGCTGCAACAACTCCCGCCGCTGGCTGCGCTTGTGGGCCGCCTGGGCCTGGCCGCCGCGCAGGTGCCAGATGATGGCGTGGGGGAAGGTTTCGAAGCAGCCAGGGCCGCCATGGGGCAGGGAGCGCACCAGCGGATAGGACACCTCCGGTGCCCCGTTCTCCAGGGCCTGTTAGAGCGCCTCCCCCTGCAGCATCCAGCCGAAGTAGTTGGTGGGGTGCTCCACCGCCCTCTGCCGGGTGGGCGAGGCGAAACAGCGGATGCCACGGCCCATCAGCTCCCGCTCGCAGGGGCGTGGGCGGCCATCGGTGCTCCAGCGGCAGGGGGCATCGATGGCGATCACGCTGGCGCCCACCACTGAGCGGCACCAGTGGGCCATCTCCTGCGCATCAGCGGTGGCCAACTGGCCGGCGTAGGCGCCGCCGGTGAAGGCGACGGCGTGGAAGCCCTTGCGGGCGCCGCCCACATCGATGCCCACCACAGTGATCCGCGGAGTGGTGGTCAGGGATTGTTCTTGCACACCACCAAGGCTGCCAAGGGAGTCAGAATCCAGCAAAGTCCCTGCGAAAGAGCTGGGCCATCCTTGAAGGCAAAGCTCTGGAACAGGCCATTGAGGCCTCAGAGCCCTCCGCACAGGCCGAGTTCAGACACTGGTTTGCGGCGTTTGATGCCGCCGCCTGGGATCGCCAGCTGGAAGCGGATGACGACTACCGCAGCCAGCCCCATCGCTCCATTTCACGTTGCTGGCTCGCCGAAGGGTCTACAGCGCCAAGCCGGGGTTCTTTACCGCACGCCTAGACCGCCAACCGGGTAAGGGTGCCCCTGTACAAGCCAGGTCGAACCGCTAACCCCAAGCTCACCGACCACGAAGTGCGGCGCGGCACCTGAATGTTGGGCAGAATGGCGGCTGCGGAAGCAGGTGCCGTGACGCACGCGGCGGTTCGCTGCAGCGCATGGTTTTGCGTTGCGCGTTTCTGCACTAGGAGCGTGTCGCACATAGATCCGCGCAGGACCTCTCCACAGACGCCTGTCAATCCGCCCAGATCCCTGTGACTGCAATGGTTCTGAGCTAGAGAATGGGGCATGGTCAAGCCCAAGTCCTTCCGCCCCTGGAACCCC
>CAIXBB010000008.1 GCA_903917565.1 uncultured cyanobacterium | reverse complement strand
GCCACGCTCTGCCGTTGCGGCGGGGTCATCCGCCTCCTCACATCAGCCTTGACGGCCTCGCTGTAGCGACGCATTGGTCATGTCCTCAAGCCCCCGGGTGTACGAATGAGAGGGGTGACATCTTTCCTGAACCCGGGGGGTGCCTGGAAGCCATGCCTCAGAGGTCCCCATCCCTTGCGAGATCGGGGGAAGCTCACCACCGCCACCGGCTCACCTTGGGAGGTGAGCTCCTGCCGTTGCTTCTGTGCGCGCTTCACCAGCTCTGCAAGGCGATCCTCGACCTCCTGCACCAGTGCGTTCCGATCCCCTGCGCTGCTCCGCTCGCGGTCGTGTAGGCCTTAAGCCGCTTCTTGCGTCAGTTCTGACTGACCCGCTGGGCGTGGGGCAGCAGATCTCGACAGCCTGGACCAGTGGACCGGCGAAACCGCAAAACGAAGCGGAGCCGGCCACTGGGCCCTGCCCTGGGTCCATGGGCCCAGGGCGGGGGACGTGGACGCCATCGCTTTACACTCTGTTACAGTTCTCGAAACAATCTGAAACACAGATGACTGACACCTCCCCCCGCTTCGGCTTTGTCGCCTTCGCCGAAACCTGGAATGGCCGTCTCGCCATGCTCGGCTTCGTGATCGGCCTCGGCACCGAACTGCTCACCGGCCAGGGCATCCTTTCCCAGATCGGTCTGGGCTGATCGCCATGGGAACCGATTACACCCCGGCCATCACCGTCGTCGTAGCCCTTGTGGTGCTGCTCACCGGCATGGTGACCTTCGTCCTCAGCCGCCCCAGTGATCTGGAGCCAGGAGCCCGCTGAACGGCTGACGCTTCAACTCTTTTCCCCATCAATCCAGACGTCATGACCAACACCCCAGCCACAGAGTCCTTCTTCCAGGGCGACAGCGAGCATTCCATCCACATGGAACAGCTCAAGCGCGTCGAGCTCTTCAACGGCCGCGCCGCCATGCTCGGCCTCGTGATCGGCATCCTCACCGAAGCCATCACCGGCTCCGGCATCGCCCACCAGATCGGCCTCGGTGCCCTGACCGATGGCTATGTCGCCTGTCGCACCCAGTTTCTGCCGTTCTGCTTCTGATCTCTCCATGGGCCGGCATCCTTACCAGGATGGTTCCATCGCTCCGTTCTGATGCTTCTCCCGAGCCCTTTCTGTCCCCTCACGGCCGCCAGGATCGCCGGTCTGCAGGCCACGGTGCTGCTGCTCCTCACCCTGCTGATCAAGGCCAGGGTGCAGATCAAGGCAGCATCGGCCCTGGGCCTGTTTCTGCTGGCCCTGCAGACTCTGGTGTTCCTGGCCGCCGCGGGAGCCCTGGGGCTGTTGGCCCTCGGCGGCGCGGCCCTGGTCTTGAACCGCCCACGGGCTGCCGCAGCCTGAGGGCACCACTGCCATGAGCGCCGAATTGCAGCCACCGCTCGGTGAAGCTTCCCTCCGGGCCCTGTTCACCAAGCCCTACGGAGCTCCAGGACCCACGCCGGAGCAGTGGCGGGCGGTCTACGACGAGGCCGTTCACTTCCAGGATCCGACCCAGGAGAAGCGCGGCATCGAGGCCTTCATCCTTGCCCAGGAAGGGCTGATGCGTCGCTGCGAGGATGTCTTCCTGGAGCCTGGGGCCGTTGCGATCTCCGGCGACACGGCCTTCGTGGAGTGGACGATGGGCCTCAAGATCAAGGGCATCGAGTTCGTCTATCCCGGCACTACCCGCCTCCGCTTCGGCGCCGACGGCAAGGTTGTCGAGCACCGCGACTACTTCGATTTCGTCGGTCCCACCTTTGCGCCGGTGCCGCTGGTGGGTGGTTTCGTTCGCTGGCTCTACGGGAGGTTTGTGGCCTGAGGTCTTCTTTGGACAGCGATCCGGGTGTGGCCAGCGACAGTGGCCCCAGGCTTGCCCCTGATCCGCCATGTCCCCTTTCCCGTTTCTGGTCATCGTCCACGGCCTGGCCGCCACGGTATGGACCGGCGGCCACCTGGTGCTGGATCTGGGGGTGCTACCGAAGGCCCTGCGGGAGCGAAGCCCTGACCGCATCCGCGACTTCGAAGAGAGCTTCGAGCCCCTCGGTCTGGCGGCCCTCGCCCTGCAGGTGATCACAGGCCTCTGGATGGTCTCGATGCTGCTGCCTGGCTTCCATGGACTGTTCAACCCAGCGAACCCGATCGGACTGCTGGTGGGCACCAAGCTGCTGTTGGTTGTCGCCACCGCCGCTCTGGCCCTGCACGCACGGTTGCGGCTGATCCCCAATCTCACGGACGCCAACCTCAGCGGTCTGGCCTGGCACATCCGCGGCATCACCGCCCTGGCGATCGCCTTCGTGGTGGTGGGTGCCCTGATCCGTCTCGGTGGTGTGGTGGGCTGAGACTCCCCAAGGGGTCACTCAACGCGGCCTGGAGCGTCGCGACGCGGTTCGGTTCCGGTCCAGGCGGTTGAGAAGGTAGTAACTGGCAAAGCCGATCACCACCATGGCGAGCATGTGACGTGACCCCCATCAGTGGTCCAGTTCCTATGAGAGCTGGTGGGGTGATCAGGCCGCTTTCCATTGCTGGAGGACTTCCAGGGGCGTACGCCCCTGGAGAGCCGAATGCGGTCTGTAGGTGTTGTACTCCATCCTGTG